>MHXH01000018.1:67899-68367 GCA_001824435.1 Parcubacteria group bacterium RIFCSPLOWO2_01_FULL_48_18
GGCAGCCGGAGCCGAGAAGAGTAGCAGGACAGGTTTCGCTCGGCGGAGGGGGCGGTGTAGTGCTGCCGACGGTCACTGTTACCCAATTAGAATCATACGAGCAGCCATTTGCATTGCAGGCATTGACATGGTATTCATACGCACCTGCCGCTTTTCCGTATTCAGTAAACGTTGTAATGCCGGTACCGACCGAGCTTATCACTGTCCATGTTCCGCCTTGAGGCCGGTAGTATATCTTAAATTCGGTTTCATCACTGGAAGTATCGTTCCATGCGAGTTTGACATCAGAGGCGCCGGGATAAAATGATTGTGTCAGACTGGATGGCAAGCTTGGTACTGATCCGCTCGGCGGCGGAGGAGGCGGCGTCGACCCCCCTGTCGTACAATTGGTGATGTAGTTCGTCGAACAGCTATACACCGTGGAACCTCCGAAATACACGTATTGGTTCATCTCGCTGTTAAACCAGG
>MHXH01000019.1:0-22735 GCA_001824435.1 Parcubacteria group bacterium RIFCSPLOWO2_01_FULL_48_18
AAAAAGCTGGAGTGTTTGCGGCATATGTTCCTGGGGTTGCCATCGTTCCGTGACGCAAAAGTTCAATGCCATAATTTGTATTATTGCCTGCGGTGTTTTGACCCACGGTCAATGTTTTAGTCGGACCAATTGTCCCGATGCCGACATTACCCGCTGTTGTTAGTACTACCTTTCCAGATGGTTGACCGGTCGTTGGAGCCCAGTACGAATAACCACCCGTAGTGTCCAGGCCAAACGCCGCATAGGTCCCATTTGTTGTGCTACGAAGCGTCAATATGTCGCCGCTGTTAGTACCGGGCAAGGCAATAGTTAAAGGTGTGATAGGTCCCGTCGTCCCGATGCCGATGTTGCCGCCTACATAGTACATCTTATCCCGAGCTATACGCATATAGTCAAGTGTCCCTGCTCCACAACAATCCACTTGACGGAAGATCACGGCATCGTCTGTATTATCCCGCTGTTCAATAATAAGTTTTGAAGTATCACCACCGTCATGCTCTCCGTAAATTCTATGCGCATCATTAGCGGTGGAGGGGAAAGCAATGCCTTGACCTGAGGTACCTCCGGGAGTGTTGAAGCCAGCGCCCCCGACACCGAGGTTGCCTGCTACTGTCAATTTATCCAATGGCCCCGCCGTCCCGATGCCGACGTTGCCGTCCTGTCTTACGAACATCAAATCAGCTCCTGCGTAGTCTTCAAATAAAATTCCATCTGTCGCAGCATTGTCAGTTGCACGAATCGAGGTAATTCCCGCAGTGGGATTAAAAATCATAGCTCGCACTGTCGTTCCCGAATAGAAGCGATATAATCCATATCCTGTATCCGTGACAACATTTCCTCCAGTAAGATGAAGTAATCCTTTTGGACTCGTCGTCCCGATGCCGACGTTGCCGCCGCCTGATTGCATCACAAGATTACCCCAAGTATTCCAACCGCCAGTTAAAGCCCTCAAATCGATATATGTATTTCCGGTAGTTGCTCCAAAACCAATCTGAAATGTACTGCCCACAGATGTCGTCCAATCAGTAGTAGTGAATTGAGCTGCTTGAGCCGGAGTTCCGCTATTACTTTTTACCTGCAAAGGCAATTGCGGCCCCGTCGTCCCAATTCCGACGTTGCCGGTGCTTGTTATCGTCATCCGATCAACAGCATTTGGATTATCATAAAATCTCAATTCTGACGCTGTTGGACTATACATTAAATACGACAACGCATCTGTCGCTCTATTGTGTACAGCGATAGCATTACTTGCTCCACTTGCTCTAATTACGCCTACTACATGCAGAGCAGAAGCAGGCCCCGTCGTCCCGATGCCGACGTTGCCTACGGAAGTAATCCGCATCCGTTCGACTCCTGCTGAATTATTGATAATCAGGTTTCCTCCGGGGCCGAAGTTTATTGCCGTATTATCCGATGCGGTGAGCGGAAAAAGAATGGTGCGGGGGTTGCCAACAGAGTCTCTTGCGCCGATGGAAAATGCATTACCCAGAAGAAGTTTGATGCCGGGAAGCCCTATAAGCTCCAGCTGTCCGGCGCGTTGTTGCGTGGACGAACCGGTAGTAAGCGGAGCGACTACATTGCCGAGCGGCGGATTGGCGGTCGGTTCGGTAAACGCCAACACATAATACGCCCCTCCGGTAAGCAGGAACGCAAGAACAGTGACGATAATAATACGCAAAGAGAAATAGTGGCGCATTGATGAAAAGTTAAACATCTTCTCTTAAAACTTCGGCAGCACCTCTTTGATTTTCGGCCGGTATGCGCCAACCAAAATGCTGTCGCTGCCGCAGCCCGATGTATTACATCCTATGACAGTATAGAGCGTAGATGTCAGAGGCGTAAAGCTCTGATTTCCCCACTGACTTACCGACGAACTGGCCGGCGGAGGCGGACTGCCATTGAGGGTCGTAGAATCGACTCCGCCCGGAGAGAAACAATTCCATGATATCATCGTTTCCTGCCCCAACAGTATAAGCTGCGGCACGGCATCTATGGTGCATGTCGGCGCCGAGGGCGGCTCGGTGGTAAATTGCCAGACCGGACCGAACGTATCTCCGCCGGCGTTCTTTGAGACAATCTGCCAACGATACAGGGTGCTGTAATTGAGCGCCGGAAGCAACCAAAAACTCATCGTCGTATTCCCGGCAAACGGAGGCGTCGGAGAGGTACCGAAATACACGTCGTAGTTCGTCGCTCCGGCCGCGTTGTCCCAATCCAAATCCGTATAGACCGATACATTCGTTGCGTTATGCGCCGGAGAAGGATTTGACGGCGCCGCAGGAGGCGCGGGCGCACCGATAGCAACCGCAACCGTGTCAGAAGCAAATCCGGCAATATTGGAACACGTAATGGTATACAGATATGTTAAGGGACCGGCGAGCGGACCGCGAACTTCAGAGCCGCTGCTCGTTGCTTTCGAACCGTTCCAGCCCGGATCTTCGACCGAAGAACCGGTACAAGTATCGGGGTTATTGGCGGTAACCCAGGAAAGCGTTGCGGTGCTATTGTCGGGAAGCGACGGAGGACTATCAGAGCCATTTGCCTTAATATCTACCGTCGGAATGCCAAACGTTACGGCAAAAACCCAATCGCGGCAGTTATTCGTTTCACTCGCTTCAGGAACAGCCGGAAACGGCTGATCTGCGCAGAATCGAAGCGTATGCGTGCCGAGGACGGCAGTCCACGCGGCAGACGTAACCGCGCTCGACTGGCCGGCGCCTATGCCGCTAAGCGTGGGATGCGGCGTAAGCATAACATCAGAGGTTGCAAACGAAACGCTATTCAAATCGATTTGGAAACGATTGTTGAATGTACTGGTGGCGGCGGTCAGTCCAATGTTAGTAGTGGTTGCAGTAAACGTGACCGAAGTATTTTCAACAAGCGGAGCGTTTGCCATCGGGTCTTGGGACACAACAAGGTCTATTCCCGAAGGACGAGGATTTGTAGAAACATTGTAATCAGACGCTACGCACGTCCCTTCATTGAGGCAATTGAAAGAAATCCAGCCGGCAACTACATCACCCCATGCCCACCCCATCAACTCCCCGCTGACTTGATTATACTCAACTCCGTAATTGCTTCCCCGCAGATGCACCCACCCTTCAAAATCGGCGCTTGAAGTGACAAACCGTGCCCAACCGGATAACTGTCCGTTCACGCTGTTGTATTCTGCAATGCATGTAGACGGCGGAAACGACGGACAATTATTCAAGTCGTCCGAGCCGCTTACGGTTCCATCGTTAAACGAAAGCCACCCGAAATGTTCTGACCACCCATATCCATACATCCTCCCATTCGATGTTTGAATGCGCACGGCATACGGCGTGCTCGAACACACTCCCTGATTGGCGCAATTGAACGAGATCCAACCCGCTCCTTCTTCCAGGGCCTGCGGAACGTTCGCCCATGCCCAACCATACAGTTCAATGGTCGCCTGCGCTTCCGCTTGATGAAGTGAAAGAAAAATCTGCCATATCCCCCAGAACGAAACGGCAATAATGACAGCGGCGAGAAAAAAGAAAATAAAGCGTCGTGAAAATGCGCCGCCGAACAAAGTATGTCTTATCGCCCGCTCGCGGAAACTTCCCCGCATACTATATTATGATATCACAAACTGGGCTTAGCATTAATTAGATTTGCCTCTGACAAAATTTTTCCAAATTCTCCTGCTCTTAGACTTGCGCCGCCGACAAGCGCACCTTCAACATCAGGATATTTCAGAAAATCTACGGCGTTTTTGGCGTTTACCGAGCCGCCGTAGATTACTTTAGAATCTGGAATTTGGAATCTAGAGTCTAGAATACCTTTAATAAATTTTATAATTTTGAGCGAGTCTTCCGGTTTGTCGGGGCCGCCGCCGAATGTTGAAATTGCCCATACGGGCTCATATGCGACGACAATCTTCTGCGAACCTCCTGCTATTTTCGCTATCCCTCGCAAGTCTTCCGCAAGTTGCTTTCTTACAAAATTTTTAATCCATTTCCAGGGCCTCCCCTTTCGCGTCCATTCGCCGACACAAAGAATCGGCACCAAGCCGGCCCGTAATGCCGCGAGCATCTTTTTGTTAATCATCTCGTCGGTTTCTTGAAGATACAACCGCCGCTCGGAATGACCGATAATGACGTATTTCACGCCGGAGCCCTTAAGCATCGTTGGGGAAACCTCGCCGGTGTACGCACCCCCCTCTTCCCAAAATACGTCCTGTGCCCCAAAGCTGATAGATTTTTTATACTTGTGCGAAATGTCGGTCAGCCACGGAAATGGCGGGCAGACAACGGTTTCAACGCGAGACAATTTTCTTGCGGCAGCCAAGGTCGCCAAAAACAGCGTTTCAGCCTTGGCATATGTACTAGGACTCATCTTCCAATTTGCGATAATGAGTTTTTTGCTCATTGCTCATATTGTAACCTTTTTATGTATTCTCTTTAAAGACTGTCCCTCCCCTACTTAAAAACCTTGCGATCGTAAGGTTTTTAAGTATATTGCAGATAAAATCAAATTATGGAGTTACATATACAGTCAAGGCTGGAGCGCCGCCCGGAAACAGATGCAAAAGCGTCAAACAAATAGTATACTTCTTAACCCATTACTCCCTTAATTTAATTTTAACGAGTCTGTGTAGCAATAAGCGGCATTACCACAGGCAATTTAAACTTTACAGGGGCGCAAAATTAAATTAGCACGACTTACGCAATTAAGCCCAAAAAGCTATTTCTCGTAATCAAAAAGGCCTTATTTAAGCCATTTGTATATTTCAACTATGTAAGTCATGCTAAGGAATATATATTATGGATATTCGATCAAAAACCAATAGAAACAAAGTTCGCCTCGGAACATATCAACAGACATTTCCTCCTCGTTTCAAAAAACCTAGTTTAACAGAACTCATCTTTGAAACCATAGAGAAAGCGGCCGACAACAAACTTTTTGATGTGTTCTTTAGCGGCTACGCGCAATCCTATCGGATGACACGGTATTATATTCGCAATCCTTCTGCTCCTCGCTTCAAGACGCAAGAACAGCGCAATGCGGAGCACAATCAAAAACTCCGTGATACGTTCTATTCCCAACTATCGTATCTCAAGAAAAAAGGATTCGTTGAGAAACAAAAAGGTGGCGTTTCGCCTTCATGGATAATAACAAAACTCGGGAAGAAAAAATTGGCAGTTTTGAAAAATAAAACCGGGGTGTTTGCAAAACGCGATTATCAAACTACACAAGAATCAAAAACAAAGATTATCCTCTTCGACATACCAGAACAAAACAGGTCAAAACGAGATTGGCTAAGAATACAACTCGTTTCACTCGGTTATACCATGCTTCAAAAAAGTGTATGGATCGGCAAAAATAAATTGCCGGAGGAATTCTGGAACGATCTTGATGCGATTAATCTTTTACCCCATATTCATATCTTCCATGTTTCTGAAGAAAACAAAGGAACGCTGCCTAAATAAAAATAAACTGGAAGCACAAGATTACTTAAAAACCTTACGATCGTAAGGTTTTTAAGTAATTCGTATAATCACGTATCTAACAACATGGGCTGCGGCCTAACACCGCCGCGACAAACCCCGATGCTTGGCATCGAGATACCTACGGCGCCCTTGACTTTTAAAAAGAGATTTGCTTTCTTTATATTTAGAACCATAACACCTATAAGCTATAAGGCGGACCAATGGTTCTTTGGAGGCAGGCATTGCTTGTAAGCGTTTCCACGCTTTTTGTTTTTTCGACAGGGGTTTTTGTCACCCGCAATTTCTACACTAACGAAATTGACATTTTTATGAGCGCCGGCGGCATCGCCGTGGCCGCAATCATGGGATTCGTATTTTTTGCCGCGACTTTCGAGAAATTCAGCGCCCTCTACTATCTTGCCCTTGCTGCCATCCTTCCCGTTTGTTCTTGGCTGTTCCTTATGGTCGGTTTTGACTACAAAGAGTTGGTTTATTTTAAAACTCTTTTTGTAACGGTGCCGGCGTCGGCATTTCTTGCATGGAGCGGCATTGCTCAAATAAAAGAACCGCTATTTGCCCACCTTGAAAAAAACGGCGTCGGATTCTCGAAACAGGAGGTGACGAGGATTTTACTTTTGGAATATTCAGTAATTCTCTTGCCTATTTTGATATTTGTTTGGATTCCTCTGCTTTAGCATAAATCTCCCCGACAAAGTCAGGGAGATTTTCTTTATCATCTCGTTCCGCAACCGAATTATGAACTATAACGACTCCTTGACAACGGATCGATATTTTTTCAAACTTCAAACAGCCCCTTAGAAACCCGTGAAAATGGAGCATGGCGCAATGGACATAAGCTTCGAAACACTCCCGGCAGAACATATTATACGGATTGCCAAAGAAGTTTCTCTGCGCCAAACACAAGAGGATTTTGTTCCCGACGGCGCCTGTAATGTATTCATCAACACGAGAGACGGAAAAACACTCTTGGATTTTTTCGCAAGCGCCGGCGCGACATGGGCAGGATACGGAAATCCCCATTTAAAGCTCGTGTGTATACGCGAGGTTGTTTCAAAACTACTCAACAACACGCGAGCAAACCCCGATACGCTCAACTGCAATTCTTTCAGCGGGTTGCCGGACTACCCGCTCGCCCGCATGTTTATCGCAGGACTTATCGAATTCATCCGAGAAACATTCGTTCCCGACCCGGACTGTTACACTGTCGCAGGTACTGCCCTGAAATATTTTCTTACAAAAGAGTTATACCCGTGGAAACGGCCGATGGTTGCAGGCCTTTTCAGCATCGGATCGGAAGCGAATGAAAAAGCCCTCAAAACGTGGTTCAATCAGAGGCCCGAACGGACGGTTTGTCTTACATTTTCCGCCGGGTTAGAAGAAGGAGCATTTCCGGGAAGAACGCTCGGCTCGCTCGCGCTCAACGCCTCAAAAGAAGTGCACCGCAGGCACTTTCCAAAATGGGGACATCCTGCCAATCCGATCGTACTGCCATATCCGCGCGCAACAGGCGCCATACCGGACGCCGAAGCATATATCAAACGCATTGAAGAAAAAGTCGATGCCGCATTGAACGGCGTTCCCAGAACCATTATCCAGGGCGCGCACCTCGAACTGGTGCTCGGCGAAGGCGGTTTCTACGCGGCGGACCGAGAACTACTGTATGCATTCGAGAGATGGCGGAAGGAAAACGACGTTCTCCTGCTAATTGACGAGATTCAAACAGGCATGTGCTGGACCGGCACTATGCTCGCGCTCGAACAGTATCCGGAGCTCGATCCAGATGCCGTCACGCTGGGAAAGGCAATTGCCTGCGGCATTGCTCCTGTAAGCGCAACAATTGTGAGAAGCGATTTCAACTATGAAGAGTTCGGCCGCGATTCTTCCACCGCAGGCGGATATCAATTCGGCGCCGCAATCGCGCTTGAAACGATAAAATGGATGATGCAGAACCGATGGTGGAATCGCACGCGCGCAATGGGGACATATATAGCAGAAAAGGTTCGGGAAACCTGTGGCCGATACCAACGCCTCCTTGATCCGGCTACGCCGTTTTCCGGACTCGGCATGATGCAAGGGGTCGGATTCTCCGCAAAAGAAATCCGCGATTTTGTGAAAGCGCGCGTATTCGAAAAGGGATTGTTTATCGAAGGCACCGGCTACAAACGACTACGCCTTCGGCCGCCGCAAATCATCACGGAAAGCCAATTCGATCAAGGCATGCTCATCATAGATGAAACGCTGCGTGAAGCAGATCATAAATTTTCGTAAGCTCTCGCGAAGTTTCCGTTACCGCCTCTCCAGGGGGGCGGATTTTTATGCTTTATTTATGCCGGGTCAGGTGCCGATACATCCACCACGCAAAGCCTGCAAGAATAATACTCCCTATCGCGTAATCAAACTTGTGAAAATACGGCTGGAGCGCATTCCAATTTTCTCCGGCCGCAAAGCCGACATACGTTAAAAAGAGACTCCATCCGAACGAACCGAGAAGCGTCAAAATAGAAAACGGCATCAGCTTCATCCGAAAAACGCCGGCCGGAAAAGAGATAAACGTCCGCGCCACCGGCAAAAGGCGCGAAACGAATGCCGCCAATTGGCCGTACTTCGCAACCCATCGTTCGCCAATAAGATAATCTCGTTCGGTCAACAGGCGCCATTTGTTGAACAGGAACAGCGCCGCATTTCCCCATTTGACCGCAAGCCAATACGAAAATAGCGAGCCGAAAAGATTTGCGAACGCGCCGACAGTCACCACGGCCCACAGATTAAAGACTCCTCTTGAAACCAGAAAACCGGCAAACGGCATGGTAATCTCCGACGGAATGGGAACATTCGCACTCTCAAGAGCCATTAAAATAAAAATACCTCCGTATCCAAACTTTTCAATAATGCCCAAAATGATCGATGCGAAAAAATCCAGCAAAAATTCCAACGCAAAACAATGACCATTAACAATGACTATTGACACTCGTTGTCAAAAGTCAAAGGTCAGGGGTCAAGCGTTCTCCGCGGGCGTTAACACGCTCACGGAGCATCTCCGCGGCTTTCCCGGGATGCACGGTGTTAATTTCAATCCCCGTACCGATTTCTACCGAAGCAATAACCGAAATCTTTGGCAAAATTTCTATGTGCCAATGATAATGCTCGTACAGATTCTTATTCCGCATCGGCGCGGTGTGGATATAAAAATTGTAATCCGGATCGTTCAATTCTCGCGTCATTGCGGACAGAGTTTTTTGCAGCAGCTCAACGACACACCGCATATCGCCATCGTCGGTTTCCTCAAAATTCGGAAGGTGCTTTTTGGGAAATATTTTCATCTCAAACGGGAAACGCGACGCATACGGCGCAAACGCGACCGCCCATTCATTTTCAAACGCCACGCGATATTTTGACTGCCGCTCCCACGCAATCATCTCGCAATGCACGCATGCGCGGTGCTTCTCAAAATAATTTCTTGATCCTTCAAGCGACCGCTCCACATCGGGAGGGACCACCGGAAGACCAAGAATCTGATAGTGAGGATGATAGATGGATGCGCCCGCCCCCGGCCCCCAATTATGGAACGCGAAAAAATAATTCACGCACGAATCCTGCGCCATCTGCTGATATCGTTCCTTGAATGCCCGAAACAACGCATTCGCCTCTCCCGGCGGCAGCATCGCAAAATTATTATCGTGGTTCCTTGTTATCACCACATCATGCTGACCAACAGCGGTGGCATACGTGTACGGACCATAGCGGTTGATCACCGAACATACCTCGCCATGCTCAAGCACCGGATATTTATTAGGAACGATCTGAAGGCCCCATTCTTTCCTGTCTCGATCTGTATAATAAATGATCGACGCCTTCTCCGGTTGGGGCTGCTCAAAGGGACAATCCTCTAAAGAAGATCGCTTCCGCTTTTCTTTTGCGCCGTCAAGAAAGTTGGGCCGCGAGGCGCGGCCGGCAGCGAGCACTACCCAATCGCCGGTTACTATATCTTGCCGCAATTCGGGATTATCCATAATATGTGCAACGGGGGTTGCGACACGAGACATGCGACGCACAACAAGAAAAATAAATCCCCCGTCGCTTGTCACTTGCCGCTTATCGCTTATCGCTAATGTTGTACCGATTAAACCACAAATTATATCGCACCTTCGCCACTTCCCATAAAGTACCGAGGTAGCCGGAAAATGTTACGTGCGACCGGGGATCGTTTACCCACACGACCGGAATTTCCTTGATGCGATACCCCAGGCGCCGCGCAAGTGCCAACGCCTCCGCGTCGAATCCCCAACCACGTATCATGATTTTCGAAAAAATAGCTGTCGCCGCTTGTTCGGAAAATGCTTTAAAACCGCATTGCGTATCCCACAAACCGGGGAGAACCGTGAATTGTATGACGAGATTCCCCATTTTACCGAGCAGCCTTTTATGCAAGGGCTGCGGCGGCGACAACTTTGACCCCTTCATGCTGCGAGAACAAATAACCGCGCCGTATCCTTCCTTAAGGTGCGGCAGCATGCTATCAAAATGATCTATCGAAACAGAATTGTCTGCGTCCGTAAAAAGCCGATATGTTCCCTTGGCCTCCAGCATGCCCCGCTGTACCGCGTATCCCTTCCGACTCTTATCTGCGCTGATCACTTTGAGATTCTTGATTATTTCTCCAAAACGCTTAGCGACTTCCAGTGTTCTATCCGCGGACGCCGCATTCACCACGATAATCTCATAAGAAAAATCGGCTTTGGACAAATGCGCATCGATATCAAGAAGAGTAATCGGCAAACGCTCTTCTTCGTTATATGCAGGAATTATTACCGAAAGAAACGGCTTGGCCATATTCCAATTATAAAACAGAAAGCGCGGGTACGCTATCCTTTCCGCTTATACAGATACGCGCCGAGCGGAAGCGGCAGCCAAAATGATAGTAATCGATAGATGAGCGTTGCCGCGATCGCCGCCTGCACCGGCACGCCTAATGACCCGTACACCAAAATTTGGGCCGCCTCAAATTGTCCGATGCCGCCGGGAAAGAAAGAAATCAATCCAAAAATAGTTGCCATTGCGAAGCCAACCATCACAATGCCAAAGTGAGTCCTTTCTCCAAGGCCGACAAATATGAAATAGATGGTTATGCTGTCGGCTAAAAACCTCGCAATCTCCCAGACGAACGCCATGGGAACAAGCATCGGCGCTTCCCTCCGGTCAATTTTCCCTTCTTCCGGACGCTCTTGTTGTTTAGAGTTTCCCTCACCGAAAAGCTCCGAAGCTGCTGTATGGAAACGACCGATAAACTTATCGTAATAGACGCCCAAGCGCCGGTGTTTTTTCGCCCCGAAATAACCGACCGCAAAAATCGCGTACGCGATCAACACAAATAACGCAAAGAATATAACCTCCACGAGGGTCAGTTTATTATGCGTCCATAGATAGAGATAGCTGAATGCCGCAAATATCAAAACGGCGAGATAGTAATTCACGGTGTTCATCAACACCGTTTGGATGGCATCGTTTTTTGGGAGTCCATCTTCAGAAAATTTTTTCGCGACATACACATTGCCCGCGATCGACAAGGACGGCACGCTTCTTCCGATGAACCGAGAAATGACAAGACGCTTCATGATGCTCTCAACTGCTACAACATATTTCCATAGTCTCAAAATAACGTCGTAGGATTTTGCCTCAAAGAAATAGGTAAGATATTGAAAGAACAGGGCAACGAGAAGCCACTGCGGCCGCATATTCAGAAATACCCTTCCCATATCAATGAGCTCTTCTTTTTTGGAAAAAAGCAAAATACCAACTACCAAAAGCAGAAGAGGAAAAGAATAATGTTTTACAAAACGGAGTAATGCCAAATTCTAAACTATAAACTATAAATCAGAAATTATAAATTCCGATCAGCGAGTACGAACTCACACTGTCAAAACCAAAGGTCCTTTATCGGTTACAGCAACCGTATGCTCGAAATGCGCCGACAAAGAATTGTCGTGCGTCGCATAACTGTCATCGGGGAGCTGAATCACCGTCCCAGAACTGATGCTCGCCATAGGTTCAATGGCAATAACCATCCCTTCCTGAAGCCGTATGCCGCTTCCCGGCTTTCCGTAATTGAGAATCACCGGATCCTCATGCACCGCATAACCCACGCCGTGTCCGGTGAGATTGCGAATAACAACAAACCCTTTTCTTTTCACACATCTGTCTACCGCATAACCAATATCGCCGATGGCGTTTCCCGCTCGCGCATGTTTTATTCCTTCATGAAGAGATTTCTTGACCGTCTCAATCAACTGCCGCGCCTCTTTGCCGATGTTCCCAATGCCGACCGTTACGGCAGAATCGGTATACAATCCTTTATAGATTAAACCGGCATCGATTTTAACAACATCCCCTTCTCTAATTATATACTCGGATGGCGGTTGATGAACCACCACATGGTTTATCGAAATACACGTTGCCGCCGGGTACGGCTTTTTCGCGTCTTCCGGCCGATATCCTTTAAACGATGGCTTTGCGCCGTATGACAAAATGAGCTTTTCACAAAGCCCATCGATATATCGCGTAGTCACTCCCGACGTTATTGCTTTTTGAACTTCCCGCAAAACCTCTGCCAATATCTTGCCCCCTTCCTGCAGCAGTTTGATTTCTTGTGGAGATTTGATGGTAACCAATGGATTAGAATTTAGAATCTGGAGTCCGGAATTTGGGATTTGGGGTTGTATTCCAAATTCCAAATTCTAAATTCTAGCGTCGAGCAATTTTCTCATTCTTTCATATACTTCATCCACCGGTCCAATGCCGTCAACGGTTATAAGCCTATCCTGTTTGCGGTAATAATCTAGGGTCGGCTGAACATCTTTTTCAAACCAATCAAGCCGTGCATTAATTGCTCCATCCGTATCATCTCCGCGAGCCCGAAGCTTAAGTCGCCGAAACGCCTCCTCTTGAGACACATCAATATGGATTGGTGTTATCAATTCTCTCCCTGTCCATACAAACACCTCATCCATTACTTCGGCCTCCCGAAGACGACGCGGCGAGCCGCTCAAAAGAATTACGGTTTCAGGATTCGCAAGTTTTTCGATAATTTCCCGTTCCCAAAAGTATGCTGCCAACCACTCCGGATACAAACCTCCCTTTTCTAGTATGTCTTTCACTTTTCCCCCGACAATTGTTTTTTTGGTCGCAAGTTCCCGGAAAAAATCTCCGGTAATCAAACGGAGGGTGCCACAACCCGAAAGCTTCCGCCCGACGAACAACGCCAGCTGGGTGTCTTTGCCGGATCCCGATCTTCCCAAAAAAGAAAATGATCTTCCTTTAAAATCCATTACAGTCATTATAGTCCAGCCACACTAACCATTCAACCGAAAAGAGCCTTCGACTGGTTTTACCCGCCGAAGGCTCGAATACTAGAGGATGATAAACCCTCAAAGCTTCAACCCTTCGACTTAACTCAAGATAAAGATTCAGCTTGTCCTGAGCGCAGTCGAAGGGCTTGTCCCGAGTAACTTGTGATGAGCGAAGCCGAACTAAATTGATTTTCAATTGGAGGATTCGTCTTGAGAGAAAAGGCAAGGCCGGACGAGATATTCCCCGTCCGGCCAATACTGTCCAGCCGTCAGGCTATCTGCGCCAGATCCGGCCTGTGCTTCGAACTGCGGTCCGGGTCGAGTCGCCCGCCAGGAAGATGGTCTTTCCAGGATTCACCGACGCCGATGCCGATATCCTTTGCCACGCGATGAGCCAGCCAGAAACGCTTCTTCGCCTGCTTCTTGTTGCGCCGCACGACACGAAGATATTCGACCTGATAATGCAGCGTTGATAGAGCCGCGGGTCCCACAATGAGCTTCTCCTCAATCGTGAAGAGTTCCAAAAGCAACAACGCCCGCGTCCGAAGCTCCCTCAAGACCACCCGATCCCGACATTCGATCATGCCGTACGCCTCCACCCCGAAAATTCGGCGGAACAACCGGGCATCCAACACAAGGGAGAAAACGATAAGGACACTTCCAAATACTGTCGCGCAGCCTCCAATCAGCCACACCACCCCAGATTTTCCCAGCTGACCAAAGACAAGGAAAATCAGGCCCCCAAACATCATGATGACACCGATCACCCTGATGACTTCAGACAACCGGAACACCTTCACCGGGGTCGTATTCCCCCAAGACATGGAATATCTCTGGTTGGCCAATGACTTGCTCTCGTTTTTGCGGGACATCCGTTTCTCCTTGCCGGCTCTTCCGGCATACTGCGGGTTTGTTGCTTACCGCGAGTTCTTCTCGCGGCGCCGGAGTTCTTCTCCGAGCTTAGTATCTTTGATAAGTATAGCAAAATAATGCCAGGGTGTCAAGTCGGCGCGCGTTGCTTTTGCTACCATACTATTGACGCTTAGCCGGGACCCACTCGGTTGCGGGCCCCCAAAAAGGGCTTTAACGCAGGCGTCCCCGTTCTCCGGGTCTTGCACCTTAACAAAGGAGAGGCAATGACACAACCGCCAACGCCGCCCGCTGATCTTCCAGGCCTCGGAAAACTTTCACTTTCCGAAAAACCGCGCGGAAGACTTGAGAGAAAAAATTTTTACCGTACACGCGAAAACCACGGCGTAATTGCATTGTATACTCAACGCGCTTTTGAAAACCACTGACGAGTGTTTCATGAAATCGCTGAGTGGTATTTTAAGAAAGGCTTGATAACTTATAACACTCTAAACGACGTAAAGCTCGACAAAAAAGGTGAGAGGGAACTGCGCCTGCGAGAAGTTGCGATTGCGTCTCTTATCCATTTCGTAACTCCCATATTCACATTTACCGTCAACGATAACCGGTTTGATTCACAACCGTGGTTTACGGGAGGCCTAAGCATGCTCATGGAGCTGGAAAAGCATATTGAAGACGAGGGCGGGAAAATAGAAACAAACGAAAACTTATACGTGCCGTTTTCCAATGGAGACGAAATGGGGCACAACGGCGATGACTACATGCGGTCTGAATTGCAATTCGTAACCACGCGAGAGCAGTTTTGTGAAACGTTCGGCATAGATGTCAGCGAAATCAGACGGCAAGCATATTCTAGGCAGCAATAACCACAAGAAACTAAAAGGCCGGCGCCAACAGGCAACGGCCACTTTTTATTCTCCTTCGCCGAATACTCCGTGGCTTGGATATTCGACTGAGCTTAGTCGAAACCCCGCGGGGATGACCCCTCAACAAGCTCAGGGTCATAGTGAACATATCGAACCATGAAGGCGAAAGGAGAACTCCGAGCGAGCGAAACGAGTCGAAGGGTTGCTTCGGAAAAATAGAACCAGAGTTTCAAAATCCCTCATACTCCCTCATCACAAGCTGGGATTCGATTTGCTTCATGGTTTCAAGCGCTACCGAAACAACAATCAACATCGCAGTACCGCCGATGGTAAGCGCCTGAATGCCGGTAAGAATCTGGGTGATGTTCGGCAGCACCGCGATAAAACCCAAAAAGATCGCCCCAAAAAAGGTAATCCGTTTGATGATTTTGCTTAAAAACTCTGCCGTTGAAAGGCCGGGCCTAATACCGGGAATAAAACCTCCGTTTTTTTGCAAATTCTGGGAAATTTCTTTCGGATCAAACGTAATCGCGGTATAAAAATAAGTAAAAATGAACACAAGCGCAAAGTACAGACTTCCATATATGATCTGATTTCCCAGTATCTTGCTTACCAAATCGTTAAGCGCCGAAGCCAAATCCGGCCTGAACGCCGCGCCGATCTGCGCAATGAACTGCGGAAACAACAAAATCGATATCGCGAAGATGATGGGAATCACGCCCGCCTGATTTACCTTCAAGGGGAGATAACTGCTTACCCCTCCATATAAGCGATTACCGCGCACCTGCTTGGCGTACGAGATCGGAACCTTCCGTTCGCCTTCGTTGATCGCCACCACAGCAGCGATAATGATAAGACTTAGTATCGCATAGGCAATATACGTAGGCACCGCGCTAGGCGTCGTCTGTAAAATGGAAACCGCGTTGCGCACAAACGACGGCAAATCCGCCACAATGCCGGCGAAAATGATGAGCGATATGCCGTTTCCGATCTTCTTTTCCGTAATCAACTCGCCGATCCACATAAGCAGCATGGTGCCGGCAGTCACCACAATGACGGCCCGCACAAAGTCGGCGTACGAATTGAACGCAATCACCTGTTGGGCCGGAGAGGAAAGCAAGTTGAGAAAACCATACGCCTGAAGGCATGCAAGCGGAACAGTCAAATAACGGGAAATTCGATTAAATTTTGCTCTTCCGGCTGCACCCTCTTCGTAGTACAATTGTTTCAATTTCGGAAAAATCATAGTCAAAAGCTGCATGATGATCGTCGCGGTGATATAGGGCGCAACGCCGAGCATCGCAACTGAAAAATTCGAAAGCGCTCCTCCAGAGAATATGTTGAGAAACCCCAAGAGCTGGTTTGATTCAAAAATCTGCTTCAACCGCTCCGGATCAACGCCGGGAACCGGAATTGCCGCAAGCATACGGAAAACCGCGAGCATACCAAGCACGAATAACACCTTGACGCGTAACTCCTTAATACGAAAGATTTGCAATACCTTGGAAAACATGAAGCTCCGCGGGCTTACACCCGCGATATCTTTTATTTCGAGATACCGCGGAGCGGAATCCGCCGTAGCGTTACACCCGCCTTCGCTAAGGCTTCGGCGGGTCCGCCTCGCATTCATCCGCGGGCTTACACTCGCGGTTTTCTGCGAAGGCGGATAAAAACTTATTGTATCGTTCCTCCCGCTTTTACGATTTTCTCTTTCGCTTGCCTGCTTACACTAACCCCCTTGATCGTCAGTTTCTTTGAGATAGTTCCGTCGCCAAGTATTTTTACATACACAGGACGACCGGGTTTTTTTACATCTATCAACCCGCGCGCGACAAGCGTCTTGATCGTTACCGCATCTCCATCATTAAAGGAACCATTCAATTCACCTACGCTCGTCACGGTCGCTTTCGGACTCTTCGGAGGATTTTTAAAGCCTCTTCGCTTAGGAAGCCGGATGATAAAATCCCGTACCGCGGGCCTGATTCGCCTTCCCGCCCGGGAGCGCTGCCCCTTTTGACCCCTGCCGGAATACGTACCGCGTTTGCCGCCGCGCGCGATGCGCTTGGAACGTTTTCTTTTGTGTTTTGGCTGAAGTTGATGAAGCAAGGTGGGGGAATTTTTACGCTTTTAATTTTTTGAGCGCTTCCAATGCGGCCATGGCGTTCGTTAACTTATTCGTAGTCCGAGACAGTATTTTAGCCGTCGCATCAGAAATGCCGGCAAGAGAAAGAACTGCGCGTACGGCGCCTCCGGCGACCAACCCATGACCCCTGCTGGCGGGCTTGATAAACACAACTGCAGAGCTGAATTTTCCTTCAACGTCGTGAGCGATCGTCCCTTCCTTGATCGAAACAGAAACCAAGCACTTCTTTGCAAGCGCCTTTGCCTTTGCTACGGCAGAAGCAACATCTACTCCTTTCGCGGTTCCTATACCAACCCTACCGCGCTTATTGCCCACCACTATCGTCGCGCGAAAACGAAAGCGCTTTCCGCCTGCAACCACCCTAGTTACCCGCCGAACGTCCAAATTTTTTTCACCGAATTCATCTTGTGGTTTCACGTTCCAGCTTGTAGCTTGTAGCTTGTAGCTTGTAGCTTGTTAGGAAAATCTCTAAAAAGCTAAGAAGCTGCCGGCTAAAAAGCTAAATTTGTATTCCGCCCTCCCTTAATCCTTCCGCGAACGCCTTTATTCTTCCGTGATAGGTATAACCTCTTCTGTCTAATACAGCGCGCCGAAGGCCCAGTGTTAACATCTGCTCGGCCAATAGTCTCCCCAGTTCTTTTCCTTGCTCTGTTTTCTTCGTATCTTTTGCTCGATCCGCATTCCGATATGATGCAGCTACAACGGTATGACCTCTTTCATCATCTATTGCCTGTGCGTAATTATACCTATTGCTGCGAAAAAAACACACTCTCGGCCTTTCGGCCATACCGAAAATCTTAGCTCGGGTCCGGCTAGCACGACGCCCCCTTAATAGATTTATTGACTTACGCTGATTCATAATACCCTAATCTCTTTTAATCTTTTTCTCTATCCGGTATTTTTCGCTAAGCATCTCTATGAAGCTGCGGCAGTGGCCTTTTTACCCGCCTTTCGCCTGATCGTTTCTCCTTGATATCTAATCCCTTTTCCTTTATAGGGTTCCGGTTTCTTAAGAGAACGGATGTCGGCGGCTGCCTGCCCCACAACTGCCCTGTCAATCCCACTCACCACGATTATGTTCTTTTCAACCCTTATATTCACGTTCGACGATGGAACATATCGGACAAGATGGGAAAATCCAAGCTGTAAAACGAGTTCGCCATTATCAATGGAGGCCCGAAGGCCCACCCCTTCGATTTCGAGCCTTCTTTCAAATCCTTTCGTAACTCCCTCGATTGCATTTGCTACGAGGGCAGCTGTCGTGCCCCACGTCGATTTCAACTGTTTATACAACGAACCGGCCGGCGGATCAATGGTAATTGTCTGTTTGCCGATACGAGGAATCAGTCCTCCTCTCATATTCACCATCACTTCGCCCTTCGGCCCTTTAACACAAAGCAGTCCGTCGGTTTTTAGACTGACTTCGACTCCTATAGGAATTTCAATTGCTTTTTTTCCGATTTTACTCAACCTTAGAATCTAAAACCTGGAATCCGGAATCTGGAATATAGAATCTAGGAAAATAGCAAAGAGTAAGTTCCTAAATTCTAAATTCTAGGTTCTAAATTTTAGGTTCTAAACATCTACCATACTTTACAAATTATCTCCCCTCCCACCCTAAGCTTCCTTGCGTCTTTGTCAATTTTGAGCCCCCTTGGCGTAGAAACCACCATAATGCCAAATCCTCTCTTGTAAGGACGAATCTCTTCCCATTTGATATACACTTTCCTGCCGGGCTTGCTCACCTGAATAATCTCGTGGATCGCGCCGGCGCCGTCCTTATACACAAGCCGCGCCTCGAGATAACGTTTCGTTCCCCTCCCCTTTTTCATGGCCGAATGGATATAATCGTTTTCTTCGAGAAGTTTTAACAGCGCAAAATCGAATTCGGAAAATCTCAACTTCACCGTATCCTTTCCAACGGCTTGCGCATTGCGTATTCGAGTAAGTAAATCGGCTATCATGTTAGTTTATAACTTACAACTTGCTTGCCTCATCGAGCCTGAGGGCTCTTCAGAGCCCGAATGGCCCGAGCGGTTTCGAGGGGTAGCTTGTAGCTTATTAGGAATTCTCCTAAAAAGCTGAGAAGCTACCAACTGAAAAGCTTTAACTTCGTTTTGGGGGTTACAGGCTAAAAAGCTGGGAAGCTAAATTACCACGATGCTTTTTTGACTCCGGGTATCTCCCCTCTCCCGGCCATTTCCCGAAAACAAATCCTGCACACTCCAAAAAAACGGATATATCCCC
The DNA here is from genome assembly GCA_001824435.1 of Parcubacteria group bacterium RIFCSPLOWO2_01_FULL_48_18. Taxonomy (GTDB): domain Bacteria; phylum Patescibacteriota; class Minisyncoccia; order UBA6257; family WO2-01-48-18; genus WO2-01-48-18. The sequence continues at coordinate 18,944 of MHXH01000019.1, forward strand.
TCTTACGGCCGCAACGAAAACATCGACGCACTATGCGGCTCGAAAACTTCGGTTTCTTTAATGCTCGTGCAACTACAGAGGTCTTGGCCATATCGTCGATGCGAAAATCGTTAATGCGAAAGGTACGAAAAAACTTTTACTTAATTTCTGTATTTCGTATCCAAGTCTTTCATATCAATTTTTCGCGTTTTTCGCATTAATTTTTTCGCATCGGTTTATGTCTTCTTTATCGGAAATCCCATATATCTCGTAAGCGCAATCGCTTCTTCTCGGGTCTTTGCATCCGTAATGACCGTGATTTCCAACCCGACTACCGACTTCACTTGCTCAATTGATACTTCAGGAAATACTATATGCTCTTTCATGCCGATCGTCAAATTTCCTTGCCCGTCAAAACTCTTAAGAGCAATGCCCTTAAAATCACGCACTCGCGGCAACGCCACGTGTATTAGACGTTCAAGAAAATCATACATACGGCCACCCCGCATCGTTACTTTCAATCCGATAATCTGACCCTGCCGTATTTTAAATCCGGCAATTGACTTTCGCGCCTTCGTAACAACCGGTTTCTGCGAGCTAACCGCTGCGAGGTCGCTCATTAATTGAGGAAGCACTTTTTCTTCGGCGCCGGGTGAGCTCGCCATCAGTCTCCCGATGCCGCAGTTGATAACTGCCTTCGTGACGCGAGGCACCGCAAGGGCATGCGTGTAACCAAATGCTTGCATCATTTCTCCGACAACGATTTTTTGATATTTCGTCTTGAGATCCATGCTAGCTTGTAACTTGTAGCTTGTAGCTTATTGGGAATCTTCCTAAAAAGCTAAGAAGCTAAGAAGCTACCAGCTAAAAAGCTATATTATATGCTGGCATCTTTTACAGTACCTTCTTTTGGTCCTATCTTTTTGCCCCCCCGTTTCTGATTCCTCAATTCGATAACCCAGTCGGGCCGGCCTTTTGCAGCTCATACACATCAACATCACGTTGGAAATTGAAACAGGACGAGCGATATGGATCGTTTCACCTTTTTCTCCCTGCCTTTTCGGCCGTACGTGTTTCTTATATAAATTAAGACCTTCGACCGCCACCGCCATGTCTTTCTCCATAAGCCGTAATATCTTTCCCGTCTTTCCTTTATCCTTGCCTACCATTAATTGTACGGTGTCTCCTTTGTGAATCTTCATGCCAATTTTGCCGAAATTTTGGAGCGAAACTGACTCTCTCAAGAGTCATCCCGAGCGGAGCGAGGGATTTCGTAACTTCACGGGATCCTTCGCCTTCTGCTCAGGATGACCGAGTTCGACTCGGTCAATTTCGCTACAAAATTGAGCATTCTGAGCGAAGTCGCGTTTAACGCGACGAAGTCGAAGAATTACAGTATTGAAACCCTTCGACGGGCTCAGGATATAGGTTTTGTCACAAAATTTTCTGCGTCCCTCGATACATCCTCGAGACTTGAAAACTTTGACAAGGCCCTATACAACTTCTTCCGCCATATTCGCGACTGCGATAAATCCTCGTTCCTTAATTTCTCTCGGGATGGGTCCGAAAATCCTTGTCGCAATCGGCTCATTATTTTTTTCCACAATCACTACGGCGTTATCATCGAATCGGACGTAGCTGCCGTCATTTCTTCTTATGTTATTTCTCTGCCGCACGATCACCGCCCGCACAATATCTTTCTTCTTAATTTTCTTACCCATATGGGGAGGTTCTGCGCTTTGAACAGACGCAACAACGATTTCTCCCACTCGCGCATATCTTTTTCTGCTCCCGCCTAACACCCTAAAACAGCGGACGGTCTTCGCTCCGCTATTATCAGCTACTTTGAGTATGGAACGTTCTTGAATCAAGCACTAGAATATAGAATTTAGACTCTAGAATTTAGGAAGACCTAAACGCTAAAACCCTAAAAACTAAAGATTCAAACATTCTTGTCAATCTCTTGAAGCGCAAGGCGCTTCACCAATTTCACAACGCGCCACCGCTTCTCTTTCGAGAGCGGCCGCGTCTCCTCAATAACCACTTCATCGCCGACTCGGAATTCTCCCTTCTCGTCATGGGCTTTATATGTTGTGTCAACCCAGAACCTCTTTCCGTACTTCGGATGCACTTTAAGCCTGCGGACGTTCACGACAACCGTTTTTTGCATCTTATTCGATATGATTGTGCCCTGTAGTCTTCTCAATTGAGTAGCATACAACATACGACATGCAACAAGAAAAATAAATCCCCTGTCGCTTGTCACTTGTCACTAGCCTCTTGTTTCTTGTTTCTACTACGAATCTCTGTCAATATCCTCGCAATATCTTTTTTCACTGACCGAATTTCTCTTACATTTTTCACCTTTCCGGCGGCCAAATCGAATCTCAAAACCCGAAGCCGCTCCTTCAGCTGTATAAACAAATCGCGTAAATCATCATCGGTTCTCTCTCGAACTTTTTTTTGTTTCATGCCACCAGAGCTTATTAGCTTGTAGCTTTTTAGCTTCTTAGAACGGAACTCTACAAGCTACAAGCTACAAGCTACAAGCTAGGAGATTTCTTACCGTTTCACGATTTTTGTTTTCACCGGCAGTTTAAATCCCGCATTTCTAAGCGCTGCGCGCGCCGACACCTCATCAAGTCCGTCAACTTCAAAAAGAACGCGTCCGGGTCTCACCGGCACCACATAATGATCTACCGAACCTTTTCCGCCGCCGAGCGTTTTCTCGGGAGCCTGTTTCGTAACCGGTTTGTCCGGAAAAATCCGAATCCACATCTTTCCGCTCTTCTTGCTATAAAAGGTGATTGCCTTTCGCGCGGACTCAATCTGACGAGAAGTAATCCACGCGCTCGTAAGCGATTTCAAACCAAAATTGCCGAACGATAATTCTGTGCCGCGAGTCTCAATCTTCCTATTACGAGATCGCCCCTTCTGCCATTTTCGATGTTTTACTTTCTTTGGTAACAACATTCTAGCTTGTAGCTTATAGCTTATAGCTTATTAGGAATTCTCCTAAAAAGCTAAGAAGCTACCAGCTAAAAAGCTTAAAACACCTCTCCTTTATAGATCCACACCTTAATCCCGACGGTGCCGTACGTGCAAAATGCCGTAGCTTCTCCGTAGTCTATCTTCGACCGTAGCGTATGCATCGGTACTTTCCCCGAGGAAAGCCATTCCGCTCTCGAGATTTCCGAACCATCCAATCTCCCCGATACTCTGATTTTTGCTCCCTTCACGTCTTTATGTTCCATTATTCTTTCAAGTGATTGTTTCATGACCCGCCGGAAGCGAACTCGCCTTTCTATCTCCTGAACCATATTCTGCGCCACTATGGACGCCGAAACGTCGGAGCGCTTCACCTCTTCAATGTCAATGCTCAGCGTATACGGCTTGCTGAATGTATTCTTTTTCCGAATACGGACTATGGCCGAATCGATCGCTGATTTCAATTCCTCAATTCCCTTACCCGATCTGCCAATCACCAAACCAGGTTTCGCCGTAGCCACCCTGACTTTGATATTCTGACCGGAGCGCTCTATCTCAGTCGCATCAATGCCCGCCTGACGCAGACGACCACGAATCACCGTTCGTATCGCTTCGTCCTCTTCAAGAAATTGCTTATAATTTTTGGAATAAAACCATCGCGCCTGCCAATCTTCCAGGATGCCGAGCCGAAATGATTTTGGATGAACTTTTCGTGCCATGCCAATTTTGTCGAAATTTTGGAGCGAAACTGACTCTCTCAAGAGTCATCCCGAGCGGAGCGAGGGATTTCGTAACTTCACGGGATCCTTCGCCTTCTGCTCAGGA
>MHXH01000019.1:22755-32772 GCA_001824435.1 Parcubacteria group bacterium RIFCSPLOWO2_01_FULL_48_18
GACTTGAAAATTTTGACAAAGCCCTATACGCTTTTTCTTCTAAATATCCTCCGCGCAAATCTCGTCCATGGTTTATCTCTTTTAGGCATAATCATCTCTTTTTCGTCCGTCCTTGGTTGTGGCATGGCCGTCGTCCCTTCTTTTTTATCCGCCTCCCGTCCTTTTCCGGCCTTCTTTTTCCCTTTTTTCTCTTTTTTCTCTTTTTTCACCACTTCAGGAACAACAAATTTCACCGGCCGGAGCGAATCCGACTCTGAAAGGACAATAGAGACGTGACTCATTTTCTTCTGAATCGGCGTAGCCCTACCCATCGCCCTTGGCAAAAATCTCTTTATCATCGGCCCCTGATCCACTCTGATATCGGAAATGAATAACTTTTCCTCGTTGAGCTTCAGCTGCTTCGCATTGCTGATTGCAGAACGCAACAATAGCCGCAACGCCGTTGCCGCCCGCTGAGATCGATACATCAATTCTGCCTGCGCTTGCTTCACGCTCATTCCCTTAATCACATTCGCCACAAACCTCATTTTCCGCGGCGTCATATGGAGATAATTTAATTTTGCGGTTGCTTTCATGTTAGCTTGTAGCTTATTAGGAATTCTCCTAAAAAGCTAAGAAGCTGCCAGTTAAAAAGCTATTACGCTTTCTTTTGTTCTGACTGCGCCTGGGTCTGCGTAGCAGCAGCTTTTTGTTCCAATTCTCTCTGTATTTTTCCGCCGTGCTTGGTAAATTTCCTCGTCGGAGAAAATTCTCCGAGCCGGTGCCCCACCATATCTTCCACAACCCTCACCTCTACAAAGTCTTTGCCATTATGAACACCAAAAGTATATCCTATCATTTCAGGAGAAATTTGAGAACCACGAGACCATGTTTTAATAATCATTCTGTTTTCGGGCGACAGTCTCGATATTTTCTTTATAAGTTTTGGATCAACGTATGGACCCTTTTTCAGGCTTCTGGTCATGGTTTTCGACCATTGCTAACTTCTTCTCTTCACAATTAGTGTATTCGACCATTTCTTCTTGTTCCTCGTCCTTCTTCCGCCGGTAACCTTGCCCCACAGCGTCTTTGGCCGCTTTGTGCCGCGAAGCGCCCTACCTTCACCGCCGCCGTAGGGATGATCGCGCGGATTCATGGCAGAACCTCGCACGGTCGGCCGAATCCCCAGCCACCTCGATCGTCCGGCCTTGCCGATGACCACCAAATTATGCGCGGCATTAGAAAGCTGACCGAGCGATGCCCAACAACTGCCCAATACCTTCCTTACTTCTCCGGACGGCATTTTCAGATGCGTATATTTTCCTTCTTGTCCCAATACTTGCGCGCTGCTGCCGGCCGACCGTATCAGCACCCCGCCTTTCCCAGGCACCAGCTCAACATTACAGACAAAGTAGCCGACGGGTATGTTTTTCAAAGGAAGGCGATTTCCCTCTTGAAGCGGCGCGTGATCTGAAACGAGCACCTCGTCGCCCGTTTTCATATTTTTAGAAGCGAGTATATAACGACGCTCACCGTCCTGATATATGACGCGCGCTATAAATGCCGTCCGAAAAGGATCATATTCAACTGTCTCGACGCTGCCACGGACTTCAAACTTATCCTGCCGAAAGTCAATCATTCGATATCGCTTTTTTTCTCCCCCGCCTTTATGACGGGTCGTAATCCTTCCCTGGTTGTTCCTGCCGACGGCCCGCCTGCATGAGGTCATAAGCGGCTTGAACGGCAGCGCACCAGAAAGCATCCCACGGTAATCAACCGTGGTCATTTGTCTTCGCGATGGAGTTGTTGGACGATACGTTTTCATTAGTGAGGAAGAATATCTATCGTCTGCCCCTGCTTTAGGGTAACAACGACTTTCTTGTGCCCGGATTTAAAACCCGTTGACGCGCCCAGCCGCCGCCGCTTCCCCGGCGTACGCACGCTGTTCATTTTTGTAATATCCACTCCATAAATCGCCTCGATGGCTTTTTTTGCCTCCTGCTTATTACACGTATCCGCAACCAAAAATGCATACTGGTTCAGCTTTGAAAAATTCGTACTTTTTTCGGTAATCCACGGACGCTTTATAAGGAATGACACGGCGACACTGGCGACCGGCGCCTTACTCTGTTTTTCTTTTGCGGGCGCGGCTTCTGTTTCTTTCTCGCCATCATCAGGTTTTTTATCTTTTTTTAATTTGGAAAAAAGTCCCATGGAATTAAAGTTTGTAATGCTTCTCTAATATCTCTATGGCATTCTTCTCCAAGAGAATATGCGTATATGCTAGCACATCTTCAGTATTAAGGGAATCTGCTGCTACGACGCGCGCGTTATCTAAATTAGCCGTCGCGCGGTACAGATCCCTTTGATGCGCTGCCGGAATAAGCAAAAAGGTGCCGCGCTCGCCTCTGGAAAAATGTTTCAAAAACGCGGCGGCGTGTTTGGTCTTATCGGAGACGCTTGCGAATTCATCAATCACTTTAAACGCGCCGTCCTTCAGTCTGCGCGAGAGCGCAATATACAAAGCTTTGCGTCTCATCTTATCGTTAATTTTCTTAGAGAAATTGCGATCTTTTGTGGGACCAAACGTAACGCCTCCTCCTTTCCACAGCGGCGACCTGATCGAGCCGTGGCGCGCCCTTCCGGTTCCTTTCTGCCTCCAGGGTTTCCTTCCCCCGCCACGGACCTCGCCGCGCCCCTTCGTATGTGCCAAAACGCGGCGGCGGTTAGCCTGCCCGACAGTGACGACCTGATGAACCAAATCGGCATTCCACGGTAAACCGAATACCCTATCGGGCAATTCTACTTTTCCAACGCTTTCGGCTTTTTTGTTGTATACTGCTACCTCCAAATATCTGAAATCCGAAATTCGAATATCGAAATTCGAAACAAATCGAAGCTAAATCCGAATATCGAAATACGAAATTCGAAGCAAATTCTAAAATCTTAATTACCAAATGTTCAAAACTTTCTTGTCATTTGAATTTTGATCATTCGAATTTGTTTCGTGCTTCGAAATTCGTGCTTCGAGATTAATTATCTTTCTGTTTCGGGTTTCGTGCCTCGGACTTCGAATTTATCTACCCTCCTCGTATTTCTAGTAACGACCCCCTATTCCCCGGCACTGCTCCCTTCAAAAAGAGCAGGTTTTTATCTTTATCAACCTTCGCTACTTCTAAATTTTTCACCGTAACTCGTTCCACTCCCATGTGCCCCGCCATTTTTCGACCGGGAAGCACCCGCTGCGGCGCAGTACTCCCGATAGAACCGGGTGCCCGGTATCTATTTTTCTGTCCGTGCGTCTTCGGACCACCATGGAAGCCGTGTCGTTTCACCACCCCCTGAAATCCTCTCCCTTTCGATATGCCGCTCACGCTCACCCTGTCGCCCTCTTGAAATACCGAAACATCAACGATGTCGCCACGATTCATTTTTGGCACTTGACTATTAACCGCTGATCCTAATCTAAATTCTCTTATATATCTTAAATTCCCCAATCCTTTTACATGCCCGCCGATCGGCTTCGTAAGGCGCTTTCTCTTGCCGAATCCGACTTGAACAGCGTCATAGCCATCGCGCGATTTTGTTTTCACTTGCGCAACCGTAACCGGACCAGCTTCAACAAGGGTGACCGGAACCACTTTATCATCGTTCCACACCTGACCCATGCCGAGTTTTTTTCCAAGAATAAACTTCATAACAATTATAGGGCGTAGCGTACAGCTTTCAAACAAAGCGCCGGGGCTTAGCCCGGCTACTCCTAAACTATCTAGCCCAAATCAAGCTAATCCTTTGATTACCTTATAATCCCAGGTAAAGGGTATTTAAATGAATATGCGATATACATCGTTTTGGCCCAGCTTTTGGCGGCGTCCTACCCACGCTCTTTATATCATCTTCACCTCAATATCCACTCCTGCCGGAAGATTCAAATTCATGAGCGAATCTATGATTTTTTGCCCGGGGTTCAATATGTCTATCACGCGCTTATGCACCTTCAATTCAAATTGCTCCCGCGCATTCTTGTGAACAAACGTGGAGCGATTCACCGTATACAGGTGATTTTCGGTCGGGAGCGGGATAGGGCCGATCACCTCCCCCCCTTGCCGCTGTATCGCCTCAATAATCTGACGACTCGAAACATCAATAATCTTATGATCGTACGCCTTAATCCGCAGTCTTATTTTTTGTTTAGGTTCAGGGGCTTTTTTGGCCATGCCGATTATGTATAAATTTTCGAGTCTGCAGACGATGAAAATTTATCTACAGAATCGAGCACCCGCCAAAATTTTCTACAAAGACGTAATGTATAAATAATTACGGGGGCTTATACAAACAACATCAAAAAATCTTGCCAGTGTCTGTTAAAAAATTTAGGCGGGTAAGGGTTTTGCAATCAAAAATTCTTCGTCTGCGGCTCGAATTCTTGAACAAAGCCCCTTACTTCGTTATTTTTGTCACTACTCCCGCTCCGACGGTCTTTCCGCCCTCTCGGATGGCAAACCGCTGTTTTTCCTCAAGCGCTACCGGCGCAATCAATTTGATGGAAAGGTTTACCGTATCTCCGGGCATCACCATTTCCATTCCTTGAGGAAGCACTACTTCTCCGGTGACGTCCGTGGTTCTGATATAAAACTGCGGCTTGTATCCGGCGAAAAATGGAGTATGCCTCCCGCCCTCTTCTTTGGACAACACGTATACTTCCGCGTCACATTCCGTATGAGGCGTGACGCTGCCCGGTTTTGCCAGCACCTGCCCTCTTTCAACGTCTTCTTTTTTGAGGCCCCGCAGCAATACTCCGATGTTGTCGCCCGCCCGCCCCTCATCAAGAATTTTCTGAAACATCTCTATGCCGGTGACTACGGTTTTTTGCGTAGGCCGCAGGCCGATCACCTCTATTTCTTCATTTACTTTGACTATGCCACGCTCGGCTCTTCCGGTCACCACCGTTCCGCGCCCCTCAATCGAAAATATATCTTCCACCGGCATCAAGAACGGCTTATCAGTATCCCGCACTGGTTCCGGGATAAATTCATCAAGCGCCTTAATAAGCTCAAGGATGGGCTTTGCATCGGCGTCATCTGCCGATTTCACGTTGAGCGCCTTGAGCGCCGATCCGCGAATAATCGGCGTAGTATCGCCAGGGAATTCATATTTTTTCAAAAGTTCCCGCACCTCACTCTCAACCAAATCAACCAATTCCAGATCCTCCACCTGATCCACTTTATTCAAAAATACCACGACGGCCGGCACGCCAACCTGCCGCGCAAGCAAAATATGCTCACGGGTCTGCGGCATCGGGCCGTCTGCAGCAGATACCACCAACACCGCACCGTCCATCTGCGCGGCTCCGGTAATCATATTCTTGATATAATCTGCATGTCCGGGCGCATCAATATGCGCATAGTGCCTTTTTTCAGACTCATATTCCGAATGATGCAACGCAATCGTAATGCCACGCGCCTTTTCCTCCGGAGCATTGTCGATTTGATCAACAGATTCTTCTTTAGACGCAAACCCCTTGAGAAACAAAATATGGGTAAGTGCGGCGGTCAACGTTGTTTTTCCGTGGTCTACGTGACCAATGGTTCCCACGTTTACGTGGGGCTTTTTCCTCTCAAATTTTTGTTTTTCGGCCATATCTATAAATAACTCTTGATCTTTTGACGTTAACTCTTGATAGCCTTCAAGCTCCATGAGCCTCGGGCCAACAGTTAATAGCCAACAGTCAATGGTTTTAATTAAAACATAAGCCTTTTATGCAGACTGTAACAGTTAGTCTAACATACCATAAAAACCTGTCAAGAGGGACCCAGTGCTCATGTGGATAAGTTACCCTTCGACTACGCTCAGGACCTAACGGCCCCTTGTTCAAACGCATTTCATCTCTCCAGGGCCGTATAAAAAGCCACGCTTTTCAGGGCGTGGATCTAACGAAACTTACTGCGTTTTTTTTAAATTCTTTCTGATGTTCTTCAAACGGAACCGCGGAATGTCCGGCTGCGGAGCAACCCGATCAAGCCACATATCCCGATGGCGACGCGAAGCATACTGACACCGCAAGCACTGTGCAAGATGCGCTCGCCAATCCTCTGGAATTTCTCCGGTCGTATGAATTCCATGTAGGTCCGCTTGCGTAAAACATTCCGGGCCAGAAGGAACTTTCAGGTATTCCTCTTGGCGACGGATAAAAAGAACATGACAACGCAAGCAACCATGCCAGTCAAGCTCCTTTTTGCCACCCAGCATACCGGTTCGTACAATTTCCGCAATGTTTTCATCAGTCAAACACTCTTGGGTGCGCGGCGAAGAAAGAAACCGTTCTCTCATCTTGTTGAATTTCGGAAAGCACACCGGGCAAGTTTTGATATGATGCAATACCCACTCCGTATCACCGACCTCTGTCTTTGCTACCGTACCGGTTTCAGCATACTCATAATCATGGTGGTAGCGAAGGGTAAGGTCGGCTTCCCATCCGCAAAAGGGGGCATCATAAGAACGCACAAGAACCTCATCCATAAATTTCTTTTCTTCACGTCGCACGTCTTCTTCAGTAACCGTCGTCCCTGTTTTCTCGCTGAGGGCTTTTGCTCTTGAGATATCTAAAATTCTGGAGTTCGGCAGCGTATGATATCCGGCCGCGATTACCTGCCCACGGCTCATGCCTAAACGCTCCATGGCATACCGAATGTTGTCTTCTTCTCTCTTGGCGCGAAGTTCAGAAACGATCATTCCGAGATCAAGCGCTTTTCTACGATCCCTTGCCTCCTCATACGCCCTCCATTCTTGTTCCTCTTGCTCAAGTTGACGAGGACCAAATTCCTCGGCAAAGTTCGTCCGTTCAATTCTGTACGCGATAACTTTACCGAATATATTTTTCCATACAACGATTCTGATGGGGTCGCCCTGTTGCGGCTGATAAGAGTTTACCAACTGCACGGCAGAAGACGGAATACTTTGATGGCATTGCCCGTACAGCGGATTAGGTTTTTCTTTTTCCATACACTCGCGACAATAATTATCAAACCAGTACGTGATAAGCCGAGTGTTTTTGAAAAGTTCAGTAGTTTTTTCGGCCTTATCAAATACCCCCTCAATTAAAACCGCTCTTCGGTGCGGATAGTATCTCAAAAACAGAAAACCAGCCGCAATAACGGAAACCGCGATAAGTCCCAATATCATAACACCCCTCCTCCGCTAGAGTAACCCTTTGATGATCTGGTAAAAGTATACCAGAAGAGTAAAAAAAGTCAATAGGCCTGCCATAAAATTTATTTTATGATACCGCCCCCCAACATCTCTCCGTCCTTAGAATAAAACACGGCCGATTGCCCGGCGGCAACAAATTTTACCGGTTCCCGAAAAACCAGTCGCGCCCGCGCATTCTTATTTTCAAGTTCTCGAGAATTCAAGAACAATAGCGCGGCGGACTGCAGCGGCTGCCTGTACCTCACCCGCGCAAAAACTATCCTTCTCCGATTCGCGCGAATCGGAGAAGGGAACGATGTAATGAAATTTATATCTGCGAGCAAAACTTCTTTTTTATAGAGCTCCAAACTGTTCTTGCCTTCGGCAACCACGATCGTATTCGTTGCAATGTCTTTCGCGGCCACGTAATGCGCCGGGGTTTCGCGCTTTCCCTTAACTCCCAATTCTTTATTCTTGCTTCGCAAATTAAGTCCGTGCCGCTGTCCAATGGTGTAATAGTTAATTCCTTCGTGCTCGCCGATGGTTTCGCCCGTGGTCGTTATTACTTTTCCGGGATGCTCCGGAATATATTCGCGCAAAAAATCTGCCAACGCCACCTTGCCCATAAAACATATCCCTTGGCTATCTTTTTTCTCTGCAGTCGGCAAATTAAACTGCCGCGCCAACTCACGCACTTCAGATTTCAAATAATCACCAATCGGGAATAAACAGTGTCGCAGCTGCTCCTGCGTAAGCACCCAAAGAAAATATGATTGATCTTTATTTTGATCCTTTGCTTGAAATAAACTATAGGCAGGTTTGGGGTTTGGGGTTTGGGGTTTGGGGTTTATTTCGGATTTCGGATTTCGACCCCTCGGCTCCGCTCGGGGTAAAATTTCGGATTTTCGACGAAGACGAACGTAGTGTCCCGTCGCCACATAATCCGCGCCTAACCGCATCGCTTTCTCCAAAAACAACCCAAACTTAATTTCTCTATTGCACATCACATCCGGATTCGGGGTAATCCCCTCCCGGTATCCTTCTATCATATAATCCACCACCCGCTTTCTGTATTCCTCTTCGAAATTCCATACGTAAAACGGAATGTTGAGTTTCTCCGCAACGCGGCGCGCGTCTTCGGCATCCTGAATGCCGCAATCCCCCAAGGCCGACCAGCATTTCATGTGGACGCCGACAGCGTCATATCCGCGCCGCTTCAAAAGCGCCGCGGCAACCGAGGAATCAACGCCGCCGCTCATGGCTACGAAAACCATTCGACCGCGCTTAGGATAAACTTTTTCTTTCTTCAGAGCAGTTGACATTTGACATTTCTTACTCTATAATATATACGGTTCCCTTAATCCGCAAGGAGCACAGAAATGGACGCCACCCACTCGGTTTTCGAACGAGGCTTTCGCCTACTTCGCCAGGACATAATGAATATACCGGAAGAGTTTGCGCTCTGCTTCTTAGGAATTCTCGTCGAAACCGGAAAAACGGCTCTCATCAAATCGGCGACGGAAGACCGACTCACGCAAGAAGACACAAAGATTCACATAGAAAATCTCCGCCGTGCCGTATCCGAGGAATCTTATTTCAAAAACCAATCATTCGCCGTTTCTCTTTGGATAGCGCTCGCGCATACCATCGCGACAAACAAGGGCGTCAAACCCGCTGAACTCCGGCGCGCGTTTGAAAACCGCCTCTCCGAAATCTTCCCCGCTCCGCTCGCCGAACGCCTCTTCCGCTATACGTTTAAAGTCTTAGAAAAACGCTATGGCGAAGTGAAGAGCCACGAAGACGCCATACGAGAACTTGAAGAACACCGGAAAAATAGACGCGCGATTTTAACCAAGTACGGATGCCTCTCGCAAATCTCGCCTACGAAAACACGGCTTCGAGGCACCGACACCTGGTTCGTGCCCTGCCCGCAATGCAAGCTCGAAAAGCGTTGCGACAAAAACACCAAGAAATTCCATTGCGCCTGCGGCTTCAAAAGCGCATATCCCTTTCCACTCGACCCCGCTGCTTAGGCGGGGTTTACATTTGCAGCGATACATCCCGGAACTCGGAAATCCGGGCATGGCTTTACGGCGAACTACATAAACTCCGCACAAGAACATGCGACCCAGCCCTACAGAGCGGAAAACTTTTCAACGCGTTCTGCGTATTCTCCGGTTTGAGTATTCACCCGAATTATATCTCCTTCGTTTATAAAGAGCGGCGCATTGATCTTGGTTCCGCCCTCGATCACTATAGGCTTTCCGCCGCCGGAGGCGGTATCTCCCTTGATGCCCGGCGGAGCCTCGATGACTTTAAAATCAATTTTAATCGGCAACTGAACGGCAATGACTTCATCGTTGTATGTTACGGCGGTTACCCCGAGATTCGGTTTTAAAAATCGCGACTGATCGCCGATTAATTCCTGTTTCACCAAAAAACGTTCTTTGGAATTATCCGGCCGGGAAAACCAGAATTCACCGCGGTGCATATAAATGAATTTGAGCGGTTCTTTTTCTATTTCGATTTCTTCAACAGGATGCTGGGACTTGAATGTACGTTTCAAAACCTGCCCGGTTTTGAGATTCCGGACTTTGAGTTCCATCGTGGGCCTCCTCTGCTGCATCTGAATCAGCGTCGTTTCAAGCACCTGATACGGCACTCCGTCAATTTCCACATAATCGCCGTTTGTAATATCTCCGTATGTGCGCATAACTGTGATAGTATAGCATATTTCATAAATACTTCAAGCGAGCCACTCATTTTGCCGCTCCGGCGGTTCAGGCTTCATATCCATAGCGACAAATTACTCCGTCAATAACTGACCAGCCGGTATGAAAACTTGATGCC
>MHXH01000020.1 GCA_001824435.1 Parcubacteria group bacterium RIFCSPLOWO2_01_FULL_48_18
AGCATTGTTCGCAGTAAACAATTTCCGGACGCTCGGGAGCGTAGGAGGTTTCGAATTCGTTGGGACAACACCCTTCTCCGTGAAAATGCGGAAAGACATTTTGATATATACCGTTTTGCGATTTAACGCCGGAACAGCCACATTGCCGATGCCACAGCCGATTCGGGCCACGGGCGCTGAAACGCAGCGAATGCCGACAATCGGGACACAGTCGCGGCAGAGGAATTTGCAGGTTTTTATAAAAAGCAAACTCGTTCGCGATAATCTTGTAATTTTTCTTGCACTGAAGACAGGTAAAAATCTCTTTTGCAACATCCAAGTTGCCGATATCGTTGACTGAATCCGGCACACTATCCCACGAGATAGTGCCCTTATCATACGTGCCGCGAGGATAATCTTCCCACCTAAATCCTTGCCTTAATGCTTCTTCTTTTGTGAGAGGAAATTGCTCCTGGGCAGCGCTTTCGTTATAGCCAAAAGCGCTCACGGAGGCCGGGAAAAATTCGCCGTATTCCCCTCTTTTTTGCATATCTTCAATAATCCTGTTTTTTAAATTCTCGTAAGAATCCTTACTGTGCTGCTTGTTCAAAATACAATAATCTTTCTTCTGAAGGCCGGCCGAGCCGAAACAGTTATTTGAGTTGAAACAATAGTACGAATAATGAACAAATGTGGAGCTCCAGCAAACCGCGGAACCGACGTAATTTGAAACGCCTACGCCGGCATTCATGGAATTGTACAAGAACTCGGCGCCGCGGCCGGCAGTATCAACATCCATACAGCTTTTCGCGTTCCGCCAGACATGAACGCCATACCTTGAGTCTTCGGCATCATAGCAATGGAAGCAGTGCCAGCAATTTTTCGCATTCTTGATGTAGTTTCCCGTTGAATTTTTGGCGTTCACAATTTCGGCGAATTTCCTCGGCTGGAAAGCCAAAAACTCGGAGAATTTCTTCCGTAGTTCCTCAACGCCACTGTAACCGTCCAGCCGGGCTGATTTCAAAAACGATTCGTATTCAGCTTTCTTTACCGGCTTGTTGAATATGTGGTATTGCTTGTTTCGCAAATTGACGCAACCGATGCAACTTGAAGAACCGCGGCAGTTAAGCAAGAAATAACCGTTATTGCAATCATGACACCCCTTGCTGTAAAAAAGCCGGTAGCTATTATAACAATCATCGCTCTCGTAAGAAAGCTCGGTTCGGTGGGAAAAAGAAACGCTAACCAAATCCTTACAAACTTGAATCCAGTAGCAATGAATGCAGTTCTCGTTATTGGACGATTCAACGATCATGTAACAATTTTTACTGTCCGCCGAGATGTTGGTGTATTCGGAATTTACGCTACGGACGTAGATGAGCGAGAGCTTAGGGACCTCATTCCATAAATCGTTAAATTGTTCAAAAAAGGACCGATCGGAGTCGTAATCGCGGCCGTAGCTCAAGGAATCCCATTTGTCCGAAAACCAGCAA
The DNA here is from genome assembly GCA_001824435.1 of Parcubacteria group bacterium RIFCSPLOWO2_01_FULL_48_18. Lineage (GTDB taxonomy): Bacteria > Patescibacteriota > Minisyncoccia > UBA6257 > WO2-01-48-18 > WO2-01-48-18. The sequence continues at coordinate 1,473 of MHXH01000020.1, forward strand.
TCGTGGCAGTAAACCTTGTACGGTTTGTTCGGACTATACATTGATATGTGCTCCTTTCCGCACAAATCGCACTTACGCTTATAAAATACCCGCTCGTTACGGAACATCAATCTCCTCTGCGCTCGGCAGAACGGGCACATTTTCGGCAAACCCACCTTAAATCTTTCGTAAAAATTCAAATCTTCCCCGTAAATCGGGAAGTTGGATTTACAGTTTTGACATGTTTTTGTTTCGGGATTCATACCACTTCTGTATTGTAGCACTGCTCACAGTACACTATTTCTGGTCTCTCCGGGGCATAGGAGGTTTCAAATTCGTTTGGACATCCCCCTACTCCGTGGAAATGAGTAGCTGTATTTTTGTAAATACTGTTCTCTGATTTTGCTCCGGCGCATTGACATTTACGGCGCCAAAGATTCAAGGGATTTCTCTTTTTGAATCTTTGATAATGACGGCAGTTCGGGCAAAGACGGGGCAATGGCAAGTTGAATTTTTGATAGAACCCCAATTCTTCTGCAGTTATCCGAAAGGCTTTCGTGCATCGCTCATTGCATTTGGATTCGTGGGCGCATCCAATAGTCTCTTTCAGAATTGAGGCATCGATACTGCGAATATGATCCGGAAGGTCCTCCGATTTTTGGGTAATCGCATAATTCTTTTCTGCCGCCTCGCGATAACGCAAGCCACGGACGACTATTTCCTCTTGTGCCAGAGTAAAAAGGTCCTGAGCCACCGAGTCATTGTACGGAAAGGGTGAAAGTTCCGATGGGAAAAATTCCCCGTAGCGGTACGTTATGCCGCGCTTATCAACATAGGCCATTTCATCCATTTGTTTCTTGATCTTATCCACTAGACGGAAATATTCATCTTTTGGGTATTGCCTGTTTAGAATGCAATATTCTTTCCCACGAAGCGAAATGCAGCCAAAAAGATCATGGGATCCGCCACGGCAAGTATCACAGTACTCGATGTTTCGCACTTCGGGCCAGGCGTCCACACAGAACTTCGCATTTGAGGACTTCAATCCCGCCGTACACACTTCATAGAAAAGCTCCATATTGCAACAGCCGTTATTTACGTCCATCGTATCCTTGGCATCGTTTAAAAACAGGCAATATCGACAATTCTCAACATCCGCCACGTTGAAACACCAGAAACAATCCTTGGCATTGCTCATGGTGTGGCCGACTGAATTGACACAGTTCCGTTCATTTGCGAAACGATGGAGCGCTTTATTCTTGAGTCGGGAAAACTCCTTTTTGAGTTCTTCTATGACCTTATGGGAACCCGTATCAATTTCCTTCCGACGGCTTTCGTATTCTTCTTTTGAGAGGCATTCACCCCGAAAGACATAAGAAGCGCGACGGAGATTTGCGCTCATGAAACAATTCTGCGAAGAACGGACATCAAACGAAAACAGCATATCAAGAGAATTTGCGCAATCTTCCGTGAACGCGACGCGGGAACTGCCCAGACACTCAATACACTCATAGGCATTCTCGCAGCGCAATACGATAAGACAATCAGTCAGGTTCTTTGAATAGAGAACGCGAAAACAGTATCGGCAGTCCTCATTATCAGACCCGGACGAGATAAGATAACAATTCTTGCAATTCGCAATCTGATTCGAAAAATCAGAATTTACTGAATTGCTGACTTGAAGGTTTATTCGGGGAACGGCTTTCTGAAGTTCCGAAAACTGAGCTAGGAACGACTTAGAAAAATCATAATCCCGCCCGTGTGCAAGTGGATCCCAATTGTCGGAATACCAACACTCACGGCAATAGACGGGAAAAAAGGCGTCTGCGGGATACATAGCGATTATTGCCTTCTTGCAAAGGTCGCACATGCGTTTATAAAAAGACCTCTCGTTACGCCAGGAAAGTCTCCTCTGCAGACGACAGAGAGGACAAAATGTCGGTGGCGGGACGGAGATTTTTTCGTAGAATGCAAAATCATCGGGTTCAATGGTGAACTTTTGTTTACAATTTTGACAAATTTTAGTTTCTGAACCCATGCTTTATAACTTTAGATTATTTTGGCTGCCGCAATTGTTCTTTCTCCAGACGGCGGGCTATGGGCAGAAATTTCCTCACAAGAAATAATGTGTAGCTTTTCGGTACGTATTTTATCGGCACGTGGTACAAATCAACCCAGACGTGGCTGTAAATCGCAAAAAGGATTGACTGTTTTAAATAATGTTTCTCTCTCTGGGAAAGCTTTCTTTTTCTTGAGTATCCCGCAAGAAATTTCTTGACCAAGGTCCCGTCTAAACCTCTCTTACCCAGGCAGTTCCACATAACTGTTTTCCCCACATCAAATATAAAAGGATCTACATATGTATTTCCGAAGTCGATAATTCCAGTTAATTTCTCTCCAATAAAAAGCTCGTTGTCGGGCTTGATGTCCACGTGAACTGGACCCCGAGGAAATCCTCTGGGCAGACGGTTATTTTCTACTCCCAGCCTTACCTCTTCAACGACTGCCTTAAGTTTGGGATGGGTTTGTTTTTTAGCGTAACGATACATTAACGCCACAACCTTGGGATTCAAATCATAAAACCTTCGTCTGCCCAACATTCTTTTCTTAAACTTACTGCCCAATCTGTGAAATTCGCCGACAAATTTACCGAGTTGATACGCCATCTTTGGCGTAATCCTTTTAGGCTGCCGGCCTTGTAAAAATCTATACGCGCTTACTGCATATCCCCTAAAATTCTCGAGATATTTTCCGCGCTTTGATTTGACGTAATGCGGGACTGGCAGATGCTTTAAGTGTGTTAAGAAATTTATCTCATGCAGGAGCGCAACCCTGGGAACAATTTTCATATCCGCAACAACAACTTTCTTGCTGGATAAATTGTGCTTTGCAACAATAAATTTACACCTCGGGGTTGTTATCACCACCTTGGGCGTCTGATATCCATACCGAAAATACTTAATATCCTCTATTTTGCCGAGATCAAACAAATCTGCAATTTGTTCATACTCGTTTTTAGAGAAAAATTTAAGCATGTATTTTATGCTGCTTCAGAATTATAACATTGCTCGCAGTAGACTATTTCGGGGCGGTCGGGGGCGTAAGAGGTTTCGAATTCGTTCAAGCATTTCCCATTACCGTGGACATGAACCACTGCGTTCCGATAAAGACCGTTTTCGGATAGCTCACCGGCACACTGACACCCCCGGTGATACAAATGAACGGGCAAGCGCTCCTGAATACGCTCATGATGTCGCGTGTTATAGCACTTACGCGGAAGCGGGAGCTTAAACCGCCGGTAAAACTCAAACTCTTGGGACGTAACACGAAAAGCTTTCGTACAGTTATGCTTTAACGCTTCGGCCTCGCCAGCTTCCCATGCCTCACAGAGAATGATTTGCCGTAAAATATCGTCGCTTGCGGCGTCGATCGTATCCGGCAGATCGCGCCAGGTCATTGTTGGTTCATAATTTTTAGTCTCGGATTCTTTCCAAAAAAATCCGTTACGGCTTGCCTCTGCCTTATCGATGGAAAACTGTTCCTGCGCGAGCGTGTGGTTATACGGATACGGCGAAAATTCCGGCGGAAAGAATTCTCCATAACGATATACAATCTTTTGAATTTCGGATTTAGAATTTCGGATTTCCGATATGTATGGCATCTTGTCCATATGATCGACGATTCTTTTCCGCAGGGACTCATACTCCGTTTTCGCGTATTGCTTGTTCAAAATGCAATATTCTTTCTTCTTGACGCCGACGCAGCCGAAAAGATTCGACGAATTAGCGCAATACAATGAATACTCGATACGATTGTTCTCGGGCCAGCACTCCCAACAGAATTTCGCGTTATAGAGTCCCAAGCCGGAAGCAACCGCCTCATAAACAAGTTCGGCGTTGTGTCCCCAAACGGTATAATCGTAACATTCTTTAGTCGGTGGAACCAAAACGTACTGGCAATAACGGCTATCTTCCGCCCCCTGAACGAGATATGAATTTTGTACGTTCTTCGAATTATAAACGTACGAGCCGGTGGAATTCACATTCTTATTGTTTTCTGCATATTTATTGGGATATTCAAGCCAGAATGCACGAACTTCCCGCCTTAGCCGGTTCAAATTTTCCCGCGAGCTGAACCGGAATTCCGTCAGCTTTTGTTCATATGCCTCTTTGGAATACTGCTCGTTGAATATGCAATAACTCTTATTGCGGAGATTCACGCACCCAAAACAGCTGTAACAACCCGAACACTTCTTCGAAAACCACATATCGTAACACCCGTTAAGCCGCGTTGAAAAAAAGCAACGCGAACAACCGACGGAAAATGTAGTTTCATAGCAAAATTCACTTTTGTCCACATGAGAAAAATCGACACAGTTTTTCGTATGGTTCGCGCCATTGCCATACAGGCAATCTTCCGCATAGTTGCCGTTGAATACGAGATAGCAATTTTTGAATCCCGTGTAATTGTTTGAATAATCGCTATTCACGCCGTAGATAACCGAGAGCGCGAATGTCGGGACCTCTTTCCATAATTCCCGCAATTGTTCCAAGAATGGCCGGGAAAAATCCACGTCCCTGCCGTAGCGCATCGGATCCCACTTGTCCGAGAACCATACCTCGTTTTCATAAACCTTCTGAAATGAATCTGGCGGGAACATGGCAAATATTTCCTTGCCGGAAAAATCGCTTTTCCGTTTATACACGAATCGTTCGTTGCGGAAAGCGAATCTGCGCCGCATCCTGCACTCCGGACAGAATGTCGGCGCCGGAACGGAGATTTTTTCGTAAAAAAGAAAGTCCTCGGGCTCAACCCAGAATTCCCGATGACAGTTCTGACAAATTTTGGTTTCAGCATTCATATAATTTCGGCGCTATAGCATTGCCTACAATAAACGATCTCCTCTCGATCCGAAGCATAGGAAGTTTCAAATTTATTAGAGCATTTTCCTTCTCCGTGTTGATGTTCTGCGGTGTTTTGATAAAGACCGTTTTCGGATTTCTGCCCGGCGCACTTGCAATAACCTTTCCAAAGTCTCGGCGGGTTCCTGTGGGCAAATCTGGCCGCATGCCGACAGTTAAAACAAAGTTGCGGCAATGGCAAACCAAATCTGCGATAAAACTTGAGTTCTTCCGCAACAATTTTAAAGGCGGTCGCACATTCATGGTTACGCTCTCCTTTATGAGCACAGCCGATGATTTTATCCAGTATTGAATCATCAACTTCTTTTATGTTTTTAGGAACATTCACGGCTTCTATTGTAACTCTGTAATTTCTTTCATCGCCTTCGCGCCAATTAAATCCTTGCTTCAATGCCTCTGCTTTAATCAATGGAAAATTCTCTTGAGCAACGCTTTCGTTATAAGAGAATGGAGAAAATTCTTTGGGGAAAAATTCGCCGTATTCTCCCCGCTTTTTCGTGTCTTGAATTATAACCGGAACCAGCTCGTTGTATTCCTTTTCCGTGTACTGTTTGTTCAAAATGCAATAGGAGGCGTTCTTTAAACCCGCGCAACCGAAAAGATGATGAGAATTCGAACAGGAATCGCAATATTGCAGCTCGCGGCATTCCGGCCAGCAGTTCGAAGAAAATAAAACCTTATAGGCGCCCTTGCCAATGGTAATACTCTCGTAGCATAATTCTGCCGGGTCGCCCCAGTCCGTAACGTCCAAACAATCCCGGCCCGCTATTAGCTTGGAGCAATATCGCACATTCTGACTTTCGTGGACCGTAAAACTCTTGAAAACGTTTTGGGAATTAATGATGTAGTCGCCGGTGCAAGTTGATTCGCTTTGGGGATCTATGTGGGCGTATTTTCTTGGGAAAGAAAGCGAAACGTCTTTAAGCCGCAACTGAAAATCATTAATTTGTTCTAACGTTAAATTTTCCAGTATCTTTCCGACTTGCGCTTCGTATTCTTGTTTAGTCAGCTGCTTGTTCCATAAACAGTAAGACTTATTTCTCAAACCCGCACAACCAAAACAATTCAGACAGTTCCGACAGTCGTACAAAAACCAAGAATCAATGCATTGCCTGGATTCATCGCAAAAGAATGTCCGCGTACAATCAAGTGAATCTATGCACTCATAGGCATATTCAACCCGTCGACACCAAAGACAATCTATTGATGTTTTCGCGTAATCAAGATTATTACTGTAAAGACAGTCTTCATTATCTCCCGAAGCGCTGACCATGTAGCAGCGCTTGTTACGGCTAGCGGAATTCTGATATGTGCTTCCGTTTTCAATGGACTGAAGGTCTGTAAGCAATGCGCAACGGGGAACCTTCAGTTGTAGTTCCCGGAATTGTTCAAAAAAGCCACGCCCCGGATTATATTCCAAACTTGCGGGAGTCCAATCTCTAGCATGAAACTCGTACACATCATAAATTGGAAAGTGGCTGTCATCCGCATATTGGCTGATTAATTCTTTTCCGGAAAGACTTGATTTTCTCTTATGGAGATTTCTTTCGTTGCGCCACAGCATGCGTCTTTTCATCCGACACTCCGGACAAAACGTCGGCGGTGGAACTTTGATTTTTTCATAAAATGCAAAATCCTCCGGTTCGACGCGAAACTGCTGTCCACAATTTTGGCACTGGCGTGTTTGCGACAGGCGTGTTTGCGAATTCATAAAAGTAGTTTAGAATGATGTATATAACATGGGCGAGCGACTTTCGGTACCAGATCGTGAGGAGCCAAAACGAGAAATTGACATCCTGGAAGTTGAACGAGATACGAACGGCTCTGTCTTAAAAATAGAGGCAAGGGCCGGAAATGTCTTTTTCGTTTTCCGTAAATCGGGCGACAAATTAATGGAAACAAGCCGCTTTACCGAAGGCCAAACACATGACCCGGATACGACGCGAATACCGAAAAACCTCTACCAAAAATTACTCAATCAGGCCAACGCGATTTTTAATGAAAGAAAGGTAGAGTGAGGCCGATATGCCGTATCTACTCGCAACTTAAAAGTATCTCTCTGCGCCGTCATGCCAAAAGGCAAATACCTCGGATTTATGAGCAATTACAACGTGCCTACGCCTTTCTGATTCGGACGTCGATCTTTTGGCCGTCGATTCTAATCTCCTTTTCCGCATCAAACTTCTCCGGCCATGTAAATTCAACCCGGCGCGCGCCGACCTCTTTCGTATATTCTCTTTGCCGATTACCGATTATCGCACGAAGGTTGTGTTCGGCTTTAAACCAAACGAAAATACGGTCTTTCGGTTTAAATTTCGCGTCTTGGCGCAATTCTTGCGTCATCCGGATCAAATCCCGTATAATCCCCTCCTCTTTAAGCTCGGGCGTAATCACGGTATCAAGCTTCAACTCTTTTCCGATCGTTACATCTTTTACATTGATTTCATCCTTGAGAATGTTCAACAGCGCCTGACTTTTTTGCAGCTTTTGGAATTTGGTCCGCCAGCTGGCGGATGGAATTTGGATTTGGGCGAGCGGCTGCCTTACTTTTATCCCCGCTTTAGACCGCAACCCAAGCGCTTCTGCGGCAATAACGCGAATCTCTTCCATCTGGCTGAGCAGTTTTTTATCAATCAAACTTTTGCGCGGCTTCGGCCAATCAACGAGATGAACCGATGTCGGTAGCTTGTAACTGGTAGACCGTGACTGTTTTTTTACTCTTTTTGGCGACACGGGCGTGCAGACCTTCACTAATTCCTGATATATCATCTCGCTAAAAAATGGCGCAAATGGGGCTACCATAACCGACAAATAATACAGCACATTCGACAGCGTGAATGATGCTGCCAGAAAATCGCTTCGATTATCCGGTTTCTGCAATCTGCGGCGCGAACGGCGCAAATACCACCGCGACAAATCGTCAACAAATTCTTCGATAAGTTTTATCGGCTTGCCAATCTCATACACATCCATATTCACCGCGACCCAATCAATCGTCTGATGCAAACGCGAGAGAATCCATCTATCAAGAGGATTCGTAATCGGAACCCTGAAAACGTCAGCGCTCTTATCGGCGTAAGTGTCGTAAAATATGCAAACATTTAAACATGTCAGAAAGAAACGGCGCAGCGTTTTCGTCAGATCGCCCTCGTCAAACCGCTTGGGCTCGCCCGGAGAATTTACGGAATAGAAATACCAACGAATTACGTCGGCTCCGTACTTTTCAATCATCTGCCACGGATCAACAACATTACCTTTCGATTTCGACATCTTCTCGCCGTTTTTATCAAGCACGTGTCCGAGGCAGATGACGTTTTTATACGGCGCCCGGCATCCTAAGCACGTGCCAACCGCCAAAAGCGTATAAAACCATCCGCGAGTCTGATCAATGGCTTCAGAAATATAATCTGCCGGGTATGAAAGCTTCTTGAATTTGGAATTTGCCCCTCGGTCCTGAGCTCGGGATCGAAGGAGAATTTGGAATTTGGAATTTCGCCTGACAAAATAATTTTCAAACGGAAAATGATTTTGGGCGAATGGCATTGCGCCCGAATCAAACCATACGTCTGCCAATTCTTTGACGCGTATCATTCTACCGCCGCACTTTCTGCAACCAAAAACTACGCCGTCTATATATGGACGGTGAAGATTTACGGCTCTCTGATCGTCGCGCGGAAGATGCGCAAACTCAATATCCACCACTCCTGCTAATCCGATAAAGTCCTTTTCTTGTTTCCCTTTACGCAACGCAATGGTTTCCTCGTCGGACAAACCCCGGGATCCACCATAAAGCATCCAAATGGGATATTCGTGGCTGACAAACAAAATGGTCTTACCGCTATATTTTTTTTCCGTTTCCTCGATACACTCTATCACTCGTTTACGAAGATCGGCTAAATTTTCTCCTTCCGGCGGCCGTTTGACGAATTTTTCAATGCGCGAAGAATAATAATCGCTGTACCCGCGCACTGGTCCGCCTTCAAAAATACCCACATTCACCTCGCGGATGCGCGGGTCAATAATTACTTTCTTGATGCTTAAAATCGACGCCGCAATTTCGGCGGTTTCGCGCGCCCGAAGCACGTCAGAACTGACAATAATATCCGGTATCACTCCCTTTCTTTTTAAAGCATAAATTGTCTTCTCGGCTTGAGCTCTACCCCGCAACGTCAAATGATTTCTTCCACTGTGCGCATCGGCGATGCCCTGCACATTCATCTGCGCTTCTCCGTGGCGCATTGCGAAATAACGGTTCTTCGCCAGCCCTGTTCTCTGCGTCAACTCCTCACGACTGCCTATTACTTCTAAATTTCGACATCCGGTACACTCCCAAATCGGCAACGGCGTCCCCCAATACCGCTCGCGGGAAAAATTCCAATCTTTCGCTTCTTTCAGCCACTCTCCGAACCGACCTTCTTTGATGTGTGACGGAATCCAGTTTATCTGCTTATTGTTTTCTTTCAGTTTTTTACGCAATTTGCTTACTGCTACAAACCACGAATCGCGCGCATAGTACAAAAGTGGCGTGTCGCACCGCCAACAATGGGGATATTCGTGCCGATACTGTTCTTCGGCGAATAAAAATTTTCGTTCATCAAGGTAACGGATAATTTTTTCGTCGGTTTCTTTCGCTTTCACGTACAGCCCGGCGACGACCGGCGCGGACGAGACAAACCTGCCGCCTTCATCGACCGTATGAACCTTTGGCAATCCCACTCTCGCGCCCAATTGATAATCATCTTCGCCGTACATCACTGCCGTATGCACTACGCCGGTTCCCTCTCCGGTACCCACAAAATCCGCCGCATACACCTTGAACGAATTTTTGGATTGCAATTCTTTGACCTTAAAAAGCTGTTCGTATTCGATACCGAGAAGGCGCCTACCATCGAATACATCATAATTCCCAGATTCTCCTTTGCGCCACGCCGACGGAGGAGCGGAAAACTGCGACTCATATCCTTTGGGAAATACGCCGGAGGTCAAAAGCCGTTTAAAACTTTCAAGCTCAAGCACGATCCAATGATTTTTTATCTGCGGATCGGGTACGCACACAAACGTATGACCTGGGTTGATCGCGAGCGCAACGTTTCCCGGTAACGTCCATGGTGTCGTTGTCCAAGAAAGAATGGAAGTGCTCTTCCATTCTTTCTTGTCCTGAGCGGAGTCGAAGTACTCATGCTTCACCCTAAATTTCACATACACCGAGCGATCAACCGTTTCTTTATACCCCAATGCCATCTCATGCGAAGAAAGCGCAGTCCCGCATCGCGTGCACCACGGCACCACCTTATGTCCTTTATACAAAAGTTTCTTCTGCCAAAATTGCTTGATAATCCACCACAACGTTTCAATATACGGCGCCTGATACGTAATGTAAGGATTCTTGAGGTCAAGCCAAAAACCGATACGCTCGGTGAGCTTCTCCCACTCGTCTTTATAGCGCCACACGGATTCTTTGCACTTACGATTAAACTCGGCAATGCCGTATTGTTCAATATCCTTTTTGGTTTTAAGCCCCAGCTCTTTTTCCACCTCGATCTCAACCGGAAGCCCATGCGTATCCCATCCGGCTTTGCGTTCAACATAAAAACCGCGCATGGTTTTATAGCGACAGATGACATCTTTAAATGCTCGCGCAAGAACGTGGTGAATGCCCGGTCTGCCATTAGCCGTTGGAGGTCCCTCGTAGAACCGGAATGCTTTGCGGCCGCGCATTCTCTCAAAAGAACGCTCAAAGACTTTGCTTTCACGCCAAAATTTCAGCATTCTTTCTTCTTGCTCGGGCAATGAGAGTTTTTCACCTTCCAACATACTTCTACATAATATAACAGAAACAGCCGTTCGTGAACGGCCGAAAATTCTCAACGCACTTCAATTCTTTCTATTCTGTCAGGGTCTCTTTCTGGACAAGCAGACAGCCGATAACAATCACCTCTCCGTCGTCCATTACTCGCGTTACGCCGCGCAAAGAGATAATCCGACCGCCGAAACCACATTCTTTCCTCATCAATACCGGAGGAAATGTTCCGTGCGCGGAAGGAATCGTCCCGCACAAATCGCTGCGCGATTCTGCGGGATTGTTCCCGTTTTGTCCACGAATACTTCGTGGGCACAAAATGCAATCCCGCTAACGGGGCTCCGGCAAACCTCTCCGCCAACTGGCGAATCGGGAGCCGGAGGGAAAACCTTCGACCTCCAGCCTTACTGTGCCCCGTACTAAAATTTGGGCGAATTTGTGGTCTATTCTTGAAATAGTTCGGACGGTTTTCGCCGCCGAAGGCAGGCAGGCTCGCCCGCCCTGGCGGAGCGAAAACCGCCCGAACTATTCCCTTGCGCTTTTCTAAAATGTGGGCTGGATGGAATCGAACCATCGGCTTCAGTCTTACCGCGCCCGACTTCGCCTTGACTGAGTGGGCGTAGAAGGGATCGAACCTTCGACCTCGTCTTTATCAGAGACGCGCTCTGCCACTGAGCTATACGCCCAGAAACGGCGAAGTCAAGGCGGGCGGGTCAGGACTGCGTTCTACCACTGAACTACATGCCCAAATTTTTAGTTCGGGGCCAGAATCCATCCCCAGACCTACCGCTCTATTTTATCCCTCACCTTTTCGAGGGCATCAAGGTTAAAGTAGGTTATATCCGATTGCGTATCGCGAGGCGGACGCAGCGCCTGATTAACGCTCCACAACAAGAATCCTACGCCAAATACCAAAGACGCCGCAATGACAAGCACCACCGCGAAGGCGCCAATCGCCAATCCCTTATAACTTTTCAGAAACAAAAAATCAATAAGACGCCTCATGTTATACTCCTGCCACGTCAAACGTGGCTCAAGTCTAAATTTAAATTTTGCGACCGAACATTACCGGGTAAAAAGAATGCCGCTCAGCGACATGACATAGCCACCCGGCCCGCTCGTTAATTGAACGCCGGGAAACTTGATGTAATACGTAAGCTTATTAACCCGGTCCAAATACTCCAACAACTTAAAGAAATCCCCCTGGAGCAATAGATCGAACTGGATCGCTCCTGCTCCAGACTGTGAAGATAGAGTTTCTCCTCTAAAACTGAAGCCGAATCCGACCCCCACCTCTTTTGCCAGTGCTTCCAAATCACGATCAAGAACGATCAGTTCATCTTTTGCCGGAAGAATATTCTTCAAGGCATCCAAATAAGGACGGGCCGCTGCGTACCCCGAAGTAAGCCGCGCAAGAATGTCTACTTCCGTCAACCTCAACTGAATTTCACTTCTCATGCTATTGATCTCGCCAACTCTTCTATAGATCATTGCGCCGAATACCGCAATTGCTGCAACAAATATGAAAGCACCCGTCACGGCGACAATGATTCCGGTATATAAATCTTTTCTCGGATCACCGATAATGCGCGTATGCATGGAACCTGCCCCGGAGACTAAAGACCTCTTGCACAATAACCCTTTCTGCTGCAATTTCTTAATTTCGGCTGCGCCTTCGTCGCTCCTCCTCGACGTATACTCTGTATACAATCTCGTCGTCGCCCCTCGGCTCGCTCGAAATTGAGAAATTTAGCGACGAAAAGTTATTGTGCAAGAGGTCTTAAGTAAAAAGTCTCTTATAGTGGCATATCTTTATTAAATAACATTTCTGCAATATACTCAACAGCCTACCAAGACAAATAACCATTAATTCAGTATCATAATATAGATGAGGTTTTTTCTAAAAAAACCGCTGGTTTCAGCTCTTGTCATTCTTTTCATTGCGGGAGCGGGGGTCGTCCTCTTTTATATAACCCGGGGGCCGATGCCGAAATTTGATGTTATCCGTGTGACAGAAAGCGATCTCACGCAAGAAGTAAATTTCACCGGACGCGTCACGCCTGCGCAAAACATCACGCTTGCCCTTGAGGTCGGCGGAAAAATAGCGCGCGTATATGCCGTCGTAGGACAAAGGGTAGGGGCGAACACCATACTCGCCGAACTTGAAAATGCCGAATCTCTTGCCCAACTCGCGCAGGCAAAAGCAGGGGTGGCAAGCGCAAGAGCGCAGCGCGCTCAATATGAAGCCGCGTTCAAAACCCAAGAGGCAAAGCTTAGAGAATTAATCCGTGGCACGCGGCCCGAAGAAATACAGCTTGCGGAAACAAAAGTTTCAAACGCCGATAAGGCGCTGGCGGACGCCCGAACAAATCTCGAAAATACAAAACAAAGGGCCGCAATTGATCTTACAAATCTCTACGACGGTATAGAAGATATTATAACGGATGCGCACACCAAATCAGACGACGCGGTACGCAAGCAGACCGACGAGATGTTTACCGACGACGAATCGAACAATCCCCAGCTCACGTTCATTTCATCCAATTCGCAAGCAGAAACAAACGCAGAATCCGACCGCCTTACAGCGGGGAACGCGCTTAAAAATCTAAAAATCGAGCTCGATGCTGTCTCATCTCTTTCAACCCAATCCGCGCTCGACCAAACCCTTAACCGCTCAGAAGCGCATCTCGTCATCATCAGAAATTTCCTTACTGCGCTTTACTCGGCCATAAACTCCGCAACGGGAATTTCGCAAACGACTATCAATACCCACAAGGGCAACACCAACACTGCCCTGACCAATATCAATACTGCCGCCGCAAACATCAGCGGCCAAAAACAGCTGATTGCCGCCCAACTGGCAACGAACCAAACGAATATCGACGTCGCTCAATCAAAAGTGACCGACTCGGAAAATGTTTTGCGCAGCGCCGAGGACGAACTCTTGCTTAAAAAAGCCGGCCCGACCGCAGAACAAATTGACGCGCAAGAAGCTCAAGTTGCCCAAGCCGAAGCAAATATCGCCTCTCAACATGCGCTCATCGCGCAAGCCGAAGCGAACACAAAAGTTATTGAAGCGCAGATAGAAAAAGCAATCCTACGCTCGCCGATCGGCGGCGTAGTAACCGTTCAAAATGCGAAAGCCGGAGAAATCGTCGGGCCGAACCAACCGCTCATCTCGCTAATTTCCGAAGCGCAATTCGAAATCGAAGCGAATGTACCCGAAACGGATATTTCCAAAATACGCATCGGTGACGCGGCGTCAATTACGCTCGACGCATACGGAAACGACGCGATTTTTCAAGCAAACATCACTGCAATCGACCCCGCAGAAACTATCGTCGACGGAGTGACAACGTATACCACGACGCTGCAATTCAATAAAGAAGACGAACGGATCAAATCCGGAATGACCGCGAACATTGATATCGTGACCGACCGAAGAGAAAACGTACTTATCGCACCGCAGCGCTCCGTGATACGGAAAAACGGAGACAAAGTCTTGCGCATTCTCTTGGATAACGGAAACATCCAAGAAAGAAAGATAGAAACCGGACTCCGCGGCTCGGACGGCAACATCGAGATTACTGCCGGCGTCCAGGAAGGAGAGCAAATAATCGTCTCTGAAAAATAATGGCGTTTATCGAGGTGGAAAATCTAGAAAAGGTGTATTCCGACGGCGCAGTTGAAACCCCGGCACTTCGCGGGGTTTCTTTCGCAATACGCGAGGGGGAGTTTGTAGCCATCATGGGTCCGTCCGGATCGGGAAAATCAACCCTGCTCCATATTCTCGGTTTTCTCGATCGACCGACACGAGGAACATATCATTTTGGGGGCAAGACAATTGACGATTGGACGGACGGGGAACTTGCGCGCATCCGCAACAAGAAAATGGGGTTTGTATTTCAATCCTTCAGCCTACTTCCGCGAACGACGACGCTGGACAATGTCAAGCTTCCCTTGCTCTACTCGTCCGTTCATTCGTCCCATCACGACGAACTCGCGCGGCGCGCGATCGAGGCAGTCGGCCTTGCGCATCGCCTCAATCATGAACCGTCACAACTTTCCGGCGGAGAACGCCAGCGAGTTGCAATTGCGCGCGCGCTCGTCAACGATCCTGATATCATTTTTGCTGACGAACCAACCGGGAATCTGGATTCAAAATCAGGGCAGACGATTATGGAAATTATCCAACGGCTCAACGAAAAAGAAGGACGAACCGTCATTCTTATAACTCATGAAACATACACCGCCGAACATGCCCAGCGCATCATTCACCTTCGCGATGGCACGATTGAAAGCGATATACCGGTACATCACCGCCATGAAGCTAAAAACCATTTCATAAAATAACACTTCCGTGACGCTCCACGATTATGCAAAAACTTCATTCGCCGGAATCCGCTCCAACAAATCCCGGTCCGCACTCACGATCTTGGGCATCGTTATCGGCATTGCGGCGATCATACTCATCATGTCCGTCGGCAAGGGAGCTGAAAATTTGATTCTTGAAGAAGTGCGGGGACTCGGTTCCCGAACGATCATTGTTGAGCCCGGCCGGGAACCGCGAGGCCCTTCCGACTTCGGAGAAATATTCACCAACTCATTGAGATCCCGCGATGTTGAAGCGCTACGAAACCCATCCTATGTGCAAGGACTCAAAGAACTTACGCCAGCCGTCGCAGGCGCCGTCACCGTATCTTACGGAAGCGAAACGAAACGGACGAATTTCCGAGGCAGCACCGAACTGATCGCAAAAATCCTAGAACTGTATCCGTCCGAAGGGTCATTCTTTGAAGAAGAGGACGTAAAATCCCTCGCGCCGGTCGCCGTCATCGGCGCCGACGTAAAAAAAGAATTGTTCGGTTCTTCTGATGCGGCAGGGCAGAAAATAAAAATTGAGGGCCGCCTCTTCCGCGTCGTAGGCGTCCTTCCGTCAAAAGGAAAAGCTTCGTTCATCGACATCGACGACATGGTCTTCATTCCATATACGACCGCGCAAAAATATCTTTTGGGCATCAATTATTTCCACGCCATCATCGTTCAAGCGGAAACCGAAAAAATCGTAGACCGCGTTGCCCGGGATATTGAACTGACGCTAAGAGAAACCCACAACATTAGCGATCCGGATAAAGACGATTTTCACGTCATGACGCAGGCGGATATGGTAAAACGCATCGGCACTATTTCCAAAATTCTCTCGGTTCTTCTCATTTCCATCGCCGCCATATCTCTCGTCGTGGGAGGAATCGGGATTATGAACATAATGCTTGTTGCGGTTACGGAACGAACGCAGGAAATAGGACTAAGAAAAGCAGTGGGGGCAACCGACAAAAATATCCTTATCCAATTTCTTCTTGAGGCGACATTTCTTACGGCGATTGGCGGTCTTGCCGGCGTCATACTCGGAACGGCATTAGCGTTTGCCGCGGCCGTTATACTCAGCAGGACAATCTCGCTCAACTGGGGCTTCTCATTCCCCGTCTCGGCCGCTTTTCTTGGTATTGGCGTTGCGGCGTGCATCGGCCTTATTTTCGGTCTCTACCCGGCGCGCAGAGCTGCGCTCAAAAACCCCATCGAGGCATTACGGCATGAATAGGCACGATCGAAAATGGATGTCGCGGAAAATACCGACCGTCCAATTCAAAAAATAAAGATGCCCGAGTTGTCAGGCATCCTATGAGTCTTGGAAATTATACGGAACCACTACTTATTATTGGAGGCCAATTTGATGGCCATCCCGCGGGCTTATGGACTGCAATGTATTCCCTTATGAGCATTTCGGCGTTGAGAAGCTTTTTGACTCTATCAAGAAGGTGATCTGTCGCAGGATTAGAAACATTAATTTCTGTTTGTCCGTTTACGATTCGGCTATCCACGCTTTTGCCAATTGGACGGCCATAGGTGAGATTTCTTGAAGAATCTTTGTAACGAAATCCCACAAACTCCCTGAAGAGATTGTCGTGAATTACCGCGTAGTTGATGAAAAGCAAACCATCTTGGGAAGGAGCATTAACTTTGAGTATCACGCCGATCTTACATCCGTCTTCTGTCATCGCCGCATATGGCCTAGACCAAGTCTGGTCCGGGTTCGGCTCGGTGGATGAATCGCTCGGTCCACGCATTTACTTTTCTCCTTCTCGGCTTTCAATAAAACACTGTCTATGTCGTAGCATGCTCTAGAAATATGTAAAGGCGCTGTATAAGGTCACCTCATTAGAAATCTTGCGTGGGGCGCTCAATGGCGTCCCTCTTTATTTTGGTTAGATCAATTAGGTCTTTCAATAAAAAGTTCTTTGTGCGGAGGGTAGTGGACGAGGCCTAGAACCTATTGGCGAACTACTGCTGTATTCGATAATACTCGCCCTGTCGGCTCAATAAGGGTTTTCTTCATCTATGGCAACCATGTATTGAGCTTCTCTGATCCAAATGTCTCTAAATCTTTCACCAGCAGAATCAATATCTTCCCGCAACATCGCTTCCTTTCTAAGTTTTGGCGAAATAACTATAGCAAGTTTACGTGGTAGATCTGGCCTAGTCCCGCTTTCACCACCCTTACCTGTTTGAATAGCTTGGGCTTGAAGAAGCAAGCTTCTTATTCCATCGCTCAATAGTTCTTCTATATTTTTTACTTCAACTACCGTGTAACCTTTTTCTTCGAGTAACCCCCTTTCTGATTCACTGAAATTCTCTGCTAATATTCTAAGCACTGGGAAAGGGGGGTTATCTCCTTCGCCAAGAAACTCGAGCGTTCTTTCTATCATTTCTCTTAACGATTTCCTTTTGGGGTTTGTTTCTTTTTCTGACATAGATTTTTTATCGTTGAACATTATGCGGTGTGGGTCGGTCTAAAACCAAATCCTGGCAAGCCATTGCAACATTCTTTGGGGTCGGCTGCGTGAAACGGATCGGTCGCCACTCTTAGGCAAGAGTATAATATAAATTGCAAAACGCATCATATTCTGCGGTGTTGATTGTAAGATTTACTGCGCCAACTTTGATATAAATCGGCTCATCCTTTTTTATGAGAAATCCATGCCCTTCTGGCAAAAATTGATAGCTCATAAGATCGTTAATGCCCGTAGAATATGCGTACACATCTCGCTGTTGATAAAAAAGCCAGTCCTTTTTGAGACCGACAAGATATTTTATTGGTTCTAATTCAGGATTTTTCGAGACAGCAAGATAGATTTCAAAATTGTCGCTCTTTATGCATAGAAGGCCTATTGCGCAACCAATTAGCCAAATATCTTGCGGCGGTTTCCATGTATCGAGAATAAACATTCTCTTTCTGTTGCCCTTACCAGATTCCACGCTCTCGAGGATATGAAAATTTTTGTGGAAAACTTCTTTCATATTATAACCATCTTACCATTATTTTCCTAATAAGTACAACGATTGTATATTCGCCCGGACGTCTCGGGACGCCTCAGTCTCTCGCCGCCTCAACACGCAATCGGTGTTTGATTTTTCATGGCGCGGTGGTACACTCTCGATAGGGCGTTTGAAAAAAGTAAAAACAGGAGCGGTAGAAACCGATGGGGAGCGGAAGCAATAAAGACCGTTTCTTGGCGGTCTTAGCGCTGAATGTGCTGGTATTTGCCGCAGAGCTGGCCATAGGTCTATATTCCGGCAGCTGGGCGATGATTTCTGACAGCCTCCACGTTCTTATTCACGTATTCGCAAGCGTGATCGCGCTCTGTTCAGAAATGCGCATCGGCCGCATTTCTCCGGCGGCGCTCAACCGTTGGTCTGCCATGCTCATTCTGCTCTTATTTGTACCTGTTGTCATTTTAATCACGAACGAGGCGCTCAAACGACTCGCAAACCCTCCTACGCTCATCATCACGCCCGCGTTTTTCGCGATCGCCGCATTCGGGCTTCTCGCGAATATCTGGGCCTCAAGGATTCTGGCGAAGGGCCGGGGCGGAACATACACGCATAGCCGCATGGCATTGTTCTGGCATATGCTCTTTGACACGGCCGGCTCGCTTATTGTTATTATCGGCGCAGTACAGATGTATAACTCCGGGAATTACTCCTTGGATCCGCTTCTCTCACTCGTACTTGCGGGCGTCATTCTTACAACCGCAGCTCTGCTCTTCCGCAAATTCCGCGCGGCATCCCAAAAAAAGATCTAACTCGGACTTCGGGAGCCGGGTTTTTATGTTTGCATAATAAGCGGGCTAAGCGATTCTCCTTTGTGGATGCGCGAGATGGCATCGGCAAGAAACGGCGCAAGCGAGAGCACCGTAATTTTGACATGTTCTGTTTTCAGTTTTTCGGGAGGATGATAAATGCTATCGGTGATAATTATTTCTTTGGCGCCGCTTCGATCAAGCCGCTCAATTGCATCTTTGGAAAACAGTGCATGGGTAGCGAACACATATACATTTCTCGCACCGTGTTCTTTTGCAGCAGCAATGTCGGCTGACAGCGTACCGGCAGTATCAATCATGTCGTCAACAAATACCACGTCTTTTCCGTCCACATCTCCAATAAGTTTTATTGAGCGCTCTTTAATCTCCCCCGTTCCGGAACGGCTTTTGGTAAACAACACGTAATCTCCGAGACCCAAACGGGCCGCATACGCCTCAGCCCTCGGACCTCCTCCTTTATCCGGCGCAGCCACAACAAAATCTCCCTTCAGAAGCGTTTTCAAATAAGGAATGCTGATGGGCGAAGCATACAAATGGTCGGTAATAATGCGGGGATCGAAAAAACCCATGGTGGGCTCGGAATGAAGGTCCAGAAGCAGCACGCGGTCTGCGCCGCATAGCGATAGCACGCGAGCCGCCAATCGGGCGCTGATAGGCACACGGGGCCTGTCTTTCCTATCTTGACGATTATAACCGAGGTATGTCGGCACAAGCGTGATTCGGCCAGCAGACGATCCCCGAGCCGCTTCGCATAACAACGCCACCTCCATTAAATTTTCTGCCGGAGGATTTGTAGAATTAATAATGAAAAGGTCTGAATCGCGGACATTTTCTAAAAATTGAACATCTACTTCGCCGTCGGCAAATCGGCTAACGCGCGCCTGTCCCGGCGTGATATGAAGTTCCCGACATACTTTTTCCGATAATATCGTACCCGCCTGACCGGCGAAAATCTTAAGTTCAGCCATGGAATATTACTATCCTAATCGGCTCCAACAAATATAGTATAGCAAAATCGGCAATCCTCTCTCAAGGATACATAAACTTCAAATTCTTTTACTTAGCGGGCACCTTGCATGATCGTGCGGCCGTGCCGGACAATACTTCCTGCCATAATCAATAAGGCGATAGGCAAAACCAAACCACTCCTTTTTCGGAAGTATCACCATAAGGTCGCGCTCGATTTTTACCGGATCGGTTTCGTTGGTCAGCCCAAGCAGCCGCGAGAGCCGGCGCACATGCGTGTCAACCGCAATGCCCTCCACAACGCCATACGCATTACCCAGTACGACATTGGCGGTTTTTCGCGCCACCCCGGGAAGTTTCAAAATTTCCTCCATCGCATCCGGCACCCTGCCGCCGTACCGTCTTTTCACCGCCTTGGCAGCAGCGAGAATATTTTTGGTTTTGTTGCGGTAAAAGCCGGTGGATCTGATATCCTGCATGAATTTTTTTGGATCCGCACTCACGTAATCTTCAAGCGTCCGGTATTTTTTAAACAACTCTGCGGTTACCTCATTCACCTTCTTGTCGGTGCACTGCGCAGACAAAATCACCGCAACCAAAAGCTCCCAATTATTGGAATACTTGAGCACGATTTTTGCACGAGGAAAGAGTTTTTTCAGGATACGATTAATGCGGGCGGCTTTCGTTTTTCTTTTCTTAAACAACGCCTCGGTCATAAATCTTCAACTCGTATAAATCCCTCACTCATTCTCCATTTCACCCCATGGATGTTTCCGACTTTTCATTTCAAGCAAGTCCTCTCGATGCTTACGGCAAAATTCTATATATGCCTCCATGTTTTCTCTTCCTCTTGGATTAGCAGAATGAATTGTGATTTCGGTTTCACCCACCATATACTGTGGGTAGCTTTCTGCAAGCCATTTCATTATTTCGTAACCCTCCCGCTCTCCTTCTCCAAGGTCATTATCAAAGCTGATCGCCTCAACGACCTCGTCTCCTTCTACTGCTTCTTCAATGCTCTTTCGAAATTCTTGAAAATTTCGAGCTACGCGATATCCCTCAGGAGCCTCGCGTAAGTCGTCGATAAATATCCTCATGGTAAATCCTCCAAGGCCTATTTTATTCCTCCTCGCTTGCGCACACACTTTCACTTATATTCTACCGCATCTAGACGTTTGAAAAAAACGGGCGAATTATCTCGCCCGCACCTATTTTTTTCGACGTGAAAGGATGTTGAGTATTCTGATCCTGTTGTAGCGCTGTACCATGACGGGATAGATATTCACCATCAGATTCACGACAAAGAAAGAAAAAGAAAAAGGGTTCAATCCCCCCAATAGCGGCAACATCATAAGAATTCCCATTACAAAATGGAGGGCCTCGAAGATTCTTGCTTCCGTTTCGTAATGTACGAGCTCCTCGACAGAACCCTTTTTTATTAACCTTGTGCGGCTGAGACGCAGTATATAATCTCCGCCCGTCGGAAGAAATCTTTTGAATATGTGGATTCCGAGAAGTCTATATATTGTGCCGTTTTTTTCGAAGAACTTTGGCGCGAAATACCAATTCAAGATTGTCTTTGGCGTCATGTGTGCCCCCTTTATGCGTGCGTTTACTGCCATCATTCTGGCACAATGTGAGGAAATACGCAGATCGTGTCTAACGAGCCCGCACATACCCCAATTTTTCGACAATCCATGTTCCGCTTTTTGTGCCATATTCAATGACTGCAATGCCGTATTTCAAGGCGAGCAGAAGGCAAAAATCCTTGCACGGCCGAGCGGTGACCGGAGCTTCGTTCTTGCGGCGCGCGCCAAAAACCGTTAGCCGCGAACCCTTAAGACGCCTGCGGTTTGCCCGGCTGATAGCGTGTTCTTCCGCGTGCACGCCCGAGCCGTCAGGAGCCGGATGATTCCATCCCCATGAAAAAATCCCGTGATTGTCAGAGAGAACCGCTGCCACCCGGATCCTGCACGGCGAACGGCTCGCAATGTCAATCACGAAGTCCCGCGCAGTCCGATTCTTATTCACCGCGCACCTCCTTTTTCTTGGATTTTCTATGTACGCTTCTTCGGGGCATTTCGCTGATAATCCGCTACCGCCATCTTATGCCCCACCTTAGTGCAATAATCATGCGGTTTTACGTTCTGAAATTGAATACTTTTCATTCCGTATCGCCTGAGAACGTTCATAGCACGATTGTACATCCTAAACGTTCCATGGGCAGTAGCCTTAAGCCAAACCATCCATCCGAGCAACAGGGCGAACGCTGAAAAGATTAATGTAACAATATCTTCTGAAAACGCGGTCCGCGACGAATAAAAAATAAGAAAACCACAAATAAGCGACACAATAAGCGAAGCTCGATTTCTCACGACGCAACGTATGAAAAGCACGCGTCCCTCCCCGATGATGAAGTAATGGGAACTACGACCAGTATATCAAGAAAGGGGTCGGGCGTCAATTAAAATTTTAAATATGTAGACTGCAACAATTCTGTATCAGTCGGGGCGGGCGGAGGCGGTTCTATGACAGAACTCGAAGCAGGTGAAAGGCCAGAACCGGTCCATTCGCATTTAGTTACTTCACAACCGTCAATAATATATTTTTTAGAGCCGTATCCTTCGCCGCAAACAGGCATTGGATATAATGGACATGTTTTTGTAATTGATTCGCACCTCGGCGGCAACTGACAGCCATTGGCGTCATGGCCGCCGGAAATAATTTTTCCGTTTAGGCAGAAATCCGGTGCCGGCGGCGCAAAGAATGGACACCTTACTTCTATTTTGCATTCACCCTCGTATTGAACTCCTATACCAGCGCACTTTACGGCGCATGAATTGCCGTAGGTTTTTCCGTCAACGCCACAGACCGGTTGATATACCTGAATACAATAGCAACCTTCTGTGGGTTTAGGTTCGACAGGAACGGGCTCCATGGGTTTTCCAATGCGGCATTCTCCGGAATATACCACTTTTACGCCATTGCATTCGGCATCAGCATAACCGCAAGAATATGTCTTTCCGTCTGCGCCGCATACCGGATCGTAGCGGATACAGGCAATTTTGCATCTTGTTTCTATCGGCGGTTGAGGTAGCGGCGCCGGGGCCGGTTTTTCCGGCTCACGAGGCTCAATGCAAATCACAATTTCTTCAACAGGAATAGTACCGCTTCTTGCATCAAGCGAAGGTCCTTTCCACTTGCACGGCCATGCTTCAAAGTAGTTGTACCGCGCGGTCGCGCTCCCGGCCTGATTATGGATAATAATGGAAATGTTTTTGCGCTCGGTAACGCCTTTGGTAACTTTCTTATACCACTCGAACAATTCCGGGGTATGCATATTGCCGCGCCGAAGTATGATGTTGCTGTAATTTGTTTTTCCGGGTCGTTTGTGCATAACCCGTTCCGTTCCCTCCTGATACTCGACAACTTCCTGCGCATTTTCCAAGCCATCAACCGTTTTAAAACTACCTACCTTAGCTCCGTCAATTTCCATATCAAAAAATAGTTCTGTCTCCAGCCTCGCCGGCTCACCGGTTGTAAATTCTTTTTCCGGAGCATCCAACCCCTGAAACTTGCGCATTCCTTCCCGTACTAACGCCTCTGCGGCCCTGGCCAATCCGAACGCCTCGCCGTATTTCTTTTGGTCAAATACCTGCTGCGCTTGTTGAAGTTTTTCTTCGGCTTGTTTAAAAAGCTTATCTTTCTGTTCGTCGCCGGCCGAAATTTCCTCGACGAGAAGCTTGTCGTAGAAATGTATATTTCTTTCTAAAAGTTCTTTGACATAATTGATTTCGGACTCGGCGTAATTAGCAATATCCCTTTCCGATTTTTTAAAAGACTCTTTCAGTCCCTCAAGGACTTGATCCAGAATTTCTGGGACTTCCATTTCAGAAAATGCTCTTTGATCCTCGGACTTTAGATGAGGGAGACTAAGCCTTAGATCCTCCGGTCTTAGATGAGGAAGGCTGAATTTTAAATTCTGATTAACTTCTTCAAGAACCGAAAGATGTCGCAGGTCATCGCCGGGGAGCTGATCAAAGGTTTCTTTTAGCGCCCCTACCCCTCTTTGTTCTATAAGATTTTTTAGGCCCTTTTGCACGCCGCTAAGCAAATTTTCACGCACTTTCTCAAGCGCTAACCGTGCTTCTTCCGACGCCTTTTGGGAGATCCGGTCAAGAATTTCAACCGAGCGAAGATGCTTTAATTCGCTTCCTTTAGCATTAATAAAAGCGCGTTCGATTTTTCCGGCAAAGTTTGCGGCAGTGTCCTTTTTGGAGGCGGCGATAACGGTTTCTTCGACAATTGCCTTCATGTTTCTGATTGAATTCATTTCAGCGTCATGCTTTGCTTTTTCGGCGAGTTCGTCAAATAGCTTTTCGTGCTTTACGACTTGATCGGCAAGCTGATCAAGAAGACGGTCAACATTAGGATTCTGGGAAGTTTCTCTTAGCGATTCGAAACGATTTTTAAGTCTTTCTTGAGCTTTTTGGTAATTCTCGAATGCTTTGGCGACGGCTTCGGCGTTTTCCGGATCTTTTTCCTTGACTATTTTTGCCTCTGCGGCTTTCTTGTTGACGATTTCAAGTTCAAACCTAGTTTTTGCCACGGCGCCGAAGGTGAATAATCTTTTGATACCGCGACCCCATTCTTTTAAGAAATAAAGCTTGCTAGTCGGTAGAAGCCTTGGCTCTTTGATGCCCAAATCTTCAAGGCTTACTGTTTCTGCTTGCGCTAACTCGGTAGCCGGCGGTTCGTTCTGGAGCGCGGCCGCAAACGTATTTTTGTACTTATCAAAATATTCTTTGAATTTTTTGAAAAATTCTTCTTGATCATCATTTTTAGGATCTTGGTCGTGGTCGTCAAATGGAGGTTTTACTCCTACCGCATCATAATTGTAAATCTTGACATGGATAAATTCATGAAGCATCTGTTCGTAAAGCTTCCAGCCGCTTGATTCATCGTTATCAATCGTTCGCAGCCGCAAATCTTTCTGGCAGAAGAATTTAACCTTAATTGTCTGTACGCCGTTCACTTTTTTGTCGGTAGTGTAGGTATAAGCCGGGTGAGAATTATAGATATTCTCGGCATCTTGCTCCAACTCTTCAGCGGTTTTATCGGTTTCGATTCCGTCACGGTCATCTTTGTATTGTTTTTTAAAACCGTCTAAATCATCAACATAAATTTCAACCGGTACGGTTTTATTCATCTTGGTTTCATCGGCAATCTGCTTATCAATTCCTTTTACCGCATCGCCGGATAAAAACTTCGCCAGGGCTTCTTTGAAATCTTCATAAATATCATTCGGTACAAGGCTTTTATCACAAGGATTGTCTTTCGGCGTTTTGTCTTTAACGTCAATAACCGACAAAGCAAATGCCGGATTAACGAGCAGTACAACTCCAATAAAAATTATTGTCACGAACAAAGATCGCTTCATAATTTTATTATATCATTTTTGGAGGAATACAATAAAAACTTTTAAGTCTTATGGAGATTACAGCGCCGGCGGGGGGGATTCAATAGTTTCGTCAAGTTCGGCGCTGCAAGCTCTTACTTGCACATAGTAGTTGGCGATCTTTTTGACCGCGTAATAAGATTTTTGGATATTGCCGTCTTTTGGATCAGTGGGGATTTTGCCGATATATTTTCCTGCCAGGTCATCGGTTAAATCAATACAGGCATCAGCCGTAAATTCAGTTCCGTCGCCGTCATCGGTAATTACTACTTTGTTTAGAGCAGGCGAATAAAAAAGATTATCGGTTTCAAGAGTCATTGTATATTGGAAATATTGATTGGGCGGAAGATTTATAAGTGACAGCGAGGGAAAATTTACGGTTGAGTTTTGAATTTCAGAATACGAGGATGAGACCGTGCCGTCAGAACCAACAAAATCTTCTTCGGCGCAGGCACTATCGTTGCAGGATCGCGCCTGAAACAAAATCCTTAGCACCCCTCGTTGGTAATGCTCTAAGATTTCTTGGGCTGAAAGAACCCGGCCATATACGGCCAGCTCGTCAATGTCGCCGAGCCATTTATTGGTTCTATTGCCATTCCAAACCGTATAGGCGCCGATAGTGGTTGGATGGTACGTTGCGGGATTGAGAAGGGCGTCGGGAGCAAGCGACCGCGATCCTTGAGAGATGCCGTCAACATAGATCTTGAGCGAGTCTCCGGATTTATAGGTTGCGGCTACATGGTGCCATGTGCCGGCTGCATACGCTTGTGTAGTCGAAACCCCTGTCCAGCCGCCGGCTACTTGATCAATTGCCGTAAAAAATTTGCCGGTATTTCGGGCTGCGCCAATTTCAATTTCTCCTTTCCAGCCGTGGTAAAATGCAACCTTGTCTTCGGTGGGAATAATATCGGTTTTAAGCCAGGCTTCAATCGTAACCTCATTAGGGACAGAAACAAACAGGGCCTGACCGATATCTACGTATCCAGCCGGCGTTGAATAGTCAATTAAAAGATATGGTTGATACTCCCCTTCTCTGGAATAGAAAAACCAGTAGGCCTGGGAGGTGTCTTCATTTGAATCTTTTAAAATCCAGCCCAAATTGGATTCAGGGCCGCTGTAAAAATTTTTAACGTCTTGGGTAACGTCCCAATTGTCCCATTTTAAAACTCCGGTCCAGCCGACTGTTGCTGAAGCGCTTGCGCTAAAGTTGAAGTCGCCGCCGTCATTTGTCCAGTTATTGGTTCCATTATATTTATTCCAGGTTACTCCGGCTTCGGTCCAGTTTTTGATTACTTTATGAAGGTTAAGCGTCCTGGTTCCTCCATAGGTGGTATATTCTCTAAGAAAAAGTTTGGCCGAGCTAATATTGACATTGGCCGGGATACTGGATAAGTCAAATTTTATAACAGCTCGCTTGTTATAGCCGATATTCCACGGATATACTTCAAGGATTGTGGAACCACCGACATTGCTGTTGGGCGATCCCTGATACAGCGAAGAGTCGGCAACTGGATATACAGTTAGCTGAGTAGTTGAGGAAAAGCTTAGGGCTTTGTTTAATTTGCCGGCTGCTCCATACATTGCTCCATGATTTGTTCCGTTTTTGTTGTTTCCGCTCGAGTCAACAATAGCTCCGCCCGATTCGTTCATGTGCATAAGCAGGGCATTGCTATTCATGTTGGCATTGCCGGATGAATACGCGGTTTCTGACGCGCCGCTACCCGGAAGCTCTTTTCCGTAAGGCGCTAAAGGTGTCCAGGAAATCGTTGTCCAAGTGGTGCTGGCCGTAGCATCTTTTATTGAGGAGATATATATTCCGCTGCTGTTTGTTTTGCCGGCCGGAGTTAGTTCAACCGCGGAATTATTTACGCCCCACAAGGTATCCGAGTAAATCCCCTCATCAAACTCTTGCCTGATGTCATCTGTAAAAGAATTTGTTTTGCCCTTTCCACAGCTAGTGCGGCAGCCGGAAACAGCAGTCCCCATCATTTGTAAGGTACTGCTAATATTCGAAATAAAATCGCCGCCGTTATCAAGGGCATGACGGTTTATGGCTCCAGAAAGAATTTTTACTTCGGCGTGTCGTCTGGCATTACGAGCTTCAGTAAGCCGTCGGCCGGGATTTACGGTAATAATAGCGGTTGAGGCGAGCACCGCCAAAATGGCAACAACAATGATAAGCTCTAAAAGCGAGAAGGCGCGGTTAGATAATTGAACTTCTCTCACATTTAAATAATAATACTATTTTCCACCGAAAAAAATGTCCCTAGGGATTATCCACAAAAGTTATCAACTACGGTCTGAAAATCGACTGCGGCTTGAAGCTTAAAATACAACAAAAAAAACTCCTCCGCAATATTCTGCGAAGGCGTTTCGTTCCAACAATGTTTCCAATTACGCTAGAATTGCCCAAAGCAACAAAGGAAGGGCGGAGGCATAACTGATAAAATCCCCTAAGCTAAATACGCTATCGAGGCGGGGCACGCGAAATCTGTCTGCTAAGAATTTCAATCGGACGCTTCCGTCAAAGGCGATCTCTTTTTTCCCTCGGCCGACAAGCTCCCACACCTTTTCGCCTCGCGGCGCTACCTCGCCCCACGACTCTGGCTTTTCTTTCTCGTTTTTGTAGAGGAGCTTTGGCATTCTGCCGCCATTGACAAAAATGACGAGCGTATTGAGCAACCCGCAGACGACCATACCCAACAGCATAATACCGAACAGATAATATCCAGCCAGAAATTGTGCGAGCATAATCACGGCCACAAAAACAATCCCCGCGCATCGCAAGCCGTACATCGGAATCATATGCTCTTTGGGTCCTATCATATCAGCCGTTCCTTTCGCCAATGCACGTTCCAGTTAGAATAAGGGTACCATCCTTAAGAATAAAGACAGCGGCGCGGAGAGTCAACTCTCTCTTCGCTACTGCTGGATAGTCAAAATCGGGGGGGCCGATGGCGGAGCCGCATCCGTACCGCGGATTACTTTTTTGAGCGAACTCGCAAACCCAAGAAGTCCTACTAACACGAAGAGGCCGCCGATGCCCGCTACCATAAAACTGCTCCAGTTTGCGCCGGGCTCGAGCACAGATGTTTTAGGATCATCCGGATTGTAATACACTATCACCGACTTTCCTTCGCTATAGCGATTAACAACCTCCCTCGCGTGGGATGGATCAGAAGAGCTGTAGTCGCCAAACGTAACTTTACTACCGGTATACAAAACACCTTCAACCGTATAGTCGTACGCAATGTCAGCGCCATAGGTAGTACTGTCAGATCCTGTATGGGTTGATAGCCGCGAAACCGTGACGGTACCTTCGGCCGACGGCCAGTTTTTACTCTTCATGGCATTTTGCGCCATTGGCAACCCGAAAAAATAACCAACCGCTCCTCCTGCAAGTACAATCAGCAAAGAAACAAACATTGTCTTTGTCGGCGAAAGCGTAGTCGTAGACGAACCTCTAAAAGTGATAAATCGTGCCATACTAATGTAAGTATCGAACCCCGCGCGGGCGTTTCTACAAATTCAACTTATTCACTTCTTTCCAATCGTTCTCGTTAATCACCACGATTTTATCCTGACCGATGATGTAAAGATAGTCGTCAAGATACACTGCCCGTTTTACGGCAATGCCGCTCACTACCTTTTTCAGTTCAAGTTTGTCATTGACGTACGAAAACACGTATCCTCCTTTTCCGCCAGGCACGAAAAATACTTCGTGCTTGTCATCAAGGAGAAATGCGTGATAATTGCTGGAAACCTCGGTCCAATATTCGCTTAACAGATACTTGGCGGCCTCTTTGGGATTGGCGGGGTCGGCTACATCGAAGAGCGATAGTTTTACCTGTGACCCCTCTTGTCCAACGCCCAACACTCGGGTTCGACTAATCGGATGCAGGTACGAAGAAAAGCCTGGAATTTTAAGCTCGCCCTTCATTTCCGGCGCACGAGGATTAGACAAGTCCAAAACGTAAAAAGGATCAACCTGACGAAACGTCACCACATATCCTTTGTCGCCCACAAACCGCACCGAATAAATCCGTTCTGTAACGCCGAGTCCCTCGACAGAACCAACCGTCTCCAGGTCATTGTCCAATATATACACATCGTTCACGCTCTCTGTCTGGCCGGAAAATCCAACAAACCCCCAAAAGCGCGATCGCTCTCCGATGGTAACCGCGACGCGGAGATGATTCTTGAATTCATCGAGAGAAAATTGATTGAGGAGCGCACCGGGAACCTGTCCTGTTGCGGCTACGGCAAAATCCCGAACGTTGATTTTCACGATCTCGGTCTTTTCCAATTCCCGCGCATGCGCCTTGAAATAATCTTTCCCGCGGTTGGCAAGCTCGTTTTCCAATTTCAACTGCTCGTCGCTTGAGAGCGAACTCTGGTATTGCGAAAGAATGATCCCAAGTTCGGTAAGTTTTGCGCTCTCGCTGATATCATACGTACCCAACTTACCGATTCGCTCCACAAGCGAAGCGGGAAACAAATCGTGCGCAGCCTCTGCCAAAAAATTGTAGTACACCCCCACAATCTCCGCGGGTCGCCCGTATGCCAGATAGATCGCGTCCGTAGACATATAAATAACCGAATTGTCGCTCGAACCCACAAATGAAACCCGGCGCTCCACCTCGCCGCTTGCAGGATTAATCACCATCGCGGTATAGGTCGTATCCACCGGAACAGGCGATCCTCCCGGACGGTACACCTCAATGCATGGTATTACGACGGGAAAAGTACCTTTAAAAAGCGGTATCGGGCACGGCCGGTCAAATCGCGCCCTACTTCCTACAACAAGGTATAACTTTCCGTTGTACAAACGGCTGGTTTCGATAAAGTTGTTTTCATCAAGTTCCAGTGTCCATTTTTCGTACGGATTTTTCGGATCGGAAACACTGTAGCCGAAAATGGAATTGCCGGAAAAAACCAACAGCGTACCGTCGTAAAGCAGCAGATTGCCGGCCTTATCAATCTCCGAATCTATCGCTAAATCAGCAGGCGGAAATGCCCGCACGGCTTTTACGCCGCGCTTCACCTCCGGAGGATAGATAACCGACTCGTCAAAACGAATCCCGGACAACGGACGAATATAATAATCATAAACTTCTTTGGAAAAATAAATTTCAGTGCCGTCGGTTTTTACTATATCCGGCTCGTCAATCCCTTCTACCTGCACATTGGTTTCGGAAACGCGCGACGGACCTCCTCCGCCCTTGGCTCCGTCTGCCGCAAGAGGAGCAGGAGCCGCCATCATCGGAAGCGCCATTTCTTCAAACGCTACTGCCCTCATAAGACCGACGCCGCCAAATCCATATCCGGCAGAGACAAGCGATGCGCCTTCCAAAAGATACGACTTAAACTCTTCTTCAGAGGTAAATTTCTGAATGCCGCTTTTAACGGGTGATGGACCCGGAGGCGGTCCGCCAGTTGGCGGACCAGCTGGCGGAGGCGACGATATTGGGCCTGCTACCGGCGCTACAACGCGAAGAAGCGCAAGATTAATAACCGTGGACGCCACAAATGCCGCGAACACCACAACCAAAAGTAAATTTATAACTCCACTATCTTTCATAATAAAACACAAACCCGATACCTATATAATACGGGTTGCATACCGATTATGCAACAATACTGAAAAAGGAAGATACCCCTTAGGATGCCACACTGATTCTTTCCTCAACGGGATTGGTAGGTAAAACGAAACTGTCTTTTGCCGGGAAACCTAAGGAAAAAAGCAGCATTATTATGCTGCTTTATGATTTTGCCACGGAGCAGTTACTGATAGAATTTCTCACTAAGCATGTCTTCTGTCCACCGAAGCAGGCCAAGGCAATCCTTAAGTTTTTTTGCTTCAAGGTCATGGCGTTTTAACCATGAAAGGGCGCTCTCAATCCTATCGATCCCATCTTTGAGACATAGGGGGCTGCCCACGTGATCGAATACTTTGATGTTTCGCATTCTCATTCGTTCATTTTCTTCATTCTCTTTCGTGTTATAGAATACTAGATTGCTGTGCCGCGGTAGTCCCAAGCGCAATTGCATTGCGTGCACTAATTCTTCTGAGCAACCGTTGCTGAATTCCCATCCATCGGCCATATGGAGCTCGGTACATTTCTCCGCGGTAATGCTTAACCAAAGAGCCTGAAAATGATCTTGCTCCCATTGTTGGCGGGCTGGCGCGAGATCGGCAGGATATATGATAGGACACACAAGGCGCTGTCTCAAAATTCTAACGAAGTTCAAACCAGCACGATAATTATGTTCCATTGCTAATTTCACCTGGGTTTCCCTCCTTACGAGAGGCCGCTCTAGCATCAATTCATACAGAAATTTGCCTGATGTAATAGGATTGCTTACGTATGCAAAGTCACCGGAGTAACGGATGCTTCTCAAAACCCTCATGGCGTTATGCACGACAGCTGTTTCAGGGGTGTTGTCTAACCACACCTTTGTCTTATATCTGTACCACAGAGATTTCGACTCAAGCGTTCCTCGCATCATTCTATCCTCCGAGGATTTATTCTTTAACGTTCTGAATAGAGAATAACTTAAAGGTAATTTATGTCAATAGGTTTCTCTATAACTTGACGCAAGTACAAACTTAACTTAGACTTAGTATGGTCCTTTGTTGATTAACGGAACTACGAAGCGAAAGGAGATCGTGTGAACATCAAGAAACTTTTCCTTGCCGGGCTCTTCGCCATTTTCTTTATCCTGCCAGGGTCAATCCGAGCCCAAGAACCGGATCCAACACGCAATACATGGCTAGCTATGTGGAAGACCTTGAACACAAATGAAAAAAGAGAAGTGGTTAAGACTATCCTTGAAGAGCTAGAAAGCATTGTTAGTGACAGCGGTTTAGTTAGGGTCCGCGAACGATTTTCCAAATACCCACACATTGGTATTGGCATTCAATATAGGACAATGGTGGCAGATGTTATGAGCGCCAGACGAGTGCGGTTGGACGTTATTATTGAACGGGTTGCCAAACGGTCCTCTGCCCACCTTGTCGGCATAAAAAGCGGCGACCGTATTGTAGCCGTTAACGGAAGGCTGATCTGCGAGACCGATGGAGCAGTGATATTAGACGAAACAGAGCCGGATTCCTTACAGGAAACCAAGAGAACTCTAGCTTTTTCTTGCCAAAGGAACGCCTTCCAGTTACTCGGAGAAAGAACCGACTCGGCCACTATTGAAGTTGAACGGGGGGGTTCGCGACTAATTTTCGCCACCCCCAAAGACACTGTCGGCGCCGAGTTAGCGGCTGCGGCGGACAACCACTATCCAGATTGGCAAGAACGATTACGCGTAGCAGCCGATTCTCTAGCCTCCTTAAGGGCCAGCACCCCAGACAAAAACAGCGACGAATCAACTCTGGATAATTTCTTTAACCGACTTCTTTTCGTGGTAGTTACTGTTCAAAGCGTACAACAGGAAGCTGAAGAGCTGGAAGGATCTTTTTTTGTAGAAAAGTAGGTTAATTATTACCTCGACCGCAAGACTTTTGCGGCCGATTTTTTAAAACTAAAAATCGCCCGCTGTACTGCCGGACGATCACAACAAAAAACCGCCGAGGAATCGGCGGGACCGCGTCTTGACTCTACGGTTAAATCTGAGAAACGACGCGTTGCGGCTTACTGTCCTTTGAGCACCGATTCTAATATCGCAATACCTTCGTCGGCAAGAGCTTCATCCAGTACAAGCGGCGGGCTCATAAAAAGCACGTTGCCCGAAGTTTCGACAAGCAGACCGCGGCGGCTGCATTCATCTTGGAATTGCCTCGCCTTTTCCACATCTGCTGTCTTTGTTTTTTTGTCGCTTACAATTTCAATACCGAACAGAAGGCCAATACCACGCGCCTCGCCGACAAAAGGCAATGATTCAAGAGCTTTCAACCGCGCCAATATATGCCCGCCGACTTTTTCCGCATTCTCCCATAATTTCTCGCGCAGCACGATTTCGACATTCGCCTTAGCCCCGGCAAGATCGATCGGAAGCCAACCAAACGTCGAATAGTCAGGAATACCGGCGCACTTTGCAAAAATTTCTTCGCTCACCAGCGTCGCGCCGATGGTGCCGTAACCGCCGCTCAACCCCTTTGCCAAACACATGATATCCGGTTTTATATTCCACAGTTCGCTTGCAAACAACTTGCCGCACCGGCCAAATCCGGTCGCAACCTCATCCATGACAAGCAGTATGCCGTATTTCCTGCATATCGACTCCAGCGCTGGATAAAAATCCTTTGGTGGGATAATCGCTCCCGCGTTCGTCCAGACCGGTTCACTGAAAAACGCGGCGATGTCATCATCGTTTTTTAATATACCCTCAAGTTGGCCCAGCGTCTTCGCAGAGTTGCCGCCTCGGTAGGGATTCGGCATTGACAGTTTAATAAAGCCGGGGAGGCACGGTCCCATGGCCTTCGTGCATGCGTCTCCCACAGATGCGGCGCCGTACGTATGGCCGTGGTAGACGTGTTCAATTGAAATAATCTTTTTTCTGCCGGTAGCGGCTCGCGCGCACTTGATCGCAAATTCGACTGCTTCGGACCCGCTGGTGCAACGAAATGCGCGCGCCACTCTTCTACCCGGAGCATTCTCAACCAACGTCTTCGCGAAACTCTCCCACTCGGAGAAACGGAAAACCGGCGGAACGGCAATTCCCCTTCCTACCTCTTTCATCACCGCCTCCGCAACTTCTTTACATTTCCATCCGACAGTAGACACGCACCAAGCTCCAACAAAATCAATATACCGCTTGCCGGCTCTGTCGAACACATAGCATCCGTTGCCGTCCGCAATTTCTATCGGACGGGAGTTATAATCAGCCACATATGATTTCATGAATTATCTTTTAGAAACCGTTGAATAACCTTTTTTCGTCACGAAATTGTGTGGTTTCGTGCGAGCCGAGGAGCGACGACGAGGTTGTATACGGAGTATACGCCGAGGAGGAGCAACGAAGGCGCAGCCGAAACCACACAATTGCAGTAGAAAAGGGGGTTATTTTACGGTTTCTTAGGCTCAAGCAAATAATTTTGTCCGTTATCCCGAGATTCATATCGAAACGCATCGGGACTAAACAGCATCCGCAAGTATCCTTTCTTGTGCAGCTCATTGACCAAATCTCCTTCGTCGTCCACTTGCGGATACACGCTGTAATCCAGATAATACAAACCGAGTGCGGACGCAATTTGATCAATATTTGTCGTCTGGATTTCAAATTTCGCGCTGTCCAGCACGGCATTAAATGGAACAAAAAAATGAAGCACCACCACCGCAATGCTGGCCGCCGTAACGAACAGCAGTGTAACCACAATTCCCCTCACATTTTTATTGTACCATATTTCTTTTGGAGTCCATCTCAAGGCTCAGTTCCTGCCAACAAAAAAGACCGAAGAAATCGGCCTTATAGATCTACTGGCTCAGGGAAGATGGCTCGACGGCAGGAGAAAAGAAATCAAGCGGGCGCTACCACTCGGTGGAAGCTTACCAAAGACGATACGAGAAAAGTATTCAAATATGATAAGGCTCAAAATAAAAAACTAAAACTGTTCTTTTCGGACGGTTTTCTCATAAATTGTGAGGCAAAAGGTTTCCGGAGATTGTCGGTTAGCCGTTAGGTATGAGTCGCAGTTCTTGCAGCGCTTCTTGTCTTAGCCGCAGTTCGGCCACGGCATCTTGAATTAAACGGTCTTTTTCTTCGGTAATGCCAATGCGCCTTTCGATAAATCTTTGCGCCTCCGCGACAGCTTCTTCAAACGTCATAAACCGTACCCTCTTTCTGAATAGCATGCGCCACGAGCATTGTGTTTCACGTATGCTGCCATTACTTTTTCCAAAAACGATCCTTAGGCAGTTGTTTTGATCGAGAGTTACCGCGCAAACTCCGAATTCGTTAAAGTTTACGTTGGCAGCCGGATTCCAGCGAAGGGCGAAGATTGAGTAATCTTCTACGCTTATTATCTTTCTGCATTGTACGGACGCATCTTTTTCATGGTGATGATCAAAGATGCAGGAGTAAGAGCAATCATTCCATGATTCATCGTTTGAATCCGATAAAACGAGACAGTCCCACGAAAGCATCATATTCTATCCCTCATATTGTATGATTTCAAGCTGGTGTCACTATATCGTACTGCGCAAGGAAAATCAAATACTTGTGCAGTGCTGTACACGTCCTGGGGGTCGTTAAAACTATTTTTCAATAATCAAATTCAACTTACGCACAAAAAAGAGACCGCAAAAAATCGGCCTCGTAAATCTACTGACTCCACAAGATGATGATCTGTCATTACCCAGACAGGCAATGTCACAACGAGAACTCTGGCGGGAACATTACCGATACTGCGCGCCCAATGCAAGGTATGAAGCGGGATGCGCAGTGTTTGCAACGGCTGCTCCAATACTTCACGAGTCGCTGTTCCTAAAAATACTTCCAATTTCCCGGACAACAACACGTACAGTTCTTCTGTTTTTGTATGGTAATGCGGCCGAGATTCGGCGATGTCCGCATCGGCAACGCCAAAGCCGGCTCCATCGTCAGCAACTACGATTTCCCTAATCACCTCTCCGGGAGCTTCAACCCTGTTTTTGTACCAACTCATGGTCCTTCCTCTTTAAACGTCAAAGGAGTTGCCACAACCGCAGCCGCCGATTGCGTTGGGATTATCAAAAGTAAATCCCGAACCCTCTAAACCGGACTGGTAATCAATCGCCAAACCGTTAAGATACTGCGCGCTGAACGGATCAACAAAGAATCGTATGTCGCGCGATTCGCAAATAATGTCGTCTTCGATTGGCTCCGCTTCAAAGCCAAGGGCGTACATGAAACCGGAACAGCCTCCCGGCCGAACCGCTACGCGCACCGCAGCGGTTTCCGGCAAATTCGCTTCTGCTATACGTCTACGCAGCTCTTCGCCGGCTTTTTCGGTAATAGATATTTCAAACTCGTATCGAGGGCCTATTTCGCTCATGCCCCACCTCCAGGTTTGTTAGAATAAATTCGCTAGTGATAGTATAAACACTCTACTGCCAATACGCAAACAAACAAAATAAAACACACAGGTATTACCTATGTGTCTAGACTTGGACAGCGCTCGGCATCAAGAAAAAAGTAAACAATCTCGCGGCCGCGAGATTGTTTACTTTTAAAACTCCTAGATAAGAATCAATAAATGAAGTTGCGTCGCCTGAAATCATAAAACCTCTCTACGCTATCATACACTGTAGTATGATAGTGCAGCCAATATGGACAAAGCTGGACATTCAATGAGGTTCCGTACCATACGCAAGTACAGGCAAAGGAAAAAAACCCGCTCACGAAGAGCGGAATTTTATTGAAATCCGATTTCCCTTTTATTAATCGAACAGGCCTCGCATCATTCTCCTATGCTTTTCGTCGTAGAAATATCTGAATGCGCCAGGATTAAATCTCTTGCCACACACTGTTTCCAAAATGGCGGTGCATACTTGATACGGATCAATGTTTGCTGCCGGCCGCCGATCTTCCAAGTAGCCCCGTCTATTCTTGGCTACTCCCGCAGGAATACGAATAGAACAGCCGCGATGCCCCATTGCATAGCGAAAATCGGTGATCGGACACGTTTCGTGAGCGCCGGTAAGACGTTCATCATTATGGGCTCCGTATACCCAGATGTGTTCTTTGTGAAAACCTTTCAGTTTCTCGCAAGCCTTGAAGATGGCATCAAGCCCGTTTTCCTCACGCATACTATTCGTGCTGAAATTGGTATGGCAACCGGCGCCATTCCAGTCTCCCACGATTGGCTTTGGATCCAATTTTACGGTAATACCAAAATGTTCCCCGAGCCGATAAAGAATCCACCGCGCAAGCCATAGATGATCTGCCGCCGTAGAAGCCGTTGCATTCGGACCGCCGATCTGGAATTCCCACTGCGAAGCCATCACTTCCGCGTTCGTGCCGGCAATTGCAAGTCCTGCATCAAGGAGTGCCAGAGTGTGCGCTTCGATAAGTTCTGTGCCAAATACCTCGTCGCTTCCAACGCCGCAGTAGTACCCTCCTTGGGGAGCCGGATATCCACCGCCTTGCGGCCAACGCAACGGCCATATCCCATCTTTGTCGTACAGTGTGTATTCCTGCTCAAAACCAAACCATGGCTCACATTGTTTCTGATATTTTTTCAGAGATTTTCGCAGAACTGCACGCGTATTGCTTTCATGGGGTCGTCCATCAGGATGGTATACTTCGCACAGTACCAGTATATTTGGAGCTCCCCGGATAGGATCGGGTATTGCGCATACCGGAACCAAATCAAGGTCGCTTGCATCAGTGGTTGCTTGTGAGGTGCTTGAACCATCAAATCCCCAACGAGGTACATCATCGGAACTCGCCGGAATATCCTTTACATCCAGAATTTTTGTTTTCGATCGCATCTTTGCCGTAGGCTTCTGCCCGTCAATCCAAATATACTCTGCTCGTATTTTCATGTATGTCTCCTCCTTCGGTCGTGCGCCTGTTCGGATACTTCAAAACGCTTTAATCACTATAAGCGTACTCCGCCTCAAAATCAACACGCATTCCAATATAAAACAGACCTGCGACAACAGGCTAGATAAACAACATAACTGACTCAAGCCAAAGAACATCATTAACGCCATCGCCTATTTCAGCCAAGACGAATGGAGGTGGCAAAATACATACGCGCATGATATAATAATGTTCAGTTGCTTACCAACAAGGATGGTGCGCGGATGATGAAACGATCCATCATTATATTACTCGCCGCCATCATCGTGGTGGCGGGCGCGGCCCTGCGGTTTTTTCCGCATGAGAAGCCTCGGCCATATCTACCCGCGATCCCAGCATACCTTCGTCAAGGCAAAATTGCCTTACTAAAGATCAACAATATCTCTTCG
Organism: Parcubacteria group bacterium RIFCSPLOWO2_01_FULL_48_18; assembly: GCA_001824435.1. Taxonomy (GTDB): domain Bacteria; phylum Patescibacteriota; class Minisyncoccia; order UBA6257; family WO2-01-48-18; genus WO2-01-48-18. Next base: position 39,662 of record MHXH01000020.1, read on the forward strand.
CTGCGCAACGCAGACACGCTTAAAGCTTTTTTCGACAGCGTCGAGGCCCCGATCATTCTCCTCAATAATCAACGGTATATTCTCGTTGCCGTAGATTATGAAAAGGCGCTTGGTACATATCCTCTGACAGTAATCCGTGAAGGACAAGAAATTATCGAAGACAGCGTTCGAATAATCGACGGCAGATTTCCTGTAAGGCGTCTGTCGTTTCCTTATGAACCTGCCGTGGCCGCAAAAAAAGACCGGCGCGTCGCCGAGCGCATCAGGACCGACAGGTCGGTTATGCGAAACGCCCTGACGCGTAAATCGCCAAATCAGCTATGGGACGATCTCGCATTCGGTTTTCCGCTTGACTCCATTGAAATTACCTCACCCTTCGGCACTACCAGAATATATACGAATCAAAAACAAGGTCGTCCGCATACCGGAGTAGATCTCAATACCGGATTCACGCCCGTAAAAAGCATCGGCAAGGGAAGGGTGCTATGGGCGAGCGGTCGCCAATTGTATCTTGAGGGAAAGATGGTGGTGATCGACCATGGTCAGGGCATCATCTCGCTCTATATGCATTTATCACGAGTGAAGGTGAACGATGGAGCGGAGGTGAATTATGGGCAAATCATCGCAACATCGGGCCAAACAGGAAATGCGCGCGGAACGCATCTTCACCTAAACGTGCGCGTCGGAGAAGCATTGGTAGACCCCATTCAATTCGTCAAAGTATTCCGAGCAATTGCTGCGAGAAAATGAACGCCCCGCCAATTCATGGCCGGGGCTTTTCGTTGTATACAAGAACTTGCGGGGACGACCCCATTTATTAGAAAGTAGTAATCGTTGACACCACGCAACAACTTTTCTAAAGTTATTATTAACGGGGCAGTACCACCCGGTATGTTCCAGTTTCGAATCGAATGAAAAAACTTCTTATTTTTATACCCGTATTGGTATTCGCGCTTCTGGCAGCGGCTTTTGGATTGGGGGCAAGCAACAGAGATTTAACCGCAGGATTTTTTCAGGACTTGATTGACCTATTCCGTTTCCGCCTCAATCCTGATGCGCCGCGAGTTGTACCGCCTCCTAATGAGGTCCGAGAGCCGGCGCAGGACCAATCAAAAACAGAACCCTATGCACCCGCGGCTGATTATGAAAATGCCGTGGTGGGCGCAGTGGAAAAAGCGGCGCCTGCAGTGGTATCAATTGTCATTACCAAGGATCTGCCGGTTATTGAACGATGTCCGTATGATCCGTATGGAGATCTTCCTCCGGAGTTTGATGAATTTTTCGGTCCGTCGCCGTTTCAATTCTATCGGCAGTGCCAGAAGGGAACGAAGAAACAGGAGGTGGGCGGAGGCACGGGTTTTGTGGTTTCCTCAGACGGCCTTGTCGTAACCAACAAGCATGTCGTTGCCGACGAAGATGCCGATTATACGGTGCTTACCAATGATGGCGGAAAGTATAACGCGAAGGTACTGGCTCGCGACCCGGTTCAGGATTTGGCAGTGCTTCGCGTTGATAAAAAGGATTTGCCGACTGTGGCGCTGGGAGATTCTGACTCGATCAAACTGGGACAGACGGCTATCGTGATTGGCAATGCGTTGGGAGAATTTAGAAATACGGTTTCCGTAGGCGTCATTTCCGGCTTGGCGCGAACCATTACTGCGGGCGACGGCTTAGGATCGAGCGAAACGCTTGAAGGCGTTATTCAGACCGATGCGGCAATCAACCGCGGCAATTCCGGGGGTCCGCTCCTGAATCTGCGCGGCGAGGTTATGGGCATTAATACCGCAATGGCATTCGGCGCAGAGAACATCGGCTTTGCGATTCCGATTAATCAGGCAAAACGGGCGATTGAGTCGGTCAAAAAAGGAGGAAAAATTACCGTGCCCTTTCTGGGCGTGAGGTACAAGTTGGTTACCGAAGAGCTGAAGGAAAAAGAAAAATTATCGGTTGACCATGGAGCGCTTCTTCGCGGGGGCGACGACGGACCCGCAGTGGTAGTCGGCTCTCCTGCGGACACGGCAAGACTTATGGCAGAAGATATTATTCTTGAATTCGACGGACAAAAAATCGATCAAGATCATAACCTGGCAAGCTTGGTGCAGAAACGAGATGTGGGCGACCGCGTGAAGTTAAAAATACTGCGCCGCGGAAAGGAAATCGAGGCATGGATCACGCTGGGAGAACGAGGAAGATAAAATTCCGGCCTCGCAAAACTTTTCTCCACTATCATACACTGTAGTATGATAGTGGAAGTCAGCGTAGGTACGCAGTAGGATATTCGGCGAAGCCCCGTACCTAAGCTTACGCATGGCATGGGGCGAAAGATAATAAATAAAGCCTCGTCGTGAAGTTGCGGCGAGGCGCTGCTTCTATTGGGATACAACCGTACATGTATCTTCGCGGAGGTTAAAAACGTGTTTTCTGCACGGATTTCCCTCTTCTTCATTGATACTGAGTACCGTCTTTACCGGATGGTTCTCCGGGCCTCTCACAAAAAGCATACCGGCAGGAAATACCAAGGTGTCGGTAGGCAGGACGCGATACTGTTTTGAAAGAAACGTTACCGTATCTTCCGGGAAAAGGGGGGAAATTAAAACATAACGCGGTCGTTCTGAAACAAGGGAGTCTTCGGAATGAACCGTAAGAATGTATTGAAGCGCCTGCCCTGTTTGATCTTGAACTATCTGACAACCGGGGTCGCCGGCCAAAACATATCGACCTGGGCGAGGAAATCCTTTTGGAAAAGGGGATGATGCATTGAACGCCCTTCCTACGCAAGCACTCAAGGCAAGAAAAACGGCAGAGAAAACGAACCGCTTCCTCATTTCGAACCCTCATTTTCAATAGCCGATCAAAGCCGTATACATCCTAGCGAAAAATCGTCTTGTCGTCAATAATGCGCAGCGGTTTTTGCGCTTATCGTATCTCCGCGCCTAATTCATTTTTGAGAGCATAACATATTTTCTTCATTTCGGCGTTAACTTCTTGATCCGAGAGCGTGCGATTTTCTGCCTGGAAAACGATGCGGAACGTAACGCTTTTACGCCCATCTTCACCGTCCAGCTTCTCATAAATATCAAGGAGATCAACGTCGTCAACGTATCGGGCGCCCGCTGCATAGATGACCCGTTCAACGTTGCCGATACGCGCTGATTGATCTATAAACATTGAAATATCGCGTCCAACCGACGGATGGCGCGCAATCGGTTCATATCCCCGTTCTTCCTCGACGAAAGAAATAAATTGGTCCAGGTCGATTTCCGCAAGCGATACGACTCTTTCGTCATCGGCAGAAGACAAAACGCCCATAACACCGACGGTTTTCTCTCCGCAGTGAACTTCTGCCGATTGGCGCGGGGAAAAAAGCTTGCTCGGCGCGCGCGCCACGGGCGCAAAATGATAATCGGTGACGCCGAGCCGTTCAAGCAAACCCTCAACAGCGCCCTTCAATTCATAGAAAACATTTTTAGTGTCAGCTTTTTTTCGCGCGACCAGTATACAGAGACTGAATTTTTCTCTTTCGTTTATACCGCCGCCGGTTTTTGAAAATGGCTGATGATATACGCGACCGATTTCGAATAGCCGCATCTCTTCGAAAAACCTGAAATTATCTTCCGCATTTTTCATCAGGCGCGGCACGAGCGAGGTTCGTAGGTACCCGAAAGCGTCGTTTATCGGATTCAGCAGTTGCAGCGCGGAAAAATTGCTTGCCGTCGCGGTTTCTTTTTCTGAAACAAATGAATAATTGTACGTTTCCGAAAATCCGAGAGACGTCATAATATCTTTTATTTTCTCCCGTACGGCATCTTCTTCGTTTGTCCGTTCCGGCGGGACGAGAATCGGCAGCCTGGATGCAATACGGTTGTAACCGTAGATTCGTATGATTTCTTCGGCGATGTCTTCGGGGGTGGATATATCCGAGCGCTGCGGCGGCGGCATTATTCGTAAAGCAACGGGGGTTGATTTTATCACTTTAAACTCAAGCGACTTGAGTATTAAAAAAATCTTTTTTGGTTCAATTTCGATTCCGAGAAATTGATACAGCCAATCAAGGCGTATGTCAATGACTCCGGCCAATTTTGGTTTTTTACCCGCGTCTATGAGGCCGATGGCGGCACGCGCCGCGTTGATTTCTTTGAGCAGTTCAAAGGCGCGCTCTGCCGCGAGCGGTGTGGACGCAGGAGTGAGGCCGCGGGAAAATCTTTCGGATGCGTCGGTTTTGAGCCGGAGCGCTTTTGCGGTTTTGTAAATTGATGCGGGATCAAAGTGGGCCGATTCGATGACGATTTTTTTCGTTTTAAGATCCACTTCGGCCCGCCTGCCCCCTTTTATCCCCGCAATCGCGAGCGACCCCGCGCTGTCGGCAATAAGAAGAACGTTTTCGTTCAATGTGAACTCTTGATTATCAAGCGTCGTAATTTTTTCACCCTTCTTTGCTCCGCGTATATAGATGCCAGCCTTTGCGGATTTCGCATTTTTCGCATGAAGTTTTTTCGCATCGGTTTTTGCGTCGGCGGCGATTTTATCCGCATCAAACGCATGAAGCGGTTGTCCCAATTCGAGCATCACATAGTTCATCGCATCAACCACATTATTGATCGGCCGCAGTCCGCACGCGATCAACCTTTTTTGAAGCCATGACGGAGATGATTTGACGGAAACGCCGTCAACTAAAAGAGCGCAGTAGCGGGAGCATAAATCTTTTGCTTCAATGCGTACCGTGAACCAGCCGGTTTTTAGCCGTTTTATTTTCTTTGTCCTCGGTACACGAAATGTTAATCCAAGAGCGGCGGCAGCTTCTCGCGCGATTCCGATGTGCGATGCGGCGTCTGCGTATCGGTTGGGCGGGAGAGAAATTTCCAAAACATCGCCGCCGACATCCGCGGTTTCGAAAGAATACAAATTCAATGCTTCCGCAACTTCCTTTTTTGGCGGAAGGTCGCGGATATAATCTTTAAGCCAGGAATAGTTAAATTTCATTAAAATTGTCTAATAAATCTAAGGTCGCCAGAATAAAACAGCCGTATATCCGGAATGTTATATTTGAGCATCGCGATGCGATCTAATCCCATCCCGAATGCAAATCCTTGCCAATCGCGAGGGTTATAATGTGCAGCCTCAAACACATGCGGGTGCACCATACCCGCGCCCATCACCTCGAGCCATCCGGTCTGCTTACAGATCGAGCAGCCCCATCCGGAGCAACGCGTACAACTTACATCCACTTCTATCCCGGGTTCGACAAACGGAAAATAAGAGGGCCTCAAGCGGATGTTGACGGCTCTGTTGAATAACTGCTTGAAAAAAGATTCAACAACATATTTAAAGTTCGCGAGCGAAACCGTTTTGGATACCATGAGTCCCTCGATTTGATAAAAATTGATTTCATGGGATGCGTCGGTTGCTTCATATCGGAATACGCGACCCGGCACGATGATTTGAAACGGCGGCTCATGCGTCTCCATATATCTGATCTGCACCGGAGAGGTGTGGGTTCTCAATAATAGCCTTTCCGTATTTTTGGTTTTTGGTCTTTGGTTTTTAGTTTCATTTTGGCGAAGCCAAAATGTGTCCCACAGATCCCGCGCAGGATGATTCGGTGGAATATTGAGAGCGTCGAAATTGTAGTATTCGGTTTCAATCTCCGGGCCGTCCATGACCGCAAATCCCATCGAGGAAAAAATCTGTTTTGCCTCGCGCCCGATTTTCGTAAGCGGGTGCAAATGGCCAAGCCGCACTCGTTTGCCGGGAGCGGTTATGTCGATTGTTTCTTTATACTGGCTGGATTCGCGCGCGAATTCACGAAGACGTCCTTCGAGTAACAACTCGAGTTCGTTTTTAAGCTTGTTGGCGCGTTGCCCTACGGAACGTCGTTTGGGCTGCGAGAGATCTTTCAAGGTCCGAAGAGCAGCGGTGAGCTCTCCCTTCCGGCCAAGGTATTTCACACGGATCGCTTCGAGCGCTTTTGCGTCTTTACATGCTTTAATTTCTCCCGGAGCGCATTGTTTGATTTCTTCCAGGTTCATTATTGAACATGGTGAATAATGATGCGGATTCACGCAGAAAAGTCTGTTTTTCACCACGCTATTATTATACATCTTAAAGTATTGACTTGGTTTATGCAAAACATCCGGGGGGCCGCTTCCATCCTTTCTCGGTTGATGTCAATGCAGAGGATACTGGATGACACTTCAGGCATATCTCCTCACAGCTCCGAAGTATCTCTCTACGCCATCATGCCGAAAGGCAAAGAGTTTTGGCGGATTTTGAGGCCGTTTTGGCATGGTCCGAGCACTCAATTTACGAATAAAATTGAGTGCTCGGCGAGAATGAGCCAAAATTCTTTGCCTTTCGGCAAATACCTCGGAGTGGTAACCAATTGCCTTCGAACCTCTTGCGGTTTTTACTATTTCTTTGTTATAATTTCACTAGCAAGTTAAAGTGCAAAAGCGGGAGGCAAGAATGAAAATTGGAAAGCTCGAGATTACCTCCGGACCAAATATCCCATGGTATGTCGCAACAGTCTTTTTTATAGCATTGGGCGGCTGGAAGGGTTTGTTCATCTGGGTGGCTATCAATATCTTTTTTATCGGCCTGGCCCTAGTGGTCCATAAGCCGTTGCGCGATGCAGTTTTCAATAAAGCGGGACGATAATGCCCCGCTTTTTCATTCATTTGACGCGTTCAGCTTGTTATACTATCGTTTGCAGTAGTTGTTTGCCAAAATGCATCCAAGGCCAAGGAAGCAAAAATGGAGATTATCGGATGGGGTGCGGCATACTTCGCGTTTGCGACTTTCTGCTATTACTCCCTTTACGCTAACGCCGTTGACCTCAACTGCCGACTGCGTGTTCCCTTCGATGAAAAGAGTTGGTGGCAAGATTTCATCGCCTACAACAAGGGGGTGCTGGAACTACTTGCTCTTGATTTTTTGAAAATCCACTGTCCGTGGAGCAAAGCAGTCAGCATCCGATATCGGGTTCAAGAGGTTCGATCATTACTTCAGCATATGACACACGAGAAGGGCTGGACCGCAGAAAGCTGTGATAACCCGGCAAACCATCGACAAATAGCTAAAGATTGCTTTCTGTCCAGAACAAGATTCTGGGCAAGGGGCATCTTTATGCTTCTGACCTCGCCTCTTCGTATGGTAATCCTGATGCTAATCCTTATAGTTGTCTTGCCTATCATCGGTGCGGGAAGTTGGATCATCAACCTTATTAGGAGATAACAACAACCCGTCAAAGAGCCCCTCATGGAATCCAATTCCGCTTGGGGTTTAATTCTTTTACGAACCTTGTTCAAAATGACGTAACCATAAGCCCAAATTTACGCAAAGGCGGCTCAATTCTTAAGTGATTGGTCTCTCCGCCTCAACCAAGATTACGAACTGCAAAAAACCCAGTCCCTAAATGGAAAAGGCGAGGTTTTTGCCTCGTCTTCTCCTGTATGGCGGTGTATTCCAAAAATAGCTCGAGCGGAATTCTGTCCTCGCCGCGCTTTACGCGGCGAGGGTATGGCGGGACAAAATGAGCGGCTCCGCCGCGAACGTGCCCGGGGGTGCAACGAAAAGAGGGACGCGCCATCTCGGGCGAATCCCGAGCGGCGTCGAGGAGGGAATCGAGAAATCTCAAAGATCACTATTCATCAAAGGTTCTACCTCTCAAGTGTATTGTATAGATAATGGCGGTTGTCCTTAATCGTTTTAGATTTAACCTCTTTTGTCAAAATCTTTCCAAAATTTACCCATATCTTCATTAAATTGTTTTCTTGTTCTTTCGATGTCTTCTGCTAATCGTTTCATCTCTCTTTGGTGCCTAAGTAGGGCTTCGCGTCTTAACCGTTCTGATTGTTCTTGTTCTGTTTCTTTTGATGATTGATGTTCTTCTGGTGACCCAGGCATAAGTTTTATGATTTATTTTTTACGAATTCGACCTTTGAAAAAATTTCTTTTGCCCCCCCAAAATATGGTTCGAACCGATTTGTTTTAATTTTAACACTTTTCCCAACTGGCGGTGGGGGTGAGATTCGAACTCACGATGCCCTTACGGGCATACCGCATTTCGAGTGCGGCGCCTTCGGCCACTCAGCCACCCCACCAACAAAACACTGAACGTTTCGAGTATATCACAAAAACAACGGATTTCTAAAATGGAAGTACCAATAAATATTGCGTTGGCGCGTCTTCGCGTGTGGATAACTTGGTAAAAAATCGATTGACCACCGATTAAGAGAATAGTATAAAAAGACTAGAACGTTCAAATTTCTATTCTCTGAGGAGGCTGCGTGTCTTCCCGGAAACGAACGAGGCGCAAAAAACAAAAAACTCCTCGCGGGCGGCGGGAAAAAATTCGATATGTTGACGGATGCAAAATTCGTCATCTCTTTCCGGACTTCGATCTGATCGAATCAGCAAAAACTTTAGGGAGCGGAGGGGATTACCCGCTTAGGCCCCACATTCCTCCCGGCGAAACATGGGTGGACGAACGATTCAAGAAGGAGGTTAAGTTTCTTCGCGGGGTCTACCGCCTCAGCAGACAGAAGTGGAGCTGGCACAATACAAAAATACGCGCCTACCTTAAACGGGTGCTTTTGAAAAGAGGCAAGCCGCCGCGATTCGTCGTAAGAAGCGAGCGGCGCGGTAAGCTTACGGTGGACTACGTCATGGGCGAAATTGTCCGGCAATTCTTCGACCCCTGGTTCATCCTGGGCGGACACGATCTAGTGCCCTCTTATTCATATATCCCGAATAACCATATATGGATAGATGTTCGGCAAAGTCCTAAAGAGGCGCCATATACTCTTCTCCACGAACTGCATGAACGGTCCTTGATGGAAAAAGGATGGTTTTCGTATCCACAGGCGCATGGACTTGCCAACAAGAAAGAGCGAGAGGCTCGCCTACACGAATTTAAGCCTCATGCCGATCAACCGCTTCGGATAAGTCCTTTCCTTCAAACAACGGCAGGATTATGCGCTCCGGCAAGTCTTAAAATGGTTGCCGGCTACTTTGGAAGGGAATATAACGAACGATACCTTGCGTACCTGTGCCGCACGACGATAAAAGACGGTACCGAACACGCAAATCTTGTGATAGCCGCGGAGAAAATTGGCGGAACTGTTTTTAAGAAATCCGAAGGTACGCTTGAAGAACTACGTTTTTTTGTCATGAAAGAGCGACTCCCGGTCATTATCGGCTGGTGGTCAGAAGAAGGCATGGACACTGACCCCAACACAGACCCGCTTGATCTAGGTCCAAGAGAAGACTGCGGACATTTTTCTGTTATTTATCATATTACCAACAAAGAGGTTTTACTGATGGACCCGGAACTGGATGGCGGGAAACGGCGTATGTCGATTCAGAAATTCCTTTCCAATTGGTGGGACAAAGATACGCCGAAATATGAGAAGGCGGATCGCTGGTACATGGTGGTCAACTTCGAAGGAAAGACCTACGGTATCCCATAACATGAATACCCTCTCTTGGAGAGGGTATTTTGTATGATATTTGAACGGCAAAGGTCCCCTGCTTGCCGGCGCCAGACAGAAAACCCGCCATTGACGACGCGCGTCTGACTTAGCCTTTTCTAAGGTACCCTTACGGGGACTGGATTGGAACCAAATACTCCGAGAATTAAGAATTTGGCAGAGAGTGCTTCAACCAGCTGTTAATCTACTCTAATCTATTCTAACGCTTCCTTAATTTTCATTCTAATTTTCTCCACCACTTCAAGCGAGGCAGAAAAGTTATGGTCGGTTTTATAATTGTGCCCGTATAGCTTGTCTTCAAAAGTAACCCCCTCAAACACTTTCGGTTTGGCATACCTTGGAATAAAATGTCCGTGCGAATGTCTTGTTTCGTTACCCAAGAAGGCATAATTCAACCAGTTAGGCTGAAATGCTTTTTTGATTGCGTTTCCAAGTTCACTCAAAACAATAAACAACTCCCTTTGCTCTTCTGGCGTGGCATCGGCTAAATCCAGGGCGTCTTCTCGGTTACACCAGACAACACAACGCCCCAAGTAGCCCTGATTCTGGTGGAGGAAAATTGACCAGTGCTTGTAATCTTTAATTTTATATTTTGAGAAATCTTCCATAGATTATCGTAGATACACGTAGTTTATTATGGATTGGTGCCCTCAGAGGGAATTGAACCCCCATCGTCTCCTTAGGACGGAGCTGCTCTTTCCGTTGAGCTATGAGGGCGCTTATATAAAATACTAACTTGAAAGCCAGAGATGGAGGAATTGTGAAGCAGCTATCTAACGGGATTTATTTCGCTGATTTCAATCTTTCGTATAGTCATGTCGCGAAGAGGATGGTCGTTTTCATTCGTGGAGACACCCTCGATCGCGTTGACTGTTTCCATGCCTTCAACGACTTTGCCGAACGCGGTGTGCTTGCCGTCAAGCCATGGAACGCCCTCTGCGGTTACCACAAAGAATTGGCTGCCGTTGGTATCGGGTCCCGAGTTTGCCATTGCCACTATTCCTCGAACGAGTTTATGCTGGTTGATTTCGTCCTCAAATTGGTATCCCGGCCCGCCGGTACCGTCATCGGCCCAGCTATCGTCGCGGCTTTGCGGGTCACCCCCCTGGATCATGAATTCTTTGATCACGCGATGGAATTTTGTGCCGTCGTAGAATCCGTTTTTCGCAAGGGTGATAAAGTTCTCGACAGTTTTGGGCGCATCTTCAACAAAGAGTTCAATAACGATTGGCCCTTCGTTGGTGGAAAGGGTTGCCAATACGGTTTGTCTCTTTGTTTGAGAGGTTTGCGCCTGATCAGCATGCCCGCCAACTTCATCGCTGACTCGTATTCCATCGGACGAGAAGGATTGTATTGTTTGATCTTCGGTTGCGGCGAGGTCGCGCGAGGAGGGCGGAAGAAGTTCGTCCGGATCAATATCGAGGGTAAGCTTATCGTTTTGTGAAGCAAAGAGTATAAAAAGCGCCGCGATCAAGGCAAATGATATAACATAGGACACAAGTTTTGTCATTATCGTTGATTGTATAAAAATACGGAAAAATTGACAAGTCGCCCCCTATCGGTATATAATTCCTCTATATACTTTTATAATGGTCGTTCCTAAGCAATCCTGTTTTTTAGATGCCCACGAATATATACAATGAACTTTTGCCGCCGAATGTCAATGAGTATATAGCGACAATATTTATGTATCGCGCGGCGGCAACGAGAATTGAGGCCCGCATCCGGTATCGTGCATGCACGATGCAGCTTTTTTTCGTTTCGGGGATCTAAAAACCATGAATATATTAGGAAATAATGCAATTCATGCTTACCAGTCAACTGGTCGTTGGCATTGTATTGGTTTTTGGGATGGCGGTTGGATATTTTATCCGCCAGGTGCTCGCTTCGCATCAAGCCTCTACCAACGAATTCAAAATAAAATCCCAACTGGATGCTGCGCGGAATGAAACGAAGGCGATCATCCTTGCTGCCAAAGATAAGGCGGCTATGCTGCTCGATGAGGTGAAGAAAGAAGAGAAAGAAATGAAGTCGCAGTTCATGCGGCTGGAAGACCGCTTGTCCAAAAAAGAAGAATCGTTTGAGCGGAAAGAACAGGAAATTGAGAAGGAGCGGGGATACCTCGCCGATGAGCTTCAAAAAATCAAAAATGCGAAAGGTCAGATCGATGAATTGCGCCAGCGGGCGATGGGTGAACTGGAACGCGTAGCGCACATGACGGAAACGGACGCCCGCGCCGAACTATTCAAAAAAACCGAAGAAGGACATCGCAGTGAACTTGGCATCATGCTGCAGCGGCTCTCCAAAGAGAAAAAAGAAGAGATTGAAAAGAAATCGATTGAGATCATGACGAGCGCGATTCAAAGATACGCCCGTTCCCACATTGCGGAGACCACCATCAGTACCGTCATGCTCCCCTCCGACGAACTCAAGGGCAAGATCATCGGAAGAGAGGGGAGAAACATCAGGACGCTTGAGCGCTTGACCGGCGTGGAGATCATAGTGGACGAAACGCCAGAAGCAATTACCATTTCTTCATTTGATCCGATGCGGCGCGAGATTACGAAACTCGCACTTGAGAAACTTATCAAAGACGGAAGGATTCAACCGGCTAAAATCGAAGAAAAGGTGGAAGAGGCAAAACAAGAAATCAACGAACGGATTAGGGCGGCCGGCGAAGAGGCCGCATACGAAACGGGCATTTTGGATTTGCCTCCGGAAATCATTCTGCTGTTGGGCCGTTTGTCGTTTCGCACAAGCTACGGCCAGAACGTGTTGCTTCACTCCGTGGAGATGACGCATATTTCCGGCATGCTTGCGGCAGAGCTGAAAGCAAATGTCGAAGTGGCGAAAAAGGGTGCGTTGCTCCATGACATCGGCAAAGCCGTGGATCATGAGGTGCAGGGAACGCACGTGGAAATCGGAAGAAAAATTCTGAAGAAGTACGGAGTCGCAGAAGAGGTTATTAAGGCGATGGAGGCCCACCACGAAGATTATCCATTTGCGACCCCCGAATCGTATATTGTCGCCGCTGCGGACGCCATTTCTGCGGCACGGCCCGGCGCGAGGCGCGATACGCTTGAAAATTACATCAAACGATTGGAAGATTTAGAAAAGATTGCGGTGGGTTTTCCCGGCGTGAAAAACGCGTATGCTATTTCCGCCGGACGCGAGATTCGCATATTTGTGGAGCCGGAAAAAATCGACGACTTCGCCGCGCTTCAATTGGCAAAAGATATCGCTTCAAAAATCCAATCCGAACTCCGCTATCCGGGAGAAATTAAAGTGAATGTAATACGGGAAATCAGGGCTGTTGAATACGCACGGTAGCAAGCGGACGCAGTGGGTGTAGATTAGTGGTAAAGCGCCGCTCTGTGGTTAATAGGATATACGAAAAGATTGAATAACCATATTTTGGTTATATCAGACGCCTTATTCTTCCTACAAAATAACCTGCGTGGAGACATTGGTGTAGCAGCAGCACAACGCTCTGTGGCAGCGTTAGCAGGGGTGCAACTCCCCTATGTCTCCCCGAAAACCATCATTACAACAAGGGTTCGATTCCCTTCGGGCACCCAGAACTGGAAATCTATCACGGATTTCCCCAAAATCAGTTGAAGAGTAAACACTGAATTACAGTTTAATTAGTCGTACTATTTTAGTAATGGAAAAGATACAAGAAGGCCATCTGGAAATCGAGTCTCATAGACTGGATTTTATTCGAAGAGAGATTGAAAGGATTAACAAGGAAGAGGCCCCTCCTCGAGAATTTTATTCTCTTGCTAGTGAGGATTGTTATCAGATGACAAGAGATTCAGAAAGAGACATGGATTATGAAACTGGAGAGTTTCCACGCTTCGAACAACTTGATGGGGCAATGGTAGACGTTGATAAAGAAGAACGTGAGGGGCTAACCCTTATCAAGGATGCGACGTTTTCCAAGGGTGGAAAAGCTATTTTCCGACTTTCAGAGTTAATGCCCAGAGGGTGGTTGGTTATTGCTAGCGCTTTTATAGGAAGAGACTTTGTGCACCCAGGTCGAAAATGCATCGTTTTGCAAAGAGGATTTCTAACGTCCGTGGGTGGTAGACTTGGCGCAATCCATGAGATTGCACACGCTCAAGATTTTTCAGAGAATCCAATGAACAGAGAGGAATTGATCTCGACACTAAAGAATATGAGTTTGTTAGATCGTGAGGGTGGGGCATGGGAGATTGCAAAAAAGATCCTACAAGACTTGAAGCGACGCGGAGTTCAATGGTTTCCTGAACAGTTTGAGGCCGAAGAATTAGAAAAAATGATTCAGCTTTGCATACAAAGTCATAAGTTTGCCAATGAGAATCCACCCAAACAATCTCGTTGACTGACCAAACAGGCCATTCGGCTCTGAGAGCCTCAGGTCATTCGACTCTGAGAGTCTCAGACTCGATGAGCTCGATGAGTTCTAATGGCGTCCATTAACCGACCCCACATCCGATTTCGTTCAGGACGCCTCCGGCTTGGGCCTATAGTAAAACGGTATTACGCATCCATGGCATGGATGAGGTCGGGGTTCGATTCCCCGTAGGTCCACATTTTAGAAAACCGCAAGCCAGAGGAAGCCGCCTCGCGGAGTTTATCCGCCTTTTCGGCGGACTCGGCGGCCAATTCGTATTGAATTTTAGGCGAAAAAATCAGTTGGCGATTCTGTAAAATGCAGTTCGAGCCGATATTTTTAAGAAATGTTGTCATTTCCATCTTGTTTTCTGATTCAAGCAGTTTCGCGGCTTGATTTAACGATAAAACAAACTCACGAGCGGGTTCGAGCCACGACAGACCTCTCTGTTCAAAATCTCTGATTTGCTCCTGCAAACTGACCTTTTGCTTGACCAGTTTCTCTTTGCAAGGTGCGTACTCCTCGGCAGTAATAGTTTCTTCCAAAAATACATCAAGTAGTTTCTCCAACTTTTTCTCTGTCTCGGTTAGTTTTTCTTTTAGATTTTGAACAGTAGTTTTGGCTTGCTCCTTTGCTTGTGATTCTTCCTTGTCCAACTCGGCTAAAACTCTCTCGGTGTCGTGGCTCGACAAAGAAACTTTTTGAAGAAAAGATTTGATTTGTATGTATAATTCTTTCTGCCGCAAAAAGTGCTTTTCTTGGCATGGACCTTTCTTTTTCGTGCATCGATAGTAGATATATTCTCTGCCGCTTGGCTTGATTTTCTTTTCAGCAGTGATTCCCGCCGAGCAAGGACATTTCATTAAGCCAAGAAAAGCAAAATCGTGCTTCTTTACTTTTTGCGGCTTACCTTTCTCTCTCATAATTTCTTGCACTTTATCAAAAAGTTTCTTTGAAATTAACGGCTCGTGAGTAGCTTCATGGATTTCGCCTTTGTATTTCATCAGGCCGATATAAAAAACATTTTGAAGTAACTTGTGGACTTGTGAAATAGAAATATCTCGCTCCAAATGGCTTTTGAGATTTACGCGCTTGAACCACTCGGCTAATTCGCGGAGGTTATAATTTCTAGTGGCATATAGCTCGAAAATCTTTTTGATTTTAGAAACTTTTTCTTTATCAACATCAATCCCTCTCGTTTTGGGATTATTAAAATAGCCGAGTGGTGCCCTGCTTGGCCATACTCCATTCCTCACTTTTTGCCTCATGCCACGAGTTACATTTTCACGCAGAGCATCTACATAATATTTACTTTGGCCAAAAGCAATTTGGAGCATGAAAAGTCCCTGTGGTGTCGGTTCGAACCAGAACGTCGGAAATTTCAACGCCTTAATCAAGCCGCGATCAATCATGTGGATTATTCTTCCGCCGTCCACAGAATTACGAGCAAGACGATCTGGGTTCCAGCTCAAAATCCCTTCTGCTTTTCCTCGCTCGATTAATGACAACATTTCTGCGAATTTCATTCGCCCAGGTTCTTTGGCAGTTTTTGCTTCCTGAAAGGAAGCGACAATTTCAAGTTTTT
>MHXH01000021.1:0-51443 GCA_001824435.1 Parcubacteria group bacterium RIFCSPLOWO2_01_FULL_48_18
TCGTAGAGTTGCAAGAGTATGCCGCCAAAGAAAAACTTGAAATTGTCGCCTCGCTTTGCGAGGCCAAAACCGCAAAAGAGCCCGGGCGAATTAAATTCGCAGAAATGTTGGCAATTCTCGAATCTGGAAAGGCAGACGGAATAATTTCTTGGCACCCCGATAGATTGGCGAGAAATAGTGTGGACGGCGGAAAGATTATTCATTTTGTAGATCGCGGCTTGATTCGTTCTCTAAAATTTCCGACATTCTGGTTTGAACCGACACCACAGGGATTATTCATGTTGAACATTGCTTTTGGACAGAGCAAGTATTTTGTGGATAATTTGCGAGAGAATGTGAAGCGTGGACTACGCCAAAAGATACGGAATGGTGTATGGCCAAGCTGGGCTCCGGTGGGATATGCGAATAATCCCAAGACGCGAGGTATTGATGTTGATAGTGAGAAAGCCCCTAAAGTCCACAAGATGTTTGAAATGTATGCCACCGGAGCATATACACTTCACTCTCTCGCAAATTGGTGCAGGGAAAACGGTTTAGTCGGTAATCTTGGCAAAACATTAGTTATCGCCAACATTCAGAAAAATCTACAAAATGTTTTCTACCTTGGACTAATGAAATGGAAGGGGGAAATTTTTGAGGGACAACACGAGCCATTAATTTCAAAGAAACTTTTTGATAAATGCCAAGAAGTGATGGAGAAGCGCGGCAAAGTACAAGAAGTGCGGAAACATCAATTTGCTTTTCTTGGCTTACTTAAATGCGCCTCATGTGGTTGTTCAATCACTGGAGAGAGACAGAAAGGTCATAACTATTATCGTTGCACAAAGAAAAAAGGTCTTTGCCAAGAAAAGCATTATTTACGAGAGGAAGCACTAATAGAGCAAATCACTTCTTATCTTCAAAAAATTTCTTTGTCGAGCCAAGACACCGAGAAAGTTTTGGTGGCGTTGGATAGCGAGCAGGATAAAGCGAGAGAGGATGCACAAAGCGAGGTTAGCGTTTTGAAAGAGAAGTTATCACAAGTTGAGACAAAACTTCAAAAACTCCTCGACATCTATTTAGCTGACGCTTTATCCACAGAGGAATACGCCGCCAAAAAACAGAGTTTGCTTTCCCAAAAAATCGCTTTCGTGGAGAAAATCACCGACTTTGAGACAAAAGGGTTGTTTTGGCTCGAACCGGCTCGTGAGTTCGTAAAGTCGTTGAATCAAGCCGCGAATCTCATGCAGACAGATAATCTTTCCGAATTGCCAACATTTCTGAAAAACATCGGCTCGAACCATATTTTGCAGAATCGCCAATTCATTTTTGCCCCCAAAATCCAATACAAATTAGCCGCCGAGCGCCATGCCTGCCGGCAGGCAGGAAGCGAGGCGAACCAAAACCGCTTGATTTTTCCTTTCTGGTGCACGGGGCAGGATTCGAACCTGCGTAGCCCATAGGGCGCTAGATTTACAGTCTAGTGCATTTGACCGCTCTGCCACCCGTGCAGTTATTCTGATTTCGACTCTTTGGTGTCAGCGCGCGTTGAAAAAAGTTCGGTTCTATTCCCCCCTCCTCCATTGCCGTTTGAACCTGCGGGTGTAGCGCGCACTTTTGTCAACAACGCGGTTAATCTATTATCAATTTTGAGCACCGCCACCTTTGCTTTCCGTACAGCTTTTTCAAGAGTTTTACTAAGCCACGCATCGATCTTTTCAAGCGGCAGCCGGTGAAAAAATTCGGCGATGCGATCATTTTTCCCCATCTGCTGTTCAAGAGTTTGTATCTCTTCGTCCGTAATCCTCGGCACCGCCTTAATAAATAGATAAATAATAACGCCAAAGGAAACAAACAGAGTGATTTGGGATATGAGCGAGTACATGATATTATTAATTACTGGCCATCGACTATTAACATCAAAAACGTCAAGGATTGACGGTTAATAGGTAAAAGCCTGTCATATTTCATATCGAACGAAGTTTGCGAGGCGGATATTTTCTCCCAATGTTCCAATATAGCTTTTCACCAACTCTTGTACGGTCAACGATTGGTCTTTGATATACGGCTGGTTCATCAGGGTATCAATACGCTCCGGATCCATGGCTGCCACCTGCATCGCAAGAGCATGGGCCAATTCTTTAAAGAGGTTATTTCTGGCAACAAAATCCGTTTCGCAGCGCAATTCTATCAACACGCCTATTTTGCCTCCTGCATGCACATACGCCTCAATAAGACCCGAACCGGTCGCGCGTTCGTGTTTTTTTGCGGCGCGATCTAATCCTTTGCTTCGGATGATCTCGATCGCCTTCGCATAATCTCCTTTCGATTCAAGTATCGCGGTGCGGCAATCGCTGATTGAAGCCGAGGTGTCGCTACGAAGTTGTTTTAATAGCTCTACGTTCATACGGTGGTGCCCTTCGTCTATTGCCCTCCTGCTTCTTTTTTGTTCTCCAAAGGTTTTTCTTTCCGTTCCTTGATTCCCTTCTTGATCGCCTCTTCAAGTTCTACGACGAGATATACGATGCTGGATCGGGCTGCGTCGTTTGCCGGAATCGGATAATCTATCGTGTTCGGATCCGACGCAGTTCCTACAATCGCAACAACCGGGATATGAAGTCTTTTGGCCTCCCGCACTGCCGTCGTATGCTCTTCAACATTCACTACGAACAACGCCTCGGGCAGGGCAGAAAGATTTTCGAGCCCGCTTAACAACTGCTCGAGCCGCCCCAGTTCCTTGTTGAATTGCACGCGTTCCCGTTTGGTATATTTGTCGAGCGCGCCCGACACAAGATCCAATCGCAGTTTCTTCAAATACTCGATGCGCTTTGAAATAACTTTGAAGTTCGTCAATGTGCCGCCAAGCCACCGATTATTCACATACGGATATGCGTACCGAGAAGCGGTTTCTTGAATAATGCTTCTTGCGGCAGGCTGCGTTCCAACGAATAGCAACATGCCGTTCTTGCTTGCTGCGGCTTGCACAAAATCCTTCGCCTGCTCAAGCTTTTCTTTAGTTTTTGCAAGGTCGATGATTTCAATGGTGTTTCTGGTCGTAAAAATATAGGGGCGCATTTTCGGATGCGTTTTGGTTTTTTTGCGGCCATACAAAATGCCCGCTTCTGCCATCGCCTGCATTTGAGGATCATCGACGAACGGCTGTTCCTCTCCTTGTTGAGTTATATCCGTGTCATTTTCTGTCATGAATGTTTATATACGCGACTTAGATGATATGATAAACTATGCGGCCGATAGATTCAAGGGGGGCCTTGAGCGCGGCTCCATTTATGTATAATATAACCTATGTAACCCCCAAATGCCAATTATGACATCCGGGTTTTGAGATAAATTCCACAAAGAAATCGTGAAGAAAAATACTCATCCACAATACTACGCTGATGCCAAAATCCGCTGCGCTTGCGGGAAGGTATTTATTATTGGATCGACAAAAAAAGAAATCGACGTGGAAATCTGCAGCAACTGCCACCCCTTCTACACCGGCAAAGAAAAACTTATAGATACTGCGGGAAGGGTGGAAAAATTCAAAATCCGAAGAACCAAAGCGAAAAAGCAATGATCTTGGATAGGATAATTCTCGAAGTCCGCGCAGGGACGGGCACCCCGCACCAGAGCATAGCACGGTGCAGGGCAGCCACGAACTGAACTTTGTTCTAGTTTGCCAGCTACTACAATGTTGCAAAAGACAATTCTAGAAATCAGGGCTGGGACGGGCGGCGACGAAGCGGCGTTGTTCGCTGCAGATCTCGCCAGGATGTACCAAAAATATGCCGCTAAAAGCGGCTGGTCTTTTTTCGTTTTGGACTACAGCCAAAACGCGCTCGGCGGCTACAAAACGTTCGTTGCCGAAGCGATTGGAGAGGGCGCCTATGTAAAACTGAAAAACGAATCGGGCGTTCATCGCATCCAACGAATTCCTAAAACCGAAAAATCCGGCCGCATTCACACCTCAACCGCTTCGGTAGCGGTGCTCGAAGAAAAACAGGACGTCAAACTCAATATCAATCCTTCGGATCTCGCAATTTCGTTTTTCCGTTCATCCGGCCCCGGCGGACAAAATGTCAACAAAGTTGAAACCGGCGTTCGCATCATCCATAAACCTTCAGGCGTTGTCGTCGCCTCGCAGGTATACCGCTCGCAACACCAAAACCGGGAAAAAGCGCTATCTATTCTTCAAACGAAGTTATACGAACACCAAAAATCGACGGTGGATGCCGCACACGCCCAAGAACGTAGAGATCAAATCGGTACCGCAGAACGCGCGGAAAAAATCCGTACGTATAACATTCCTCAAGATCGCATTACCGACCATAGAATCGGCAAAAGCTGGAGCAAAATTGGCCGCATCATTGACGACGGAGACCTCGGTCTTATTGTACGCGCATCCGAAAAAAAGGCCTCCGCTCAGTCGTAGCAATGACCGACCCCCCCGCGCGTCCCCTATTCTCATCTCTCCGCACCAGGCTCTTATACAATGAGTATTGCCTCGTGCGGATTGATCTGGACAAAGCCTTTTACAACCTCAAACTCGCGTTTTTCTTCATCAAATCCGGATCCTGCGCGGATTTTAATTTTTCCCTTGCCAAGGGGCGTTACCAGAGGAATATGATTGTTGAGTACGCTGATTTCTCCTTCTGTCGTAGGAAGCGATATAACGTCTCCGTCGCCTTCAAACAGCGTTTTTTCGAGTGAATAAATATAGAGCTTCATAATTATTTCACCTCATCAATTCCCCCTACCATGTAAAACGCCTGTTCGGATTTTTCGTCATGTTTCCCCTCGATGATTTCTTTAAACCCGCGGACGGTTTCTTTGATCGGAACATAAGCGCCTTTGCGGCCGGTAAATACTTCTGCCACTTGAAATGGCTGTGAAAGGAATTTCTGGATTTTTCTGGCGCGCTGAACCAATAATTTATCCTCGTCAGACAACTCTTCAACGCCTAAAATCGCTATAATATCTTGCAAATCCTTATACCGCTGCAGAATTCTCTGCATCTCGCGCGCGACGCGGTAGTGTTCTTCCCCGACCACTTGCGGATCGAGCGCGGATGAAGTTGAGTCCAACGGATCAACTGCCGGATAAATACCCAACTCGGCCAGCCCTCGCGACAATACAATTGTTGAATCGAGGTGAGCAAATGTTGTTGCCGGCGCCGGGTCGGTTATGTCGTCCGCCGGAACATAGATCGCCTGCACCGAGGTTACTGACCCTTTTTTGGTTGAAGTGATGCGTTCTTGCAGCTCTCCCATTTCACTGGCAAGTGTCGGCTGGTATCCCACTGCCGAAGGCATGCGTCCCAAAAGCGCCGAAACCTCTGATCCGGCCTGGGTAAAACGAAAGATATTGTCTATGAATAGCAGCACGTCCTTCCCTTGCGTATCGCGGAAATATTCTGCCATCGTCAATCCTGCAAGCCCCACGCGCAGACGCGCGCCGGGCACTTCATTCATTTGTCCGAATACCAGCGCGGTTTGCGGCAGCACGCCGGAGTGCTTCATCTCGTTATACAGATCGTTTCCTTCGCGTGTCCTCTCCCCTACGCCCGTGAATACTGAATATCCTTTATGCACTGCGGCTACGTTTCTGATGAGCTCTTGGAGCAACACCGTCTTCCCTACTCCGGCACCGCCGAAAAGCCCTACCTTGCCGCCCTTGATAAACGGCGCGACAAGGTCGATAACTTTAATTCCGGTTTCAAAAACCTGCTTTTCAGTCGACTGTTCGGTGAATTCCGGAGGTTTTCTGTGAATCGGCCAGTATTCTTTGACGCCCTCAACCGGACCCGCCTCATCAACCGGCTCTCCGAGTAAGTTGAAAAGCCGTCCGAGTGTTTTTTCTCCAACGGGAACGCTAATCGGTTTTCCTGTATCCACTACTTCAGTGCCACGCTGCAACCCCTCTGTCGGCGTCATCGCTACTGTCCGTACCTTTAACCCTCCAATATGATGCGCCACCTCTAGAACAGCTCTTGCCGCTTGCCGCTTGCCTACCCCGAGCTCTGTCGAGAGGTCGCTTGTCGCTGAATGTACTTCAAGAGCGTTGTATATCGCCGGCAATTCATTCTCGAATTCCACATCAACAACCGGACCGATTATTTGTATAATTTTGCCTTTATTCATGGATTTAAAATAATTAGATATCAATTATGTATTGCCATATTCCATCACCAAGGGTGCGCATTGGAACCCCTTCAATTTTGTCAGTTGCGCGGAATTGGTTGTGTTTTCCGAATTGACGGACCGAAATAGTAACGAGTTTTCCGCTCTTATCCCCTTTCTTGACCGTAATGGTTGCAATACCGCCCATTCTGGAAAGATCATCAAGGTCTTCTCCAACAACTTCTAAATGGAACATGTCTATCAATGTTTTTAAGTCTTCTGCTGGATCCGTTAATTCATCTTCTTGTTTTTCATTTTTTTGCTTTCCATAAATTTAAATTTCCAACGCCGCAGCGCCGCTTGTAATTTCTGTTAATTCTTTTGTTATCTGCGCCTGCCGTGCCTTGTTGTAAGAAAGAGTAAGCGAGTCGATTAACTCTGAAGCGTTTTCCGAGGCGTTTTTCATTGCCACCATGCGGGCCGAATGTTCCGAGGCATTCGCTTCCAAAATTATATGGTATACCTGAATTTCGAGCAACAGCGGGAGCAGCTCTTTTAACACGTCTTGCGGTGATGGCTCAAAGACGTATGAAACCTTTTTTGCTTCAGTGCGTCCCAGAGCTTGCGGCGTTCCGCTGTACCGGCCGCGTTGGGGAATAATTTCTTGGATGCGTTTCTCGATTCCTTCTTTAGTAAACGGCAGTGCCTTTTCAATCACCACCTCTTGTTTCAAAACTGACAGGAAATTGGCATACACGACGTAAATCTCGTCATATTCTTTTGCCGCGTACAGTTTTGCCAGTTTTTCGGCAATCGGTTTCGTTTGTTCCGGCAGCGCCCAGTCGCCGATGCCGGTAATTTCATCAACTACGCGTATGTCTCGTTTTTTCAGAAAATCCCGCCCCTTCTTACCGACTGCGATGACATCTATCCTTCGACTTCGCTCAAGACCTTCGGTTCCTCGACTTCGCTTGGGGTCTTGCAATATTGAATCATTATTTCTAATAAAATCTAAAGTTCGGCGCAAGACATTGCTGTTGAAAGCGCCGGCGAGTCCTTTGTCAGAAGTTACTACCACAAGGCAAATTTTTTGCACCGGTCGCTGTTCAAGAAGCGGACTCAAAGTTTGATCCTCAACCCCAATACCTCCGCCTGCCCCGAGCCCCGTCGAGGGGCTTAAATTCTTCAAAATCTCGAGCGCTGCCAGCGCGTACGGCCTTGAACGAAGCGCCACGGCCTGGCTTTTCCTCATTTTTACGGCAGAAACCGCCTCCATCGCTTTCGTAATCTGGGCGATATTTCTCGTCGATCGTATTCGTTTTTTTATAGCTCTTGCGGAGGGCATAAAATTAGAATCTGGAGTCTGAAATCTAGAGACTGTAAGGCATACCAAGTTATCTAAACCACTCCTTTACATTCTTCGGCCAACCGATCATAAGAAGCAGTGCAAGCGGAGCTCCCCAGTTGGCCCAGCGTTCGATGAAATCCCAGACCGGCATGCCGACTATCGGACGCAAAAGCGCGGTCCAAAATCCCCAAAACACCATCCATAAAAGCGCAAGACGAACCGGCTTAATCAGAATAAGAATTGCCACAGCAATATCTATGATCCCTATCAGAAAAAGTAGTTGCGTTGCGATTCCCACATCGGATACACCAAATTTAGCGAACCAACCAATCCAGTCTTTTTTACCCTGCAATGCGAAAACTCCGTGTCCAATAAATTCGCCGGCAACCGCGATTCTCAAAACCCACTCAATGAGTTTGGTATTCACCTCGTTAGAAGTCTGTCTTATATAGCATTGAGCTAATTTCGATAGACTTCGATTCCCGAATTATGGCCCCGTTTTTGAAATGCAGAAAAGGATTATTCTAATCTTTTTCTGCCAAAACTTCTAACGGGATTCATAATCTTTATAATTTTTACTGTTTAAGATGCGACTCTACTACATCGCGGATTTCCCATTAATTCGTAGGTTTTCCCAATTCTACGCGTGACCATGGCACTCCGATTTTTGGCAATAACCAACGGTCTAATCCCCACCAACCAGCAGTTTTCCAGGCGAGAATAAGCAGGACTGCTAATAAGAACAAAACAGGATTTGTAGACGCAACACCCGCCAGCATAAAATTTAAATTCATAAACGCGCCAAGGGCAGCAACAATGCCGACAAATACTCCAAGAATGAGCGCGATGCCAACCAGCAACTCACCCCATGCAATCAAGGGTGCGAACCATGATTCAGCTTTAATATTAATCAAAAACTGTAGAAAAACACGGTACCAATCATAAGTAATAGCTGCCCGTCCGGTTTCAGGAATAACTACTGCGTTTTTCCAAAATCCCAAAATAGAATCGGGTCCCCACGGACGAGCGCCCGTTCCTAAAACCTTTCCCCACCCTGCATGTAGCCACTGCCAACCTAGGTACATTCGCAGTACAAGCCAAACAATACTCCACGCTCCAACTTCAGAGAATAGCTTCTGAGATAAAATTGGTTCCTTAACGATAACCTTTTTCATAGTTTCAATAATTTATGATTTATGGATTTAAAATCTAAGCTTTTATTTTGCTAATATGAACAAATTTTTATTTTACTTGTTTGAAGATTTCTGGCTGTTCCAGCCCCTCTACAATAATCTCGCCGATCGCTCCTTTGTCAATCGCGCGCGAAAGACTATGATCAACCAGCAGATATTTGCCGGGCACCTCAACGGTAAACTCGACCATCATTGCGCCGCCGGGAGGAACAATGGTCGTCTGTACGTTCCTATGCGGAGGCGAAATAATATCACCCTCGGGGTAGAGGTTATCGAGCACGGCGCCGATGATATGAAAATTTGAAGCAATATGCGAACCGACGCCAAAGAATATACGGATTGTTTCGCCGACATTTGCCCTCAGCGCATTCTCGCCTGTAAGCGCGCCGACCCGGCCGTTGAAGGCAAAATACTCCGGCCGCTCCTGCTGCAATTTTTCCAAACTGAATGCTTGATGGCCTTTCTCGCCAGTCTTGCCTGCCGTGTACCATTCGCCCTGCATAACATAGTATTCACGGTCAACCTGCGCGAGTCCCTCTTTTGGCTCAACGAGAATCAAGCCATACATGCCGTTTGCGACATGTGTAGGAATATGAGGGCTTGCGCAATGGTACACATAAATGCCCGGACGCGTCGCCTTGAACTGGAATGCGCGCGTTTCCCCGGATGCGACTTGCGTCAATACTGCTCCTCCGCCGGGGCCTTCAACTGCGTGCAGATCAACGGAATGTTTGCTATGCCCTGCTTGCGTATGCTCATCCGATTCCCCGACGTGACCGCCGCCGTTCGCATATGCGTGGAGAGCGACTAGCGCATCAACAGCAAACGAGTGAAAAGGCGCTGCGGAATGTTGATCTCTTTGGCCATGATTCAGGCGTATTTCTACGGTATCCCCTTCTTTCACGCGAATGAACGGCCCGGGAACGGTGCCGTTGTATGTCCAATATCCATAAGTTACCCCGGGCGCGAGTTCGGCGATTACTTCTTTAGCTTCGAGTTCTACGACTATTTTTTGGCTTTCCCTCCTTACAAAAGGCGAGGGCAGATCATCAGCGCGTTTGCTGATATCTTTTACAGTAACTGGTTTTGCTGGCAGAGTGGTTTGACGCGTGATTTTATACGCAACTCCAGCTCCGACAATAAGAATAATAATGCCGACAAAAATCCAAATCTTTTTCACCCCGTTAGACATTTTTTGGACTTCTATATTATTCTCCATGTTCGTAATCGTTTAGTTTGTGTGACCCGAGGCGCGTCACCAACGTTAAAAAAGCCTTATATGGGCTACTTCCCCTTCTTTATTTACAGTATAGCAAAGATCGTGTGGTAACAACAACGCTGAAGTTATCAGTTGAATTTTTACTTATTCGGTGATATACTTTCTGCGGAATCCTTCAAAATGCATGAAAGGACGGGATACCAATGCGTGATACGGAGCGTGAATTCTTTCAAAACGGCCCGACGCTCGGAAATCAGTACGATGACGACCCCGTGCTTCGGTATTATCTCGCACGCATATTGCCCGAATCAGTACTTGTGGATATCGAGCCCGACCTTCGAAGGCTTGGTGAGCGCGCCGTAACGGATGTGCTTCATCTCGGAAATGCCGCGGAGGCCTCGCCGCCCCGCCACATTCCATATGATGCCTGGGGGAAGCGCGTTGATTACATCGAGGTGTCTGACGCGTGGAAAGAACTCGACCGAATCTCTGCCAAAGAAAAACTTGTAAGAATAGCCTACGAACGCAGGCATGGTTCGTTTTCAAGAATCCATCAATTTGCCCGCGTGTATCTTTTCAGCGCGTCTTCGGCTTCATATACGTGTCCCCTTGCAATGACGGACGGTGCGGCGCGCGCGATCGAGCTCTACGGAGACGAAACGCTCAAAAATTCGGCCTTCAAGAGGCTTACTTCTTCCGACCCCCGCGAATTTTGGACTTCCGGACAATGGATGACCGAACGTACCGGCGGCTCCGATGTAAGCAGGGTGTCCACCGTTGCCCGCCTTGAAGGCGGAACATATCGCCTGTACGGAACCAAATGCTTCACTTCCGCGGCAACTTCGCAAATGGCGATGACGCTTGCGCGGATTGAAGGAGCTCCGGAAGGAAACAAAGGACTAAGTCTCTTCTACCTTGAACTTCGAGACCCCGAAGGGAACCTGAATAATATTTTCGTGCACCGGCTCAAGGACAAACTTGGAACCAAGGCGCTTCCCACGGCCGAGCTTACCCTGAACGGAACTTCGGCAATCCTTGTCGGCGGAGAAGGCGACGGGATTAAAAAAATCTCCGCCATCTTGAACATCACGCGCCTTTGGAATGCGTGCGGCGCGATAAGCCTGATGCGCCGGGGAATAGCGCTTGCAGAAAATTACGCATCCAAGCGCGAAGCGTTCGGTCGACTGCTTACAGAATCTCCGCTCCATGTTGAGACGCTCACGAGCATTGAAGCCGAATTCAGAGGAGCTTTTTCTCTGATATTCCGCGCGGCCGAGCTTCTGGGAAAAGAAGAAACGGGCGAAGCAACGGCAGAGGAATCCGCTATCCTACGCCTGCTCACGCCGATCGTCAAGCTCTATACCGCAAAGCAGGCAATCGCGGCACTGGGCGAAACGATCGAGTGCTTCGGCGGCGCCGGATATATCGAGGATACCGGCATTCCACGCCTTTTACGTGACGGTCATGTACTTTCTATTTGGGAAGGCACGACGAACGTGCTCAGCCTGGATGTATTGCAGGTTATGCAAAAATCGGACGCGCTCCGGTTCCTCTTTGCCGATATTGAAAGGCGCATTGCGGGCATCAATTCGCCGGAGGTGCGCGAGATGACTCCGGTCATCCGCAATGCCATGAGCCGATTGGCAAAATCTTTGGAAATCCTCAGCGGAAACTCTTCGGAACTGCTTGAAATGAACGCACGATCCATATCATACGGCCTTGCCCGCGTGTATGCCGCAAGTTTGCTCCTCGCCGAGGCCGAATGGAACATAGAGATGAGAAACGACCGGAAGGCATTCACTGCCGTAAAACGGTGGTGCGCAGCCGGCCCATGGCCTTTCATAAACACAGGTCCCTGTTAATTAAAGGATCTCTCCCGGAGAGTAATAATAAACAAAGACGGCGCCGCCGTCTTTTTGAATAGTTGCAACTATTCAAAAGATTATCTTTCCAGAAATTTGCTCATGGCCTGTTTAAGCTCGTTTTTCGCGCTTAAGGAGAGATTATACCTAACTCGGGTTGCCGGCTTGTTAAGCTTGAGGAATCTTCCTAAGTCAATGGGGGTGCCCACCACCACTGCGTCGCATTCAACGCGATTTATCGTATCCTCAAGATCCTTCATTTGGGCTTCTCCGTATCCCATTGCCGGCAGAAGTACGCCGATATTTGGATAGCGTTCAAAAGTTTCACGAATGGTACCGCTCACATACGGACGGGGATCTACCAACTCTGCAACGCCAACCCTCTGTGCGGCTACAACTCCGGCTCCGATCTTCATTTCGCCGTGCGTCAGCGTAGGCCCATCTTCTATGACCAACACGCGCTTCCCTTGTATTACCGAAAGATCGTCGACAGAAAGGACTGATTCCGCTTTGATAACTTTTGCCGAGGGGTTGTATTTCGAAGCATTTTCAATAATCTGCGCAACTCCTTCGGGGGGCGCAGAATCAGTTTTGTTTACTACGATAACATCTCCCATAAGGAAGTTTATGGAGCCCGGGTAATATGTAAGTTCATGGCCCGGTCTGTATGGATCCGTTACTACGATGGTGAGGTCCGGTTTATAGAAGGCGGTATCATTATTCCCTCCATCCCATACAATCACATCTGTCTCTTCTTCTGCGCGCCGCAATATCGCCTCATAATCAACCCCTGCGTAAATAACGCTTCCCATGGCTATATGAGGCTCGTACTCTTCCATTTCCTCAATAGTGCAATTTTGATTCTTCAGGTCTTCAATTGCGGCAAAGCGTTGTACGGCTTGTTTTTTCAGATCTCCGTAGGGCATCGGGTGCCGGACGGAAACCACGCGTTTTCCCGCCTCTCTCAAAATTTCGATTACCCTGCGCGAGGTCTGGCTTTTTCCGCATCCGGTCCGAACCGCAACAACGGCAATAACCGGCTTTAAGCTTTTAAGCATCGTCTGTTTCGGGCCGAAAAAAGAAAAGTCGGCGCCTGCAGCCATTACGCGCGCGCCGATATTCATTACCGTATTGTATGGAATATCACTATAAGAAAACACGCACTCGTCAATCCCAAGTTCGCGAATAATCGTTTCAAGGTTTTGCTCATCCTCTATTGCAATGCCGTCCGGGTACAGTTTCCCCGCAAGACTCGCAGGATAACGCCGTCCGGCAATACCCGGAATCTGGGTCGCGGTAAATGCAACAACCTCCGTACCCGGATCGTTACGGTATACAACATTAAAATTATGGAAGTCCCGTCCTGCCGCGCCGATAATAACAACCCTTTTGCGTTTCATATCCCTAATGTAACACAAAAAAATAAATCCTCTGTATATCGATCAATGCTCTCCGTATCGCAGCTTTAGTATCAACCGCAGAAAATCCCGCTTCCGCAATCTCAAGAACAGCTCTACGCGCGTCGTTTACCGCAAGTTGTTCAAAATTTTTAATTTTTCTCATACGCTATCTCAACTTCATAACTCCTGCCCTCTTCACTACTAACTTAAGTATACAAAAGGAGGTCGACCCACACCAGCTTGAAACCAGCACGGATCGAAACGAATTGCAACCCCGAAGGCTAAGTTTAAAGGCCAAGCGGGTCCAAGTGCTCAATTCACGACTTACGCCGTTGGGCCTAAAAACTGTATCCTTCAATTCAGAAAAGCTGGATTTTAAGCCATTTCTTAGTTTCAACTGCGTAAGTCGTGAATTAAAAAACTCGGGGCATGGGCCCGAGCCATCTCAATAGAGAATTAGGGTTTTTTGAAAACGTGTCGGATGCGATGATGCGGACGCGGTAGACTCGGCATTTCATCGAAACGGATCACGCTGATATTGCCGTCCACCTCAAGCATCGCACATTTAACATCAGACACGCTGGCGACACCATGTTCCCGCAGCACTTCTTCAAGAACCTCTTTCGTAACTTTTTCTTTTTTAAGGTTTTTAGCTACAGTCTTGCCATCGCTGATGAGCAGGGTAGGCGACCCCTCGACAAGACGCTGAATCTTTTTGCTGCGCCATACCAGACGCGTTACGATCATATTAATGCATATAAGCGTTCCTGCGGCGATGATTCCGCCGACAAGCGATGTATCCGACCCAACCATGGCATTCTGGACCGCGTTCGCAATAAGGAGCAATAAAACGAAATCAAATGGGGTCATCTGCCCGATTTCCCGCTTCCCGCTCAACCGAAGCCCCACCAACATAACTGCATATACGGCAACCGCACGCAGGACAATATCCAATATGGTCGATAATGAAGCCATCACAACTTCTCCTCTCCAACGCAGTTTGAGAACCAAAATAATGATAGCACGTCTCGTGTTATTTTGTCAACTCCGCTCCGCTTCGTACCAGCGCTATTCGGGAACTTCATTTCTAACATATCATTGCGATCCAAAGACGAAATCAAGTCAGGTTTGGCGAAGTCGTGCCTGACACGGCAATGACTGTTGAAGCGGGTGAGCAGTTACTTACGGCAATCCCCTTCCTCTAAAACTCCGTCATAAACTTATCTCTCCGGACTGCGCTGCGTCCCTATCAATCATAAATTGCATCGCAAATGATTCGCCGTCTTCATCGGTAATCGGAGCGTCTTGGGCCGGGTCAAAAACACCGTTTCCGTTATCGCGATAAAGTGCCGCAATAAACGTTTCTCCGTGAACCATTTCACGCACAAGACTAATCGGCGGGATATTATTTCCCGTTTCTCCGGCAGGAAGAAGTCCGCTTGATCCGACAAGCGTTCCGGGTTTTTCATCTACAGCTTCATAAACTGCCACAAAGCCTTCTGCTTCAAGCGAGACAAACCCGATTACAACTTCTTTTCCGGGAAGCTGATCCGGAACATAAATTGCGTTCGATCCGATGCGCAAACCACTTGCTTCTTCGCTGTTTTCCGGAGTCGGCTCAACAAGCGGATTTTCTTGACGAGAATCATCGGCATACCAAAAAAAATAGCCAACGCCAACCGCGAGTAATGCTACAGTCATAATGGAAATGAGAATTTTCGACATTACGGATTAATCCAGAAGGTTTGGGTCGCCTCATCCATGGCAACATAGCTTACGCGGCTTTGAAGAGTCGGATCGAAAACAGACATCCCAGCCCACACATCAAGAGAGTATTTTTGAGTCAAGTCAAGCTCTGAACCCGCATACTGTCTAAATCCTGTCTCATCCCATGGCCCGACAAGGGTCCAAATATATATATATCTATATACGCCGCCTGCGATACCTCGTACTAAAATGGTGAAATTCTTATCAATGCCAGAGGGCCAATCGCTTGGTACGGTCCATCTGATCATCGGGTTTGAAGTTAGGGTCGGCGATGTGGAGCTTGTGGGCGTCAAAATCTTTACTTTTTCGAGATTATGCATTCTCAACCTTGCAAGCGGCGCACTCTCAACTCCGGACTTGCTTACAAATGTGACGTAATACTCATAGGCGCCAACCGGATACTGTGAAGACGGCGCATACGGTCCTGAAATTTGCCACATTCCGGTTGCGCCGGTGCAGCCGCTTGAAAGCCGAAGCCGCCAAATTCCTGAAGTCCAACCGCTTGAGTATGCGGTACAGAGGTGGATATCATTGAAGCTCGCCGCCAAACGGAAGTCCGCATCACCGGGCTTCTTTTCGTAAAGCTTAAATGCTTGGGTATTCACGATATTTGAAGTCGCGTAATAGAAATTAAGATTTTGGTAATAAGAATTTCCCCATGCTCCCCAGTAGGCGCCGGCTCCGCTTATGATCCAGAAAGGTTCGGACTCGCCGTATACCGCGGAATTCGCCGCATCAAAGATTCTCACCGAATAATCTGTCCCTATTGGGACGTCGTAAGGAATGAGCCATCGGTACCAACTGTAGGCCGTATCTCCATAAATATATGTCTGGCGGTCTACTGATACCGTGCTTGTCGAAATTACATAATTGGAAGAAATCGAACGGTAAAACTGACCGGCTTTGCGGAGTTCGATTGAAACGGTTTTATTCGCCATTTTATAACTATTAAAGTCTATATACAGACTTCCGCCTTGATAATATTGAAGGCGAGTATAAGGATAGGTGACTCTTATATATGGCGGGATAGTGCCGTCAGAATTTCTCACCTGCCCGTAAAGTCTTCCTGCATTACTCACGCCTTTTGCATCCGTTGCCTTAACCGTTGCTTCATAGAGGCCTGGAGCAGTCGTTGTTCCGGAAAGAAGACCGGATGAACCCAGGTTCAATTCAGGCGGAAGCGCCCCATACGTATTCTGCCATACATACGGAGGTGAGCCTGCTGTCGCATAAGCAGTCTGACGAACGCCTCTGCCTACAGTGGTATAAACATACGGCGGACGAAGCTCTAGCCGATACGGCTGCCATTCCACTTTTCCGTCAAAATACGAAAGTACCCTAGGAACAGGGCATGTTCCTGCCGGAAGATTTAAGTAGGGCGAATATCCTACATTTTCCGCGAAGTCTTCAATTCTTCCCCAAATATCAAGGGCAACAGGCAGGCGAAGCCACTGGTTCACAGTTTGAAATCTATATGGCCAGAGTTCATACTCTGCTCTTCCGGTTTGAGGATCCCTGAAGTAAGCCGAGGCCTTAACCGGCGTATCAGCCGCAATGTCAAATCTCGACATCTGCCAGAACGGCAGATCTCCTAAGTTATTGTCTCCGGAATAAACTCTGTAATAACGATAAGGTCCGGCAAACGGAAACATGCTTGCATACGTATACAACCCGTATCGATCTCTATAGAGGTTTACGGATTTTGATTCATAACAGTTTGGCGAAACGCTGAAGTAGGCATAACCTTTGGACAATAACTGCGAAGTGGTGGCGGTAAAGGAAAATTCGCCGTTTGCATCCGTTCTTACGATGCGATACGTTGCGCCGTCATACAGCGAAGAGGTTTGGTTCGCAAACGGCGTCTTGGTGAAATGATCCAAAAGCCGAACCCGCGTAGTAATATAGTCAGGCATACTTACAATCTTAAATGGCGCGGGGCTTACCCCCTTAATTGAAGGGTCGGAAGCATCAGTTACTTCAACAGTATAGTCATTTCCATCCGGAATATCGGCAAAAACGGGTGTATCTGTGCTAAACCCTCCTGTCGAATATATTTGGCCGCTCCACCAATATTTCTGCGGAACATTGGAAGCGAGATTTCTATAAAACACCCCGCCCTTCAAAAGATTTATGTTTACTGCCTGACTCGGAAGGTTCGATCCATACCAATACACATTGCCGTGGTTTACAAAATCTTGATAGGTTTTTACCCAAACATCAGTGCCGGTTGGCCGATATACCCTAATATATGTTGGTCGGGCAACAATAGTGAATGGCCGATCACTGGTATCGCTGATTTGCGTGACGGTCGCATCGTTGATTTTTATAGTATAGTCTGATCCGGCTGCCAAATCATTGGGAATTGTCCAGCCCAAAACATAGGCCCCGGTTTCAGCATCTTGGACATAATTTGCATTAACGGTTCGATAGGCAACCCCTCCTTTCATAAGGGTAATTGTAACCGTCTTGCTCGGCAGATTATAGGTTTCCCAGCAAATAGTCATTGTGGAACCCATGGTCATATACTCGCCGCCATTCGGAATATAGAGCTTAATCGAAGCCTCGGGTAGAAGCTTGAATACTCCGTCGCCTACATCCCAATTCCCGGCTTTAGAAAAAACATCATCCCACAGATTTAAGAAGCCGAATTCGTCTTCCGAAAGCGCAAGGATTTTATAATCTCCGGGATTCACTTGAGAACAAAGCGTAGCTTCCAAGTTGCAGACTTTACGGAAATCCCATTTGTAGGAACCGTCGGGCAAAGATGAAGTTGATATCCAGCCGACAATGAAATCTCTGGGATCAACGCCAGATGCAGCCTCCCCGCTCATAAGAAGAAGATGAACCCGATCTGTCCCGCCGGTCCAGCTGATGGTATTGGTAAGACCCTGGACTAGAGTTTCGCCGCCGTTTGGAGCAGTAACTTTCACCGGCGTAATTACCTGAGTCATTAGGAACGAAGCAGCGTTGCTTGTGCCGTTTACGTTTGTCACTGAAACCGAACAGCTCTTGCCTGCCCCACATGAACTTTGGGGAACGGCAAAGGTTAAACTTTTACCGTCGCTTGAAGAAAGACCGGTTACGGCGTTATTCACTCCGGCAAAGTTAACCGAGTTTCCGGTTGAAGTAAAGCCGCTGCCCGCAATTGTCACATTTGCGCCCACGGGGCCAAACGAAGGAGTAAACGAAGTGACAACCGGAGGAGGCGGAATAAATGCGGCGCAGCCCGGATCTTTAAGATCAATAAACCCATCATTGTCGTTATCAAGGCCGTCAGAGCAAAGCGCTTGGGTGTCCTCGGTTGGAGGAGGCGGCGGAGACGGAGGTGGAGGCGGAGGCGGCGGAAGAGGCGCCGGCACAAATGCCGCGCAATCCGAATCTTTTAAATCAATAAATCCGTCGTTGTCGTTATCAAGACCGTCGGAACAAAGCGCTTGAGTATCCTCGGTTGGAGGAGGCGGCGGAGGCGGAAGAGGCTCAATAGGAACTAATGCGGCCGCGAGTTTAAACGGCCGCGCATTGCTAATGCCGTTTTTGTTTAAAACTTTTAACGGGCAAGCCTGACCGACTACACAGGGGGTGTCGCTCGGAAGAATAAAACTAATCTCCGTACCGCCCTGATCTGAAACAAGGCCAGTAACAATCGTCTTGCCGCGAACAAAAATTGCATTATCTTCATCGGCAAATCCCCTGCCGAAGAGCGTGACTTTAACTCCCTGATCTCCGGAATCCGGAGTAACCTCAAGCAATTTCGGCGGACGTTTTCTCGCAATCTCAATCATCATCCGATTCATAACCTCCTTGGTTTTTCCGTCAATCTCTCCGCGAACCGGCAGATTTATTTTTTCTTGAAATCGTTTTATTGCTTCCTCTGTCGCATTACCGTAATAACCTGTAACCAATTTTTCAGGATAGAGGCCTGGGAAGTTCGCTAAAAATTCTTGGACGGTTTTCACATCTTCACCGCTTGCGCCTTTCGCAATCGCATTTCTCACTTCTAATCCTGCAGCAACTGCTGATGCGGGAACAGTCGGAGCCTTAGCTTGAGGCGGCAGCTGTGGCGCCGGAACCTGAACTTGAATTGGCGCTTGCGGTTCAATAACTTCCTGTGGAATATGACCTCTGGCGCGCCCCGCCTCTTCAGGTTTTCCGACATCCTCGGGCCTACCGGTTTCACCCGGCGCGCCTGTTTCCGGATGAGGCGGAGGTCCAACTTGCTCCTCCACGGCCGGAGCTTGAGCCTGCTCCGGTAGTTCAACCGGGGGCTTGTTATTATTTGCAACTAAAAGCGCCGCGGCAACGCCGACAGCGCCCAGAAGAATCCATATTTTTGCTCTTCCTAAATCTTTATTCATCACAGAGCTATACCATCATTATATCTCTAAGAAGCAAACGGTGGCAACAACAACTTATACACAGAAGGATTCGGTTGTCTTAGAAAAAGATGGCAACCATTACTCTTTATACGACATTCCCGCGCCAGCGTGAGGCAAGCCCCACGAAGATTTTTGAGAGATGATTGCGGCGGCCGTCCGATAGGTTCGAAAGCCAAAAAAAAGAGGCCAGTTGCTTGACGCAATTGGCCGGCGAAATGAATCGGTGAATCTCCAGGTACCATGGGCGTAGGTCCGTGGAGCTTCATTTATTCCTGGCAACTACCTTCATCTGCGTCACTTCATGGAACCCATATTTTCCGTGCTCCCGGCCGATGCCGGATTCCTTATACCCGCCAAACGGGTTCCAGGGCGTGGTGTAATTCGTGCCGTTTATACTCACCATGCCAGACTGGATCAGGCGAGCCACCCTTGCGGCCCTTTCCTTGTCTCCGGTATAGACATATGACCCGAGACCGTAGGCGGTCTGATTAGCCAGCTCGACAGCCTCGTCTTCGGAACCGAATCTCATCACGGGCAACACCGGCCCAAACACTTCTTCATTCCAAACCATCATATCTTTCGAAATGTTTGTCAGCACCGTTGGCTGGAAGAACGCGCCGTTTAATTCCTCTTCCAGCGAATTGCCGCCGGTAACCGTGGACGCTCCTTTATTTTTGGCATCCTCAACCTGCCGAACCAATAAATCGAGCTGGCGCTTAGCTACCAACGGTCCGAGTTCGGTAGTTTCTTCTTCGGCCGCTCCGATCTTCCTGGCCGCAAAAACAGAAACCACTTTCTCAACTACCTCGTCAAAAATGTTCTCATGCACGATCAACCGCTTCAAGCCATCGCAATATTGACCGGCATTGGCCAGCCGGAACTCGCAAACGCTTCTTACGGCCGAATCAATATCGACGTCGTCGAAGATCAATCCGGGAGCCGAACCGCCCAACTCCATGACGGCTTTGATAAACTTTTTCGCGGCCGCTTCGTATAGAATTTTTCCGGTTCTACAACTCCCGACGAAATGGATAAGGTCAATGTCTTCTTCTATCAGAATCTGCCCGACTGTGCCGTCGCCATAAATCTCCGCAAAAACTCCTTCCGGCAAATGCCGCAACAGAACGTCCTCAATGAATTTACCGCTCAATGGGCATTCCTCGGAATGCTTAAGGGTCACGGCGTTGCCGGCAATCAGGCTCTGGAAACTGCTCCAAACAAAATTGAGAAACGGGTAATTCCAGGGAATGATGACTCCCGCCACACCGATGGATTCGCGAAACACCTGATGGATTTCATTTTCGCTCTCAAAGGTCGTTTCTGGGTTCAAGTATCTCTCTGCGTTATCAAGATACCAATTAGCGAAATCAAGCGTCCCGTCATAATCAACCATGGCCTCCCTGATGGGCATGCCCATCTCCCTAGATTCCAAAAGAGCAAATTCGGACTTCCTGGCCGCAAATTCCTCGACAGCTTTACGCAACAACCGAACCCGCTCGCCAATTCCCAGATTGTTCCATGCTTTTTGCCCGTTACGCAACAGTTCAAGTTTCCTTCTGATTTCGCGGGGGCTCGAAACATCAACCTGTCCCAGAACCGCATAATTTGATGGGTTAATGGACTTTAAAACAGCCATGTCCAATCCTCCCTATGATGAAGTAATCTCTCCTTGTGACGAACCAATCAAATTATATACAAGCACGGAAAATCACGCAAGGCCGACGATTTTACCACGACTCGGCAATTTTGACCTAACCGGATTTAAGAAAAAAATAGGGCGGCTGTCGTTTCGACAGCCGCCGGGCTTAGATGCCGATGAAGAAAAATTTTACCACCACACCCAGAATGTCACGGACGTAAGCCCGTGGATGAATGGGTAAACGTTAGTCGCAAAGTGTATCAGAGACTGCCACACCCGTAAGGGTGTGGTAGTTTACTGGTTCCGTCTGCATCAGGGATTTATGGCGCCAGATTCCGATATCTGCATCCCGCGCTTCTTCAATTCTGCCAAAAACGGCTGAACAGGAATGGCTATTTCCGGAGGCAGGACGCCACGTTCTTGAATGACGCCGTCGGCGATCATCTGGGCCGCAATAGATGGCGGAGAGGCAGTATCAATGTCGCCTGCGCCCGCTTGCCATTCAAGCTTCGGCATCGCATGACAGTCAACAATTAAATCATCGACTATCACCCGCGACACCTCGTAATCGTTTGGCTGCGCCGAAACCGCCACCAGTTTTTGGAATTGCGCCATTGTCCAGCCAATCCTGAGGCGCTCCATCACTTCTCTCACTAATTCTGGCCTGAAGCTGACTTTAAAATCGCAGTACCGAAGCCCTTGTTTTCTGAAACTAATCGGCAACGTGGCGATTTCGCTGTGGCGCGTCCGGAGGGTCCAAATTTTTCCCACCGGTTCCGGAAATTCCGTCAGTTCCCAACCGCTTCGCGGAACGGTCTGGAAAAATTTCCCGTCGCGGAAAATCCATGGCTTAAGCGTCAATTCCTCAATGACGGTTTGCGCCGAATAAGAGAACTGCAATTCTTTTCCGGATTGGCCGCCGAAATCAACCAAGCCGACGCGGATTTTTATCGAACGCGCCTTCCCCAATTTACCAACGGCATAAGCGGCCAGCACGTTCGTAATCCCCGGAGAACAGCCGATGCCGATAATAGCGGTCAGGCCGGCGTTTTCAAACTTACCGTTCAACCGCAGCTGTTTGCGAGTCCAGGAGAACAACCCGCCGAGATCGACATAGTGAACGTTAGCCGATAAAGACGCTCTCATCACCGCCAAGTTAAAATTGTGCTGAAGACAGTTGATGGCTACCGCTTGCCCGCAAAGCGCATTCGCCAACTTTTCAGGCTCGCGTGCGTCAACGAACCCGGCTGTAACTCGCGGATCGTTAAATGATTCGGCCAGCGATCGGGCCAGGGATTCTCTATGGTCGGCAATCACGATGTGGTTACCGCTATGCGATTCGAACAAATCGCGCACAACTATTCTTCCGATGGTGCCTACACCGCCCAACACTATGAAACGGCGCATAAAACCTCCTTTTCGAAGTCCTACTACTAGGTTTATCTCTTTCGGCAACCTTGGTCAAGGCATGTGCCCGTATCTCTGTACGCGCCCCTCGACGTTCTCCTTGTAATCTAATATGCTTAAGTTAGCGATTTGCTCTTGAAAAAGGTGTCAATATGAACAATGCCAGAAACCGGATTGCCAACTCCGATCTTTTTCAGAAAGTGGAAAAAATACCTCGCAGCATCAAGGAAGACCGCTATGCCTGCACCACCATTATCGATCCAGGCCTGGTATGGCTGGACGGCAAGGGATCGCGTATCATCGTTTTGGACAAGGGGCAGCGCCGATCGCTGATCGACTCTTCCGCCGGGGTAAGCACCAAAAATCTCGGCTACGGAAACGAACGGATCAAAAAAGTCATACGGCAGGTTCTGCTGAAGCAAAAAGACGTCTTCGGCTATCCGCATCATGACATGGAAAACGACTACGCGCTTGATCTTGCCTGGGTGCTGTCCGAATTAACGCCTATTAAGGCGGAACGCGAAGTCGTCTTTGCCAATTCCGGCACCGAAGGAATCGAGGCGACCATAAAGCTTTGCTGCAATGCCCGGGCCAAATCTTCGGGACAAAGCCGGCGCCGTAAAGATTTCATCGCCTGCTACGGCGCTTTCCATGGACGCACGTTAGGCGCGCTGTCTCTGACTTGTTCTAAGCCAGTTCAGCGCGAGAATTATCCGGTAAACGCCTTTACCAATTATCACATTCATTTCCCCGCAAAACACCCGTTTTTTGTCTATGATGACTGGGGAGATATCCAATATGTGGATTACACTCCCAACGAGTACATAGAGGAAGTGAAGCGGGCTTGCCGCAAGGGTAAAATCGACATTGATTCCGTTAACGCCGTGGTTTTCGAACTAATCCAAGGGGAGGGAGGAGTTAACGTTGCCTCCAGAGAGGCGCTGCAGGACCTCGTCGGATTTTTTAAGAGTCACGGAATCTATATTGTAATCGACGAGATTCAGACAGGCCTAGGACGGACGGGGAAACTTTTCGCCTTCGAGCATTTTAATATTGATCCGGATGTTGTCGTGCTTTCCAAATCTTTAGCTCACGGATTTCCGTTCAGCGCGGTTATCTACGACTCCAAACTAGGTTGGACGGAGAAGGGTCAACAGTCCTCAACCTTTTCCGGTTCCCCTCTCGGTTCCGCCATCGCGCTGGAAGTACTCTCGCAGCTCTTGTCTCAAAATCTGCCTCAACGGGCTTACGACTTAGGAGAGAGAGTGCTGGGACCGGCCCTGCGTACCATGGCCCAAGACTATTCGGAAGTCATACACAATGTCAGGGGTATGGGACTGATGCATGGAATCGAGTTTTGGAACCCGCATACGAGAAAACCGGCGCGGCTGTTCCGGAACGAGGTGATCCTTCAAGCCCGGAAGCGCGGCGTCTTATTTCTCGACGCCGGAATCTCGGCAATTCGCATCACTCCGCCACTGACCATTGACAGCAACGGAGAGGGTCAGCATAAACGCGGTAACGAACTTGGCGCCATCATCGACGTGTTGACGGAAAGCATCCGCGCAACGCGGCGAAAAATGAAACGTATTCAGTAATCAAATTCATCCCCGAGCTTACGCTCGGGGTCTTCTTTGGACAAACAATAAAAAAGCCTAGGCAATATACGCCTAGGTTATTTTTGTATCAGCTTCCTCTTCCAAAACAGGAGCCTCGCTCTCAAGTGTCGCTAGAATGTCGTTGTTATCGAGCGGATTCTCCGGAGGAGCCGCGAAGTACGCGACCTCGCTTGCATAGACCCGGCTTGGGCCGTCTGGTTTCTTGAGCGCCCAAAGACGGACAAGTCCGATATGAGTATCCACGTCTTTCAGTTTGCTATCCTCAAATTGAGTACCACTAAGCACAGTGCCCGCCTGATGGCCGACTTGTTGGCCAAGACCCGGCTTCCACTCGTTAACTGAAACGCCGACGTGGAAGTTCGCAACAAGCACCGCCTGACAATCTCGTGCAGAAACCATGTTCATGCACTTTTGCAAACGAATAGTAACAGTATCCGTCCTGGCGAGCGACGGATGGAACATATGTACATTCAAGCCCGTTTCCGGCAACGTGAAACGGTTGCAGATCTGGAGATGCTCACGAACCATCTGTCGAAGACCAATTTCAAAGTAGAGCCTGTAACGTGTCCAGATGAGGTTTCGAATACTGTGGGTAACAAGGTCTACAAGCCGATCATAGAACTTCTCGAGCGGATCGACGCCTTCGTTTTTCGGCCAATCATCGTGATTTCCGATCTTGATCTTAACCAGGAGGAGCGCTTTTGAAACAAAATTGCGGAGTTCCTCTTGCGAAATATATTCGCGGGGCTCTTTCTTTGCCGCGTTGGCGTTTTCCACAGCTGTATCCATTACTGCCACAAACCGAGCGCGGAAAACCTTCAGAATGAACCGAGAGAAAAGCCAGGCCGCATGTTTTTCCTGACGGGTATAATTCATGCCGCCATACACCTCGTCGCGAAGCATAAGCCGGTGATACAGCCCTACGATGAGGTCGCCGAGCGCTGCAACAACCGTGACGTTTTCCTGCAAAATAATCTCCGGAAAGCGATTCAGGAAGAAATTACGGGCAAGACGAGGATGCCCGGCATGGAGACACCCGAATGTCGCAATCGTCTCAGTCGCGAGTTTTTCTTTCGCGGGAAAATTGTGTCGAAGTTCTTCCCGTAAGTACTTCGGGGCAAAATCGAGGCGGCCGGATGCTTTATCAAGCACCATACGATTCTTAAAATGATCAAGGATGGCATCGAAGGCTTCCTTGGCCCGCGTTTTCGATATCTGCAGAAAGGTAGACGCCATGCCGATGGTAACCCCGCCACGCTGCTTTACGAGTTCAACAATTCGCTGTTCATCAGGACCGCATTCCGAAGGAATACGAATGGAATCCCGCTCATGCGTAGTGGCATCTTTCAGATTGAATGTCCGCGGAAG
Organism: Parcubacteria group bacterium RIFCSPLOWO2_01_FULL_48_18; assembly: GCA_001824435.1. Classification (GTDB taxonomy): domain Bacteria; phylum Patescibacteriota; class Minisyncoccia; order UBA6257; family WO2-01-48-18; genus WO2-01-48-18. Next base: position 25,297 of record MHXH01000021.1, read on the forward strand.
AATCGTGCCATCGGCGCGAACTTCCACCATCACAACGCCGATCTGGTTCTCGGAAGTTCCTACGTCGCGGATCTTGTGAAGATCCGGAAGCGAAATGTAAGGACGCCTGGCTTCCCCGCCTTGAGGTTTATACATGCTCGAACCGACGCAACCGATTACGTAGAGATCCGGGTAGTCGCTGCCGGGAATCTCAATACTCGTAACTTTAATGCTGTCTTCCACCTCGCGAGTCACGGGCGTCGAGTAATACTTGCCACGCCACGGCGCTTTATGCGCGCAGCGGACAAGAATAGTCTTACCCGTACGCTTCAAAGGAAAAATCCGCTCGTTTTCTCCCCAATACTGGATATCGCCCCGGAGCTCCGTAAGGCGCGTCGCGATGTCCTTACCGATCTCGCCATCGTAGTAGCTCGACGTGATGACGAATATCTTCTTCGGCTTCTTTTTGCCGCCGGTGAGCTCTGGGATCACGCTGGCAATCTTTTCTGCCCATTTATCCACGATATCAGACCATGCCTCGGCTTTAACCTCCGCCACTTTTTCTTTCGTCAACGGCTTCTTCTTTTTTGATCTTCGATGACTATCGCGTTCTTCTTCAAGCGCCGCGCGGAAATGCTCCTCAAACTCGGCCTGGACGACCTTCCGTTCAATGATGCCGCCACCGACAATAACCGTATGTGCATCCCACTCATCGAGAAGGCCGAAACCAAGCTGGACAAGACCCTTGCGGTAACCGGAACTGGCAAAGTACGGCCGCGAAACAAATCCAATTCGGTCAAAGTCGGGTTTTTCGCCAGTCGATATTTCAGGAATTGCCTGATCATCTTGGGACGAAACATCAACAGATTGAACAGTCGCAACCTCTATGGGTTTTTCATCACTAATCGCATCTTCATTCATCGCGCAGTCCATCACGTACTCCTTTGTCGGTTGTCGAATTCCTACTTACTAATATAAATGAAAGGCGGTTGCTGTCAATAGAGTTTATTAACAAAAAAGGCGGTTGCGCAATAACAACCGCCGTATGCATCGCATTACTTTATCCGTCTTCGAGAAATCATCCGCCGCTTCCATAATACGCCGTCAGCTGTAATAGATACCACATCAGCCCACTGACTTTCCCCCGGAAGATCAAATCTGCGAAGCGCCGAAAGAAGCACGCTCGTTCCCTTGCCACGAATCATCCATTGTTCAGCCCTTGCATTTTTACATTCTTTATTCAGAAAATCGACCGCGCCCCTGCGCGCATCCTTACATGCATCGGTCTCAAGCGCAGCTCCGGCAACAACAAATTGCGAAAACGATCTTACTTTACCCGAATAGTCGGACATCGAAAACTCGAGTGGCGCCTCAAGAGAAAAAACAGTAGTCATTGCGCCATACGGATACAGCGAATGCTCATACCGCAGCTCGAACAAAAAAGAAATAACCTGATCCGCGTAGTGCTTAGAAACATATCGCGCAGTCACCCACGTCTTCAGATCATCAAGCTGGGAATTAATTGCCGTGTGCAGTTTTTCAATATCAGAATAGGCGCCGATGCTTGCGAAATAAAGGCGCTTATCGTATTCCAGCAGCCAATTCGGAAATTTCCTGCCGGTTTTGCCGACCCGCGACGCGCTTCGTTCATTCGCGCGCCGTCCGATGACAACGCCGTCTTTACACCAAATTGCGACAAGCAAGTGTTTCCCAATGTTCCCGCGAGCGCGTTCATCCTTGACCCGAATCAGGTCCGGCGTATGCAGTATCATTATTCGCTCCTTGCGGTTGAAATCCGCTTCCACCGAGGATTCCGTTTCCGCCCCTCCTCATCGTCATACATCTTTCGGGCAATACGAAGCGCTCGTTGAAAATCAATGGAAGATACGCCATTTTGCTTTGCAACGCACACGGTCGCAGGAAACAATTCCGGCGGAGCAGTAAAAAGATCAATGCTTGCGGCTTGATAGAGGGCGCGGATGGAAAGCGCCACCGCCTCTTGTTCGGTCATTCCTTCATGCCACCGGTCTTTAAGAATTGTCCGAGCGATAATGCCGCCGGATCCTACCGTATGGTATCCTGTTTCGCTTGCCTCAAAGCGCCCGCCGCATTCATCGAACGTGTAAATGCTTGGCTGTTCAACGTCTTCGGGATCCCAGCCCGCCAGAATAGGGACCGCAACATAATCCATCAAGGCGGCCAAAAGCGCCAATTCCTTAAAATTCTCCCGTAAAATATTCATCATGATCTCTGCCTGTCCGTCAATATATATCGGTTCCCCCACCAATCGTTGCAAATGAGTCCACTGTTCATCAAAAGCGTCAATCAATTCCTGTATATATGCGACAGTCCCTGCCGCGCCAAGCAAAGAGTATGGTCCGACCCTATGCACCTTCACCTCTTCATCCCAATGTTCACGATGGTCAGACGCGCGCCGATCGCCTGCCATTAATACGCCGTCGCGAAATCGAAGAGCAACAATGGTTGTTCCGGTATACAGCCGCCTGCCGCGCGCGGACAGTAACGCATTGCGAAAATGATTTGCATCGCCAACCATCGCTTCCAGCGAACGAAGCCTGGTGTTTCGGCGTTGAAACGGACCGTACCGATCGAGAAATCGCTCTTGCGTCGCCATGCCACCTCCGTATGAAAAAATAAAGGAACGGTTTTTCTACCATCCATCATACCACACGCCGAAAAAGACGCAATGGGCAATATCACTCCTCATTCCTATGCGGCTTTCCCTCAAGATACCCCGCTTCGGTTTGACGACGAAATGTGCCCAATGCTTTAAATTCATCCAAGGTATGCGCCCCCACGTAACTCATCGACGATCGCAAATGGCCAACAAGATCTTCGATGATAGACGAAACCTCTCCGCGATACGCAACGCGGCGCTGGATTCCTTCAGTCGGCCGCACATGGTCAAGGCCTCCGCCGTCCATCCTCGAAAGCTGCGCCTCTAAAGATGCAGAACCTCTGTAAATTTTCCACTTTTTTCCTTCTTCATAAAACGCCTCTCCCGGGGCCTCTTCAGACCCCCCCAAAAGGCTTCCAAGCATTACCGCAGATGCTCCGGCAACGAGCGCCTTAGCCACATCTGCGCCAACCCTGATTCCACCGTCGGCAACTACCGGAATATGGTGCTCATCCGCAATTGCGGCGCACTCGGCAATGGCCGTGAGCTGCGGCGTTCCTACGCCAGTTTCTTCCCTTGTCTTGCATGCCGAACCCGGACCGATTCCCACCTTCACTGCATCTGCGCCCGCCTCAATGAGCATCAGCGCCGCCTCCGGCCGGTCAATATTTCCCACAACGATCGGCAATTCATTGAATGCCGCGCGAATTTCTTTCAGCAATGCCTCAACCGGATCGGCGAACGCGCGCGCCGTATCAATAAGCAGCACGTCCATTCCGGCTTTCACTAACTGATCAACATCAGAAAGGATATTATTCCTATGCGCGCCAATCGTCGCGCCAACCAATAGACGCCCCTTTTTATCCCGCACGGCACTGCGATATTGCGCCGCCTTTATAATATCCTTTGCCGTAATAAGGCCTGCGACTTTTCCTGCTTTGTCCACGAGCGGCAATTTTTCAACCTTATACTGACGCAACAGGACACGCGCGCTCTCTTTTGTCGTATCGGGCGAGCCGACAACAAGCGGCATCGGAGTCATCGCTTCTTTCACGTACAAAGAAAGGTCCTCTTGAAGCCGCATGTCGCGCGATGTCAAAATACCAACAAGTTTTCCTTCTTCGTCAACAACAAGAAGGCCAGAAATCTGATAGGCGTCCATGAGTGCTCTGGCATCGGAGAGCCGCTCTGAAAATCGAATGGTGATCGGTTTTTCGATAATGCTCGAGTCTGCGCGCTTGACCCTTTTTACTTCTTCAACGCGTTTTTCAATCGGCAAAAATTGGTGGATAAAACCAAGGCCGCCGAGCCGCGCCAGGGCGATCGCCATCCGCGAATCTGTAATATCAGGCATGTTCGCCGAGACGATCGGGATATTCAAAAAAATGTCCCGCGCCAGACGGGTTTTGAAATTGCCAATATCGCGCCGCGATGCAATGTCTGATTTACGGTCAATAATGCAAACGTCATTAAACGAAACCGCGATATCAACCGGAAGCCCTTTCGCAGAGAGCCGCGCTTCAATTTTCTGCCGCAATTGATCGTCCATAGTCACCACCACATATTATAAACCCATAAAGAATGTCCCTATCATGCATCTGTGGATAAAGTAAATCTCCACCCTCGCTTCCCACTATTCCCTTTCCCATGGAAACACAATCCACGCGCTTCCCTTCTTGCGAAGCCACACATCCGGCTTAACAATACTCCGGGGATGATAAAACAGGGTCGCGATAAAACAGCGCAGGTCCCGGAAATGCGCAAGGGTCTTTCCGGTGTCGGCGATATCATCGACGATCAAGCTCCTCTTTGTCGGCGCAAGCAGCATGGGAATCCCCAGCCGGTGAGAAAGACATACTGCCAATATCATGCCGCCGCGCGGAATGCCATATACGCCGTCGAACTGACGCTTCCGCTTTTTCGATTCCACCTCGACAAGTTTACCGATCCTTTCGGAATCTTCAACAAATTCTTCCCAAGCATAATACAATTTCTCTGCCATAGTATATATCCATTATAAAAGCAGGGGTTGCAACTTTCAAAGGTTCATTTCCAGGCATGCTCTACCGATACCCCCTGGAAATCTCATCCAATTCTGCGAAGAGTTCGGTCGGCGCCCAATTATCCGTAAAGATACACGGCCGTTCGTCACTCAATATCTCCCGCCCTTCGTCCGCAACAAACGAATTCAACGCCATAAGTTCTTCTGGCGCGGCTACGTTTCTAAGCGCCGCAAATGTATCGTTCAACGGAGCGCGCGACCCCGCTAGGAGATATTGAATCCTCTTGCCGTCGGGAAAAAAATAGACATACGGATATACGGATTTCATCGTTTGGCTCACGCACTTGAATATGCGCTCGTTTGGACTCCCGGCGATAATCATCTGGGAAAAAATTCCTCCGTCACTTAGCCGCACATAGGTAGATTCATAAAATTCTTTCGTTGCCATCTGATACGGAATGTACAAATCGCTGGCAAACACATCGGTAAATATGAGGTCATAGCGCTTTGGGTTTTTTTCTAAATATATCCGGCCGTCGTCATTGATGGCCGTCACGTTTTTCTGTTGCCCGAGCCCGAAAAACCGGTAAGCGGCCTTCGTCACTTCCGGATCAAGCTCCACGCCGTCAATCCGGACGCCGTTATCTCCAAAATAATGCGCATACTGCCTCGAAATCACCCCGCCGGCAGACCCCAGAATCAACACGTCGATGTCCGATTTTTTATCTAACATATAGTAAAACGGCAAAAAATAATCGAAATAAAAACCGGTAAGCATCTTATTCGGATGATACACGGACCAGCGTCCCGACCGATTAATATCCAACACTACCCCAAGTGCGTCATCTTTCAATACCTCCACCCTGCCGTAAAACGAATCTTTTTGATACAGCATATTTTCGCTTCTGCCAAACGACATGGAAGCGGATGAAATCATAAATGCTATCCCGACGATCAACATAAAACCTAGCCTCATAAGAATTGACCGCGGCAATTGCTTTATGAGTCCTAGAAATGCGACTGCCAAAAGGCTCACGGCGGCAATAAGCATGGTTTCTTTTACGCCAAAAAGAGGAATCGTCACGAACGAAGAAGCAAACGTCCCCAGTACGCTTCCGACAGTTGAAAAAGCGTATATTGATCCGGCTGTATTGCCGGTTTTCTCCAATTCCCTGATGCTCAAACGGGTGACAAAAGGGCTTACCATCCCCAACAGCATCACCGGCAGCATAAAAAGAGCCTGAAAGAATATTATTGCCGTCGAGGTCGCAGAACCGAAAAGAAACATCCGGTCGTAAAACCCCCCCCGCACAAAATATACGATCAACAATTCGGAAAGAAGAGGCGTAAAACCAAGCAACGCGCCTGCGGCCATAACTATTCCCATAAGAACTTTCCTATAGGGATATGCATCGGCAATTCTGCCGCCGAAATAATAACCAAGCGAGAGTGCCACCATAAAAAAACCGATAATCGCCCCCCAAATAAAAAGCGAGGCTCCGAAATACGGAGTCATCAGCCGGAATGAGGCCATTTCAATCATCATCATCGCGCCTCCGGTCACAAAAACGAAAAAGAGAAAAAAATGTTTTTTCAATACATTATTAAGATGGGGTCGGCGCATTACCGACATCTCCTTTGGCAATATATCCGCCGACCAAACGCGCAAATTCATCAAGGCTCGTCGCTCCTTTCTTTACGAAATCGATCGCCCCATAGGCATGAGCGACTTTTTTATCAACCTCCGGATCTCCGAATGCAGTAAGAAACACTACTTTGATATCGCGAGTCGCTTCATCGCTCTTCAGTTTCATGGTCGCATCCATGCCGTCCAATACCGGCATCTTGATATCCATGAGAATCAGATCCGGGTGCGTCTTTTTTGCTACCCCTATACCCTCCTGGCCATCTCGAGCGAGAACAACATCAAATCCGGCTTGCCGCAAAACAGTGCCGTAGATGTCCAACATTTCCGGTTCATCATCAACAATAAGAACAAGCGGTTTTGAGTTCATGGTACGATAATTTTATTCTACCCAGAGCTGGCAGGAAAGGCAATGCTAAATGTACTTCCGATTCCCGGAGAGCTTTTTTCAAGCAATATATCGCCTCCCATCATCCGCGTAAGCAGCCGTGCAATATAGAGTCCCAAGCCACTGCCATACTCTTTAGTATACAGAAAAGCTCTTCTGGGAGTTTCAAATTTCTTAAATAGCACACGCTGCTGTTCTGACGGGATACCGATGCCCGTATCTTCAACATATATTTTTACAAAACCATTTGTTTTCTCAACGCGCACCGAAATACTCCCGCGATCCGTGTACTGTATCGCATTGCTTATGATATTCATAAGCACCTGCCTGCTGCGATTTTTGTCGACAAAAACATAGTGGGACTGGAAAGGTCTTTGAAATGTAAGCGACAACCCTTTTTTTGCGGCAACCCGCTGAAGGTCATTAACTGCTTCCTGAATAAGTTGGGTAAGGTCGTAGTTCTCTTTATGCATTTCGAGACGTCTTCCTTCCAAGCGTATTGCATCCAGAAAATCCTCAATAATGCTTAAAAGGCGTTTTGCGTTTTCTTGAATACCCTCCAGCCTGCTGTATGTTTCTTGATCCGTTGATTTGACGAGCGCCAGAAGCAGTTCTGCGTCCCCTCGGATAATGGAGAGCGGCGTTCGCATTTCATGCGAAACAATCGCCATAAAATCGTTCTTTGATCTCTCCAGGCGCTTGCTTTCGGTAATATCCTGAATCCAGATGAAATTTCCCAGGATGGCGCTATCTTCTTCCCCGGCATCTCGGACACACTGGAAGAATATGTCAAAAACCTTTTCCTGCGCTTCCACATCATGAATTTCCATATTTTCTCCGAGAGCGCACCTTCGCAGGTACGACGGGAGATCTATCGCGGGAAATTGCCGCTGAAATGCCATAAGCGCGTCTGCAACGCCGTCATGCAGATTCAAAAACTGCCGCCCTGCTCGATTTATGAAAAGCACCGAAGAGTCTGCGCCATCCAACAGAATGGCGCCGATCTCCATGTGATACGCGACTTGATCAAGTTTAAGCTTTTCCTGACGGAGCTCGATCGTGCGTTTTTTGATCTCTTCTTCCAGATCGTGCTCATGCCGTTCCAACCGCTGAGCCATTGTATTAAATGCAGATCCCAATTCTCCTATCTCGTCCTCGGTATGCACTGCAACCCGTTCGCCTAAATTACCGTCTGCAATCCGGCGCGCAGCTCCTTGTAAATAGATAAGAGGGCGTATCAGAAACCGCGTTATCGAAAGACCGAATATATACAACAGGGCATATATTGCTGCCGCAATTCCCAAAGAAATAAGTTGAATATTCCTGTTGAATTGTTTTGCGGCTTCAAGCAATTGTTTTTTAAACAACAGGGTTTGGTTCTGGATTGCCAACAGCGACGGCTCGATCTCTTCTGAAAATAGACGCCGAAGCCGAATGGAGTCTTCGACGTTTTCGTCCTCCGCGCTTCCGATTGCATTAAAAAATCCCAGCCCCTCCCCGAACATCAGTATATGCATGCGCTGCTCTTCCTGAATAAACCGTTGAATGTTTCTAAAATGGGCATAATTGCCCCTTCTCAATTCCTGATCAATCTGGCTAATCTGTTCGTGGCCGGATGTATACCGCCTCAAACCCCTTTCGTCACCCGAGAAAAATCCCAATATTCCTGTAATTTCTTGAGAAATCCCGTAATTGATCGCATCGATACGAAAAAACAGATCATATAATGCTTGATATCGAGCCGTCGCCGCCGTATACATTGCCATTGCGGCAATCGTAAACAGGCTCACGCTTGCAAGGCCGAGAAGAAATTTATTCCGGACTTTTAATTTCTCGAAGAATTTCATCCCGTTAGAAATAGGACGTGGACATATTGCATGTCTTACAATCCTTTACTACAGTTTATAAGTTTCGGTTTTTGCGTATTTTCATAATAAATGCGCCCGCGATTTCTAACGGGATCCATGCGTTCGAGTCCCTAAAAAGATACTCGCTCAACTTCGATTTGAACTTTCTCCTTCCGAGCAATGCCAACGACCGTAAAGAATCTCAAAACCATCACGGTAATCGGCAACGCAAGCCAATAGAGAAAATAAGTTACTCCCTTCATGGCAAAATAGAAAAAGAAAGCGAATGCATACGGCAAAATGGGACGGTACGAACGCATAAATTTGTCGATTTGCATTTCAATTGCCATGGCAATCCGTTCTTCGAAAGGAATCGATAGAATGTTTTCCGTTTCAACCCCGGCGTCGCGCCTGGCGGCCAAATCCGGCGTTTGAGCATCCATAACCGTACGAAACTCTGACAATAATTGAGAAAAGGGTATGCGTTGCGGCGCAATTTCTTTGAGCGCCTGATCTTTCAAGCCTTGAAGTGTCCCTTCAAATTTTTCTCCGGCTACTTTTACCGCGGTACCTACAACATCGCGAATCAACTCCGGCGAAAATAGTCGTGGCGGCCTCAAAATCTGCCCATAAAAATAGCAGAACGACGCAAGAAGCGCCAATGCGGTAAACACCGAAGCGAGACCGGCCCTGATCGCGCTCGACGCATGGAATGTTGCCGAATGTATATATGATGAACGGATGGAAAAAAACGCGTAAGCGAGGGAAGAAAATATGAGGGCGGACGCAACAAAGCTTTCCCAACGCACGGGAACAAACGACACGGAAAGGATAGAAGCGATTAAATAGATGACAAGCGACATCCACGGCTGGCTCGATAGTATCGCAAGGACGGAGAATACAATTGCGAATCCAATCATACCGATAAGCGGCAATATATAATCAACCGGACCCACCTGAAGAAAAAAATGATTTACAAAGAGATTGGTAAAAAGTATTCCATCTACCACCAATATAATTCCCGAGAGAAATATAAATATGACCTCTTTCCCGGTAAGGCTCCCGTATCGAGTTTTTACTCCTGTTTTTTGTTCCGAATCAGGCATATGCGTTCATGCTATACTTTTAAATTACCACGCCGCCGGCAATCTTCAAAATTCGATCTTCTAGTAACTCGCGCACCAGAGGACCACGGGACTTTAATTGTGAGGCTCCACCTGTGGAAAACGAACCTTGACATAACGCAGGCAAAGGAATATAATATGCGTATAAGGTCGATACATAACTAATTCTCAAATAAAAATGGCTTTTCGAATTTCAACAAAGATAGTTGCACTCGCAGGGCTTGCATTACTTGCAATTGCCGGTGTTGCGTTGGCGAGTCACTCATGGGGAACCTATCACTGGGCGCGAAAGGCAAATCCTTTCACCCTGAAGCTTGGAGATAATGTTTCAAGCGTATGGGATCCCTACCTTGGAGTCGCTTCAACAGACTGGAGTTTATCGAGCGTGCTTGATACCACAATTGTGGCCGGAGGCACTAATCCGAAAAACTGCCGGGCGACAAGCGGACGAGTTGAGGTATGCGCGGCCAAGTACGGATTCAACGGCTGGCTGGGCTTAGCCCAAATTTGGTTAACCAGAGATGGGCATATTTACAAAGGGGTTACGAAACTCAACGACACGTACTTCAATACCGCGACATACAACAAACCGGCATTGCGGCAAATGGTGATGTGCCAGGAGATTGGTCATAACTTCGGACTTGATCATCAAGATGAAGATTTCAGCAACCCTCCGCTCGGCACCTGCATGGACTACACGTCGGATCCAACGCCGAACCAGCATCCGAACCAGCACGACTATGACCAGCTTGAGACGATCTACGCCCATCTTGATTCGTACACGACGCTTTCCCAATCTGTCAGGTCTGCGCGAGGCGGCGTTGATCTTCCGGAGACGGCAGAATGGGGCAGAGCTCACCGACAGGACGGTCGCGGCAGATCATCTCTCTATGTAAAGGATCTTGGTAACGGAGAGAAAGTACTCACCTTTGTTCTCTGGACAGAATAAGCAGGAGTACAGAAAATTACAACAAAACAATCCCGCATTCTGCGGGATTGTTTTGTTGTTTCTGGATCGGCCGGGTGGTTACAAAATTGTTGTTGTTGACATAAATTAAGCATCCGATATATACTTTAAAAGGAAATTTAATAATTTAACAGGCGTACGGGGGCAAATATGCGGCGACTGGTCAGTTTGCCTAGGCTAGTTACGGGTGTCTTTCTTGGTTCTATCGTTATTGCGGCGTTTTCCAACCGCTCTCTCGCTGGCTCGCATAATACAGATTTATCCCTAGTGCCATACGATAGCGCAAACCTCTACAAACGGTACTGTCAGGCATGTCATGGCGAACGAGGTGACGGAAAGGGTCCTGCCGGAAAGGCGATGAATCCGTCGGCCACCAGCTTTCTCACCATGTCAGATACGACAAGCGTAGAATACATTTTCCAAGTGACAACTCAAGGAAAAGGATCAATGCCGGCTTGGAAAAATCTATTGAATGACGCGGATCGACGTTCGATTGCGGAGTATATCAAAAGGGCATTTATATCAAACCCGCAGAAGAAATGAAAGTCTCACTTGGAGTCATCTGATTAATTTTTATGTCAGCAGTTTGGATGGTCGGTTTCCCGCTCGCCATTTTTTACATAGTTCACGGCTTTGGAAAGAAGAACGAACAAAGTGAGTAAAAGCAGGGGTTAAAATTGATCCTGCTCCGCTAGTTGCGGGGCATTTTGTTTATGATTTTGAAACTTCAAGATAAAATCGCAGATTTTCTCGATACTAAAACTAACCTTGCATCCCAACAAGCTCGTTATTCGCAAGTATCGGCTTAATTTACCCAAAGCTCGCGTGCTTCGCATTAAAGTCCGCCGCAGATTGCTCAGGAAACTCAAGCAGCGCGCCCGCGAGTTTCGTGCCGGCGAGATTACAAAAAAAATTAAAACGGCTTTCCATAACACAGATGAAAAGCCGCACGATACCAAAACCGCCTTATTTATTATCTCAACGAAACCGCGTTATGACATACGGGTCAGGTAAAAAAATATATCTAACTATCTGCTATTTCCATGCTATTATCAACACAGTGTTATCATAAAGTTCCGCACGAAAACCCTGTTGCTCTACAATTACCCCGACTCTCTCCAGGGCCATTAACCCTAATCGTTCGCTACCATCAAAAAAAACACGGTCAACATAGACATAGGTCCTTGGCTCGCCGCGCTTGGCACTCTTTAACATCAATTCTGGCAAAGCGAGCAGAATCTTCACAACCTGCTGTTCAACCCAAGCGCTGTCCGCAGCTCGTTTGGCAGCAATCGCCGAGTCCGTAACAGAAATCAGCGCTGCCCGATCAATGTTAATCCGCTGTTCCTGCGCATATACGGGAACGATGAACCCAGCTTCCGCAATAAGAACAGCAACCGCTGCAAATAACAGTTTTCTCATCGTATCCTCCGCATGGTATAGGTTTCAAGGTTTCCGGTATATATAGTACACGATGACGCTGTTGTTGCCAAGGGCATCAAGCAATACCAGCACAGAGATGTTACGCAGAGCAAATCTCAAGAGAGCGAATGTCTTCGCGATTTCAAGCTCAAATATCCGAACATGGGAAAAAGTAATAGCACAAACTGCGAAGCCCTCCTTGGCTTAAGGCAGTCTTGTCTTGAAAATAAACCGCCCGAGAATGAAACCGATAATGAGGCCCAACGCGCCGATCAGGGACAGCGATAAACTGCTACTTCCTTGAGCGGGCGCTTGTTGCTGATCATGCACGGGCTCCATGTGTCCGTCCGCATCTTCCGACAACATAAACATTGATTCCGCTTCCTCGGCTTCAAAAGAAATTTTCATGTCTGCCGTTTCCTTGCTGCCGATTATTCCGCTCGTTCCAAGCGGCGCCGCCGCATCGAAAACGAATTCCGCATCGATCGACTCAAGCCACTGATTCGCCCTCTTTCCTTCACGCATAAATGTCGGTGGGTCTAAATGAAACACGAGAAGATACTGCTTCGGCTCAAACGCCATACCGGCGCCGTAGTGAAAATTGCCGCCGAACATTCCATCAAGCTCCTTCTCGATGGGGGTACCGCCACCCTGCGGTGTCGCCGTAACGGTAATTTTCATACCGGGGATCCTGTATCCTTCCAGCGTCTCCGCCTTCACCTCAAGGTGATGCGTTTCTCCGGGAGCGGGCTTTACCTCGGTTACGCCAGCGGGCGCCATCATGCCGTCGGGCTCGTCCGAATGAGCGCGCGCGACTTTTCCAAAAATAACCGCCGGGAGCAACAGCATACAAACGACGATCACCGAACCCACCACCGTAGTCCATGCCTCGGCATTCTTAAAAACTTTCGTTTGTGTGAACATTGATTTTATTATTACTATTTTATTTCCTGCATCCATTCGACAATGGATTACTTCTTATTTTTATAATACCACAGATTCTTTTCGGAACCAAAGCTAAAAGCAATGTCACCCGGTCACAAACCTCTACTGGTAAGGCCGTTGAGAGCTTTTTAGAGAGTCGTTTTATGTCTAAAATTATCCTATCGGGGTCAAAAAATTCTGGTTTTCTTGCTGCTGCAGCTTGATTATTTACGCCGATAAATATAGCATTCCACTATAAGGCTCGGGTACATTAACAAAAAAATAAGGAAAGAGGCCAATGACAACCGGGCAGCCGAGCCGCGAGATCGGAAAACCGCCCGATTGTCATGCGGCGGGAGTGGATGTCGGATCAACACAAACTAAAGCTATTGTAGTAAATCGCGGCGGAGAGATTATCGGGCGCAGCCTGATCCCTACCGGGGCAAATGTAATTATGGCCGCTGAAAGGTCTTTTCTTCTGGCCTTAGAACAGGCAGCAATCGATAGGACGAATATCGGCTGCATCATTAGCACGGGATATGGACGTTATAAGGTTGAATTTGGAAACAACCAGATTACCGAAATAATGTGCCATGCGCGCGGCGCTATCGCTATATTTCCCGGCACGCAAACCGTTCTGGATATGGGCGGGCAGGACACAAAAGCGATCCGCATACAGCCCGGCGGCGGCGTTGTTGATTTTTGCATGAACGACAAATGCGCAGCTGGTACCGGACGATTTCTCCAGTATGCGGCGGCGGCTCTCGGCATTAAACTATCTGAGCTTGGTCCGATGGCTCTTCGCGGCACGGACCCTGTCGACATCAGCACCACATGCGCCGTGTTTGCAGAGTCGGAAATATTGTCCTGGATGGCCAGAGGAAAAAAGATCGAAGACATCTTGCTTGGCGCGCACTACGCCATAGCGTCGCGCTCAATCGGGCTTTTGAGACGGGTGGGCATTGTCGAAGAGCTGACTTTCACCGGCGGTGTTACCCGCAACGAAGCCATGGTCAAGGTCTTGAGCGAGTTGTTGAAAACAAAGCTGAATATCAACGAAGACTCTCATTATATGGGGGCTCTCGGCGCCGCTCTTTTTGCCCTAGATAGGGCATTGTATGTAAAAAACAAAGCCGCGAGCGGGAGTTCATAATGATATACACGGCCGGAATAGACGTCGGCTCAACATACGTAAAAGCCATTATCCTTAATGAAAACGGCGACTTAGTCGGCAGCGCAATACACAGCACCGGATTTCTTATAGAAGAAACGTCCAAAAACATGCTGGAAGAAGCGCGCGAAAGAGCCGGCATTAATAGCGCGGATATAGGATGCATAACAACCGCGGGATTCGGTCGGAGTATGGTTTCCTTCCGAAACACGCAGGTAACCGACCTCATCGCTCAGTCGTGGGGCGTACGCGCACTCTATCCTGCAACGCATACAATTATTGATATCGGCGGACAGACAATGAAGGCAATACGCCTTGACGACGGCGGGCGCGTAATGAATTTTCGCCTCAACGACAAATGTGCGGCCGGATCCGGGACATTCCTTGAAAAAACCGCGCACTATTTAGGATATGGAATTGAGGAAATCGCGCCTTTAGTCGAAAGGTCCACGAAGGCGGTTCCGATATCCGGCATATGCGCCGTATTTGCCGAGTCAGAAGTCATTAATCACATAAGTCAGGGCGAAAAACCGGAAGACATCATGCATGGAGCGATGCTTTCGTTAACCGAGAGATCCGTGAGCCTTATGAAGCAGGTGCAAATGCAGCCGGAATTCACGCTTGTAGGCGGCATTATGCGATTTCCCGTAATGGCGCGCGTGCTGCGCGAAAGTCTCGGGGGGGCGGCAAATGTTCCGCCTGAAAACTTGGCGCAATTCACGGGAGCTATCGGAGCGGCGCTCTTAGCGCGTCGCCATCTGGAGAAAAAAACCGATTGAAAAAATCCGGACACTGCGGCAATTGAAGATCGCCCAAGTTTGTTATGTGCCTGCGCTCATTCAGAGTTCAGGCCTTTTTTAAACTTTTGTAGAAAATTTGACAGGGTCCTGCTCGGTGCTATATTGGTATTAGCAACTGAAAAATTCAATAACGAAAAGAGGTCAAATGCACGAAGCGCTTACCTCTATTCCGTGCCGTCGGGAAATAATCCGGGCGCACAAAGAAAGCGGCGGACGCGTGGCGGCAGTTTTGCCGATTCACTACCCGCGCGCTCTTTTTCGCGCATTTCAGATCCTGCCGGTCGAATTATGGGGTCCTCCGGAAATTGATCCGCAATACAGCAAAGCTCATCTCCAGCCTTACGTTTGTCCTCTTGTACACAATGCACTTTCGTATATCACCGGACCGGAGAGCGAAGTTTTCGACCTTGTTGCCGTTCCGCACACATGCGACTCTCTGCAGGGTCTTTGCAGCATTCTTACCGATCTCATCCTTCCGCGGCAGCCGGTTTTCCCGATTTATCTGCCACGGGGCAGGCGGGAAAGCGACGCGCAGTTTCTGGCAAACGAATTTCACGCGCTGTATCGCAAACTGGAAGCGTTAACCTCGCTATCCCCCTCTGAAGATGAGGTGATGGCGTGCATTCTCCGGGAAGAGGACGCGGATGAAGTTCTCGCGGAACTCAACCGAAAGAGAAAGTTTTTACCGCTCTGTCAGCGCGACTTCTATCATCTGCTCCGGAGCCGCGAATATCTTCCGGCCGAGCGTTTTTGTGAATTGGCCAAATCATTCCTTGCGAAAGCGGAGAATGAGTCGCGGGACAAGGGATTGCCGATAATTTTATCCGGAATTGTTCCCGAACCCATGAGTTTATTTGAATTCATTGAACGCGCCGGCGGCGTAGTCGTCGCCGATGATCTGGCGTGCTGCGGCCGGCGTCTTTACGGACCGGGCGAAGACAATGATGTATTCCGCCGAATGGCGAAAAGCATTCTCAGCGCCCCGCCGGATTCAACCCGCGGAAGTTCTATTCAGGAACGCGCGGATCATATGGTGCGCATGGTGAAAATGTCCGGCGCCAAAGCCGTACTATTTTACTGTATGAAGTTTTGCGAACCGGAACTGTTCGGCCATCCCCCTTTAAGAGACGAACTCAATAAAATCAATATCCCAACGCTTGTTATAGAAAGCGAATTGAGTGAGGCCTCCCTGAATCCATCCGTCGGGTCATTAGAACTTTTTCTGGAGACGATTCTATGCGGCTGACAGACGCCCTTCGCTACTACGTGAATACACGGGTGATGGGCTGGACCGCCATCAGAGTAAATAGGTTGTACTCCGAAATGAAGACGCGATTCCGAAAGGAACGAAAAGACAGCTACACGGCGCCTCCTTTAAGAATTTCTTCGCGCACCAAAGAAATGATAGCCCGCCATTATTTGGACGGCCGTTTCGCCAAGCCCTATCGAAAAGTGGCATGGGTTACGTCGGGCGCGCCGGTTGAAATACTGAATGCGCTGGGGTTTCACCTTTTTTATCCTGAAAATCACGGCGCAATATGCGGCGTATCAAGAACCGCGGAGGAAATATCCGGCGAGGCTGAAGACGCGGGATACTCCCCCGATATATGTTCCTATGCGCGAACAGATATCGGCTCTGCCTTGTCCGGAAAAACGCCGGTCGGTAAATTGCCTCCCCCTGATATTCTCGTAGCATGCACAAACATATGTCAGACCGTCCTCTACTGGTACGGGTTTCTGGCTCACCACTTCAAGGTTCCGCTTATATTAATAGATACTCCGTTCATCTATACGGAGGCATCCGACCACTCTATAGAGTACGTGAAGAAGCAACTTGAAGCCGCCGTTCCGATCGCTGAGGGCGTTGCAGGAAAAACACTGGACGAGCGGAAACTGAAAGACTTTATGTACAAGAGCCGCATTGCCATGGATTTGTGGATGGAAATACTTGGACGAGGCGCCCATAGGCCAACTCCTATTTCGGCATTTGACCAATTCATTCACATGGCTCCCATAGTAGAAATGCGCGGCCATTCGCACACCATTGATTTTTACGCCGCAATGCTCAAAGAAGTTGATCGGCGTATCGCACATGGTATCGGCGCGGTAAAGAACGAAAGAAAGCGTTTGCTGTGGGATAATTTGCCCATCTGGCATAAGTTCCGGTTTCTTTCCGAAACGCTCGGAAAACACGGCGTAGTGTTGGCGGCTTCCACGTATACGAACGCATGGGCCGAACTGGCTCCCATGATAGATCCGGAGAAGCCTTTTGAATCTGCGGCCCGCGCATATTTGCACCCAATGCTCAATCGGGGCGCCGGGCATAAATTGAATACCATGCGGCGCATGATAGAGAAATACAGCCTCGACGGAGTCATACTTCATTCGGATCGTTCCTGTAAGCCGTATTCCATCGGTCAGATGGATCAACGAACCCTACTGATGTCAGAGTATGGTATCCCCGCGTTACTTCTTGAAGCGGATCATTGCGACCCGCGGTATTTCACGGACGCGAGAACGACAACCTTGCTTATGGCATTTATTGAAATGTTAGGACAATAAGAGCGGCCTTTTGGCTGCTCTTTTGCTTGGGCGATTTTCGTTTATAACGCGCAGCGGTGTCACCCGACCCGGTACCGGCCCTTGCAGGGCCGTTCTGCCGCTCCTCCGAGTTTTATCAAAAGAAAAACGGACAGCTTGCTGTCCGTTGTATATCCAATACCTCTTATTCGCCGCCGAGGAGTCCGCGGCGATTCGGAGTAACGCCTGCCCCAAGAATGCAGGCAAGATCAACAAATTTTGGCTGCTTGCAAAAACCTCCCGAAACAAGTTTCTGCGCGCTAATGCGCATTTGCTCATAAATGATTCCGGCAAGCGCATCTGCGTCCGCGCTCCCCGCGGGATCCGCCTTACTATGCCGTATCATCGCAAGGAAAACATCATTCACCTTTACGCGCTTTCCGCGTTTATCATATAGATAGAAACCGCCCCCTGTCTTTTGCCCGAGAATCTTATTTTCTCCGACGGCTTTGATGAACCGAGAGTAATCGTACGGCTCACGCTGATAGCATCGCCCAAGAACTTTCAACACGTTTATGCCCGTATCAAGCCCGACCAAGTCGAGCGTTTCCATAGGCCCCATCACCATGCCCAGTTTCTTGAACGCCCCATCTAGAGCGTCCGGTGATGCCTCACCGTCAAGCAGGGCCTGCAAACTGAGCGAAAGGTACGGGAAAAGAACGGCGTTTACAATGAATCCGGGGCATGCTTTATCGAGTACGACCGGCGTCTTTCTCATTACCCTCACCGCCGCCAGCGCTACCGCCATTGCGCGCGGCGAAGTATGCTCATGGCCCGCCATCTCTACCAGATCCATCATATGAACGGGATTAAAGAAGTGCATCGCCAGGAATCGCGTGACGTCCCGCAGCGCCGGCGTCAACTCCTCAAGCGGAATCGACGAAGTATTAGTGGCAATTACGGCATCCGGCCGCACAACATTCTCCAGTTTTCCGAGAACCTTGTGTTTAACATCCACATCCTCAATAACCGCCTCAACAACCAAGTCGCAATCGCGAAACTCTTCGTAGTGCTCGCCCACTTTATGGGTTATCAGGCCCATTGTCCGTGAAGCATCTTCCTGGGTCATCTTCCCGCGTTTCACTGATTTCTTCAGAAGCGACTCAAAGAAAATAAGCGAATCATGAATTGATTTTGCCGAAAGGTCCTGGATGATTACCGGGATGCCACGCAAAGCAAGAACATACGCGATGCCTCTTCCCATGAGGCCCGCTCCGATAACCCCGACTTTCTTCGGTGCGTCGGCGGTTTCAGACACCCACTGGCACGAACGCGCTTCCTGCTGGATGAGAAAAATGCTCATACAGCTTCTTGCCGCCGAAGTTCTCAGGCTCTTGATGAAAAGCTCGCGCTCTTTGGTCCATCCCCTGTCAATGCTCTTCGTGCTGTTCGCAACCGCATCACACGCAAAAATAAACGCGGGATAATTGCCTTTCGTTTTCGCGAGCGTCATCTTCTTGGTAGCGCGGAGCATATACGCGCGAAGCAGCGAACGGAGTACCGGAATGCGTTCAACGCGCGGAAGCGAATGGGCCGCCCTCAGCTCGCCTGAAGCAAGCTGGAGCACGACTTTCTTTGCCTCATTGATGAGTTCACCCTGCTCGACCACACGATCAACCAATCCGGCGCGCAATGCGCTCTTGGCATCAAGCGCTTTTCCTCCGACGATCATTTCGAGCGCCGTACGGAATCCGACGGTTCTCGGCAAAAACTGCGTTCCTCCAAAACCCGGAATAACGCCGAGTTTTGTTTCCGGCAACTCAAACCGCGTCTTGATCTGATTTGAAGCAATACGCATGTCGCAGAAAAGCGTCAACTCGAGACCGCCCCCCAGACATTCGCCAGAAATGGCAGCAACGGTCGGAACCGGAGCATCGAGAAGACCTTGGAATATCTTCCGCGCCCTATTCAGCAGTTCCGACACTTTTTCATCGGAAGCATCCCGAAGCGCCCAAATTTCATTGATGTCGGCGCCGGCGCAAAACGACGTTTCTTTCGCCGATGCAATAACAATGCCCTTAATTTTATCAATGCTTTGCCATTCGCGGATATCCTGAAGAATATCATCGAGCTCATACAGCGCCTTGCCGTGAAGCACGTTCTGCCTCGGAGCGGAATCTAGCCGTAACATCGCAATGCCGCCCTCAAGTGAAACTTTCCAAAACCGCCAACTCTGTCGTCCGCGCATGATTACCTCCTCTCGACGAGAAGTGCTTCGCCTTGGCCGCCGCCGATGCACAACGTCACAATGCCCAGCTCGGAGTTTCGGCGCCGTAGCTCCAGGGCAGTAGTCAGCACAAGCCGCGAACCGCTTACCGCGACCGGGTGGCCCATGGCAATGCCGCCGCCGTTAACATTAAGTTTGTCCGTTACGGTATTTCCGATGGGGTGGCTGATTCCTAGCCGGTCGCACAAAGTCTGCGAAGACAAAATCTTGTCCTGCGCCAACACCACGGACGCAAACGCTTCATTTGATTCCAGCAGGTCAATATCATTCAGGCTCAACCCTGTCTTTTTCAAAAGATCGTGAATCGCAAAGACGGGACCGATTCCCATAAGTGAAGGTTCACAGCCCTTCGTGGAAGATTTCCCCGACGAAAACTCGGCAAGAACCGGCAATCCATGAGCAGCGGCAAACTCCTCGCTTGCAATAAGAAGCGCGCACGCGCCGTCGGAAACCTGTGAAGCATTTCCGGCCGTAACGGTACCCCCTCTATTAAGCGGGCGAAGCGATGCTAGCTTGGAAAGCTCCTGATTGTGGCGCACGCCGTTGTCGTCGGAGATACCCCTGAAGGGCACGATCTCATCGGCAAACTTCTTCACGCGTTGTGCCGCTTCCGCTTTCCGGTGAGATTCGTAAGCGAACAGATCCTGCTCTTCCCGCGACACGCCGAATTCTATTGCAATAAGGTCGGCGATCTTATCCATCCCCATTCCTGAAATAGGATCGGACAGGCCCGTCATAAGCATCCAAATGGGTTCGTATCCGAAATTCTTCTTCAGCAGAGGACGGTGTCCTCGCATCCAGATTTTCATCTGTGCGCCGAGAACACCCGCCATCTGTTTCACTGGGTTTTTTATGCGCGACGCTGCGAGCATTTTCTCATATAATGCGCGCTGCTGCCTGCCGAACACGGCAGTGTAATCGGACATAACTTCCACCGAGGGAACAAGAACGAGGTTAGCCTCGCCGAGTTCAATGAGTCTGGCGGCATAGATTGCCGCGTGAAGACCGCTAGCGCAGTTAATGTTTACCGTCACGGCGGGAATATCCTTCGGCACGCCCGATAGTGTCGCGATAATGCGCGCCATATTGGAGCCGCCGGGGGGCAATACTCCATTCCCGAGGTTTGAACCGACTACCCAGTCAATATGCTTCTCAATACCGTCATATCGTTTTAAAAGCGCCTTAATCGGAGTTGTGCCTATTTCGACGGCATCAACGCCCGCCAAGGTTCCTGCCTTGAAGAAAGGCGTCCGCCTCCCATCGATTAACACCGCGGTCATGGCTCCTCCTTTTTTATTTTTGGTGAGCCACCATCATAATAGCCCCGAACTTATTGTATTTCAAGAATGTTCTGCGCACAAAATGCCCGTAAATTCTCCGGATAAAGATTTGGTGTGTAATCGTGGGTGATATGGATTTTCCTTCAAAAAAACAACAAGCCGCGCAATATTGGCTTGTTGTTTTTCGGTGAGTCCACACACGAAACTAAAAGCAGTGTCACCGCATCTGGTACCTATCTGAATGAGGCCGTTGAAGGGTTTTCGGGGAATCATTTTTGGATCGCCTCAATGTCTCCGCGTCACCTGAATTCAAGTCCGTTATTAGAAATGGGGCAAGCTACTGGTTAAAATCGCCAAATATTAGCTCACGCAATTCTTCGATATCATATGAATCCGAAACAGGAATATGAACAATAAGAAGGCCCGCACCGCGCATTACCTCATCAACAAATGCGTCTCTTTCCATTCTCTCTTGCTTCTGATGAGTGCGATCATCAAGTTCGATGCACAAATGAGGTCTATAATCTTCATCGTACAGAACAAGTCAATCGATTTTGCTTTTATTCGATTGAAATCTTGATAATTAATATAATGCTTATTGGAGTCGCGAGGGCTTACAATTCGAGATAATTGTACTTGATTTTCAATACGATATTTCCCTCCCACTACTTGCTCTAATACACCAAAAAACTTTTTTTCGGTTAGGGTCATAAGACTGCTCCTAAGTTCATATCTATTGCCAATATTTTCTTGCGCTTGCGTTCTATCCCCCGAGGTGCGCTCTGATCTGTTTTTAATAGTTGGACTCGGCAAACCATAAGGATCATCATCCGGCGCATCTGCGATGATTGGATCTTTGATTTCTACTTATTCGTACGGATGATGCTTCGAGATTGCAAATGCATTGCTTATTTGTGCCCTTCGCCTATTTCTTAAAATTTTACGCACGACAAAAAAACCTCCCACCACAAGAAGAATCGGAAATAGAGACGATGACAAAAAAGATTCAAAATTGCTTATTATTCCAAAAATAAGGAGTACGCAAAAAGCGATGAATGCTTTTTTGGGATCAATAGGCCGATTTTGTCTGCTATAATAACGCCGGTGATAATAAGGACGGTGATAATTTCTTTTTCGGTAATTTCTGTAATAGGCCATTTATTTTCTGAGGTCTCCGAGTCTCCTCGGAACTTTTGCTAAGAGCAGTATCACACGGTCTGGTGCCAAATCCAGTGAGACCGTTGAGAGATTTTCTAGGGGGGTCATTTTTGGAACGCCCCGAGGCGTCCGGGTCTTATGTTAATATATCAGCATTGGTGTCTCACCTTTTTTCTTCCAGGTATCGGCGCGCGAGGCTGGCAAGAGGTTCCTGTTTCGCTTCGGCGAGCACTCGAAGCGTGGCAAGCACCGAGGTATTGTCGGTCGGCAAAAGTTCCACATTCTCGCCGATATAATCAATTAAAAGCGAGAGAAACTCATCAACCCACGACGGGGTTACCGCAAGCACTTCGCGAAAGTCTACTTGTACCACATCGTCGCCCGGTTTTAACGTAGGCCGGATAGCATTGAACGCCTCCCGACCAGCGGGACGTGATGTTAGAATCATGCCAAATTTTTTAAGTTCAATTACCATGGTTAGCTATGTTCACTATTGTGAAAAATTAAAAATCAATACGGGTAAACGTACCACGAATATTGCGCAATGTCTGAATAACTTCCATACGACCAGGTTCCCATGAAACACGAATAAGGGCGATTCCGGATTGGAAACGAAGACCAATAGGATTTGTCTCGCAGATTTCTCTTACGAATTTGAGTCCGTTGCCTCGACGCTCGGGAGCGCGGCCGGAAAGAAATTCCGTGAACGCGACAACAAGCGCATCCCGATCGTTATCAAGATCGGGCTTCACTCGCCGCAATGTCTTAAGCACTCCTTGTCCGCGATCGGCAAGTACTATAAAACGTTTATGTACATCGTACGCGAAGTAAACGCCAGGTACATCCGGCCAATTTCCAAGATTGTGCGCGAACGAATTATCGCCGATCTCTCCGACAACGGCAACCACAAGGGGAACCAAGTTGTCTGAAAGCACGCCCGCCATACGAAGATCCATACCAAAACGATTAAGGCGCGCACTGAATCTATCCGATTGTTCACAATAATACTCCTCAGGAATATTTGGCGACTGCTCACTTGCAGCCCAAGTTTCCCCAATAGCATCAAGATCGGCTTGAAACCGCTTGAGACCAGAAAGAAGATAATAACGGTGCCCTCCTACGCTTCGTTCTGCACGAAGTTTTCCCGACACGTCCCATCGTCGTAGCGTATCAATAGAAACTTGGAGATATTTTGCAGCCTCACCAATGGCAAGTCGTTCCTTTTCCATATCATATAACTTACCAAATCTATGCATTTTTGTCTATATCTATGCAAATGTCTTAGAATCTACGCATGCACTACAAATTTTGTAAGATTTGAAACTAAACAAAACACCGATGGATAAAGCAAAAACAGGGGCATTAGCCTCTGTTCGTGCACATTGGCAGTGTCACACGGTCACGGACCTCTAAAATATTCCTATCCACATCACTCATTAACTTCTACTCCTTTTCAATAATTTCAAATTCATCCGAGATTGCCATCCGAGTCAGTTACGTGAAAAATGCCGTCTAAGCCACCGCCCCTTGAATGCTCTTGGGGCTGAATCGTATTTGGCATCATAAATGCCATAGCACTCTTCACCAAGTAGCTTCATTTTTTATGTGAAGTGTCTGCATGCACCACTCTACCCCAAACCGTGGTCAGAGATATTCTCGATGCATGGATACTGGTTTCGGCAGCGGAAAACCGTAGTCGTCCGCATATTCGCCTATTTCCATTTTTATTGTATCAGAAAAAAACATGCCCAGCATTCCAAGATCGGAACGCTGGGCATTTGGTGCCTTACGGGAAGCGCTAAGTTCTAAGAGTCCAAGTGCAGGACCAAAGTTCTCAGCGCGAAGTGCTACTTGCGACGGACGAACAGCCAACGGCTGCCACCGTGCCAGACGCTGCCAGGGCCGTCGTAGAGGCTAAGGAGCCACGAACCGCGCGAGCTCCGCCCGACGCGGAACAGCCTGAGACTGCCACCCGAGTCAGTGATGGGTTCCATGGCAACAATAAGCCATTCGCTCATTGGCTGATCCCCGTACTGGAGACGCAGAGCGGGACCGACTTCAACGAGGCAGAGATCAACATCGCCTCTAGCGAGAGCCGCTTCGTAGATCTCGACTCGGGTCGCCTGATCCTTGCCGGTTATTTCTTTGTTGGTAAGAACCACCAAGTCGAGCGTGGCTGGCACGGAAGCAACGGTCATCTTGGACAAGATCTGATTGGCGTAGTCGCCGATCCTGTGTCCTGCCGCCTCGAGCGCCGCGCGGTAGGTCTGGTGGTTCGGCAGAGTACCGATTGTGACGGCACGGAACGAGTGTAGAGCTTGCGCGGCCGTCTTATCGAGACCCGTGATCACATCGGCGATTCTTCCGCGAAGCGTCGATGACCGCCGAACGCGATCGAGATCGTCATCTGATCCTCCACGCTCGAGCACCGCATCCACGATACCCTTGAAAACCTCTTGCCCCTTGCCATAGGCCGAAAGCCATTCGCTTTTAGTGCGCGGCATTGTCGCCTCCTTGTTGGCTTGTCTCCTGATTTTGCGCTGTGCAAAACCTTAAGACCTGCCGTTTGCGCCAGAGGGCTCCCGCGGAATGCGAGTTTGCCATAGCGGGAAACGGCTTCTTAAGTAAGGCCGCTTTCCGCTATGGCAAAACACGCAAGTTGGATATGTAAAGAACTATACGACTATTATACCATTCTTAGTAGCATAAGACAAGAGCAGGGCATCGTAGAGGATGTTAGAACCATAACCCAGCATCAAGAAAGGCATATCCACATCCCAGATTCGGTTTTATGCAGTAGCATTAATAAAATGAAAAATCAATGACAGTGTGAGTCGGTCGCGGACCTCTTCGGGTGAGACCGTTTCCGCCTAAGACGGATCCGCCTTTGGCGGAAAAGGGTTTTCGGGGGATCATTTTTGAATCGCCGCGAGGTGTCTCGGTCTGACCATTTGCAGCGACATGGCCGCTTAATTAATTAGTTTGAGCGTCGAAAGAACTTGATCAAATAATGGGCCGGGATTTGAAACTTCAACAAGCATTACCTTTGAGAAATCGGGTTTAATCGGAATAATATATTCCAACTTAGAATCGCCGCCATCAAAACTAATGATATCCAATCCACTACTATTTGAGATGCGTTCTTAACGATAAATGTCTTTCCGATGTCCAATGTCAACAAGAATAATTTCGTCAGAAGATAAAAATTTAAAGAGTGCTCGAAAATCTCTCGTTATACGGAATGAATAAATGCCGGTAAATTCTCCGGATAAAGACTTGGAGTGCAATCTCGGATGATAAGGATTTTCCTTTAACAAAACAACAAGCCGCGCGAGCTCGGCTTGTTGTTTTTCGGTGATTTTCTTGGCGTGCTTAAGGAAATTTTCAGTGTAGTAAACTCTCACCATGGTAAAATATTTCTTACTATTTACCTCTGATGTGTCTTAGGAAAGAGGTAGGGTCTTTAAACTCATACTTTGGCTTTTCTTTGGCTGCCGCTAATGCTCTTTTCACAAAAGCCGGGTTATATTCTCCTTCTGAATCCTTTCCCGCCTGGCCAATCGCAAAAGAACGAAGAAGCTCCACTTCCTTTTCTAACTCCCTTGTTTTTTTATCCAACATCTTTGTGGTCATGATGTAACTATATCAAAAACAAAGGTTTTTACAAGGCACTTCATCCATGCATTCGTAAGTATCTCGGTCGTACAACCGCCTCGGATGAGGCGGTTCTCGATACAAAATGCTGTTGCAGGGCATCGTAGAGGAAATCAGAACCATTTTACAGAAACAAACGGAGTATATTTATATACCCGATTTATCGTAGAAACAAATTTAGTTTATTTATTGTTTCAGCTTATCAAAAATAGATATAACCGTTATTGTCACACTTGCTCACAGATAATACATTAGGTTCTGGCTCAAGGGTTATCAGTTCGGCCAAGCATCTCCCCGAATAGCTGGGATGACAACTTTCTCTCACTTTAATTGACGGCTTA
>MHXH01000021.1:51453-52750 GCA_001824435.1 Parcubacteria group bacterium RIFCSPLOWO2_01_FULL_48_18
CCGGACTTGCTGTTCCGAAATTCGAGGCCCCCCAAATTAACAAAAGCGCAAAGCCCAGCGCTGATATTATTGACCACTTATTCATGAGTTTTTAAATAATACATTGCGTAAAGTCTTTGGACCATTCGCTATTGAAACAATAACACAAATCGGTTGCCTCCATGGAAAAGTTAAAAAATGATGCCTCTGCTTTTCTCTGCGCTCCAGCACCAAACCACCGCTTACACATCGCAGCTATATCGATACATTCCCAAATACTATCTTTTGATGGACCTCGGCCCTCTGTACATCCGCAAACATTTAGGGCGGAGTCATAAACACTGAACAATCCGTGTTTTTGACTACACCAACGATCCTTCTCATCAAAACTTAAACTCTCCGGAGGTATTGATGATTTCGGTGGAAAGTAAGAGGTTGTTGTTTTATTAGTGTTAGACTTCCCAATTGGAACAGGATCAGAAACATTCGGAAGCTCGTTTCCAATATACAAGTTCTTTGTGGCTAACCCAAAAATATCGTAATGCCTGCTACTTCCGATAAATCCCGGAATAGTGAAGTAACACGTTTTGATTGAACAGTTCAATTCATACTGCTTACCATCCTTATCAGCCAAAACAGGTGCTTCAACCAATGAATGGGCGGGAATTACCACTGTTTCAGTTATTCGATAAATATATCCTTCTTCTGATTTAAAGCGAGTGGTTGCAACGAGCGTTTGCTCGAAATTTGTGTCATTTACTATCACCATTCCACCTCCTGCCTTTTTTTCTTTCACCACATTAGCGCCTGCTCTTAAATCTGCTAACTGTTGCTGAACAACATTTATCGGAATGGCGAATTTTATTGTTTCGCCTAGAGAAACTCCACTAACACTTTTACCAAACCGCGCATTGTTAATGCCAATAACAGAACCATAACGATCAACCAGTGGCCCGCCCGAATTACCAGGGTGTATTTCGACCGAAGTTTCAAACAAAGAAGCATCTCCCTCGCCAAGAGTTCTGGATATTGTACCCTCTTTAAAACTTACGTCTCCCTCAATGCCAAAAGGAAAACCGAAAGCAAACACTTCATCGCCCTGATGAGCACGCGAAGAGTCTCCCAACTCAAGGTTAAGATCAGATACCCTCTGAGCATTTACCTTAATTAAAGCAACATCAAGAATTTCATCGCGCCCCTGAACTGTGCCTTGCATGCGCAGACCCCCCTGCGTTACTACTTCAAGTGTGGAAACACCCTCTACAACATGGGCATTTGTCAAAATTTCACTATTTCCAATAAAAAAGCCGCTGCCAAC
>MHXH01000022.1 GCA_001824435.1 Parcubacteria group bacterium RIFCSPLOWO2_01_FULL_48_18
TGGTGTTTTTCCCTACGTCAAGGATCGGGGTATTGGTGGCGGCTTTAAACTCGGCTTCAGATTCATAGCCGTCACGGTTGCGCCAGCGGTAGTGGATTTGGGTGAGGTTGGGAGCTGCTGCGCCTCCCGCAAGCGTAGCTGAAGCATAGATGGAGTAGGTGTTAATCGCGGTTCCCGCGTTCGTAACCCTGAAATAATAGGTCTGCCCGTTAATCGCGGTTGTGGTTGCGGTGATGGAGTATTCGAGTTCGGTGAATTGGGTTTCCGAAACAGTAATATTTCCGGTTTGGGAACCCATGTCTTTAATTTGGCCTGCGGTGAATGTTTTGCCTGATGGGTTGGTTAATCCGACATTGTCAGTGGTGGAGACACCGTCGGTGATATTAGCAGAAGATGCCCAAATCCAGTGAGCTGAAGTTGAAACAGGGCTTCCAACTTGGGTGTACGCACCGATGATCTGGGAAGTGGCGTATTCAAGGCGATACTGAGTGGTGGTTGCCCCCCCTCCTTCATTTGAGATGGAAAATCTAAGGCGTCTTGTTGTTTGTTTGGCAACGTCTGTAATTGGAGCGTTTGTTGCCGTTAGCCAGCCGCTGTCAGCGCTTTCCAGGGCAGAATCATCCCGCCAGCGATAGTAAATTTGGGTGAGGTTGGGAGCTGCTGCGCCTCCCGCAAGCGTAGCTGAAGCATAGATGGAGTAGGTGTTAATTTCGGTTCCCGCGTTCGTAACTCTGAAATAATAGGTCTGCCCGTCAATCGCGGTTGAGGTTGCGGCGATCGCGTATTCAAGTTCGGTGAAACTGGAAGAAGAAAGCGTAATGGCAGCAGTTTGGCTTGAGGCATCCTTAACGTATCCGGCAAAGAATGTTGCTCCTAAAGGATCGGTCAATCCTCCGGACATGTTAGTGGTTGAACTGCCGTCGGATAAATAAGCAGAGTTGGACATCTGCCAATGAGAATTGGTCGTGGATCCTACCGGTGTCCAAGGTCCGGAAGTAGAGGTCGCGTATTCGATACGGTATGTAATGTTTGTGGATGTCGCATCTCCTGCGTTATCAATAAGAAAGCGCAGGCGCTTGAGAGTTTGCTTGGCAAGGCCGGTGATGGGAGTGTCTTCTGCGGCAGCGAAAGTGGCGCCGCCTCCGCCAAGTTTTGCGAACATAAGATCTCTTGCCGTGCCGCTTGGACAAGCCGATTCACACGTAAAAGCAGCGTAAACAATATTAGAACCTACCATCTGAATCTTTTTATCTCGCGAAGAATAATCAAGCCCCGATCCCGATAAAATGGTAGAAGTGCTCCATGTTTGACCGCCATCAGACGATGAGGCAAAAATAATCCCCCAAGGAGAAGAAAAGGGTCCGTTAAATACAAGATAAACAGTAGATGTGGAAAGAGCGTACACCGAGGCGTTGGACCGACTATCGCTTACAGTTGACGTGGTCCACGTGCTGCCGCCGTTTACTGATTTGGCAACTAACACGGCCAGAACATCATCATACACGATGTATATCGTAGAAGTTGTAGGCGCATGGATCGAAGAACGAAATCCCACGTCACCGGTAGTACCGATCCTGTCTACAGTGGTAATAGACCACGAGTTACCCCCATTACTTGATAAAGCAAAGAGCAGGTCGCCCCCACCCCCTCCCGGACAACTAGACATACAACGATAACTTACAAAAATTGTTGAAGATTGATTGTTCGGTGCATCAATCGAAGTCCAGGCCCCCAGATCTTCAGCCCCCTCCCCGTCGATTCTTGAGGTAGCCCAGCTGTCACCGCCGTTGGTTGACTTAGCAAAGGCAAGGTCACTATTTGCCTCATCCCAATAACTGATAAAAATAGTGGAGGTTCCTACAGGGGCATCGATGGAAGACCATGACCCGACATTGCCGCCGGCAATTGATGAAGTGGTCCAACTGGTGCCACCATTAGAAGATCGGGCAAACATAAGTTCGTCGCTTGTACCATTGTTATACAAATAACTTATATAGATCGTGGAAGATGCGGGTGCTACAAGTGAACCCGCTTGTCCTTTGATTCCATCAGAATCTATGGTTGTAGTTGACCAACTGTTACCACCATTAGTAGATTTAGCAAACATAAGGTCTGTTGTAGATGCGTTGTAATAGCTTATGTAGATCGTCGACGCATCGGGAGTGCCGATAGAAACATACTGGCCCGTAGATCCATCTGAGTCAACGGTAGAGGTGCTCCATGATCCACCTCCTCCTTCCCCCCCATCATCATTTCTCCACCGGTAGTGGATTTGGGTGAGGTTGGGGACAGGAGCGCCGGAAGCGAGCGTTGCCGAGGCATAAATTGTATACGCATCAAGGGGAATTCCCACATTCTTCATAACTCTGAAATAATAGGTTTGCCCGTCAATGGCATCCGTAAACGCCTGAATTGCATATTCAATCTCTGTAAATTGGTTGCCGTCCAAGCCGATCGGGCCTGCCGGGTTTGTGGTTTCTCTGATCTGTCCGGCGGTAAAGATGCTGCCGGTTGCATCGGAGAGGCCGGGATCGACATTGGTGGTTGAGGCGCCGTCAATAAAGTTTGGAGAGCCGTACATTTGCCAGTGGGCCCCGGCAGCTCCAACCTGCGTCCAGGCAGTAGTAGTCGCGGTTGCGCTCGTGGCGTATTCAAGACGGAATTGGTTCGTAGAGGTGGATCCTAAACCGGAATTGACGACCTCAAACCGAAGGCGTCGGGAAGTATATTTGGCAAGGCCGGTAATGGAAGTGTCCTCGGCCGCTGCCCATGTGGCGCCGCTATGCATAAACCGTTTTTCAATGCGCCAGTCGGTCGAGGCATGCGTTACAACATACATACGGCCCGTTGATGAAGAAATAGCGATGCTTCTGGAAACATCCGTGGCAGTGTCTCCGGCGACCACGCCGTTTGCGCCAAATCCCGAATCACCTGCGCCGTTTGAAAGCAAGCGTTTTTCGATACGCATATCATTGCTGTTATTCTGGCCGGTTATATACATATACGCATCATCAATGGCAATGTCTTGGGCTCGATCAGTCGCTGACGATGCGCTAACCACGCCGTTCGCGCCAAATCCCGCATCGCCCGCTCCGGTTGAAAGCAGGCGTTTTTCAATGCGCCATTGAGTAAGTACGCCATCGTCTCCCACGACATACATATACGTGGAGTCAATGGCAATCGCGGTAGCAAGCCCACTTGTCGATGAGCCGATAATAACGCCGTTCACGCCGAATCCCGAGACTCCTGCTCCGGTTGAAAGCAGGCGTTTTTCGATATACCAATCAAAACCCGTGTCGCCTACGACGTACATATACGCAAAGTCAATGGCTATTGCTTGTCCGTTATTGCTTGTTGAAGAAGAAATGAGTATGCCGTTAGCGCCAAACGCAGTGCCGCAGTTTGCCGCGGTGCAGAGGGCGCCGTCGGAAAGGCGGCGTTTTTCGATACGGAAGTCAGTGGGATTGTTATAGCCCACCACATACATATATGTGGAATCAATGGCAATTTCATTGGGCAGTTCGCTGGCTGCGTCCCCGTCAATAATGCCGTCGGTATCAAACGCGGTTCCGCAATTTGCCGCGGTGCAGAGGGCGCCGTCGGAAAGGCGGCGTTTTTCGATACGCCAGTTGATACTACTGTTCCATCCCACCACGTACATGTAACTGCCGTCTATGGAAATCCCAGTCGCGGTAACGCTATTTGCGTCAGAGGTTACAACTCCATTTGTTCCGAAACCGGTGTCGCCTGCTCCGGTTGAAAGCAGGCGTTTTTCGATACGCCAGTCTGCTCCATTGTCGCCAACGATATACATATATGTACCGTCTATTGCGATATCATAATTCTGGTTGCTGGCCGAGGAAGCAGTAACAATACCGCTCATCCCGAAGCTGGTATCAAGAACACCGCCGCCTGTTCCGCCTCCCTCCCCCCCATCATCATTCCTCCACCGGTAATGGATTTGGGTGAGGTTGGGAGGACTATAAAGCGTTGCCGAGGCATAGCTGGTATACGTAAAATTAGTTGTCGTGCCGTTGTCGGTGAGACGGAAATAATATGTCTGGCTGTCGATGGCAGTAGAGGTGGCCAGAAAAGAATATTCAATTTCAGTGAATGAGCTGCTTGACAACGTAATGCCTGCGGTTTGGTTGGATAATTCCTGTTGTCGTCCGGCAACAAAGGCGGCGTTCTCATCAGGAAGGCCGTTTGCGACATTTGACGTGTTGGAGCCGTCAACCAGCTGGGAAAGAGTCATGATCCAGTGCGTTGAAGAACCGGAGGCGCCAACCGGAGTCCAGGCAGCAGCGGTCGTCGTTGCCGAGGTTGCGTATTCAATACGGTAGGCTATGGCCGCAGAACCGATTGCGCCTTCATTAGAAATCTCAAATCGCAATCGGGTAGTCGTGCTTTTTACGACATTCAAAATCGGAGTATCTGTTGCGGCGGTCCAGGTAGCCGAAGTTTCATCGCCGTTGTTGTTCCTCCACCGGTAATGGATTTGGGTGAGGTTGGGGGCGGCTGCAGCAGCAAGAGTTGCAGACGCGTAAATGCTGTAATTAGTAATTGCGGTTCCCGCGTTCGTGACTCGGAAATAATATGTCTGTCCGTCAATCGCAGTTGAGGTGGCAGCGATCGAGTATTCGAGTTCGGTGAACGATGAGGAGGAGAGGGTGATACCTGCGGTTTGATTTGAGTTCTCAAGCTGACGACCCGTGACAAAGGTAGTGTTTTCATCGGGAAGACCGTTTGCGACGTTTGAGGTGTTTGAAGCCTCGGTAAGCTGGGATGCGACCATGACCCAGTGTGCCTGCGAATCGCTCGTAGAACCAACAGGAAGCCAACCGCCGCTCATGCTTGTAGAGTATTCAATGCGATACGTGATGGCGGCCGAGCCTGTCGCGCCTTCGTTCGAAACCTCGAATCGCAATCGGGTAGTCGTGCTTTTTACGACATTCAAAATCGGAGTATCTGTTGCGGCGGTCCAGGTAGCCGAAGTTTCATCGCCGTTGTTGTTCCTCCACCGGTAATGGATTTGGGTGAGGTTGGAAACGCCAACCGCAAGAGCGGTCGGCCATTCGACTACGGAGAAACTGTACGTTTGAGTCTGGCCGGAATCGGATTGGCGAAGCTCAACCGCGCTCGCGCTGCTCATAAAAAGCGTAATGCTGCCCCTCGGATTCGCAAGTCCGGTTCCGGCAGATCTCCCGCTCTCGCCCATGATTGAGGCAACGGATGTCGAGGCAACGGAGGCAATAGTATTGGTCCAGATATCTTCTTCTGCTCCACCGGTTCCTCTGGAAGCGGAAATATGCTGAACGATCATGGGCGTAGCGTCTGTTTGGGTATTTTCGATTATCCACGCAACGCCTCTATGCCCCAAATTCGCGCCGGATTGAAGCCGGAAGCTTATCGTGCTTGACGATGAAAGCCAGCATTCCTGCCCTTGTTCATCCAAACCGTCTAGACCGGCATTGTGCCGCAGCTGGCAATGGAGAAACGCGCGGGTGGTTGTTGCAACCGGCGCGGGAATTGACTCGATTTCTATTGTTCCGGAGGCGGAATATACATGCTCCACGCGCTGAACCTTCCAGTTCGAACCCGTAAACTCTACCGCGGCATAGGATACGTATCCGTTATCCGGGCTTCCGGCGTCATCCCGTTTAAAACGCGCGGCGTCAGTGGAAGACACCCACTCTGAAATAAAAAGACTGGCGCCCCAATCTGCCGTAGAAGGATCGTCGGAGCGCTGACCAGTTATAAAAACCGCTACGTCATTATCATTCTGAACCGAGGATATGATTCCCGTGTCCAGCTGAGATTGGCTTGTAAAGTTGACGCTGCTGGCGTTTCTAACAATGAATTCATTCGCTCCTCCGGGGGAGCCGGTGTATTCGATAATCTCCCATGCAATACGATTATTTGCCGTGGTGCCGTTTCGCAAGAAACGAACCGAGGAAGCAAGATTGTAAGGATTATCGATGGAGGCGGTATAGTTAAGTACGTTCTGGGTTCCTCCCAAAGAAGTTAGGCCCATGCCGCTAAGTCTCGTGTTGACGACCCTGATAAAAGCGCGGCTCGTGCTTGCGGGCGCGGTATAATCAACCCCCGCCGTAATGGTACTGCTCGTCTGTCCAGCCGGAATAACAGAGTATCCCCGCTGAACGAAGAAGTCGGCGGCGTGGGCGGAGGGAACAGCAAATCCCTCGATTCCGCTCAGAACAAGCAGCGAAAAGAAAAGAGCAAAGACAAGAAAAACAAAAAGCCGATATTTGCTGATGCTGATGGATACTAATAGATACTTATTGAGATTCATCCCGTTAGAGACAGGTCGCGGTCTTTATCCGCCTGCGCCTATCCTGAAATTAATACAAATGAATAAAAGACCGAAGTCGTCTATTTCGTGCGCCGGCCATGCAGGTCTGACCGTCACCGCGCTTGAGGTCGCTGTCCCTGCCGCCTGAAATGCCGGCAGCGCCGCTTGCGTTTCTGTTGCGCCCATAACAAACCCTACGGCGCATACAACAGAAAACAGGAGGGCGATGCGCCTCGCTAAAGACAACGTATTCCCGTATGCTTGTAACCTCATGGTCTTGTATTCTTATATTCTTAATTGCCGCGGCCGTTGCAAATTGGTCAAGATACCGCGCCATTTTTAATATACGGACGTCGGACGTTCTTATTTTTTACTCATAAGGTGGAGTGTCGTCTTCAAGATTCAAGATCCAAGATTCAAGATTCCAAAATTACGGGCTCCAGTTGAGCACGATATCATCAACCCTCGGAGAAGCTGATTGATCGTCGGTCGACCACAGAATGACTTTATATCGATAGTAGCGGTAATTGTTATGGCAGGTGCGATCGACTGCCAGGGGCAGGCCCGAACCGGTAGGCGTATAGTAGATACTTGCGGTACAACTAGATCCGTCAGACCCTTTATAGACCCACGGTCCTCCGCTCGATGTCGCGGCAGCAATCTGGAATTTCACGCTGGCGCCTGCCGGATTAAACCCGTGCCAGATAATGCTGTTGAGGCTTGCTCCCTTTGCGTTCCTAGTATCAAAGATGGCGGAGATGAGGGTGCCGGAAACTGCGCCGGTCGCAATAGTGGCTTCCGGATAGGCAGAAGAAACATAAGAAGGAAGGGCAGTGCCATTGTCGGTGAGCCGGAAACAATAGGTGTTTCCGGATGTGGCGTTCGACGTTGCTTTAATGGCATATTCAAGTTCGGTGAAATAATCAACGCCGACTGTCAAAAGCGAAGCAGTGGAAGAGGATTCTTTAAGATACCCTGCTTTGAAAGTGGGTTCTGCGTCAGGAAGAGCATTTTGACCGTTTTGATCTAACACATTGGTGGTAGGATCGTTGTCGAAGAAATAACTCGAGGGGGTCATTTGCCAATGTTCGGAGGCGGCAACAGACGGAATAGTTGTCCAACCGCTGGTTGAACTGCACGTGCCGGATTTTGGCGCATACTCGATTCGAAACGCGCTGCTGGCAGTCGGTTCAACGGTTCCCTCATTCGATACTTCAATCCGCAGACGTATATTGCTGTTTTTGTTCACGCCGGAAACAGGCGTATTGGTGGCAGCCAAAAATGTTGAAGATCCTTCGGTGTCCGTATCATTTCTCCAGCGATAGTACATTTGAGTGAGGTCAGGAGTTCCGCTTGCACCTCCTGCCGCAATCGTCGCCGAAGCATAGATGGAATAAGAGTTGAGGGCGGTTCCGGAGTTAGTAACTCTGAAATAGTAAGTCTGCCCGTCAATCGCG
>MHXH01000023.1:0-35084 GCA_001824435.1 Parcubacteria group bacterium RIFCSPLOWO2_01_FULL_48_18
CTTCCCAGGCGGCCGACTTAACGCGTTAGCTTCGCCACCCCGAGGGTCGATACTCAAGATAGCTAGTCGGCAACGTTTAGGGCGTGGACTACAAGGGTATCTACAATTTTGTTACTGCGTAACAAAATTGGAATTTCTAAATCCGAATTTCTAATTTCTAAAACAAATTCGAATGATTAAAATTCCAAACTTCATTACGGGATAGGACATTTCTGCCTATCTCTGTATATCGCTATGCAGTTCGGACTATATCATACCGCTGTTTCACAGCGGAAATCCTAAATCCTAATTTCTAAATCCTAAAGTTTAGAATTTAGAGTTTCGAATTTAGTGCTTCCACTGCCTCGCAGCGGCCTTGGCGTATAGTCTCTACGGGATTATTTGCTCAAATTTTCGGACTTGACATAAGATATGTTCTGTGCTAAACCACTCAGTGGGACCTCAACTAGGAGCGGACATGTTGATCGGTACTGCAGTCGATGATGGACGCAACAGGGGCATCAAACTACGCGCCGAGTCAAACGAAGAGGCGGCTCGGCTTCATGAGTTCTCGATATTTCTGAAAGCCAATCTCGCTTCTCGGTATTCGAAGGTCGAGTTCGAAGATCCATCAGACGATCGTTATCCCGAACTCTCGATCATCCACGTCACTCACACCACATGACCAGCCTCGAAAGAGACTGAATTTGTGCCACCACTCCAAGGTGGCACTTCGTTTTTAACTAAATCCAAAAATTTGAGCAAATAACTTCCCTCGGGATTGTCCAACCGCTGTTGCACAGCGGAATTTCTAATTCCTAAATATCCAATTTCCAATAAAAATTCATTAGAAATTGGCAATTGGAAATTTGACACTCCGTTGATCTGCAATGGCTGGGTTTTCCCCGATATAGCTCCGCCGTCGCCTTGCGACTATGACGGATCCTCGATTTTGTAGATTCGCCTTCACTCATACAAAATCGGGACAAGTTTGCTCTTCGATATTTGGCGTTGCCAAATTCTCAGAGGGACTAGTGCTCGATGTACCCCTTACATCTCGCCTTTAAAAATCTTTCAACCTCAAAAAGCGAATAATTGTGTTTTCGCGGCAACTTTGTGAAAACGTGTCAAAACTTTTCGAGGAATATTTTCTGCGAACGATATAGCGGAGCGATAGCTCACAAATTTGAGAACTTTTTCAGCAAAACTGCGTTGTTTGAAGAATCCCGCTAAAAGCGGGACGACGAGTTCGCAGTTTTGCGTTAAGAAAAATTTCCAAGTTTGTCTATCGCGCAGCGTCTAGTGAGCAAAAAATATTCCGAGTTTGCGTTTCCAATTCCAAAGTATAGTTGCGAGAAAATACAATTATGAGCGTCAATCCTTTTTGCTCCCCACGCTTTCGTGCATCAGAGTCAGGAACGCGCCAGCTTGCTGCCTTCGCCTTTGGTGTTCCGCACGATATCAACGGATTTCACCCCTACACCGTGCGTTCCGCAAGCCTCTCGCGCCCTCTAAAGTTTTGCAGTATCTCATGCGGCCCCCCCGTTGAGCAGGGAGATTTAACACAAGACTTACAAAACCTCCTACGCACCCTTTACGCCCAATAATTCCGGATAACGCTTGGGGCCTTCGTATTACCGCGGCTGCTGGCCCCGTCACACAACTTTATGTTGTTTGATAGGACATGGACTATATCACCACCCCGAAATAAATCGGGGGCTCTGCGTGTTAGCCATCATTTTGTGATGACTCCAACCATCTTTCAGGTCAAGTCTCTGAGGGGTCAATCCCGCTAAGCGAGATGACTTCCCTGCTGATTGCCAATATGTAAGTCAAGCCCTGCAAGGGGCTGACCGCCGCACATATCAGGTTCCAGCATATAAGCAAAGTTATTCAATCATGATTGCTCATGAAGGTCGCGCCAGATTCAGCCCTCGCCACACAAAGTTGTGTGAACGGGGCTGGCACGAAGTTAGCAGCCCCTTATTCCTCTGGTACTGTCAATCCAGTCCTCTTGAATTACGACTTGACAAAGTAGAACTTCGTGTTAAAATTAGTTTTAGTATTTTTCTGAACCCATGGAGACAAGCTAATGATCTACCATTATCACCTTTTACTTGTAGCAACTAGAACTAAATACCAAGAACAGCACATTGAATCATTCGAAATCGATACGGGTCAAAATAACTACGACGAAAAATTAGCTGACGGACTGGCCTTAAGAAAGGCTCAAGGGCTCAGCGAAAATTATCCAACTGACCGACCCGATAAGGATCAACTCATCGTTTGTCGGACAATTGGTAGCACCGGCTGTCCTCGTCTTCGACCTGATTCCTAATAACTAGTTCTTTAATCTAGGTTTGGAAGCCGCGCATAAAGCGGCTTTTGTCATACTCCAAAAGGACTGGACTTCATCCCAAAGAAAAGCAGTTTACGCCCCGAAGGGTTTCTTCCTGCACGCGGCGTCGCTCGATCAGGCTTTCGCCCATTGTCGAATATTCTCGACTGCTGCCACCCGTAGGTGTACGAGCCGTGTCTCAGTCTCGTCGTCGGGGAACAGGCTCTCACCCCCCCTACCGGTCATAGCCTTGGTGAGCCGTTACCTCACCAACTAGCTGATCGGGCCTAGGCCGCTCCTAGAGCGATTTGCATCTTTACTGATAACCGAATTCTGTATGCAAATCGCTAAATTCCCAATTTCTAAATCCTAATTTCTAAACAAAACCCAATGACTAAAAAAACATTTTTAGACACTAAAAATTAGTACTTGTTTAGGAATTAGAAATTAGATATTAGAAATTTTCTGACTTTCATACAAAATTCGGCTATCAGACAATTTGGAATTACCCCACCTTTCGATGGGCTATGCCAAACTCTAGGGTACGTACCAAGGTATTACTGACTCGTTCGCCACTGCCTCGCGCATAGCGCGAGACGCAGAATAACGCAGATAGCAAGCAGGTGCACGCAGAAAATTTCTGCGGTGTTCTGCAATGGTATCTGCGAATTTCCGCGACTTGTGCTACGCACAAGGCCGTTCGACTTGCATGCCTTATCCACGCCGCCAGCGTTCATCCTGAGCCAGGATCAAACTCTCAAATAGATGTCAAAATTTTCAATTCACTTAGACGCAGAAAATTTTGTCACAGTTTTAAACTGTAACAAAAATTTCTACGCCTTCGGCTTGAAATTTTTGACATTTTAGGGACAACTGGAAAAAATCTACCTTTTCTCGCGCATAGCGCGAGACGCAGAATAACGCAGATAGCAAGCAGGTGCACGCAGAAAATTTCTGCGAAGTTCTCGCGTTGATATCTGCGGATTTCCGCGGCTTGTGCTATGCACAAGATTTATGTTTTCAAAGTTCTCGATAGCCAGAAACTCAACCGGTTCAGAAAGTCAGAAAAATACTCCCGCCTTTATCCCGATCCTCTCGGAACGAAGGCGGAAGTACACCACGATACATAATCCGAATGTACGCTAATAATGTTTACATGGACCAAGATCCTCTGTCCTCTATATTGTACCCTTATTATAGATCATACCGGAAACTTGTCAAGGGAGCCGCAGCTGTGGATAAACATTGACATCGTGAGGATAATGGCATTATGCTGATAGCATTATGGCCACCGAAGAACAACGCGCCTACGAACTAGGCCTGCTCATCAACCCGACACTCGGAGACACCGGGGCAGAATTGCATCTAGGCAAGGTCACGCAATCGCTCAAAGAAACAGGGAGCACTGTTAGTAAAACGAGTCCCTTAAACAAAATCACCCTTGCGTATCAAATCGAAAAAAAACAGAGCGCGTATTTCGGATCGATCAACTTTAACGCCGCGCCTTTGCACATCGCACCTCTCAGGCACCAACTCAACCTCGATAACAATGTCATGCGTTTTCTTATTATCACATCAAAGAAACAAACAACTATACCGGTTAGGAGAGACGACTCCGATGCCAAACCGCAGAAAATAAAACAAGCTGAGCCGGCCGAAATCATCTCAACGCTCGGCTCATTAAACAACGAAGAGCTGGAAAAAAGGTTGAAGGAAATACTAAAGTAACGAGCTTATTAGCTGATAGCTTCTTAGCTTCTTAGAGAAATAGTTTCTGAAAAGCTACAAGCTAAAAGCTACAAGCTAAAAATGAATTTAAACAAAGTTCTCATCGTTGGCCGCCTCACGGCCGATCCGCAACTCAGACAAACGCCGTCAGGACAAAGCGTTGCAAGCGTCCGCGTCGCCACGAATCGAACGTGGACCGACAAAAGCGGCCAAAAACAAGAAGCGGCAGAATTCCATAACGTGGTACTGTGGGGAAGACAAGCGGAAATCGCGAGTCAGTTCTTGACGAAGGGCAGTCTCATGCTCGTCGAGGGACGGCTTCAAACAAGATCATGGGAAGGCCAAGACGGCCAGAAACGGTGGACTACCGAGGTCGTCTGCGAACGCATGCAGCTGGGCCCTCGTCCGGGCGGCGGTTTTTCCGGCAAAGAAGAACAGCCCGCAGCAGAGCAGAAAGCCGATGAAATCCCTACTATCAATGTTGAAGAAGGAGAAATCAAGCCGGAGGATATACCCTTCTAAGGGCTTTGTCCAAAATTTCGAATCGAAGACGATGAAATTTTGGCAACAAAACCTTAACCGAGCACTCAAATTTGCAAGTTATGTGATTTTGCAAAACAGCGAGTGCCGGAAAATTGTTTCTTAACCAAAGCATAATTTATAAATTTGTGCTCGGTGCTCAATTTTGCAACCAATCGAGCTGCGCAACTCGCAAAGCTCATTTCTTGCTCTCTTGGGCAAAATTGGCATGCAGTGCTTGTTCTGTTCACAAAATATTCAGGAATTTGATTATAAAGAAACCGACCTGCTCAAGCGGTTTATTTCAGCGCGGGCAAAAATCAAAAATACCAAACACACTCACGTATGCGCAAAACACCAGCGCCACCTCACCATCGCAATCAAACGCGCGAGATTTATGGGACTGCTGCCGTTTGTAAGGCAGTAGATCGCGCGACAAAAATGCAATAATACGAAATACAATGCGAATACAAAAAGGGCCGGGCGCTTGAACCGGTCTTTTTTATATAAAAACATCTCAGATTTTAGATTCCAGATTCAAAATTCTCCGTTTATGCCAACCTGTTTTTATACCGTTCCAATTCTTTTTCGACGTTCACGAGCCGGACTTCAAGTTTAAGCACCCGTTCTAAATCTACTTTTCGTTTCAACTCTTCTTTTATTTCTTTTAACCCCGCCTTGACGGATTGAAGTTCGTCGTCGACCCGGGAAAGGTATTCAAAAACTGATTTAAAATTGGCTTCTATTCCTTTAAAGTTAACATCTACCCGTTTAAAATTGTTCTCTGTCTTTATCTCAAAATTTCTCAATTCCTTGCCTAATGCATCAAATTTAAAATCGGAGTCCCGAATATGTTCATCGAGTTTTTCGTCAACGTCGTCAATCTGCTTCGCAATCGCCTGCTGTCCTTCAACAACGGTATTCAATCCATCGTCCATGTGCTCGATCAAAACTCCGAGTTGATCAAAGGATTTTCTATTTTTTCGCTTGCGTATTCTTTTCATAAAACCCCGGATCTATCTATTTTTATCCGCCGCTCTCCGCCTTCGCCTTTTCTTTTATCTTCTTCGCGATTTCACCGGCCAGTTTTTTGTCTTCTTCGAGTTTCGCTTTTGCCGCATCCATGCCAACCCCAAGCTTCTCTCCCTCGAACGAATATGTATTACCGGTGCGAACAACAACCCCGTATTTCAAACCGGTAGTAATCGCGTCGGCCTCATATGATATGCCCTCGCCGAACATCAAGTCGAACTCCGCGAGCTTAAACGGCGGCGAAACTTTATTTTTCACCACCTTCACGCGAATGCGCCCGCCGACAATATCTTCTCCCTTTTTGATTTGCGCAACCCTTCGCACGTCCAACCGGACCGATGAATAGAACTTCAGCGCGTTTCCTCCGGTTGTGGTTTCAGGATTTCCGAACACAACGCCAATCTTCATCCTGATCTGATTGATAAAAACAATCATCGCTTTATTTTTCGAAGCAATCGCGGTGAGTTTGCGAAGCGCCTGCGACATCAATCTCGCCTGAAGCCCCATATGAGACGCGCCCATCTCGCCCTCGATTTCTGCACGGGGAGTAAGAGCCGCCACCGAATCAACAACAATAATATCGATGCCTCCGGAGCGAACGAGCGTCTCCAAAATATTCAAAGCCTCTTCGCCGCTATCCGGCTGGGATATCAACAGTTCATCAATCTTCACGCCGATTTTTTTCGCATACTCGGGGTCAAGCGCGTGTTCGGCATCAATAAAGGCGGCTCTGCCCCCTCGCTTCTGCGCCTCGCGAACGGCATGAAGCGCAAGCGTAGTTTTCCCCGAGCCCTCCGGGCCGAAAATCTCGATAATTCTTCCCCGCGGAAAACCTCCCGCGCCAAGCGCCAAATCAAGAGAAAGCGAA
Source organism: Parcubacteria group bacterium RIFCSPLOWO2_01_FULL_48_18 (assembly GCA_001824435.1). Lineage (GTDB taxonomy): Bacteria > Patescibacteriota > Minisyncoccia > UBA6257 > WO2-01-48-18 > WO2-01-48-18. The sequence goes on from MHXH01000023.1 coordinate 6,465, forward strand.
CCGGTCGGTATGACATCGACATCGACTTTCGCCGCCTCGCCGAGCCGCATAATTGCGCCTTCTCCGAATTTCTCCCGGATGGCATGAATAACATCTGCCAATACATCTTCCTTTTCCTTTTTTGGATCTTCCTTCTTCATTATTGATTATTCTCTATCACGGTGCTCGTTTCGTCAACCCCTTGACTGACTTCAGAGATCGGCGCCGTTCCCCCCGGCGGAGACAGCACATAACGCATTCTGCGCACCGCAACTGTTTCTCTTCCCAATAATGTTCTTGCGCGCAGCGTGAACTCATTCAACCCTTCCTGCAAAGTAAATCTTTTCTCGAACGTACCGTCATCTCCCACAAATACGGATTCATCATTGATAGTCAACGAATCTCCCTCGAATATCGAACCGCTGACAATAAATTCCGGATTATTCACGGTACTATCTGCTTCCGGAAACTTAACAATCAAGCGGGGAGGACGAATAAGGCCGCTCCCTTGAAATACAATATACACGAATGCCGCGGCGAAGATAACCGCGGGTGCGGAAAAAACCGCCCGCCTCCATGGAGAAACAGATTTTTCGCTAGAATGACTGCCGGGAAAATGATCCTTGGCGCCCGAGGATAGACGATCCCCTTTCTCGCGCTTATACATCTCCCATAAACCATTTCCATCTACCGAATAGACTTCCGCCAGTTTCATCAAATACCCGCGCACATACGTATCCGGCGGCAGTTTATCGCGTCTTCCGTTTTCAAGATACTCGAGAAACCGCGCAGGAATGCCGGTAATAAGCGAAAGTTTTTCAAGGCTCAACCCTTTAAGCTCCCTCTCGGATTTTAAAATGTCTTTGAGTTCTTCCATAATTAAATCGGTGAACCCCGTTATAACCCGGCCCAAGGTCCGGGGCTTCTATAAAATTAGCTTTCTAAAACTTCTCCCTTCCTCCCCTGTCTAAAGATTGGAGCTTCCGGGTTGTAACTAGGTAAAACATTATTATGTTGAGCCGGAGGGGAGATTCGAACTCCCGACCTTTGCTTTACGAAAGCACTGCTCTACCGCTGAGCTACTCCGGCTCAAAATTCGGTTTTGGAGCGGGAGACGGGAATCGAACCCGCGCTCTTAGCTTGGGAAGCTAAAGTACTGCCACTGTACTACTCCCGCAAAATGGAATCTCGATTTTTTGTTTCGATCAAAATTGAAAAGAGGTCGCTAAAAACATCAAAAACCGAAAAACTTTTTGAATTTCTCCCAGGGCGTTTCTTTCTCTTCGACTTTTGTAGAAGTCGCATCCTCTTGAATGGCATCGTTTCCGTTCCTAAGCGTAATGATAATAAGCTTTTCTCCTGGTTTTATCATATTCAACCGCGCCCTTGCTTCCCGTTCTACGTTTTCCGAATTTGAATAGTGGTCGATGCCCCTTTCCAGCTCTTCGTTTTCCCCGACAAAGCTCACGATCTGCGCCTCTAGCAACGCGAGCTCGCGGGCTAAGTCATCTCCCCGAAACCTCATCCGATACAGTCCATAACCAAGCAATAGAATGGCCGTGATTAAAACTGTGTTCATAAAAACTTTCATCGCATGTTCATTATATTCCCCCCCGAATCGTTTTTCCAGCGAAAGCAGAAAGCTCACGCTACCCAATTCCTCGCTTCAAAATCTTTATATACACTTCATGCGGGATGTTCACGCGAGCGAGCGAGAGAAGTTTTTTCTTTCCCCGTTGCTGCTTCTTCCATAATTTCATTTTCCGGCTCCGATCTCCTCCATACAGGTAGCCGGTGACGTCCTTCTTTAAAGCAGGAAGGTTTTCTCGCGCGACGATTCTTCCTCCTGCGCACGCCTGAATGGCTACCGGGAAATTCTCGCGCGGGAGCACTTCTTTCAAATGCCCCACGAAGCGGCGCGCCTCGCGATCCAATTTGTCCCGCGGCAGCACGCGTGAAAATTCAGGAATTTCCTGCCCTGCAAGCAAAATATCCATTTTCAGAATGTCGGCAGTCTCATATCCTTTCAGTTCGTAATGTACGGACGCGTATCCGCTCGTAGTGCTTTTGAGACGATCGTGGAAATCGGTTAACAGTTCGGCAAGCGGCATCAGGTACTTCACCAACACGTTCGTACCGAAATACTCGACGTCCTGATACGCCATCCGATAGTGACCCGTAAGTTCCATAATCGTGCCGTAATCTTGCTTCCGGGAAATAATGTGTATGGAAATAAAGGGCTCTTTTATTTCCTGTATCTGTCCTTCCTGCGGAAAATCCTGTGGTTTATACACCATCGCAACCGTGCCATTTTTACGTTTTATTTCATATGCAACGGACGGAGCCGTGGTAATGACATCGATGCCGAATTCACGGCGAATCCGTTCTGCGATAATCTCAAGGTGCAACGTGCCCAAAAATCCGAGACGGAATCCCCTGCCGAGCGCATCGGACGCCTCAGGCTCGAAGCTGAACGATGAATCGGTAAGATGAAGCTTCTCAATAGCGTTTTTTAAAATCTCAAAGTCGTCGGCTCCCTGCGGATAGAACGACGCGAATACAACCGGTTGCGGCTCGCGATAGCCGGAAAGAGGCGCTGCCGCTCCCCTTGTCTCAAATCGTGTCAGTGTATCTCCAATTCTTACCAATCGCGGCTCTCGAATGCCCAGAGCGACATAGCCGATTTCCCCCTCCCCCAAAGACGTCCCCGGCCTTAAATCAGGAATAAAATATCCGACTTCAAACGCCTCTGCTCTCGCGCCGGCCGCGCAAAGCCATAGCGGATCTCCTTTTACAATTGCTCCATCAAACATCCTCACAAATGCAATAATTCCTTTATGACTGTCATATACAGAATCGAAGAGAAGCGCGCGAGCCGCCGTCGCAACAATCTCTAATCTCTGGTCTTTAATACTCGAACCCTGGTTGTCAAACAATGCTGCACCCAGAGACCTTGGAGGAGGAACCCTCTCTATTACTGCACCAAGAAGGCGCTCGACTCCCTCTCCGGTTTTGGCGGAAACTAGAAAAATTTCTTCCTCTCCAATACCGGTTAAAGCACGGATGTCTCTTTTCAACTCCGAAGCTTCTGGATTCAAATCGATCTTATTGATGGCGGGAATGATCGCGAGTCCGAGTTTTTTCGCCGCGGCGTAATTCGCGATTGTCTGCGCCTGAATCCCCTGCGTCGCATCAATAAGCAATATCGCGCCCTCGACTGCCGCAAGCGCGCGAGAAACTTCGTAGGAGAAATCGCTATGACCAGGGGTGTCAATCAAATTCAAAACAAATTCTTGTTTTGAATTTGATGAATTTGGAATTTGGTCCGCCGGCCGGCGGATGGAATTTGGAATTTCCGTATGATTTACTTTGTAAATCATACGGACCGGGGCCATTTTGATGGTAATCCCGCGTTCACGCTCAAGTTCCATCCGATCCAGGTACTGCGGCTGCATTTTGCGCGGATCGACCGTTTTCGTAATTTCCAAAAAACGGTCGGCCAAGGTCGACTTCCCATGATCCACATGCGCCATGATGACAAAATTCCGAATAGCGTTCATAAATAATGCGATGTCCCCCGCCTTCCCGAATACCCCGCCTTCGCGGTGCCGTAGCCCGCTTCGGCAGGGCGAAGGCCTGCGGCTTACCCCGTACAAAACAAAACTTCTATGGGACTTGCTGGTCGGAGGTTCATTACTCCCATGAAAAGGTGAAGGAATTTATTCCCGATTCACGTTTTTCGCGTTTATCCATTTCGCGTTTATCCATCCTCCGATTCGCGCGAATCGGAGGATAAGCATGGTAAAATTATTCAACTCATAATCGTTGGATTCAATCTCAAGGCATCGTCTTAGACGCATTACGCAAGCTCTTTCATGGCAACAAGCGCGAGATGTGCAAATTTATTGAGCGGTTTATTCAACGAATAATATGCCGTGCCCTTTCCTTGCCTACGATCCAGAATCTTCGCATTATAAAGCATGATTGTATGTTTCGATGTTGCCTTGATTGATAAATTCACCCGATCGGCAATGTCACTCACGGTAAGTTCGTTATGCTTGGTAAGAAGCTTCAGGATCCCCAACCTTTTCTCATTGCTCAACACTTTAAATAATTTTGCGGCTTCTTTCATACCTTCTTTTGTATCATATCAATACGGCAAGCACAATACCGCGCGTTTTTACAGCGCGTTTTTATAACTCACGGCCTATCCCCCGATTCGCGCGAATCGGGGGATAGGTATTTACAAAAAAATTGGTAATCCGCCTAATCATGTCATACCGAGAAAAGAATAGTTGGACGTCGCGGTTCTATCGCTGCCCCGAGCAGGAAGCATAAAAAGTAGGACTTTATAGATTTCGTGCGGCAGTTTTACCGGTTTTCGAACGACCCCATGTAAAGTAGTCTTTGTGAAAAAAGATTTATCAAATACTGATGGGCTCTTGCGCGAGGCAAGAGCCCATGGTGAGGCTCGTTCGACTTCAAACTCCCATCACGCGCCGATACAGCGGTGAGCATTCGATTTTCATGCAGGGCGCGCCCGAAACGGGAATGGGCTTCTCTGATAGATCTCTCCAGAGCTTCTTCTTCTCCGCGACGAGCGCGCCGTTCTTCCGGCGAGAGCTTCATGCGCTCGATCTCTTCCACGATCTCCTCCACGGAGAACGTGGGCGAGCTCGCGTAGAGCTTCTCGACTGCTTTGCGGACCCGTTCGGCGGGGAAAATCGCAAAGAGTTTCTGCCACAGTTCGCGAAGGAGTCCAGAATACGGCTGGGCAAACGATCGTCTATGCACTCCACGATTCTCGACCGTCCCCTGTTGAGCGCAATGCCTCAACACATACAGCGCGATCTCGAGCTTCAGGAACGGGACTGGTGCGCAGAGTATCTTGTTCATGCCCTCGATACGCAAGATATCGTAATGCATAGACGGATCATTCTTCTCAACTTCCCAGACGAGTTGAACGCCCACACCGGATGGCGAATACAGCACCTCGTCGAGCGCGACGGCGAAAACGGCATTCGCGACGGTGTATTGCAGGTAACTCTTTGCCCGCTCCGCGACTTGGACAAGCCGCGCAAATGCCGGAGAATTCAGGTAATGGAACATGGAAAACCGCCCTTCTGCCGCTAATCCGTGGCGTTTGCTGGTGTGTGCTTCCGGCTGCTAAACCGCAGCCACCGCATCAAAGAACAACATCCCAATCATAACATAAAGAAAGCGCCATGTCAGGGCAGGCAGAAACTCAACTCTGAAATGCGACAAATAGAAACATTTCCGAATGGGTATTCTTGCGAAAAAACAATAAATAACGAGCTTATATCAAGCTCGCTGCGCTTTTTTAACCAGGAGATATACGACGTAGAGCACCACCACAGATACGAAGGTGCTTAATGCCGATGCTGCTCCAGCCGGTTGAAACATTTCATAAATCAATTCGGAAAAAGCCAAAAATCCCAGAAGTCCCGCCAGGTAGAAATAAAACCATCTCGGACAGCCCATCAAATTTTCGGTTTTTAAATAAAATCCCAGGAAGCTTTTCACCCTGCCCGATAATAAGACTGCCGTTGCTACAAGGGGTAATAAGAGAACAGGGGCGAACAAACCAAGAAGCCACGGCGCGAAAGGCAGGATATTCATGGCGTACACACCTCCATGTTTGATGTTTCTCTGTTTTGTTAAACCGCTGCTTACAACAATAATTACTCTTCCCGGCCTTGTCAATGGAAATGGAATACCGGCCTCTCCTCGTCCTTCCTATCCCCCGATTCGCGCGAATCGGGGGATAGGGATAAAAAGGCTGAGCTTCGCGAGCTTACGCTCATGGGTTTCTGACGTATGGGTTAAATCCGCATCTTATTCCAACCTCAAAAATCTTAAAATCCGCCGAGAGTCCGGCGGATTATGTATAGAGATTTCCGTCATTCACCTTTCTTCACGTATACCTCTCTCGGCTTCGCGCCTTCTCCCGGGCCGATGACGCCGTTTGCTTCCATGATATCGAGCAGGCGCGCAGCGCGGGCATAACCGACTTTTAACCGACGCTGGAGCAGCGAGGCCGACGCCTTGCCCGCATTTTTGACCGTTTCCACTGCTTCATCATACAGAGGATCGTCCGCATCAGCATCTTCATGTTCTTCCAAATTCAAAGATGAATTTTCAAACATGGAGCGATCATCTTTCTCTTCTGCGTGAGCAAACGAAACTTCTTCCGCCGTGCGCCGATTATGCGCAGCAATGAACTCCGCCACCTTTGTAATTTCCTTATCGCCGATAAACACTCCCTGCAGGCGCCTCGGTTTCGACAATTCGCTTGATATATACAGCATGTCTCCGCTGCCCAGGAGTTTCTCGGCGCCGGCAGTATCAAGAATCGTGCGCGAATCCACCTGACTTGCCACTTGGAGCGCGATGCGGGAAGTAATATTTGCTTTAATGAGGCCGGTGATGATTTCTACCGACGGCCGCTGGGTTGATACCACCAAATGGATGCCGGTTGCCCGCGCCATCTGCGCAAGACGCACGATCGAAGCTTCAATCTCCCTCGGATACATGCTCATCAAATCCGCAAGCTCGTCGATAATCACTAGCAGATACGGAAGCGGCTGCATGTGTAACTTCACGGCATGCTGGTTGAAACTGGCAATGTCTCTCGCTTTACGCTCAAGCAACATGCCATACCTGCGCTCCATCTCTTTGATGGCGAACTTGAGCGCCAAGATAGCTTTTTTCGCATCGGTGATTACCGGCGTGACGAGGTGAGGAATATCTTCATACACGGAAAGTTCCACCCGCTTGGGATCGATCAAGATAAACCGCATGAGCTCCGGAGCATTTTTATACAGGAGCGATACGATAAGCGAGTGTATGGCGACCGATTTCCCGCTGCCCGTGCTGCCGGCAATCAGGAGATGCGGCATCTTGGCGATATTGGCAAATACCGCCTCGCCGCTCACGTCTTTGCCAAGCGCAAGCGCCAAGGGGCCGGACGTTTTGAATGCATCAAGCACGAGCACGTGCTTGATCCGCACGAGCGCCGACGTTTTATTGGGAACCTCAACGCCGACGAGTGATTTTCCAGGAATCGGCGCTTCAATGCGCACCGGATGAGCCGCAAGCGCGAGCGCGAGGTCATTACTAAGCGTGGTGATCTTTGAAACCTTCACTCCTTCAGCAGGCTTGAGCGAATACCGCGTTACTGCCGGACCGACATGCACTTCGGTTACCTCAACCGGTATGCCAAAACTCATGAGCGTCCGGCGTATGATATTCGCATTCGCTTTAATGTCGCCGCTCGAGGGTTTATCCGAAGTATCGTCAAGCAGGGAAAGCGGCGGCGGCACGTACATTCGTGCTGCACGCGACGCATGCGCCAAAATACTTTCGTCGCTTCCGCTTTTTCCTTTTCTCGTCTCTTGCGCCGATCTCTGCCGAGAAACCCCTTCTTCCTTCTCGATCGCCCGTTCCACTTCAGCCGCCACATCCCCTTTTATTTCCGGACTCACCACGCTTACCGTGGGCGCAACCGAGCTCTTCACGCTTACCGCTATCTCGCCGTTTTTCTCGCCCGGACGCGGCAATTTCAATGGAATATTAAATGCAACCAGAAATCCCGCCGCAAACAGAAAGAGATTCACCAGTAAGCCGGCGGAAAATCCAAACGGTTTTTCAACCAGTCCGCCGACAGCACCCACAAGCCCCCCTCTTCCCGATTCCAATATATCCGCAAAACCGAGGCCGCTCGTAAAAATGATCAGTCCGCCGACAAGCACCATCTTCGGCCGATATCGGACGCTTAACAAAAGCAATACGCCTCCGACAACAAGGAAAGAGGGTACCGCAAAATATCCGATACCCAACAGATAATCGAACACTCCATGCAGCACCTTCCCGGCAGGGCCGGCCCTGTCGAATGCGCTCAATATAAATACAGCCGCAAGGCACAAAAACACCAGCGCAGAAATGCTCTTTTTCGTCTCCGGATGCAGGTCCAAACGCGCATGTTTTCCGATTTCCTCTCTGGCGAATCTTTTGATGTCCTTTTTGAATTTCTTCGATATCTTTGCCATTTCCACTATCACTATACCATGAATGTAGCCATATGAAAATAGATCGGGTGGCTTGCCCGAAAAGCAAAGAAAGAGAATTTGCTTCGGATAAAACAAACAACCGAATCGCTTCGGTTGTTACTTAAGAAGGTATGCCACTAAGGGCATTCTCTAGTATAGTCACTACTGCGCCCACAAGACCCTCATTAATGACAGATTGCGGAGTCCTATTGCCTAAATCAGGATGTGGAGAGTTGAGCCACTGATCAACATTTTCCTCGCCGATAACGAGAGCTAGAATTGCTCTCACGCGAGCTACTTTATCGGGAATTGCAAGAATTTCAGTAATTTCTTCTGATTGTTTCTTAAGTGGGCACAAGTAATCCGGGTGTGCGTTTCCATGAAAAGGACACTTCGTGTTCAGCGCCATTGTCATTTCTCCTTCCTATGTATGTAGCTGATGAACTAACGGTATGTTAGCACGACAAGCGCCAACATTTCAAGCATAAACCGTGTATTAAGTAATTGGACGCGCAGAACCCTCCCGCACTCTTTTTAGAGCTACGGCGGACAGGCTCTCGCTCTAAATACGAACTACTGCCCCCCTTGTTCTTGCGGCCCGCCGGATTCCTGTTGTCCTTCCTGTCCAGGTGGCCCCTGCCGGTACATCGACGCGCCTATTTTTTGAAGTTCTTGAGAAAGTTCTTCGTGCGCCCGCTTGATCGAATCGGCATCGCTAGAGTCTTTAAACTTCTTGAGCGCATCTGCTTTTTCCTCAAGCGCCTTTTTATTTTCTGCGGGCATCTTCTCTCCGGCCTCGCGGATCGTTTTTTCGGTCAGATACACCAGATTCTCTGCATTGTTACGCGCTTCTGCCAATTCTTTTCTCTTTCGATCTTCTTCAGCGTGAACCGCCGCCTCCTGCTTGAGCCGCTCGATTTCATCTTTTGAAAGCGCGGTCGTGGCTTCTATTTTAATTGACTGATGCTTTCCGGTTGCTTTGTCTTTGGCCGACACAGACAAAATGCCGTTTGCGTCAATATCAAACGTCACCTCCACTTGAGGGATGCCGCGTGGCGAAGGAGGGATGCCGTCCAAAATAAACCGCGCGAGCGTCTTATTGTCCACAGCCATTTCCCGCTCTCCTTGCAATACGTGGATCTCTACCGATGTTTGGCTGTCCGCAGCGGTTGAAAATATCTGGCTTTTTGCCGTCGGAATGGTCGTATTTTTTTCGATCAATTTCGTGAATACGCCGCCGAGCGTTTCAATACCGAGAGAAAGCGGCGTGACATCCAGCAAAAGCACATCCTTGACGTCTCCCTGAAGAATTCCTGCCTGGATTGCGGCGCCTACTGCCACCACTTCATCCGGGTTTATGTCTTTATGCGGTTCTTTGCCGAAAAGATCCTGCACCGCCGCCTGTATTGCCGGCATTCGGGTCTGACCGCCAACGAGAATAACTTCGTTGAAATCCTTCAGCGCAAGCCCCGATTCTTTCACCACTTGTTTTACCAACTCAATTGAGCGTTTTATATAATCATCGACAAGCGACTCCAATTTAGCCCGCGTCAACTTCAAGACGAAGTGCTTCGGGCCGGATGCATCCGAGGTAATATAAGGAAGGTTGATCTCGCTTTCAAGAGTGGTGGACAACTCATGTTTCGCTTTTTCCGCCGCCTCTTTAATTCTCTGCACCGCAAGCGGATCCTTTGTTAAATCGATACCCTCTTGTTTTCTAAACTCGGCAACCAAGTGCTCGATGATTCGCTTGTCAAGATCATCTCCGCCGAGATGCGTATCGCCGCCGGTGGATTTCACCTCAATCGTATCATCGCCGATTTCAAGCACCGAGATATCGAACGTGCCTCCGCCAAAATCGTATACCACGATTTTTTCATTGCCCTTTTTGTTGAGACCGTACGCCAATGCGGCTGCCGTCGGCTCGTTGATGATCCGCCGCACGTTGAAACCGGCGATCTCTCCGGCATTTTTAGTCGCTTGCCGCTGGCTATCATCAAAGTAGGCGGGCACCGTGATGATTGCCTCGGTTATTTTTTCTCCCAATTTCGTTTCTGCGTCGGCCTTGAGTTTCGCCAACACCATTGCCGAAATTTCTTCCGGCTTGTACCAGCCGCCAACCGGCGGATCTCCCATCTTCAGCTCAACGCCACTGGCGCTTGAACGCTGAAGATCATAGGATAGCCACGTTTTATCCCGCTGCACTTCAGAATCTTCAAACTTCCGACCGATCAGCCGTTTCACCGAATACAGGGTATTTTTGGGGTTGGTAACCGACTGCCTCTTAGCCAATGTTCCCACGAGCCGCTCGTTGTTTCTGGAAAGCGAAACCACCGAAGGGGTCGTACGATTACCTTCGGCGTTTTCAATAATCCTCGGCTGACCAGCTTCCACAATGGCCATCGCCGAGTTGGTTGTACCTAAATCGATACCGAGTATTTTAGACATTTTTAGCTTGTAGCTTTTAGCTTGTAGCTTGTAGCTGGTTAGAATATCCTAAAAAGCTAAAAAGCTACCAGTTAATAAGCTCGATTACTTTACTATCTTCACTCTCGCCGGCCTGATCACTTTACCGTGAAGCATATAGCCGGCCTCAATTACTTCAATAATGGTCTGGGGTGGCTTGTCCGATTCAACCTCTCCAACCGCCTCATGAAAGGCCGGATCAAAAACGTCTGTTCCGACGTTCAGCGTGATTTCCTCAAGCCCTTGCGCCTTCAACGCATGTTCAAACTGGGACTTCATGATGTAAACGCCTTTCTGCGCCGGATTCTTCTCGTCCAAAGACGCAAGCGCGAGTTCGAAACTATCAAGCACCGCAAGCAACTCCCGTACCAGCGCCTCGTTTGCAAACTTCGCAAATTCTTGAAAGCGCCTTGTTTCATCCTTCTTGTAATTGATAAAATCCGCCTGCGCGCGCTTCCAGCCGTTCAAATACTCTTCTGCTTGTTTTTTGCATTTTGCCAGTTCGTCCTCCGGCGGCGATTCTTTCGCCGGCGGCTCCGATGATACCGACTGGTCCTGCGGTTGCTGCACTTGATGATCGTTTTTTAAATTGGAATCGTCGCTCATGTATCAAGTCTTTTAAAAATTTATCTACGGGATCGCCGTTCCTGTAATTTATTTTTCACGGTTTTCATTACTGCAAGGTTCCTTCTATAATTCATCCTTTTGGGTCCGATGACAACCATCATTAGTTCCTCGTCGCTCGGAAGACGATAGTGTTCCGCAATGAACGAAAGCTGAGTGCTTGTGGTGAGCGGACTTTCGCTCCCGATAAACACCTGTGGAAGATCTTCTTCCCTAAATCGCCGGACAAAATCCGCGAGTCGCTCATCCAATTTTTCAAAATCGTCAACGACTTTTATTGTTTCGGCCCGGTCTTCTGTTTCAACGCGCCGCAAGAGAAAACGTAAACCGCGCTTACATATGATTGCACCCTCTGGTTCGTATCCCACGCTTAACGTTTCTAGGCGATCCGAAAAGAATTTTACCGCGGCATCCAAAGAATTCCAAATACTTCCTTCCAAAAAAGAGTCCGCGTACCGAGTTTCTCGTTCAATCGTTCGGGAAGGTTCGACAATCAAAGCATCAACGAAAAATCGCAGCCCTTTATCCGTTGGAATGCGGCCGCCCGAAGTATGCGGCTGCTCCAAATAGCCTTGATCCATCAAGTCGTGCAGCTCAGAACGAATGAGCGCCGGGCTAATGCCAAAATCGAAATTCTCGTAGAGAAGACGCGAGCTCACGGCATCGCCGATTTTAATATATTCTTCCACAACCGTATTAAGTATGTGCTGCTGGCGGGATCTCATGCCTTACATTGTATGATTAATCTATCACTCATTATACTCAAGGTAGCACTCTCATGTCAAGAGTGCCAATTCTTCGCCCTTGACACGAAGTGTCGCTTGGCGCTATAATTAGCATAGAAACTTGAAATCCCTCGCGGGAAAGAAAAGGGCAAAGCTCGTACGCGAGCCGTTCGACTCTATTCCTACGCAAGTATATGGGCGCAAACGTCCGTATTTCGCGTTGGAAACGAGCGGTTGGCGCATCAGCTTTGCTTTTTTGTTAACCATAAAACAGGGAGCGCAAGCCATGCCTAAACTATTACGCTTTGCCCTCCTTTTCCTTGGGGGCATACCTTGCTACGCAACAGAACGGCCACAGGAACATCCGACAGCAAGAGCAACCGACCGGTCCGCAATCATATCACAAGACACGTCCGCTGTTGCAAATGCGATTGCGCTTGTTGACGCCTTCCTTCAAAAACGCATACCAGAATACAACCTCACGCCGGGAACATGGAAGACGGTCATTGGTGCGGGCGATAGCATTTACGCGCTTAACGCGCTTGATGACCGCGAAGAAGTACGGCTTATTGTCGTCGCAGGCGCAGGATTTCTCAGAACGGCGGCTGCCGCCAACGAATCAATCGAACCGGTCATCGTTACGCTCCAAAACACGCTTGCTCTCCTCGGCAACATCCTACGTCAAGTGACTGAAGCAAATGACATAGATCTCGAACAATGGAGCATTGTCTTGGATACCAATGACGATATGAGCATATCCGACATTATCGGCAATGTTTCCGAACCTTCCCATAATATGCTATTTGCGGGGTCAAAATTTCTCATAGAGGCTGAAAATGAAGCCGCTATCGCTGCGGTCATGGCTCATGAAATGGGACATCAACAGCTCAATCATGAACTGAACGCTGATACGCCGTTCATTAACGAACTGCTCATACAAGTTGAGGCCGACTCGGTTGCTTTAGTCCTCGTCTCCCAAACGGGGTATAACCCGCAAAGCCTGGAACGCTACTTCGCGCAACGAGAAGAAATCGCCGCCAGAAGTCTTAAAAACGCTAATAAGGGTGCGGGCGGCATATTGATAGGATGGAAATTCCGCCTCCAAAAATTACGAGAATTCATCACGGAAGGAAGATTGAAAAACGGAAAAAACTATATTGTCACCAACAAAAAAGACTTCCGCCTCTGGCAGCAAGCTCTTCGCAATGATTCCACGCCCCATTAACCTCGAATGCCGGTGCCCCGTGCGCCGGCTTTTGTTTTATTGTTTCTCTGCGAGAATACCTCGCCGCTCTGCGGCGAGGATGAATCGCAGCAAGAAACAATAAACCCCGTTCAGGGCCTGAAAGCCCTTCAGGGCCGAAGGCCTGAGCGACGAACGAAGCGAAGAGTCGAAGGATTGCCTTCGTAGATACACAACGTCCGGGTTTATGATATACTCAATATACATGGCAAGTCTTAAAGAACAATTCAAAAGAGTTAACTGGTTTTCGGTTTTGATCTCGCTTCTTATTGGATATACCGTCATCGGCGGGACCTTAATATCTTTTTATTTCAACACAATTGCGCAGATGCAGAGCCTAAAAGAACAACTTGACCACGTACGGGCATACATCAACAGGCTGGAAAAGTTACAAATTATTTCAGAACAACTGAAACTCCTCGATCAAAACGAGGAAACGAGCCCCATGGAAGAATCAGGCAATCTCCCAACAAAAAATCTTACTCAATAATCCGTAATCCCTCAATGGAATCAAAACGAAACACGGAACAATCTTTCTGTCCTCCCTCCGAAACAACCCAAGCACGACTTTATCCGCCTTCTCAGAAGACCGCGGGCGTAAGCCCGCGGCTGAATGCGAGCCAATCTTCTGCTTCGGCGGATTTCGCTCCGCCCTCAATTCGGAAAGGATACCGCGGGCATGAGCCCGCGGAGCTTTATAATCCTATACGGGGATTTACGTTATTAGAATTACTCGTCGTCATCTCAATCCTTGCGCTCCTCGCAACGACGACAATTCTTGTCATAAACCCAGCGGAGTTGCTAAAACGCGCGCGGGATTCAGAGCGCATAAGCGACCTATCGGTAATGCAAAGCGCGATACATTTCTACCTCGGAACGACAAAAACCATAGACCTCGACGGATCGACCGGCAACTGCGCCAACGAATGGTTTACCCACAAAAGCGGCACCGCGAATCCATTTCAAGGACCAACGACCATGGCGGCGACCACCTCTCGAACCATCGATGGCACCGGCTGGATTCCCATCGATTTCTCTTTATCCTCTGCGGGAACTCCATTAACTATCCTGCCAATTGATCCTCAATCCGACGGCACAACCTACTATTATGCGTACGGCTGCGACAACAGCTCAAGCACATATGAGCTCAATGCAAATTTTGAAAGCGAAGGATACTCGTGTGGCGGCAATACCGACGCAGAAAGCTCTGATGGCGGCGATCGGCCGCCTGGAGGCGCCGGCTGCACCGAGCCGACACGCTATGAAGTAGGAACCGAGCCGGGGCTCGACATGTAATGCTTTTTTCGTTGTAACGGAACGAATGGCTACCGCGCAATCTTGCTAAACAAATTGCGCGATATTTTTTATATGATTTCGTTCCTCGTTGCACGTTCAAAAAAACACGCGTATCTTTAACTATAAGGTTTCGTTTTTTGTACAAAATGATCAAGGTTTACAATACCCTCACCGATAAAAAAGAACCACTTCCAAAAACCGGAGTGCAAATCAATATGTTTGTCTGCGGGCCCACGGTCTACGACTACTCTCACATAGGACATGCGCGAACGTATATTGCTTTTGACATCATCGCGCGCTATCTCAGAAGTCGCGGATTCAAACTTTTCTATCTTCAAAACATTACGGACGTCGACGACAAAATCATCGAACGCGCGCGCCGGGAACGTAAACACCCTCTCGTTTTTGCCCGAACATTTGAAAAAGCATATTACAAAGACATGAAGCTCCTCGGCGTCCGCTCCGTTACTACCTATGCCCGCGCCTCCGACCACATTTCCCAGATCGTCACCCAAATACAAACGCTCGTCAAAAAAAGACACGCCTATCTCATCGAAGGCGGCGGGTACTACTTCGATCTGAAAACTTTTCCGGAGTATGGAAAGCTTTCGCGGCGGACAACCGAACAGGCCGAGGACGCCCTGACTAGAATCGACGAACACATCAAAAAAAGAAACAGGGGCGACTTTTGTCTCTGGAAATTTCCAGCCGTCCTAAAGAATCCCGACGCATACGAACACGGAAGAAAAAAATCCGCCCAGAAAAAAGCGCTCGCGATCATTGACGGAGAACCGGCGTGGTGGACCCTACTCGGATGGGGCAGGCCCGGATGGCATATTGAGGATACGGCCATAACCGAGAAATATTTCGGGCCGCAATACGATATTCACGGCGGCGGCGTAGACTTAAAGTTCCCTCACCATGAAGCAGAAATCGCCCAGCAAGAATCTGCCTCCGGAAAAAAGCCCTTCGTCAAAATATGGATGCACACTGGCTTCCTTCTCGCGGGAGGAGAAAAAATGTCGAAGTCGCTCGGCAATTTCATCACGATCAAAGACTTCCTAAAACGGTTTCCTCCGCCTATCCTGCGATGTATGATCGCCTCGGTCCATTATCGCTCGCCGTTTGACTATTCGGGGGAAAGGGCAACGCAGGCAGAAGCCACCCTTGAACACATCAGAACATTTCTCGCACGCCTAAACTATATCGGCTCCGGCGCCAAACACTGGAAATTAGCAATTGGAAATTCTAGAAAAAGTATTCCACAGCTTATTAAGAAATACCGCCTTGAATTCTTCTCCGCAATGGACGATGATTTCAATACTCCGCTCGCGCTCGGTGCAATCTTCAATCTCATCAATCAAACCGAAACTGCTTTGCATGCGCTGAACAAAGCATCCGCGAAAAAAACATACGAGGCTGTGAATGAAATGCTTGAAGTTCTGGGAATAGCAATTACAATAGAAAGGATCCCAAGACGCATTATAAGCTTGGCGAAAAAAAGAGAAGAAAGAAGAAAAAACAGAGAGTGGTCGCAAGCTGACGACATCCGCAAGCGCATACAGGAACTCGGATACAACGTGGAAGATACAATGCGCGGCCCAATAGTTTTTAAAACAAGAGGGCTAGAATCTAGAATATAGGATTTAGGAAATCTATTTCCGTTCGCCAATCCCTCCTTCCCTAAATCCTAAAGACCTCTTGCGTAATAACTTTTCGTCGCGAAATTGCTTGCGTTTTGGCGAGCCCCGTACGAAAATTACCGAACCCGCACTAAACCAAAAAGCATTCTTTCGTATCCTCCGTGCCCTCTACAGAAATTTCTGTTAGTAATTTTCTAACGGGGCGAGACAAGAAGCGACGACGAGGTTGTATACGGAGTTATACGCCAAGGAGGAGCGACGCAGTCGTAGCCAAACGCGAGCGATTGCAACAGAAAAGGTTATTATGCAAGAGGTCTTAAGTTCTTAATTCTGAATTCTAATTTGGATAGCTTTCCCAAAAAAGTAAACTATCAGGATGCCCTCAAGGTTCCTCCGCACGACATTGAAATAGAACAGTCGGTGCTCGGAGGCCTTATGATCGACAAAAATTCCATCATCAAGGTGGCGGATACGCTCGTACCCAGCGATTTTTACAGCGCCTCGCATCAGAAAATTTACGACACGGCGCTAAGGCTATACGAAAATCGCCACCCGATCGACATCCTCTCGCTTTCGGCAAAACTGAAAGAGCGCAACTACTTCGATGAAGTGGGCGGACACGGCTATCTGGCTTCGCTCGTCAACATGGTGCCCACTGCAAGCCACATCCTCCACTACGCAAATGTCGTGAAGGAAAAAAGAATCTTGCGCGACCTTATTTCCGCCTCTTTCGAAATCGCGGAACACGCCTTTGCCAGCGGCCATGAAAAGAACGTAGAGGAACTGCTCGACGAGGTCGAACAGAAAATATTCAATATCACCCAACGATCGGTGTACCAACAGTTCATCAGTCTCAAAGAAGAACTGATAGGAGCGTTTGAACGGATAGAAAAACTTAGTCAGGGAAGCAAGGCACTGCGCGGACTCGCGACCGGATTTGAAAAAATGGATCAATACCTATCGGGGTTCCAAAAATCGGACCTTATTCTTATTGGCGCGCGGCCCTCGTTGGGTAAAACGTCACTCGCGCTCGATATTGTCCGGCATGTTGGCGTCAAGCTGAAAGAACCGGTAGGAGTGTTCAGCCTGGAGATGTCACGCGAACAGGTCGTAGACCGCCTACTCGCCGCAGAGGCTCAAATCAACTTATGGAATCTTAGAAACGGCCGCCTCTCTGAAGAAACAGACTTCATGCTTTTACAGGAAGCGCTCGACCGACTCTCGCAATCACCCATTTTTATCGACGATACCCCTTCGCCGAATATCATGCAGATGCGAACGATGGCAAGGAGACTTCAAGTAGAACACGGCTTAAGTCTTTTGGTGGTTGACTATCTCCAGCTCATCCAACCGAGAAACACCAGGGACAATATGGTGCAGCAAATTACCGAAATTTCAAGATCGCTCAAAGCTTTGGCCCGCGAACTTAATATCCCCATTCTCGCCGTATCCCAGCTTTCACGGTCGGTGGATCAGCGGGAAGTGAAAGTACCAAGACTCTCGGATCTGCGCGAGTCCGGCGCGCTCGAACAGGACAGCGACGTGGTATTGCTCATCTACCGCAAAGATCGTGAACGGGCCGACCTTCCGCCGGAAGAACAAAACACCGCGGAAATCATCATCGCCAAACACAGAAACGGCCCCCTGGGTACGGTGAAACTGCGCTTTGATCAAGATAAAGTAAGCTTCAAAAATATCGATTATACGCATGATACTGATGAAGCGTTTAGCGTTTAGCGTTGGAGATTATTTTTATGGAACGATGATTATTCCCGATCCTATCAAGCGCCTCATTGAAGAATTTGCTTCTCTTCCTTCCATCGGTCCGCGCCAAGCCACTCGCTTGGCGTTTCATCTATTAAATTCGGGACGAGCAAAAATTGAATCTCTCAAAAACGCAGTTGCCGCCTTGAATGCCGTCACCTATTGCAAACAGTGTTTTTTTTATTTTTCGCCGAAGAAGGCTGATTCCGAAAATGCCCTTTCGAAAACGCCGATGAGCGCAGACAACGGACTATGCGAAATATGCAGACGCAAGGACAGGGGTCCCAAAACGATCTGCTTGGTTGAAAAGGAAACCGACCTCATCTCCATTGAAACAAGCGGCGTTCACACCGGAATATATTTCATTTTAGGAGGGCATCTCACCCTTGAGTCTTCTTTGATTAAAAAGCATATGAAAAACGGCCCCCAGCTCGCCAAAGCGCGCCTCGGAGCCCTCAAACGCCTTATTGAGGTCAAGCTCGACGGCCAGGCAGATGAAATAATCATTGCATTTAGTCCGACCACAGAGGGCGATCTAACGTCGCTGTATCTCAAAAAAGAACTAACCCCCTTCGCAAAAAGAATCACCCGTCTTGGACGGGGAATTCCAACCGGCGGGGATATCGAATTCGCCGACGAACAAACGCTTGAGGAGGCTCTGAAAAATAGAAGCTAGAAACCAGGATCTGGAATCTTGAATTTAGAAAAAACGAGCGCGTTATGCGCTCTTTGTTTCTGGATACAACTGCTTTGCTCGCCGCGGAGCACCAAACAAGGCATACAGAGACGTTAAGCTACCGCCCACCAATATTAGTGATATCGCAATATCTTGAGAAACTTTGATACCGACGAGGTTCAAAAAAGCTACAACTAGTATCGGACCGAAAACCGAAAGAACAATTCGATTCGCCCACATCCCCACATAAGCATTTTGTTTTTCCCTCTGTAAGGCAGAAAAAACTTCCTCGGCCGTATATTCTCTGCTGCAATATGCGCAGTACTTTTTCTCCTTCCCATACTCATTAAACTTGCTACAACCCCCGCACCGAAAACCGGTTTCAATACGCATAACTCCCCCCTGAAGATCCATTGGTTTTGCTACGCGCCCCAAAACAAAACAAGGCACTTCTGCTATTCAAAACATAACAAAAGAGCTGTTCGGTGTCAATTCAAAACAAAGAGTCAACCCTTTCAAAGTACTTTGATTTCAGTAAAGTGCTGCCGGTGCCCTTTTTTCTTGCGGTAGCGGGTTTTGGAATGATAACGGAATACGATTTTCTTCTTCTCACGGCCATGGCGCAATACCTCGGCTTCAACTTTCGCGTCTTTCACAAACGGCGCGCCGACAGCTACTGCTTCTCCATCTACTACTAATAATACTTTATCAAGCGCCACGCGCTCGCCTTCTTTGGCGGCAATCTTTTCTATTTTTAATTTTTGACCGGCAGAAACCTTATACTGCTTTCCGCCGGTTTCAATAACCGCAAATCTCGTCATGATGGTAGAGCCTAGAATCTAGAATTTGGAATTTGGAAACATAGGTTATGGATTCCCATTCCTTAATTACCTTTAAAGATACACAGTTCCTTTCATAAAATCAAGGTTTGGCCTTCCAACGGGCTCGAGGCAGAGCCTCGAATAAAAGTCTATTGTGACCACGCCGTAAACGGCGTGGTATTTTATTCTTTTAATATCCTTCGACCCTGCTCAGGCCGTTCAGGTCTTCGACTCCGAGTCTCAGACTCGAGGAGCTCTGAGAGCCCTCAGGACATTCGTCTCCGAGAGACTCAGTCTCGACGAGCTCGAGGAGATTATTTGTTTCTTAGCCGCGCTCATCCCCGCGGTAAACCGCGGGGTATTCGCGCGGAGGAACAAATAAATTTCAACGGGTCAAATTAAAACCCCGATTGCTCGGGATTCTTTTAGCGCGGCCTCATGATGCGGGATTGTTTCCGCGGATCAGAGGGCCAGCGGGAAATTACTTCTTCCACCATTTCGAGCGCCTGGGAAAGCGTTGCTTCGGGACCGGAACCCGGGTACAAACGTTCCGGGTTGCCGTGCTCTCCTATAAAATGGATTGTTGTACGGCTTGATCCCCACCCGCGGCAGAAGATGACGCCTACTGATCCGATAACATAGTTTGTCGCAAGTTTTGTCTTGCCGAATGTTCCGCGAAGCGTACGGGCGGAAGTGTTTTTTTCGAGTTCACAAAGACCTTGTTGCCAGACGCGCTTGCAGAATCGGTCTGCCGCTTGTTCAAGCGTGATATATTTTGCGTTCCAATAGGCTGCGAGGAATGGGCCCAATTCTTTGATGCCGGTGATTTTTTGAAGTAAGTCGGTAAGAGACCTGATTTTTTCGGCGCGGAGCATTTCTTCCGATCCGCTCGAAACCAATTCCGTAAGCGAAGAAAGATTGTCAGAAAAAATGCCTAATCTTTTCTCGTGCTGCGGCCGCCTCGCGTCATCTTCTATTCCTTCGGCAATGTGCTTGGCGAGATGCTGAAGCGTGTCATAATGAGGCATATCCGGCATACCAATCGAAGCAAGATAGTCTGTAAGTGTCTTACACCGTACTCGATCCGAATATGAATGTGCCGGATTGCGTTCGAAGTTTCGGAACCTTTCAAAAAGTTCTGTCATATTCATAAAGTGTTCAAATCCCATCATTTAGTGCTCCTTACTGTATTGATTTGATTTCAAGAAAGCCATGATTAGTATATACTATATACGAACTTTTGTAAATGTTTGTGTTGCCCGTAAATGTCGTACCAAAAACCCTGCGCAAACGAAACGCAGGGAAGATTATTATTCGAGGAGTACTATTCATTGTGCGCGACGACGACCGCCGAAACGTTCAATGGTTTTACGCCGCAGGTAAGCGAGGAAAGTGAAATGCAGTCTACTCCGGTCAGCGCTACGTCGCGAAGCGACAAACTACCCACCCCCGACGCCTCAATCAGGTACTTCTTATTCGATGCCCTGATCCGCTTCATTGCCTCGCGAAGCACATCAAGGTTCATGTTATCAAGAAGGATCGCATCAACTCTTCCGTCGTTCAATACCTCATCCAACGCGTCCAATGTTTCCACTTCGATCTCGATCTTGGTCAGCTGGCGTACTTCTTTCAAACGCCGGTCAATCGCCTGACAAATGCCGCCATAGACCGCAATATCGGTCTTCTTAACAAGGATGCCGTCCGTAAGATTATATCGATGCTTCCTTCCTCCGCCGATTACAACTGCCTGTTGGCGCGCGCTGCGCATCAAGGAATTGTCTTTGCGCGTATCCGAAAGATAGACGCCCGTGCCGGCAACTTCTTCTACTCTGCGGCGCACATGCGTTGCGATTCCCGAAAGCTCTCCAACAATGTCGCAGATAACCCGTTCGGATTTAAGAAGAATTTCCCCGTTTCCGTACAGCTCTACCAACACATCTCCGGGATCGATCGCATCTCCTTCTTGTTTGCGCAACACGAAATGCGGAGGAAAACGGTACGGCGATGCGCTGGAAAAGAATTCGTTGACGACTAGCTCAACTATCAACGGGACTGCAAACATGCCATACAGCATGCCTTTTTCGCGCCCGATGATGTTCATGTGGGCGAAAGGCGCTCCATCAACAATGTAGGATTCATCACCCAAATCGCGATGCAAACGGACTCTCAAAAATTCCTTAAAATTCATGCCACTCCTCCTTTCTCGTCTTCCCTGAAGTGGCATCCACGACTTTCGCGGTGCCCAAGCGCATCGCGCACTACAAGAATTGCAGCGGTTATTGCATGCCGCAGACCGATCAGTTCATCTGTGAGCCTGCTATCTTCGTATATCAATTCGACCTCCCTGCTCATTTCCCACAGCCGTTGCCTGGCTTCGCGAAGTCCCTGTCTTGACCGCACAATACCGACATTAAACCACATAATATCTCTCAGGCGCTCGTAATACGGCGCAAGGTCCGGATGCGTATCGTAAAGAACGTCGGATTCATCCCAGTCGGGAATATCCCATTCATTCAAATTTTGCCGCTCAAACGTTCCGCAGATGTTTTCTGCCGCGCGCTTGCCCCAGACGAGCGCTTCGGCAAGCGAGACAGACGCAAGACGGTTTCCGCCGTGAACGCCGGTACGCGATACTTCTCCAACTGCTCTCAATCGCCTCAGGCGCGGCCTTGTTCTCCCCCATTCATCAACATTAACTCCGCCGCAAAGAAAGTGCGCTGCGGGCGCAACCGGCACCGGATCACTGCTCGGATCGACACCGCAAGCTAAACAGGCATTAAGCATTTCCGGATCAATGACAAGTCCTCTCTTTACGATCGGCCTCATATCAAGATATACGCACGGCAGATTCTGGCGCAGCATCTCCGAACGGATAGCCCGCGCAAGTTCATCGCGAGGCGCAAGTTCCAGTTTTTCCAACGGATAATCTTTTAAGAATCGTCTCCCGCTCGGACGATCGAGGAGTATCGCGCCCTTGCCGCGCATTGCTTCCGAGATCAAAAATGTCTTACGTCCCTCTTTTCTGAACGCCGTGGGGTGGAACTGCACGTATCTCATGTCCGAGACGTACGCTCCGGCGCGATACGCCATTGCAATGCCATCGCCTCGCGCACCGTCCGGGTTCGTCGTATATCGATAGAGCGCTCCAACGCCGCCGGTTGCAAGAATCGTATACTGCGCGCAGATCGCTATAATCGTTTTGTTCGCGCGGTCGAGCACATATGCTCCCAAAATTAACGGCTCATCAGTCCCTCTTCCTTTCCACGCGTGGTGGGAAGAGCTGATGAGATCAACGGCAGTATGATCGGTTAACACCGTAATATGGGGATAGCTGCGAGCCCTCTCAACGAGTTTTTCCATAATGACCTCGCCCGTGTGCACTCCAACATGCGGTATGCGCGGTTTCGAATGCGCGGCTTCGAGCGCAAAATCGATAGATCCATGCGTGTCCGTGTCGAACGGAACGCCGACTTCTTTGATAAGAAATGATTCGACGAGCGGCCCTATCTCTTCAGCAAGGATTCGTATAGCCTTTCGGCTCCCGAACTCGTCGCCGGCAACGTCAATGTCATGCGCGAGAAGCTCGGGCGAATCATTGATGCCCCGCGCAATAATGCCTCCTTGGGCGTACCGCGTGTTTGATTCGTGCGGATCGGATGCGCGGTTCAAAAGTATTACGTCTTTGCCGTGTTTCGCAAGAAATATCGCAGAAGTCAATCCGCCGATCCCGCCTCCGATAACCAGCGCGTCGCACTCCATCCGGTTCATACGCGTTCCTCCTTATCTGACGGCGAGCATTCGTTCGATTGCGGTCTTGGCCTTTGCCGCAATGGTCTTTTGAATATGGGTTACGCCCTCATCTTGGTAAGGATGTTTCGGATCGCAGCAGTCGTCGCAGAAAACAACTTCAATCCTGTCCCGCTTGAGAGAATCAAGCAGTTTTTCAAACGTACATGCTTTCATAAACGGGCAGCTTGCTTTATACGAAACAGGAATGAATTCCCTGTCGGGCAGTTCTTTGCGCAATCTGTATACCAATCCTTTTTCTGTGGCCACGAGAAACCGTCTGTTCGGCGAAGACCGTGCATGTCGAATCATTCCTTCAGTCGAAAGGTAATACGCCTTGGTGTCGGGCAGTTCGTGTTTCTGAATTTTGAGCATACAACTTGAAGCGCAGCCGCACTCCGGATGAATCATGAGTTCCGCGTCAGGATTTTCGACGATTGCTAATTCAATGGCATCGGAGGGTATGCCTTCTGCGTCATGAACGATGCACGACGCGTTCCAATGCGCGCCGGTTCTCACGATCGGCAAAGAAGGCTTACCCGGTTCAACGGGCTTTCTGAATTCATACACCTCTATCAACTCTTCGGGAACGCCCCGCTCAATGGCCTTTGCTTTCATGACGTATCCCAGGAATTTGTCAGGGAGAAGAAGGATGCGCCTATTCGGATAATCTTTGTGCGCTTGAACAACCACCTTATCAAAGTTACCCGAAGTGCCCACGTATTCGCTCAAGGACTTAAGATACGGCGAGCTGTTGATATACGTTACCAAGACTCCGCCCGTCCGATCTTTCCATTCTTCAATCCAGCCGTAGTCTGTGCCGAACACAAGCGAACAGCCGATCACCTCCGGATAATCCGGTATAAAAACCCTCGTGGCGTCTCCGGTAATTATCTTGGCGGTTTGTCCCATGAATGCCACGGACTCAAAGTCAACACGCCCCGCATTTGCGTCGCGCACAAAAAAACTCAAACCGAGAGAGTCGCCGACCCTATCGGCGATCTCATGGAATTCCGGGTACAGATAATTGTGGACAACAACAGTCGAACGCTTTTCTCGCTTGAGGTCCAGAATTTCAGTCTCTTGCTCCGCAATTTCTTCGCATTTTTCTGCGGTATATCTGCCGGGATAGAGGTCGCCGGCAAACCGTAAGAATAATTCACGTCTCATCCTTGCCAATTCGCGCGTATTCATTCGTTCTCCGCCTTCGTTGATTTTATCAATATGCTGCCTACTTTATAGTATAAAATTCACGCGATGTCAAAGTCCGAACTGATTTGATTATTACAAACTCATAGCTGACATTCGCGTCGCCGCCTCCTTAACGTCTTCAAGAGAACAAACAAGGGCGAGGCGCACGTAATTTTTCCCCGGATTTATTCCGGTATCCGAAGCAGGGTCGGAAATCCACTCTCCCGGAGTTACCACAATCCCCTGCTCCAAAAATTTCCGGGCAAATTCAATTCCCGTCATCCCGTTGGGAGCTTTTTGCCAAATGTAAAACGTGGCATCGCTTATGCAGGATGCCAAACCCGCGGTACGAAGCGCGGAAAAAGTAATTTCCCGTTTCCGACGATATTCTTCACGCATGGTGCCGATATGCGCCGTATTACGAAGCGCTTCGATTGCCGCATCCTGGATAAACGTTGGCGTGCCTGAATCAATGTTGGTTTTCACTTTTTTGAGGCCGTTGATAAGTCGCTCATCGCCCGCACAGAATCCAACGCGATAATTCGTCATATTATTCCGCTTTGATAACGAATAAAACGTAATGATGCCTTCGCGCTCAATTTCCAGAATGCTTGCCGGTTTTTCTCCAAAATAGAGGTCTATATAACAACCTTCGTCTGCGGCGATGATAATGTTATATTTGCGCGCCCATGCAACCAAATCTTTCAGCCACTTACGAGGCGCAATTTTACCTGTCGGAGAATTCGGATAATTCGTCCAGATAATGCGAGCTTTCTTGCGCACATCCTCCGGAATTGCTTCCAGATCGATTAAAAAATCATTTTCTTCAAGCAACGGAACAAAGTACGGCACGCCACCGGCAAAACGCGTGCCGGTTTTATACGGCGGGTATCCCGGGGTCGGACAGATAACGACGTCCCCCGGGTCAATAAATCCCAACGGAAAATGAAATACCGCTTCTTTTGAGCCGATGGTCGAAGTTATTTCTTTTTCCGAATCCAACACAACGCTAAACTCGCGCTTCATATATTCGGCGCACCCTGCCCTGAATTCGGACTGA
This sequence comes from Parcubacteria group bacterium RIFCSPLOWO2_01_FULL_48_18, assembly GCA_001824435.1. GTDB lineage: Bacteria > Patescibacteriota > Minisyncoccia > UBA6257 > WO2-01-48-18 > WO2-01-48-18. The sequence goes on from MHXH01000023.1 coordinate 31,808, forward strand.
CCGACATAACTCGGATAGCCGGAAGCCGCCCGCCTTATCGCAGATTCTTGAAGCGCCTTAATAACAAAATCCGGCGCGGGGCTATGCGGGTCGCCCACGCCAAAATCAATTACCTTCACTCCCTTAGCTTTCAGCGTCGCAACTTGCTTATCCACCTCTGCAAACGCATACGGCGCAGTCGAAGAAATATTTTTTGAAAAACGAATATCCATGGTCACAAAAATTTCAATCAAGTTCGCATTTTCCGTCTATTGACAAATACTACCCGGACATGTTATAATCTTGACAGTGCTTTTAAATGTCTTCCCCCTGCAAAGCACCTCGTATTTACATTATAGATGTTTTGCAGGGGGAAGACCCATAAGTGAATTTCTCCCTCTCAGCAACCTACTTTGCAGAGAACACTAAACCGCATAACTTGTCATGGAGAGTAGGATCCTGACGCGTAATCGGTCCAGCGGTTGGACCAGGAGGAAGGTATGTACCAGAAACTGATCGACGCGCTCATCCGGGTGCGGGAAGTGATGTCATCGACGATGGCCAACCCCTACACTCTCACCCAGGAAGATCTGACTGTGCTGAGGATCCAGGAAATGATCATCAGCCAGCCGCTTCAGAAGGACGGGCGTAGAGGACACCTGTCGGAGCTCTCGGACAAGGATTTTCTCACCAAGCTTCCGACAAATCTTCGAGACGGACTGAAAGACCTCATCGATGGTTACAGCTACGAACATTGGGGAATGCGTGATGCAATCCTCAGTGCCGCGACCAACTATCGACGGGCCAAAAAAGAGGATGGACTTCAGCGAGACAACTGGTTTCGCAGCGCGGTCATCGATCACCTCCGTGCCCTTGGTTACCAAGAACACGTAGCAAGTAAGATTGCCGCCGCCACAAGCGAGCGGTTGGTAATCGATGCTGTCAGATGGGCAAGAGATGCCTTTCGACGCGAGCTTACGGCACATCCCAAAAGCTCATTTCGTGACACTGATACCTGGAAAGACATACGCAAGGGTATCAAGACGACGCTCATCTGCATGCTTCGAGGCCTCGTGGAAGAGGGCAGAGAAGATCACCTCAGCCACAAGATCATACGGAACGCGCTCAAAGCGCGAGGGCATCAACTCCCGAGAGTGGACATGAAAAATCGGGAAACGGTTCTCGGTTTCCTCGAGGCTGCCCGGCTCAGTCTTCTAAACATGCCATGGCATCTCGTAGGGTAGACCGCTAACAACAACGATCCGGCCCCGACCAAGCACACAGTATGCTAGTCGGGGCCCTTTCTCAATAAATCTCTTATGCCGTCGATATTTTGTCAGCCGCTTTCTTTATCTCTTCCTGCACGATAATCCGCGATTTTCGCACGTACACCTTTCTTCTCAGGTCATCTAACACCACCAAATTATCTACGTCCGAATCCATCAATCCTTTCTCCTCCATACGCTTATGTATCGTGTCTTCCAGAAGAGAAAAGGCCAAACGTATTTTGCTCCATTTCGCCTTTTTGATGAGTTCGCCGATCTCTCGATCGGAAAAACCAAGCGCGTACAGACGCTTTACCGAATGGATCGCGACAACCGTCTCAAGTTCTGCGTCTGCACCCGAAAATTTGGGAAGCGGAAAAGAATCCTTGACACGATTCTTTAAGGTATCGCTATCGGGCGCTTCGCTATCACGGGCATATCTCGCAGAACCGAAATACGCCTGCGCCTCATTCAATAAATAACGCGCTCTTGCCATGCCTATTCTTTTCTCGAGTTCTACCGCTTTCAGTACGGATAACGACAGACCGGCTCCGACGCCCACCAAAACACCGGCTGCCGCGATCGCAGCCAGTGAAACAGCGTCCCACCAACACATCGTAACCAAACTGTTTTTAACTTTCTCGGGCGCATGATGCTGCAAGGAATGAATAAACTCATGATGCAGGGTTACAAGCGGATCGCTGCTTCCGCGACGCGCCAATGAAAAAATGACACGTATCGGCTGAAGTCCTTCCATGTATACGTCAGAAATTTTAATCTTGCCGCTCAAAATATTATATGCCGCAACACCTATCAGTTTTTCATCCGGCGGCGCATCATCACTTTTCTGTGTTCGCGGCTGCGCTTTATACGGCTCTTTGGACAGCAACGAAATAGCATCGTTAACAACTCCGAATGTTCCCGGCTCTCCACACTCCGCATATATTCGTCCCACTATGACATTAAGAAATTCATTTGTCTTTTCATGAACGAGTACCGTCATTTTCTCGGCAATTTTCTTCTTTGTCTCTTCACTCGGTTTATCCGTTTTTCCGTCACGCGCATCTGGCAATGCAATGCCCTCTCTTTCAAACGCCTCCTCAAGCACATCATTAAAAATGCGGCCAAATATTTCCGACACCGCCGCATTTACCTCCTCATCAGACATATGGGGCTGTTTTTCCAACGTCTCAAGTTCTGCAACAAACTTACGCACCTGCGCCTCAATGTCTTCGCGCATACGCTCGCCCTCATCATTTCTTTCATCTTTAATGGTCCGCGCTACATTTACGCCTTCTGCAACAAAAGCGCCACTATTTACATCATCATCCTCCAAATTATGATTATGTCGAGGCCTCTCCATTGTTTAATGTAGAAAGAACATGCGATGTCCCGAAGTTGCGCAATATGAGGACATCGCGTGTCCTAATACTTATACTTTTAAACCTCAGTTTCTCCCGAAAACACGATTTCCACCGGGCCGATCAAGATACAATTTCCTTCACCGTCCTCTTCAATCATAAGTGTCCCGCCCGGGAACGCAACTTCGCAGGCGCCGGAAACCATGCCGGATTTCTTTGCAGCCGCATATACGGCGCATGCGCCGCTGCCGCATGCCAGCGTAATACCGCAGCCTCGTTCCCAGACACGCGCTTTTATTTTGCCGTCAGCGGCTTTCTGCGCAATTTCAAAATTGATGCCGCGCGGAAAAATCTTGTTGCGCTCGACGCGCAAACCAATAGATTCAAGTCCAAACGAATCCGTATCACCTACAAACGCAACTGCATGCGGATTTCCCATCGAAACGCAGTGAAGTGTTAACCCCTCCGCAGTAACCGTATCAGCCGGAAAGTCTCCGCTTTCAAAAACCGGCTTCCCCATATTCACCGAATACAGAGCATGTCCGGAAACCCCCTTTTCTGCTGCAATCTCTTTCGTTCGTCCTTCGATTCTACTCAGGACGACCCTGAGTTTATCGAAGGGTCGGCTACGGCTTCGTCGCTCCTCCTCGGCGTATCCATAGGATACAACCT
>MHXH01000023.1:35100-53191 GCA_001824435.1 Parcubacteria group bacterium RIFCSPLOWO2_01_FULL_48_18
CTCGCTCGAACGGAGAAGAGATTTCGCTACGAAAAAGGGTTTCCGAACATGCTCTACATTTTCTCCGCGTATTGAAATTTCTTTTATTCCTGCGGTAGTCCCGACTCGTAACGCGTTTCTAGGAAAACCGGTGAGCCGCCGGTAAAAATCCGCGGTACAACGTATTCCATTCCCGCACATTTCTGCCAAGGTGCCGTCGCTATTGTAATAATGCATATAGCAATCCGATCCGCCGCCCCTCTTCTCCACCAAGATCAAACCGTCAGCGCCGATCCCAAAATGGCGATCGCATAATCGTTCCACTTGTACGTCGGTAAGGGCAATGTCGCCTCGCAGATTATCAATCATAATCATATCATTCCCCGCTCCATGCATTTTGGTAAACTTGATTCTCATTTCCTCGATTGATAGCGAGAGAAAATTGACCGCAGTTTTTCTTTATTTCCCGCTTCCATCGCGCACATTGGCAGCCGAAAACTTTCTTTTATCTTTCCTTGCATCGCCAGCATGGTTTTAATCGGAATGGGATTAGTTTCAATAAAGCACGCTTTCATAAGCGGCAAAAGTTCAAAGTGCTTCTTGCGAGCCTCATCGAAATCGCCACGCAGCACCGCATTAACCATCACAATCACGTCAGCCGGAACAATATTCGAAACCACCGAAATCACTCCCTTTCCCCCGAGACACATGAGAGGAAACGTAATGTTGTCGTCTCCGGAAATAACCGTAAAATCCTTTGGCGCGCGCATAAGCACATCCATCATCTGGCTGATATCGCCGCTGGCTTCTTTTACGGCAACGATATTTTTATGTTCTGCCAGTTTCATCAGCGTATCGGTTTCAACGTTCACCGCAGTCCGTCCTTTGATGTTGTAAATAATCTGCGGGAGATCAACCGAATCGGCGATCTTCTTAAAATGTTCATAGAGCCCCTTTTGAGTTGGTTTGTTGTAATAAGGGGAAACGAGAAGAAGCGCGTCGGCGCCGTCTTCTTTTGCTTTTACCGAATACTCAATCGCCTCATCGGTTGAATTGCTGCCGGTTCCCGCAATAACGAGCGTTCGCTTCGCCGCTTTCTCAATCGCAAATTTAATAACACGATTGTGTTCTTCCGGAGAAATAGTCGGGCTTTCTCCGGTGGTTCCCAACACCACTATACCGGAAATTCCCGCTTTTATCTGATCTTCGATCAAACGCGCAAACGAATCGTAATCAATAGAACCGTCTTCGTGAAACGGCGTTACGATCGCCGTAAACGTACCTTCAAGATTCATATGATTTCGCGGCGCGCCACAAACCTATCAACTTGCCGGCCGCACGAACCGGAAAATTAACGAAATTCGGGACGGCCCAATATGTCTTTAAATTGATAAAACCCGGGCGGAAGATTTCGAATTTTTTCCGCGGCCAAAAGCGCGCCTCGCGCAAACCCCTCGCGGCTGCGCGCCGTATGCGTAAGCTCGATCGTATCGCTGTCGCCGTCGAATACAACGCTGTGCGTTCCGGGAATGCTGCCCCCTCTCGTGGAAGTCACATGCAACTCCTCCGGTTCGATTTTTCGATTGAGCGCATCCACGCATAGTTTTTTCTTTTTTGGATGCAATTCTGTAATAATCCGGGCTAGCTCTTTAGCGGTGCCGCTGGGGCTATCCACTTTATTTTTGTGATGCAATTCATGAACCATCACGTCGTATTCTTCAGGAAATGCGCCGAATAACTTTGTCGCCACTGACACAACCTGCCAAAACAGATTCACGCCGAGGGAAAAATTGCTGCTGTAAATCACGCGGTTCTTACTCTCTTCTACAATTTGTTTTGCCTTCTCTCTGTCGTTTTCCCAGCCAGTTGTTCCAATTACCAAAGGAATGCCAAGGCTCGAACACGACGTAATGTTATTAAGCACCGCGTAATGGACGGAAAAATCAATATACACGTCAGCTCCTTTGCCAACACCGCCCCTATCGACGTCAACAATATTTACAACCTCAAATCCCCTCTTTTCGGCCAAACCATGGATTAACTTTCCCATCTTACCGTATCCAATTATGCCAAGCTTCAACATAATGAGGATTTAGAATATAGGATTTAGGATTTGGGATTTGGGAATAACGTGTTGTGCAATAATCTCAAAATATCGTTTGCGCGGGCTCTTTCTACAATCAGCGTAATATTATTAAACGATGCGCCGCAGGAAACCGCATAGAGCTGATACTCCTTAAGCGCGGCCGCTATTTTGGCAAGGATATTCGCATTGCGCGCAATCCCCCGTCCTATCACGCACACCTTCGCTACCGCCTCATACACTTCAAGGCCGGCGATTTTCGACAGATCCTTATAGAGCTTCGGCGTATAATCTTCTTTTCGTATCGAGATAGTAAAAGAAACTTCCGAGGTCGCGCATACGTCAATCGGTACGCCGTGGCGGGCGCAAATTTCACTTACACCATGAATAAAACCGACGCCCTCAAGCATACTCGCATTGGTCAAATGAAGCAATACTTGATTTGCATCGACAACGATGCCACGAAGTCCCGGCGTAACGCTCTCCACCACTTTTGTTCCCTTGGTCTCGGGACGAAACGTATTCTTGATATAGATGGGGATGTGTTTTTGGATCGCGGGCACAATCGTCTTCGGATGAAGCACCTTTGCCCCGCTGTAGGCCATCTCTGCCATCACTTGAATATCTATCTCCTTCCAGAGCGCCGGTTTTTCAATAAGGCGCGGATCGGCAGACATAATGCCGTCTACATCAGTCCAGATTTCAACCGAATCTGCGTCCAGCGACGCCGCAACGATTGAAGCGGTATAATCGCTTCCGCCGCGGCCAAGAAGCGTAATGTCGCCGCTGGTGTCTTTACCGATAAAACCGCCGATAACCGGCACAATACCCTTCGCAAGAAGCGGTGCGGCAATCCGTTTTACATAGCCCCTCGTTTTTTTGTAATCGACGGTTGCGTCTTTATAATTACTGTCTGTTCTGATGAGGCGCTGCGCCAGAACATGCTCGGCTCGCACTCCTGCCGCGACAAGCGCATGAAACATAAGGATACTCGAGATGCGTTCTCCGAACGAACAGATAAGCGCGTAGGACTTTTCAGCCACCTCTCCCACAAAACTAATACCGGTCAAAATATATCGCAGTTTTTTAAAGAGCGGCGCGCATTCTTCCTCCCATACGCGCGCCGCATGCGCCGAAGATACAAGACCGCCTAACACCTCCTTGTGGCGCCGCTCGATCGCATTCAGACGCGAAGCGATAAGCTTCGGTTTTTGGCTGCGTGCCAGATCGATAAGACGTATGAGTTCATCCGTAACTCCTCCCAGTGCAGATACCACGACAAAAAGGCGGTTTTTGGCTTTAGCCCGAAAAACAATTTTAGCGCACTGCCTTATAGAATCCGACGAACCCATCGAGGATCCGCCGAACTTCATAACTATTGTTACCATATGAAGGAATAGTTTTCTATAAAGAAACTAATTTCGACCGGAGCGCGATATCTGCGAATAATCGCATAATAGGTCTAAAAATCAACAATAGTACAATCTTAGCAAATAGAAATCTGTTTGTCAAGTATTTATTTCAAGTATTTATTTCAGAGTGTCATTTTTGTCAATCAATTCACGATCGTGAATCAATGACAAATAAACATGAACTTGCTCCCCTCAACATGCCATGCTATAATAATCACAGCTACTTGAACCTGCTTTAATAGAAGGGAAATCAATGGCTAAAGAACTGGCGTTTCCCGAGCCGCAGCATACTGCCGAGCAATTCTTAAAAGATCCGCGACGGTTGAAAGACCTACTTTTCAAAGCACATCCTGACCCATGGATATCGCAGAGTCCCAAACCCCTAGCCTTTGAAGAAGAAACTGAATTTTTGTTCCGCTTCCATTTTCATCGCCGAAGACTTCACCAAAGATTTCAAAAAACCTTGGGCCTGGAACGCCTCTTCAGAAAAATCGTGCTGTTTTATGGTCTACCAGTCTTTGGCGTACTCTCCATTGTTTCAGCACCGTCTCTGCTACAATGCACGATCACCTTTCTTAGAACTACTGCATTTTTAGGCATTGCATGGGGACTATCAAGATTATTGTATGCCATCGACTACAGATATCTAAACAGACAAGCCAGTATCATGGACCAATGGATAAGCTTCGAGGCCATAACTGACATTAATACCCTTATTCAGACGCACAACGAGGCGGTTAAGACGTATTACCATGTCCTTGGCGAGTGCTTAACGGCCTGCGGCTTGGCTGATGCAATCCCCAAAACAATGCACGATCTACTCCTAGCGGTCGGCCAAAACCTCATTGCGCGGCATAAAAAGATTCAAGAGGGTGCTCGCGATCTCTTTCAAACCGCGCAAAAGGCGGACGATCTACCGATGCCAAACCTCACCAACGCTCCGGCGCCTTCTCTAAATCTCATAACGCTATTCAAGGAAGACATGGAGGCCCTAGGCCGGGTCCGCCTGTATATCGAAAGCCTAAAGGAAGCGGAGGGGGCACTGCTAGAAACAAAAGAATGTACGCCGCCCCGCCTTTCTACGACCCAAGACGTTTAAGTCCTGCTTCTCGGCAGGCATTTTTAATATGCTTCTGAAAGAAATTGCTAACGCGGCCGGCTTACGATATAGTGATAACGATGATCCGATTCAAAAATGAATCCCTTTATATGGAGAATGTCGAGATCAAAAAGCTTACCGAGAAATTCGGGACACCTCTTTACGCATACTCCAAAGAGTCAATCGTCAAAGAATACCGCTCATTCGCGCATGCACTTAAAGGAATAGGCGGCCGGATCCACTATGCAGTAAAAGCCAATGCGAACGTGGAACTTTTGAAAATCCTCAAACGCGAGGGCTGTTCTTTTGATGTTGACTCGGAAGGAGAAATGCGGGCCGCAACGAAAGCCGGAGCGCGCGGAAAAGACATTATTTTCACCGGCCCGGGCAAGTCTTCCGAAGAGCTCGCGTTCGCGATACAAAAAGGGTGCCGTTATATTGCCGTGGAGTCGCTGCAGGAAGCGGCGCTCATTAAAAAATTGGCGCGCACACTCTTAAAAAAGATTGATGTTTCCATCAGGGTTAATCCGGATATCCGCTTTAAAACTCATGCCTATATTGCCACAGGAGAAAAAAAGCACAAATTCGGAGTCAGCCCCCAAAACGCTCTGCGCATATTCGAATTCATTAAACAATCAAAGTATGTGCGTCTCGTCGGCATCAATGCGCACATCGGCTGCCAAATTGAAAATCCGGATACAAGAAAATTGCTGGCGGCAAGGCTCATCTCAATCGCCCTCACGCTGAATGCCAAGGGGGCAGCAATACAGTACATTGACCTTGGCGGCGGATTTCCATACGACTACCGTCATCAAAAAACATTCGACGCAAAAAAATATTTCGAGCCTACCGCGCGCCTGTTCAAGCGTTATCCGCAATTCACCCTGGTCATTGAACCGGGCCGGCGCATTGTTGCCGGCGCCGGCATCCTTCTTGCCAAAGTATTATATACCAAAGAAAATTACGGCAATCATTTTACCGTCATCGATGCGGCCATGAACGATCTCATTCGACCCGCGCTCTACGGCGCGACGCACCGTATCGTCCCTCTTCAGGCGACAAGCCGCCCCAAACAACTCACCTCGGTTGTCGGCCCCATTTGCGAATCCGCGGATTTCTTTGCCAACCGCATTTCGCTCCCCTTGATGAAGCCGGGTGAATTTCTTGCCGTATTGGATACAGGCGCCTACGGATTTATTATGTCGTCAAACTACGGCCTCCGCCGAAAACCGGCAGAAATACTAGTTGATCAAAACAAATACAGGCTGATACGCAAAAGGCAAACATACGAGCAAGCGCTCTAAACCCCAACGAGATTAATTTTGCTGGAAAATTACATACCCCCTGGCAACTTCAACGTCTTGACGCTCTCCGTAGTTATAGTATAGTTGCTAATGGCTTATTGAAATTGTCGCTTCGGACAGGAGGGATCATGGCTTCTATATCCTGCGCAGGATGCAGCAAGTCCCAACCATGGTTTGACGGGGCGCGCTTTTGTTCTTATTGCGCAAAGGCTTTTCCGGAAACAACTACAGAAACAGCTGTGCGGCATGCAAGCGCGGAACAAGAAATTTTTGAAGCGTACCGCCGCTCGGCTATGTGGCCCTTTCTTGCGGTACTAGGCGTTTTTCTTCTTGGGCCGGCCCTGGAGAGGTATTTCCAGCCGCCACATAATCTGTATGTTTTCATCGGATTTGTAGCATTGGCATTCATTCTTACGGTTTTATACAGAAGAATCAAAACGAAGCAGATAAATGAAAAATTCGGCATCGCCGAATCTAAAAAAGCATAACCGCATACCAGATGCGGTTTTTTTAAAAAATGGGTTAACTCCAAATGGACAGAGAGTCGCGGGCATGGTTAAAAAAAGGCGCATTTCATGCGTGCGCCGTTTCTTTGTCTCGGGCCAATGCCAAACTAAGGTAATTCCCTTCGATAATGTCTGCCGGGCTGAAACCGAGCCGGGTTGCCAGCTCAAAAAGTTCTTTGGTATGGGTTCGACGCGGAGAGCCAACTGATTTAATTTCGGTGTAGTCTCCAAATCCTTCAATCGTGTCAATGTGCAAAACAATCTTATCATTTCCGTATTTCAACAATCCGGGATCAAGAAAATAGCTGCGTCTGGATTTTTTGAATCGGAGAATTGCAGGATATTGCGCCAGGAGCTTTTGAACCTGTCCTTCGACGATATTATCGAATCTCAAAGGAACATTATGAGACAAAATGCTGTTTCTTGACGGGCTTTTATAAGCGTAGCTGAACTTTCCGTTTTCTTCCCGCACGATAACTACCTCTTCAAATATTCCGTTGCGGTCTTTTTGTTCGGGTTGAGGATTAAGATAGATGTCGCTCTGCGTCGTTTCGCCGCCAAATAGCCAGCCGCACGACTCGACATCTTCTTTTGGACGGCCTCTTAATTTTAGCTGTTCGTTGAAAACTGGAATGAGCGACGATTCTTTTCTAAGTAACGTAAGAGAAGAAGGAATAAAATCTGCCGGCGATACGCCGAATCTGGCGCATATTGTGGGAAGAATGAGTTGAAGTACTCGCCGTTGCTCGTCTTCGATTGTTAGATCAGTCGTATCCACATGAAATATTGGCAGGCCGGGAACGTTCTTGTTTACGTCGGCTAACACTTCATCGAAAATATCCCGAGCTTGCCGCAGGACCGTTTCAGTCATGTTTGATCCGCGAGTTTGAATTAGTGAGCCTTTATATTCACGCGCGAGAGAGGTTTCTGGTGAGCACGTCAGAAATATAAAAGCGTCAACAAGATCATGGCGGAGTAATTGGAATATGAAATTTCTGACATTGTTGTAATATTCGGCGGTTGTACGGCCTTCGCGCATCCAGCGGTTATACCAGTAAAGTTCGTCAATAAGGCCGCGATGGGTGATTACCAAATGATAGTTCCGATCATATGCCCTGTTGATCAGCCGTTGTTGTATTTCGGCCAGATGCTTTGCCTGGGTGAGAAGAATATCGGCGGTTGTTTTGGTTCGAATATCGTAACTTTCCGCTGTTTCGGGCGGACAGAATACATTGAAGCCAATTCTACGGAACAACAGATCGAATTTTTCGGTTATTGTATCTTTACCGGCCTTAAAAGGTCCAAACAAATCAATGAGGATGTTCTTTCTTGCCGGCTGGCTTGTCTTAAAAGGGGTATCAATTCTATCCAGGATTGCCCCAAGAATAATTTTAAGCTCTTCTTCGGTATACGGTTCACCATGAACATGTAAACTGTCAATAACGAAAGGGTTTTTTTGCGATTCTCGGCTGGCAGTTGGTAAAACATGGGGCTTGACTTCGTCCACGAACTCCTCCTTTATTCGCTTGTCAATTGAAATCTGAAAGCAGTATAACGGAGAGGTTAACCTTTAGTCAAGGAACGGCCTGAAGGCCGGGGTTTATGATCCCCCGGGAGGATCAAAATACCCCGATCCGTCAAATGACAAGAACCGGGGTTTTATTTTCATCTCAATCCTTCGGGAAGTCTTCCGTTAATCGGGGAAGGAACGATAAGTGCCTCAAGTTCAAAAACAAATCCGCCAAAATTCAGCCACAAATTCTCCTCGTCGCCTAGAAGCTTATTTAAATCCGCGTCTATAGCTTGTTTTGAATCCGGATACCACTTTATCGCCATAGCGTCTTCAATATACAACAATCCACCGGACAGCAAAAGAATCTCCAGTGCTTCTCGTAACCCGCCGCTATACGGAAATGCTCCCTGGTTATAAAAATTCATTTTCTTTAAAACGGAAAACGTGTTTTGATACCGCTCGCGTAATCCAAAAAAGAGCGCGTGAAGCTTTCTCGTGTCCCTTGTCAAAAATACCTCATGATGCTCCGGATCGACGGAATGCACAAGCTGTTTCAGGGCCAACCGCAAGAAAGTCACAAGAGAGATGCCATCAAGCGTCAAATTTTTAAACGAATCGCGGGATTGTTTCTTATCGGTTTCCATGCGCCGCCTCCAGCAAGTCAAGGGTTTGACCGAGAACAACTCGAGCCATCTCCCTCTTCGGCAAGTCCGAGGTATCGATAAATTGCATGGGAGCGCCTTTCGCAAAAAATTCTTTTTGCATGCCGCCGAAAATTCGAATCAAGCGCAGGATATTATTAGAATTCGTGGTTTCTCCGTCTTCGTCCAGAATATTAATCTCTTGTTCCCGAGACTCCACGGTTTCTGGATCAGCCACAATCACAAATGCCGCATCAATAAGGCAAAGCCACTGGGGACTTGTAAAAAACTGCTGCAGCATGACCATCCGCGCCTCGTCAATGTCTCCCCTTTCGTACCAATACCGCATCCAGCCGAATGCATCGAAAAGACACCGATCGAAAATCACGAGATCATAATTACCGCTCACCGAATAATCAATCAGGTTCTTAAGCGCGTAGATGCCGGTCCGCACGTTGTAGAGATGCGTTTTTCTGGAAATGTGCCGGATGGCCTCTGCGCCTTCAAGCGGCACTGCCACGCGGAATCCGCAGCGGCGGTAAAACGTATCGAGGATCTTTTTAATCGTGGTTTTGCCCGACGACGGCGAACCGGTTAATTCCAGCATGTACGGCCGACCACGAATTCTTGGCAGTAAATTCTGCGCTCTCTCTTTCAAAGAATCCTTCCTGGTCATTTCTCTGCTCCTTTTCTCATTTTCAAGAAACACGATATACTGGATATAATATGAAGCACGCGCCTAAGAAAAGCAATGCGTTTCTGTGGACAAAAATCGGAATAGACATCGATGGCGTCCTTATCGATTTTACCGATATGAAGGTACGGCTGGCGAAACGGCTCGGATATTGCATACGCCCGCATGAAACCCACGGCGTCGTGCTCAAAAAAATAATGTCTCGCCACAACTATGAAAAACTCCAGCGCCACATCTACGGCAAGGCAACGCTCGCGCTCCCGCCGGTAGCCGGGGCCATTAAAGGGTTTACATACCTATCCTCCCGAGCCGACGTATACGTCATTTCACGGAGGGAGGCCGGCCGCCACTATCCAAGACAATGGTTTGCTGCTCATTTTCATTCCTTCCCGCAAGAAAGAATTTTCTTCGTCGGGCGCGACGAATACAAGGAACGCATTGCCAAGCGCCTCGGTTTAGAAGTTTTTCTGGATGATCGGCTAAGCGTTCTCAAGGGCCTTCCATCGGTCCGCCAAAAATTCCTTCTGGATCCTCATAGCGTTTTCACAAAGCTCCCCCACGGCATCAACCGCATATCATCGTGGCCGCAGTTTATGCGACGGGTAAAAAGGTTTCTCTAATTGCCACAGTTCCCCCAGTTCGCCATTGACACGAAAAACAACTTCGGTATACCATACTATTAGCTCCACATAACTTTAGCTCCGCATACAAGGGGGGGGCAATGACGGCAACAGACCCAGGCGGAAAAAGAAACTGGTCGTCCAAAGAATGGAATATCGTTACCCGCTTTGCCCGCGCAATTTTGCGTAAATCAAAAGAGGAAGCGCTTCTCTGCGTACAACTTCTCGAAGAATATGAGAATCTCGACGGAGTTTGCGCCGGCGGAGTCGTAGAGCTCGACGGCCGCCCTGTCTATCTACCGGATTATCTGCATGAAGAGACCGCCAGAATGCGCTTTCGCGAGGAAAGAATTGAAGGATTTTAATTAAGACACGCCTTGCGTGTCTATTTTTTTACCCGTCTGCATTGTAAAAGTTCAGAAGGGGTCTTAATATAAGTAGAATATGTCAGAACAAGCTCCTAAATTTGAAAAAGGAGAAGCGAAAGAAACGGGTAGGAAGGTTCTTTTGATCCTCAAGGTCATTCGTCACGGAGAAAGAACTAAAGACGGCGAACTCACCGATTATGGCAGGACGGTTACGAGGCAAAAAGCCGGAGAGGCTGCCCTCCCGGAAGTTAGTGGAGGAAAGGCAGTGGGTAGCCCATTCAAACCGAAGGAGTCATTAAGGCCGCCTCGCTCCCTCGAAACCGCTGATATATACATAGAAGAATTGTTTCGGGCCGGGAGACTTCAAAAGAAATATGCAACGCGGGCAAGACAAATATTAAATCCGGAAAGCCTCAAAACCCCACCGCCATTCGATTGGATAGAATTTTATAACTCACAACTCCCTGCTGACTTCGAGGCGCTTTCTGACGAACAAAAAGCCGAAGCGTCACACAAGGCTCAAACCGCCTGCGTCGATAGAGTTCTAACCATGGAAGGGACCGCCGAATTCAATCAAGAGATTGCCGGCAGCTTTGCTTTCTTTATCGACAACTATCTTAGACTGGTTGAGGAGCTGAAAGACGGCTCAAGGATTCTTTATGTTGCCGGAAGCCATGGAGGCCTAATGGAACCATTCCTGCAAGAATGTCTTATCCGCAAAAACAGGGAGAATCAGATCAAGCGCGGCTTTGAGCGCCTCGAAGAAATTGGCGGCGCCTTCAGGCCGTCGGAGGCATTCAATGTAATTATAGAAACCGATGAACAAGGCGAAAGGAAGGTAAGTGTGAACTTCGACGACCCCAGCCGCTTACCAGGCGAAACTATGACTTTGGACTTAGAGAAAATCAAAGAACTCGCAGAGGAATATACAAGACGCCACGGCGTTCATTATAAGAACGATGCTTAAGGGGCACGGCGGTTATCAATAACATGCTCAAGCAACCTTTTTACGACCCAAAAAGGCACTGGGTGCACTACTTAACGCGCCCCTTCACGCTTTTTGGCGCCTCAACATGGCAAGCATGGTATAACTCGAAACGGATGCGCAATCTTTTTAAAGCGGTGATGCAGGACGTTTTGTTTATTGAGGAGAATCCAAGCGTTGCCCGCTCATATCGAGTCAAAGAACAGCTCCGAAAATTTCAAGACAATTTGAAAAACCTAATTTTAACCAGGAGGCCGTATATTAAAAACTCTCTTAAAAAGGGATTTCTCTTAAATGAGAAGGCGGCCAGGATTCTTCAGAGAGGCCCAGCCGCGTTTAAAAATTTACCAGCAGCAATGGATTTTCTGATTGACGTAGCGCTTTACGCAACCGTTCTCCCGCATCAGGTGTTCACTATCATCAACGACCATGAAATTAATGCAAAAGGCCTGTGTTATCTGGCAGAAAAATTGCGGATGATTTCGTATTACCCGAGCCTGACAAACAAGATCGTCCTCCCGCTTGCTAAAGACCGGCTAAAATCTCTGGGCGTGCATGATGTCGGCGAGTCGCTGGACCTTATTACGCTGCACGAACTCATAGATGGAAAAGCCGAGGCACTACACGAAAGAAGATTGAACCGGAATAAAAAACTCAGATTTATGTATCAAGACCTGAATGGCAAAGAATCGGTTTCGTGGGTCAGCGAAAAAAACGTGATCGCAATCATTGCAAAACTGGAAAACCTTTCTTTAGATACAAAGGGACGCATTCAGCTTCATGGCCAATCTGCTTTTTTAGGAAAAGTAAAGGGAATCGCGCGAATTGTTTTGACCCCGACCGGAGAAGGCGTAAATCTGAAAATCGGGGAAATCTTAATTTCAATTCAATCCAGCCCAACCCTGATGCCGCTTCTACGGGAATGTTCCGCAATCGTCACCGATGAAGGCGGAATAGCATGCCATGCGGCGATTATTTCCCGCGAACTCAGGAAACCTTGCGTGATTGGTACGAGGGTGGCAACCTCGGTTTTAAAGGACGGTGATCTCATTGAGGTTGACGCCAATAAAGGAGTGGTAAAAATACTAAAACGAGCACAATAGTGTTTATTAGAATTTTTAACGAAATAACAAAGAGCGACGTCCAATTGGCTGGCGGCAAGGGTGCATCGCTTGGCGAGATGACACGGGCGGGCATTCCGGTTCCGCCTGGCTTTGTTATTCTATCCGTAGCATTTGAGAAATTTTTAGAAAAAACAGATTTGGATGTTGAGGTTGATTCGATTCTCCGTGCCGTCAACCACAAAGAAATTCATACCGTAGAAAACGCATCGGAGAAGATAAAAGCGCTTATTCTTGGTGCAGAAACACCGAAAGATATAGCAGACGAAATCAAAAAGTTCTTCAAAAAACTCGGCGCAGAATACGTAGCCGTGCGATCCTCGGCTACGGCGGAGGATTCCGCGAGCGCGGCTTGGGCCGGCCAGCTTGAAAGTTATTTGAATACAACGGAAGAGAATTTACTCGAGAATGTAAAAAAATGCTGGGCGTCTCTTTTTACGCCGAGAGCTATTTTTTACCGATTTGAAAAGGGATTGCACGGTCAGCACATCTCGGTGGCTGTCGTCGTCCAGAAAATGGTTGAAAGCGAGGCATCCGGCATTGCTTTTTCTGTGCATCCAGTAACCGAGGATTACAACCAGCTCATTATTGAGGCCGGCTTCGGGCTGGGAGAAGCGATTGTTTCAGGGGCGATAACGCCGGACAGCTATGTTGTAGAAAAACAACCGCTAAGAATCGCGGACATTAACGTAAATGCCCAAATCAAAGCGCTTTATCGCAACATCCAAGGCGGCAATACTTGGCAAGCATTATCAGAAACAGAAGGCTCAAAACAGGTCTTAGCCAAAGGGCAGATTTTAAATCTCTCCGAACTCATCCTTAAGATCGAAAACCGCTATGGATTTCCGGTTGACGTCGAGTGGGCTTTGGAAAAAGGAAACTTTTATATTGTTCAAAGCAGACCGATAACAACACTATCAGGACAAACGCCTTTGGCTAAAAAGCCATTCTATGAAAAAGTGTTCGCTCGCGATTTTTGTTTACCTCTTATCGAAGCTTGGTGCAGGGCAGAAAGCACCGATCCGCGTCAGTGGACAAAAAGACAACAACCAAAACACCCGTACATCATCTTTGAGCGCACAAATGATACGGTGAATTGCTACATGGATTTAACAGGGGTTGAATGGATAAAATCGGAGCTCACAACCCTTGTTGCTAAAGATTCTAAGTTTGTGCGCTCAACTGTTGATAATTTTTATCAAAGAACAGCAAGGTTAAAACCAATCTGGGACAAGGAGAATATTTTAGGGCTTAAAGAACTGAAGGGCTTTATCCGTCAACTAAATGATTCTTGGGCTTGGTTTGAGGCGGTGTGGTGGCTTATTGAATTGTTATCTGGTGATAAAGATAATTTCGAGGTTTTGAAGAAGGCAAGGGTGACAACTGATGGGATTGCTTCCGGAAGCGACGCGGTTATTAGAAAATCGCTACAAAAAGCATTTCCGCGCCTTGGTAAATATGCTTCGTTCCTGTTGATGGAAGAAATTTATTCCGAAAATATCCCTTCACTGGCCGAGCTACAAAAGAGGGCACGAGGATATTTTTATACTAATGCTCAACTTTTCACAAAAAGAACAATTGATGATATTGAAAAAGAATTCAATGTCAGAATTGAACGTGTTTCTATGGACGGAATTAAGAATGGGTTTACTGGCGAGATTGCATACCCAGGCATTGTCCGAGGTGTCGTGAGGCGGATTATGGGCAGAGAAGCGATTCCGTCATTTCTAGACGGGGAAATTTTGGTGTCCTCAATGACAACCCCTGATTTTCTTCCAGCAATGCAGAAAGCTGCTGCGTTTATTACGGACGAAGGCGGAATAACCTGCCATGCCGCGATTATGGCAAGAGAACTTCAAAAGTCCTGCATCATCGGCACCAAAATCGCCACGCAAGTTTTAAAAGACGGCGATTTTGTAGAGGTGGACGCGAATAACGGGATTGTGAGGATTCTTGACCGAAGATTGAAAAAAGATGGCGACTTCAAATGGAAGCATATCAATTCGGAAAATTATGACTTTTTATGGAAAGTGGGTGGGTCTTTCCTTTTTGCTTCTATTTTCTATCCAGCCGGGTATTCAAGCAGAGATTTTGTTTTTGCCCATGCTTCCGAGGATTATTATACCTTTGTTGGAAAGGAAGAACGTAAGAAACTTGCACGAGAAGGCCTACGGCTATTTACTGGGGGTTTTGAGTCGTATAAGAAAAAAGTTTATGGATGTCTCAAGGAACATAAAAAGCAAATAAACAAACTTGCTAAGCGCGATCTTTCAAGTCTTGGCAGTGAAGAGCTGGCAGATGCCTTTTCTAACCTCGTTTCTGCGCTTCAGATATTTTTTTATAATTACTTTTATACAGAATATCATTTGACTGACGAGGTAACGCGCATCATTGAAGAAAATGATAACGCGTATGATATAGAGAAAATCAAAAAAACAGCCGAAGCAATGGGACGACTGAAACTAAAACAACGGGAAATAATGAATAAAATTCTTTATCCTCCCAGTATTTTGGACGCATTTACTGATGAGGTTTCGAGGCGTATTCCCCTGCAGTATCCCGTAGCGCTGTATAAATACAACGAGCTCGTCGCTCTGTTAAAAAAAGAAGATGTAAGCGCGCCGGATCGATCACAATCCGTCGTATGGGGTAAGTTTTCCGGTGATGAGGAAATAACGGGAGGCGAGGCGAAGAGAATACTAAACCAATTGCAAGCCGTTGATGAATTAACCACTGGGCTTAAAGGTCATATTGGCAATAAAGGATACTACAAGGGCAAAGTTAAAAAAATTGAGTTCAGCGCCAGTACCGATTTTAGTGCAGAAATAGCCGCGATGCAGAATGGAGACGTTCTTGTGTCGGGATCAACCGGCCCCGAAATGATACTTGCTTGTAAAAAGGCGGGGGCAATCATTACCGACGAAGGAGGTATCATATCCCACGCAGCCATTGTCTCGAGAGAACTCGGAATTCCTTCAGTTATCGGAACCAGGGTAGCCACGCGCTTGCTCAAAGACGGCGATCTTGTGGAGGTGGATGCCGAGCGCGGGATTGTAAAGATTTTAGAACGTAAGGCCGCGCGAGGCCCTGAGCTTAACCGAAGGGCCGCGCGAGGCGTTGTCAGAATCTTAAAGAAAGAACCGCGCGAGGTCCCGAGCGGTAAGCGAGGGACAGATAAGGGAATGGTGAGAGTTTTGGGAAAGACCTCTTCCGACGACAACTCGAAAATTTCTGTGCTCAATAAGAACAGGTGGCGTCTCGGTGTTACTCGGAATATGTCTTTCTTCCAAGCCTGTTTTGATGTGGTTGGCCACTATTTGCATTCGGAACGTTATGGAGTAGCGCCAAAGAAACACCTTATCGTCTGCAAAGAGGGACGACAGGTCTATATTTTTGTCGACCAAGAGAATACGAAGGAATACCACCGGGTTGTAGAGGAAGTTTGTTTGTCGCCACAAAAACTCAAGGCCCTGCAAGAGCAATATAAAAAGGACGGAGAAGTACTTCTGCGAGTAAGCGCTGAACTAGAAAAATCGCAAAACAACAAGAACTTTCAAAACTTTGTTGATGCCGCCAGCCATCTTGCCGCCGGATTATATCTTACCACCGCTATCGGCAGGCATCTGTCGGCATTGCTTTTAGAGAGGCTAAAACGGCGCAATCCGAAAGCCTCACAAAACGATCTCGATATCCTTGTGGGGGACATCACGTATCCCAGTGGGCACACCCCCCTTCTCGAATCGCAGCTCGCATTGCTTACTATCGGCGCAGAAATACAACGCAGGGAAATTGCCGTGAAAAATATTGTCTTAACGCCCGACATTTACGCGAAACTTAGAATTTATGAGAAAAAGTACGGCGCGGTGCCAGTTGGCTATACCGAAGATCCATGGTCCGAAAAGCAAATTCTCGAACAGCTAAAGACGTTACTGCTGATAGATTGTAAAAAAGAACTGGATCAACTGTCCGGGGCCCACGAAGAACGCGTACGGCGTGCACAACTTGCCCTAAAAAAGATCACTTCTCCAAAAATTCGGCAAATTGCCAGAGCTTTGCAAGTCGGGACCTTCTTGAACGAGTATCGAAAATACGTCTTTTGCAAGGCAAGTCTGGCATACAGGCCTCTTTTCAAAAAGATAGCCGCGCGCTATGAGTTGGCGGATTGGCGCGAGTGCTGGAAATTAACCCCGGACGAAATATCGCGCCTATATTTTGGCAAACAAAAAGAGGTTCTGCGTGCACTAGAAAGACGAACCTGGACAGGGGTTGTCTTTGATAACAACGTCCTGGGGTACCGCCTTTTGAAGCAAGAAGAGGTCGCTGGATTTATTCCAGAAATCGAAGGGCGGAAGTCGGAACAGGCCGCGGGGGGATCTGCCAAAAACACAATAGGGGGCGTGATCGCCAACAGAGGAATGGTCAGGGGGTTAGCGAGAATTATTTTGTCGAGCGCCGACTTTGACAAATTTCAGGACGGGGACGTAATTGTTACTACTATGACCTCCGTAGATTTCGTGCCATTGATGCGGCGTGCTTCTGCCTTTGTGACCAATGAGGGCGGGATAACCTCGCATGCCTCGATCATTTCCAGAGAGCTGAACAAACCCTGCATCATCGGCACCAAAATCGCTACGCAAGTTCTAAAAGACGGCGATTTTGTAGAGGTGGACGCTAACAATGGAATTGTTAAGGTGATTCAAAAAAAATGAAACCTCAAAACTCAAAAGTATGTACCTCCGTTGATTTTTAAGACAAAACGCACTACAGTTAATGCAGGAATTTGAAAACTGACTTTTAGAGCGGGGCTCGCATGCCAAAATACCGAATCCTTATCGCCGACGGATTAGAGCCGGCCGGGGTTGAATTGCTGCAGCGCGAAAAAGATTTTACCGTAGACGTACGCAACGAAATTAATCCCGAAGAACTCTTGCGCATCCTACCCGGATACGACGCGCTTATTATCAGAAGCAAAACAAAAGTTACCAGAGAGCTGCTGGCAGTTTCTTCTCGCCTTAAAATTATCACCCGATCTGGAATAGGCGTCGACAATATCGATATCGAGGCGGCCACCGAATGCGGGGTACTCGTAACCAATGTACCTGCGGCCAGCACAAATGCCGTTTCTGAACATGCGCTTGGGCTTATGATAGCGCTTATTCGAAATATCATTCCGGCAAACGCAGATCTTAAGAGCGGCCGCTGGAATCCGCCGCGCTATATCGGCACGGAACTGAAAGACAAAACACTCGGTATCGTCGGTCTCGGCAGAATCGGGAGCGCGTTGGCCAAAAAGGCGCTCTCACTCGGAATGACGGTTTTCGCATATGATCCCTACAAAAACGACGAATGGTTTAAAGAACAAAGAGTGGATCGGCTTGCCACCCTTGAAAATCTTATTGCCAATGCGGATTTCATTAGCTTGCATGTGCCGAAAACTGCAGAAACGACCGGCATGATCTCGGCAGCGGCATTGAAACACTGCAGGCCCGGTTCATACCTCATCAATACGGCGCGCGGCGGAGTTGTAAATGAAACTGCGCTCCTTGAGGCCCTTAACAATAACATGCTGCTCGGCGCCGCTCTTGACGTATTTGAAAAAGAGCCGCCGGAAGACTTCACTCTTACAAGCCTAGCTCTTATCGCGCATCCGCGCGTAATTGCAACGCCGCATACCGGCGGGTCCACGCGCGAAGCGCGAAAAGCTATCGCAATTGAAACTGCAGAAAATATCATCCGCTACCTTACGCTTGATAAAATCAATAACGC
>MHXH01000023.1:53213-57771 GCA_001824435.1 Parcubacteria group bacterium RIFCSPLOWO2_01_FULL_48_18
AACGAGCTCCAGCCATACCTGCAGCTTGGCAAGCGCCTCATGAAGCTCCTCGCTTCCATAACGCCTTTCCGGCCCTCGGCAGCAACCATCGCTGTATCCGGCATATCGCAGCCGCAGGCGGCTGTCGTCCAAAATCTTCTTACCAGAACCCTGATGGAAGAGCTGCTTGCGACGAAAATACCCAACGGAGAAGAAGACAGGACAAAACTGGCATACGTAAACGCGCCTATCATTGCAGAAGCATACGGCATCAATGTGTCGCTGCGCATCGAAACGACCGCGCAATCGGGAAACCACATAAAGATTACCCTCGAGAACGCAGATAAAAGGGATGTCGGAAAAATGGAAATCACCGGCATGCTGCATGACGGAAGGGATGGAATAGAACCGCGCGTTTCCTCAATAGACGGCTGCCCCCTTGAATCCCAATTCGGCGAGTGGATGCTTTTTTACAGAAACAGGAACGTCCCCGGCATCATCGGAAAGGTTGGGACAGCGCTCGGCGAATACGGGGTCAATATCGACTCCATGACGAACAACAGCAGCGCCGTAGGAGAAGCGATCAACATTCTGCGCCTTTCATTCTCCAAAGAAACTAATGCTGCTGCCGCTTTACAACTCGAACGGGAACTCGCGAGTATTCCGGCAATCAGCTACGCCAAATTAGTGCAGATGTCCTAGAGCGTGTCTAGTGCGTCCGCGGCCAAGGGTCCGCGGCCTTTTTTATTTACTCAAGCAGCGGTACAATAATGGTATGGCAACCAAGAGAAGATTTGACGCCTTCAACGTAAAGCTTCCCAAGTCAAAAAAGGCACAACAAGAATTCAGCAAGGGAGCAAAAGGCATTTTGATTTGCCGGCGTTGCGGCATTTCCTACTACAAAAAATCCTGGCATCGCTATCTCGATCTGTACAAACATCTGGAAAAAAAGGACACGCCGGTCCGTTTCGTCACCTGTCCTGCCTGCGAAATGATCGAACACAAACAATATGAAGGAGAAATACGCATACACCGCGTCCCGGAGAAATACATCGAAGACCTCGGCGGACTCATCCGCAACGCCGACCGCCAAGCCCAAGAAAAGGATCCGCTTGATCGCGTCATCGAAATAAAGCTTCACGGCAGCTCTCTCATCGTCACCACGACCGAAAACCAACTTGCCCAGAAGATCGCAAAAAAGCTTAAACATGCGTTCAAGCCCGATGATGTGAAGATTTCATACCCACATGATGGCGGAGACGCGGTAACTATTGATATATCATTCGGGGAATAGCCCGCCTCATTCAAGCCATTTTTTTTGCTTTCCGACGTTATGTTGCGATACTCTTCAAGGTATGGTATAATAGCGGCAGCAGGTTGATATCGGTAAAAACGAACTCTAGCCACAAAGGAGGCGAAGGTGAACAGGAAACTCACTTTTACCGCAACGCTGGCGGCGCTCAGCGTTTTTACTGCAAGCTGCGCCGATAATCCCACCGAACCGGAAAACATTGCGATTGTCATCGTATCTCCGCAGAACGCACAGCTATCTGCGCTAGGAGAATCGACTCAGCTTACCGCTCAAGCGCGAGACAGAAAAAACAACGTTGTTTCGGGCGCCATCTTCTCCTGGGCTTCTTCTGACACAAACATTGTTTCGATTAATCAGGTGGGTCTTACAACGGCCCGCGGAAACGGACCTGCGGTAATTACGGCCGCTGCTGGAACTGTGTCGGGACGCGCATCAATTGAAGTCAATCAGCAAGCTGCCGGCATAACCCTTACACCCCGGCAAACCACGCTGTTCGCGCTTGGAGATACGCTGCGCTTTATCGCAGACGCACGCGATGCTAACGGAAATCCGATAACCGATGCGAGGGTCAACTGGTTTTCGCCAGATGACAATGTCGCGACGATTGACGAAACCGGCCTTGCAACTGCCCGCGGAAATGGAACCGTCACGGTCAGAGTTACTGCGGGATCGGCGTCCGCGCAAGCAGACCTTACCGTCACACAACGGATCGTTTCTGTCGCGCTCGTACCCGAACAAGCGACTATTCCGGTAGCAGGAGATACGCTACGGCTGACCGCGTACGCCCGCGATGCCAACAACTACCCGGTAACGAACGCCGCGTTTACATGGAATAGTTCGGATCCTGCCGTTGCAACGGTAGACCAATCCGGACTGGTTACTGCCCAAGATGCCGGCACGACGACGATTACCGCAGACGCAAACGGCGTTTACGGCTCTTCCCAAATCACCGTACCAGAACAAGATTGGATTGCTTTTTGGAGGACGGGAGATTATGCGGACGAGTGCGGCGGCTATTGCGAAAACATCTACATGCTCGTCGCAGGCAGCAACCGTGTTCTCCAAATCACCGCGCATCCCGGACAAGACTTCATGCCTTCATGGTTCTCCGACGGCAAGCATTTGGCATTCGGCACCACCCGAGACGGCGACAACGCCATCTATGTCATAAACGCGGACGGGTCAAGCGAACACAGGATTCAAAACGGCTTGTCGTATTCAATTTGGCCTGCCGTATCGCCGGACGGGCTGGAAATCGCTTTCGTTTACACTGACTACGCCGCCAGCGCAACCGGCATTGCAATCATGAACAGTAACGGCGCAAACGTCAGGAAACTGACATCACGGCCTTGTTCTCAAGTTTGCAAAATCGAGGGCAAGCCAACATGGTCTCCGGACGGCGCGCATCTCACGTTTGACAGCCCAACGGGCGGCAACCGAGATGTTTACGTCATCAATAAAGACGGAACGGCGCTTTCCAATCTTACACGGAATCCGAATTTCCAAGATTGGTCCGCGGCTTGGTCGCCGGACGGAACGCGGATCGCTTTTGTAAGCGATCGCAGCGGGACTCAAGAGATTTACGTTATGAACGCAGACGGAACCAACCCGCAACAGCTTACGGATCTAGCGTCAAACGAAGGCGGCGCCATGGACCCAACGTGGTCGCCTGACGGGAAAAAAATAATCTTTGCAAGTAACCATACCGGCAATCTGGAACTCTTCACGATCAACAGCTATGGGCCGCTCAATCTGCAAAACGTTACCAATACACCGCACAGCCAGGAACGATATCCTGACTGGCGGCGATAAAACCTCAAACTCCTCAAACCTCACCCCTTCTGCGAAGAAGGGGTGATATTATTTGCAAAAGATTCTAATACGAAGTTTTATTATCTACAGGCCACTCTAAAAACGTCTTGGGGCCAACAAGTCCCCCAGTCGGACGCATAGAGACCGATCTCGAAACCGCAGCTGTAACTGGAGGACCAAAATTCATTGGTGCACGACATAGTATCGAAAATCGGATCGTAGAGACCACCCATGGAATCTCCGGTCCAGTTTCTGTCCGCAGGCGCATTTGAGTGTCCATTGCAGTTATAGTCAAAGCCGTTTCCGCCCGGGGTTGTGAATTTATTGGATTGACCCGGGCGAGTATTGGCATCGTTGTCGGCGCAGTCAGGCGCACCGCTCGGAGAACCTCGATAGCCGGCCGGATTAGAACAACTATTGCCTTGGCATATAACGGCTGATCCGACCGTATATGCGTCGCCATCCGAATCCGGGTAGCACGTCGTTGTATAGTGCAGATTAGAATCCAACCCATTGCAATCGGTTGGACCCAGTTGTTGCCCAGAAGTCAACCAAGTAAACGTAGGAGGGTTTTCTTGGTAATACGTACGTCCGTTTATAACAGTACTCGCTCCCAGACAAATGCTCATAGCATTTAAAATATGATATGCATCCTGATCGCGATCTTCAACTACATCCACGTATCTATACCTATACGAAATGGAGTCGGCGCAGTCCGGACTCAAAGAAGTGAGGGTGTAGCGCCGGGGGCGTCCTCCGGGACTCGTATATTGGTTAGAGTCGGCGGGGTAACCGTCCGAGTCGCCATCAGTCATATACAGATCGGCTTGTGCCAGTGACCCGCCGCCTCCAATGCTTATTTGGCCGCCGTTTAGATAAATACCTCTCCCGCCGTTCCACGCAAAAGTGGCGGTTAAAGTTAGTGTGCCGCTATTGATGTTAGCATTGCCGTTGTCGACGCCGTCGGTGCCGGAAATTGTGCAATTGCTACTCATTGTCCAATCGCCCCCCGGCAGAATCCCGCATGCGTCAGACCACGCCAAAGTCATTGAATTTGTTTTTCCGGAAAAGTCGGTTGCGGTGAAGGTGGTGTGATATGTAATTTCATGCGTATCCCTGACAATCCACTGCCCTTCCCATACTTCAATTTCGCCACCCTGAGCGCGCGCAATGTTTTTGCCAAGCCCTGACGATTCACGGCCTTTTACTATCTGCGCAATTTCTGCTTCTGTTAAGATGCGGAGGGCGCCCTTGTCGTTAATGCCATATTCCGGCGGCATAAGGCCTTTTTCGGCAATAACGCCGGTTTTCTCCAAAGGTACAATTTCTGATTCTTTGTCGGTCTCTATTTCAGCGATAACCGATTGTATGCCGGACGGCGACTGAACTACGATACGGAATTTTTGGACGTTTCCAACATGGACATCGGGCGGATCAATGGTTCCTTCAATGAAT
>MHXH01000023.1:57790-66099 GCA_001824435.1 Parcubacteria group bacterium RIFCSPLOWO2_01_FULL_48_18
AGGGAGGGGTTGCGCAATATCTGCCGGTGGCATAACTCCGGCCGGCGTCTCACTGCGAATCAACCGAATGCCGTAAATATTCAACAGTAAAAGCACCGCGAGAAAACTAAGCGCCATCAAAAACAAAAACTCCATTTCCCGCTTTTTTTCCGGCGGAACCGCAGATATTAATTTTTTGAAATAGTTCATGGGTATGATCGTATTGTACGCGTTTCACGCGTCAAATTCAAATCATGGACCACCCTTAGCTAATCTCCTCTTTTTTGAGCGCAATGAATCCGCGGAGGTTTTCCAGAAATTCAATGAATACTTGGAACGGAAGCTCAATGAATAGGTTTATCGCGAGCACAATGACGTTGAATTTAAGCAGTCCCGCAATAACCCACTGCCCCACGGTAACGAACGGCATCACGAACAGGTCCAGCAAAAACGACCCGACGGTTGCCCGTTCTTTTTCAAGGCTTATTTCTCTTGATCGGTTACGGATCTTGACTCCGGTTGCGGCCACAAGAGAGGTGAAAAAGGTGAATATAACGATATTCGCAATGCCAAAATCGAAAAAGAGAAGAATCTCGGTAAGCAGATAAAAAGAAACGACAAACGTCGCAAAATAAAATACCCCGACCAGTGAACGCACGAGTAAGCTTTTCTTTTTCGGCAGCGCAACGGCGTATTCCTTTGGCATGTTTTCGTACGTGACCTTTTTTATTTCATCGAGAAGCAGATCAAAATTTCTGGCCGACGGCATCCGTACCAGGGCAGTGATAAGCAGCATCAAAAGGGGCGGAAACAAAATGCTGAATACGGTGATGGAAAGCGAGAACGTATCCGTAATGTGCCGCTCGATGGGAATTTCTATGGCAAGCGCCACCGCGATCTTGGAAAGAAAAAACGAGATGACGCTAAAAAACGCCATACGCCGCAATCTCCCTCTCTCTCTTTTAAAACGGCGGTCATACGCGGTTTTTGCCCTGCGCTCCAGTTCGTCTTCGTCGCTCAATATACGCTCCAGCGTTTCGGCATTCCCGGCTTCGTCGATGATATCGCCGATCAGAAAATAGACCGTATTGTAATGGTTGCATAACTTAAGAAACGCGGGGATCAACGGGTTTTTTAAGTCGAGCCCCAGACGCCTGATAATGTCCGGGACGTTTTGTATAAAATCGGCGCCACCCGCGTCTTCACCGAGCACATTCCAGCGCGGATATAAAAGCTTCATAAGGCGATATTGCAATTGATCCTGGTCAGCCCGCAGAAGCCCTTTCTGGACGCCCACAAAAAGAGGCAGGACCGTATTTCCATCTTCGGGCGGCCGTTCGCCGGAAATTGAAAGATGATTGTTGAGCGAACGGAGCATTAAATCCAACAGCAGGTCGTCTCTGGTCGGCGGAAACAGCGTTTCCTCAATCGCGTTCGCGGCAATATGAAGAAGCCACTCGGCCGCCTCATTTTGTTTTTGCTTTTCGAGATGCAAAGCTTTCAACTGATTGGAAAATTCATGGTGCGCGTCGATAATCCTTTGCGCCTCTGCGATTTTAGTTTCCGGAACTGCGTCGTTCGGCAGGTGGCCCGCCCGGATGAGTTCTTTAATGATTGATTCGGCGATATCGGTATCTTGGGAAACAAAAAGTCTCCTGCGTATCGTGCGGAGAATAAACGTTTTCCGGATGAGGTGTTCTTCTTGATAATCGACCAGGTTTCTTGTCTTTTCGTAGAAAAGCGCCACCCTTGACGCCACCTCGTCAACATGGATCGTGGCTACCGCTTGCTGTGATGTGACTTTCTGGGCAACCTCTTTATAACGCTCTAAGAGCTGTTGTATTGGCCGTGAAAGCATGAGGATTCCTGATGGTTCAGGGTGTTTTATACTATTATACTATCAATATACCTGCTATACCACCCCCCCCTCGCTATTTCTGATATTCCAGAATAACGTGTTGAAAAAATAGTGGGACGAAGATAAAGTAATGGTATGCGCGTGTAGTTCAATGGTAGAACACTGTCCTTATAAGACAGGGGTTGATGGTTCGATTCCATCCACGCGCACCGCCTTAAAGCGCTTCCTCATATTGAGCCGCCGAAAACGGATAAAACGGGAGGGTTGCATCTTTTCCGTTTTTGTAGTATTATAGTAAAGGTATATTTCCAACACCCTATACGGAAAGTCGAGGAGGAATCATGTCGCGGTTTCGATTCAATCATTCGCGCGGTAGCCGGAATTTTTTGATCGGAGGAGTTGCGATAATCGTCTTGGCGTTTGGCGCGGCACAGCCTTTAACAGCCCAGTATTTCGGCAAGAACAAGGTACAGTGGACCTCTCTTAACTGGCACGCAACAGTTACAGAACACTTCATCGTCAATCACGATGAACAGATGCACGCTGCGGCACAGAGAACCACGCAGCTTCTGGAGCGTTGTTACGCAAGATTTAGCTCTATTCTCGACACCAAATTCAAAAAGCCCATTCCTGTTTTTATCTGGCAAACCCACGATCTTTTTCAAGAGAATTGGATCGTCGGAGATCTTATCTCCGAGGGCACCGGCGGCATAACGGAAACGCTGGGAGGCTTTAGGCGCATGATTCTGCCGCTCGATGTTACTACCGAAGAAACAGAACACGTCCTTTGTCACGAGCTCGTGCACGAGTTTCAGGCGGAAATCTTTCTAGAATCTGTTGAGCGAGGATCGAGTCCCCGACAGATTGGCAATGAACTCTCGAGAGCGTTGTGGTTTGTGGAGGGCATGGCAGAGTATCTCTCTAAAGGAAGCGTTGATCCGCGCACGCATACGGTTATGCGCGACGGGTTGGAGGTGGGCTATCTCCGTTCCATAGAGAAAATGTCCAAGACTCCTGACTATCTTTCTGCGTACCGCTTCGGAGAGGCATTGCTCTGGTATATTGGCAACAGATACGGCGACGCAGGCATCGGCGCCTTGTTGAAACGCTCTACCGAAGTAGGAGTTTTTCGCTCATTTGCTTGGGCGAATATCGATCCGGATTCGCTTTCGGCCGAGTGGCAGGCATTTGTAGATTCTACATACCGTCCCCAGATAGAGGCGTTCATTCATCCCAATGAAGCTACAGGGGTACGGCGGGTAACCAACCATGAGTTTGCCGACCCCCATAAAGGCCAAATCCCTGTCACGTTTAACGGCCCTGCGCTTTCTCCAAACGGGAAACATATTGTTTACATATCGGATAAGAGTTCAACGTTGAGCGGCACTGATAACTTCTGGCTTGCCTCAACAGATTCGGCGGATGCCATCAAAAAGATTGTGGAAACAGGACGGTCGGCAGGAACAGAAGCTGCCCGGCAGCTGACCTCTGTCGGAGCATTCTCTTTTGACGGCACGCGTTTTGTATATGCGGTCCAATCCAAAGGGCGGCGAGCAGTTCGTATCTATTCGTTTGCCGAATCCAAAGACGAGGCGTTTAGCATCGAAGACGAAGTTCTTAGAGAATCTCTTTTTGGCATTGAAAATCCCCGCTTTTCTCCCGACGGAACGCAGATAGTGTTTACCGGAGTGAAGGAAGGCCAACGGGATTTGTATGTTGCGACGATTGATTCGGCGCGGGGACTACTGACGGAAATTGACCAACTCACGAATGATCCGCATTCAGACATTCATCCCTCGTGGTCTCCGGATGGAAATTGCATAGCTTTTTCTTCCGATCGCGGGGCCGAAACCGATTTTTCGCGGATGATATACAGCACTATGCGTATCGCGCTGTATTGTTTCCAAAACCGCGCGGTCGATGTGTTGCCCGACCAGGAGGAAAAAGGTAAATACATAAACCCGGTTTGGTCGCCGGACGGAAAATGGCTTGCTGCTATTTCGGATCGGACGGGGATTGCAAACATTTTTCTGTGGTCCTTTGACGAACATCGTTGGTATCAACTCACCGATATCCAGAATGCGGTAATGGGCGTTGTAGACTTGACTCCGGCGCTATCGTGGGCCGCCAAAGAGAATCGCATCGCCTTCACGTACTACGAAAAACTCGGCTATAACATTTATGTTATGGACAACCCTGCTGCGAATGCATGGCCGTATGATGCTTCCACGGCTCGGCGGCCGTCGTATCCTGCTCCGGCGCGAGAAATAACAACAGTGCCGGTTATGGGAATGGTGCCGCTCGAAAAGGCGTGCGGAGAAATTGCAGATTCGACCAAACAAGCATTTTCTCTGGAACGCTTATGCCAACAACGTCTTGTGTTAGGGCCAAAAAGGCGAAAAGAGCTGCCGGATAGCGTGTTAGACGTTATCGGCCAGAAACCGCTCTCTCCAGACAGCCTGCCTACGGTAGCTCGCGTAACCAAAGATTGGACAACCGGATTTCCCGATACACTGGCCTTCAATCATCGAACATATGACGGATCGATGCGGCTTCTCGGTATTTGCCCCCCCTCGATTGGAATTCAAATAGGTGGCGGGAGTACCGGGTTGGGAGGCGAAGGGTGTGCAGCATTCAGCGACGAACTTGGCTATAGAAACCTTTTTGTCTATCTCAATCCATCAACTGGGTTCAGCGGACAGTTCTTAAACGATTCGCGCCTCTCTGTCGGTTATACGCTGTTAGGGCGTCGCATTCCATTCGGGTTTTCTCTGACTCAGACGCCGTTTTACGCCGGTGTAGGGGCAGGGTATGTCATCGACCCGGAAAAACAGACAATTCAGTATAAATACGCTGCAGTGCGGTATTTGTACCGAAGCGCCTGCGGCGACGTGGAATACCCGCAGAGTTTATTCGAGCGATTCGAGTTTTCCCTCTGTCCGGGTATGATGCGGCGCGATTTGGTCGATGCAACATTCGATCCTCTGGACGGAAACTGGCAAAGGAATGTGAAAAACTTAACCAGTCATACGTTTATAGCTGCGCGGACGGCATGGGTATACGACAATGCTCTTCCAGATTTGTTTAACTATGTTGACGGCAAGCGGTGGCGCATCGGACTGGATCGATATGTCGGCGACTTGGGCATCACCGGAGTTTCCGCCGACATCCGGAACTACCATCCTGTTGCCGGAAGAACGTCGCTGGCAACGTGGTTTTTGCTCGGAGCTACTGTCGGAAAGAGTTCGAATGAATTCCGGCGCTTTTGGGGGAAGTATCCTTTTCATGGATACGGATGGAACTCGTTCACGGAAAGAGAGTGCTTGTTTTCAGACTCCCTTTCTTACACGCGCTCTTCTACGGGTTGTTTGATGCGGGACGAAATGATAGGTTCCAGCATTCTGTACGGCAATATCGCCTTGAGGTTTCCGATTCTGGATTTTTTCCGCGGCGGATGGGAAGGACCACCGCTCGGCGGTGAACTGTTCTGCGAAGCCGGTACGCCGTTTAATGGTTTTACCGAGCTTTCGCTTTTTTCCGCCGGAAACGCAGAGAACCAACGCGTTCGCTCGCTAAAGTCGGCGTGCGGCGCGAAAATACGCACAGGACTCGCCGGAATGGTGCTTGAATTCGGCCCTCTATATGTTTTTGACCGGGAGAAAAAGTTCAGATTGAAGTTTGACATGAGAATTCCTTACTAGAGGTCTTAACTGACCGAACGAGGCTCGTTATTTCGAGCCTCTTTGCTTTTTTTGTGTACCCCGGAAACAAACGGATTGCCCTTAATATAAAACCGCCATGGTTTTTTCGCCCAAATCGGACCGGCGTAGTCTATGCCGATACGCGCTGAAGCGACAACATTATTTCGAGAAGTTCTCTCTCCTCTATCCTCCAGCCGAATTCGTTTCGATCGACATGCGTCTTCTGCGTAAAATGATTTATCCAACTTGAGATAACGGCATAATTTTCCGGGTCCGTTCGCTATTCCGATTGCTGCCCTTAACCGCTCCCGACTATTCTCTGATTCGCCCATCGCCTGCGCTCGGGGCCTTTGGCCCATCGCCTGCGCTCGGGGCCTTTGGCCCATCGCCTGCGCTCGGAGTCTTCGGCGCGAATGAATGAACAGTTTCTGGTCATTCATCGTGCCGTTTGCAATCGGCTCAAGAGCGCGGATCAAAACGCATTCCGCATATCCCTCTCCCCGCGTTGAAATATTGAATTGCCAATGCATCCCGTAGACAAGATAAATATAGATATGACCGCCGGTCATATACTCTGCGGCATTGCGGAGCGTCTTTTTTCCTCCGAATGCGTGAGATGCCTTGTCGTACGGACCAATATACGCCTCGGTTTCTACAATTTTACCGGCGATTTTGGCGTTGCGATACTTTCGCACCACGTAGTTCCCCAACAGTTCTCGGGCTACCTGAAGCGTGGGACGATTAAAGAATCTTTTCTGAAGCCTACAAAACTTCATGTAAATCTCCAGGCATTATACGAAAATATACATCATATAACTCCATTGTTTCAACATGCTTCAGAATAAGGCTGTTTAACCTCGGCTAAGAACAAGCTCTTCATAAAAAACGCCGCTCACAATGAGTAGCGGCTATTGTTACAGACAAGGAGTTATTGACATTCCCGTGTTTTCTTGTCGGGACGGCGAAGAAGCTTTTCTCTCTCTTCTGAATTGGCTGAGCGGTAATGCTCGGAGTGCAAACTGCACTCTAGCCAATATCCTCAATGTCGTACCAACTGAAGCATTCCCCCATCGCCCGCCGGACAGGCATCGCCCTCTTTTGCGTCGTCAGGAAGCGAAAACTCTTTCGCCATATTCACCCCCCCCTCTTTCCCGTAGGCGCACCCATGAATCTATTATACAAAATATCATAAATACAGCCTTGCCCACAACTGTCAAATGGGAATACCTTCCGCAAAGAAACCGCATCAATGATGTGGTTTTTTTATTCCCTCTTTTTGCAAAAGGCGCATAGCATTTATTTTAAATGCCGGAATTAATTTTCTCATTCCACAGAACTGATCAAGCCTTACCCACTTATACTCCGTTGCTTCCCAATCTAATTTCACTACCTCCGTCTTGACTTGCGCCAGAACATAATGAATAATCCACTGCTTCCGGTATCGATGGTCATACGCACTCACTATCTTTTTCGATTTCAAATACACAATGTCTTTTCTTCTTATGCCCGTTTCCTGATATATTTCCTCGCGGGCTTTTTGAAGCACATTCTTATTGTCGTCCAAAAAACCGGCGATGCAATGCCAATAGCCGGGATAAAATCTCGTCTGATGAGTCCGCTTCACGAGCAAAAGCCTTCCCCGATGCATCAATAAACAATTTACTACCGGAACAATCGTGCGCCGACGGTAATCTATCTGTCCTTTTTTCAATACAAACTTTCGATGGCGAGATGCCATATTTTTGGGATTAATCCTCCTTAAATTTAATTTTGACGCCCCCCATATTTTCAAAATGGCTTCAGTACGTAGAGGCTTAGGTTTAATCACCCGACAGAATTAAATTTATGGAGGATTAACGACGAAGGAACACTGCAATCTCCCGCCACAACCTCTTTTGCCGGCTTATTTCGTTAAGCGACATATGCCCCTGCGTCTTCAACGACCAAAGACGGCAACCCAACATTCGCGCAAAACGCTTCACCGGGCCATAGCGCACAATTTCATCGTCGATGGAATGAATAATGAAAATTTTGTTCTTGTCGAGTTTGTGAATAATCGCTTGGGGGTTCATCAATGTTCCGGAAATCAATTTCCGCCACCCCAAGGCAGAGCTCCGATAGGCGCCCCAAAACGCCACGCGAACAAATTCTTTTAACCATCGGGGGTCCTGGCCGCGTATCTCGCAAAAATCCGCCACCGGGGAAATGGCGACCACTGCATCGATCCGCTTATCAACCGAAGCGCATATCGCCGTTGCTCCGCCGAAACTCGACCCGAAAACAAAAATCTGTTTTGGCCGAAAACGCATAATCTTGCCGTTATATAAATCTGTAATCCGGCCTTTCTTTAAAAACGCAACTGCGTCAATCACGTCCTTTGCCGGAGACTTCCGTAAAAATTCTCCGCCGCTTTCCCACGTTCCCCGATACCTCAAATGAAATACCCAAAATCCTCTT
Organism: Parcubacteria group bacterium RIFCSPLOWO2_01_FULL_48_18; assembly: GCA_001824435.1. Lineage (GTDB taxonomy): Bacteria > Patescibacteriota > Minisyncoccia > UBA6257 > WO2-01-48-18 > WO2-01-48-18. The sequence goes on from MHXH01000023.1 coordinate 65,786, forward strand.
CCGGCGAGAACATTCACGAGAGTTTTTTTGTGGGGCATTGACGGCAAGCCGTCGCAGAGGATAATCGCTTTGCCCGACTCTCTGGATGGGGGCAAGAACTCTGCCACCATATTTTTTCCTATTCTTGTTCTAAGAAGATATTTCGTCTTCATACACGCTGACAGCATAACATAACCGCAATTCTATTCCAATGTTCTTACTTGTCCTGAGCTCATCGAGTCTGAGACTCTCAGAGTCGAATGACCCATCGAAGGAAGAATATCGGAAAAAAATCGGGCCGCAGAGGCGCCCGATAAGGTTCTTTCCAAATCACT
>MHXH01000023.1:66147-121941 GCA_001824435.1 Parcubacteria group bacterium RIFCSPLOWO2_01_FULL_48_18
AATGGGATTATTCCTTCAGCCAATCTTCAAGGCCCGTAAGCGTCACCGAGCCGTTCCGGAACCGCGATAGTATAGTATAAATTCCTATGACGCATCCGCGGGCGTCGATAACCGCTCCCCCTGACATTCCCCCACCGCCGAGATCTCCGCCGTTGCTGAAAATATACGCTGGGTGGTTCTTGCCTTGAATTCCCGCAATGACGTTTCTTATTACCGTAAGACGGTGGCCCGATGCCCTCGGATATCCCGCAATATATATCGTATCGCCAGTATGGTATTCGTTTGAGAAACAAATCGACGCAGGAATCGTTGACGGAGAATCAGAAAGCGCGAGCAAGGCCGCATCTTTAAAAACTTTCATATCGACAGGCAATGCGGAAACCCTTAGGCCCTCCGATGCGCCATCGGGAATATGCACAAGCCGCACCGCATAACATGCGCTGTCTGCAGCAAGGTTCGTCTCTGTAATCATCGGCGCAAATACATGGCGCGCCGTAAGCGCTTTCCTGCCAAAAACTACCGCACTACCCCTACTAATCGTTTCTCCGCGGCATACGTTATCAACAGACAACCGATAAACTGATTTCACGGTCAGCGCAACCGCAGGAGGAAGGCTATCAGGCGGAATCCCATCTATCACCTTCTCTCCGTATGAAAATAAAAAGGCAAAAAAAAGAACTAATAAAAGAACCGATACGAGCGCACCCCATCCCAACCGCTTACCCGACAAATCCATGCATCCTCCATTTTTCAAATTTCAAGGAATAACCGCTCCTTATATCATGCCAAAATTGCTGTATAATGCAACGTATGAATCGGCGCTCCTCGGGGCCCGGCCTTTTTTTAAAAAAAACCGTGCAGCGGCCACGTAACCAATTCCAGCGCTTTCCGCACAAAAGGACGTCTTATCCACTCATATAACAATACCTCGTCCGAAAAATGAAAATCCTGAAAAAAATGATTTCTCAATTCTTGAACAAATGAGGATTCTACGCTGACGATATTCGATTCATAGTTGAATAATAAACTCAAATTATCCAGATTTGCGCTTCCGGCTGTTGCCCAGCGGCCGTCGATGACAACGGTTTTCGCATGAAACATGGAATCGCGATAAAGAAAAATCCTAATTCCCGCCTTTAGCGCAAGCGTAAAATACGATCCCGAAATCACATCCGCCGTTGCTATGTCCGATTTAACGGGGAGCAAAATTCTTACGTCTATTCCACGGCGTGCAGCCCCGCGAAGCGCGCGAAACACTCTTACGCTCGGAACAAAATACGGCGTCGCGAGATATATATAGCTGCGCGCTGCGCGAATGGCACGACGAAGCGCATGATAAATGAACCGCTGATAAATGCGCGGAGAATTCGTAAGAAGGCCGGCGGTTTCGTATGAGGATAGATGCGACTTTCGAAAACGGATAAATCGCTTGCCGCGCCTCGCACCTTCCCACATGCGATCAAAAACGCTTTGCATCTGCCTCACAATCGAACCCGCAAGTTTCATGTGCGTATCACGCCAGCCCTTCATCCGTGCATGAATCCCCACTCCACCGATATATCCTATGCCCGAATCGATAACAAGAATCTTACGATGGTCACGCAAAAACCACGAAGAAATATTGTGAAGCTGCCATTTCCTGATAGGATTGAAAAATTGCGCCTCAATCCCCTCTCGACGTAACTCCTCGGGGTAGCGCGAATTACAAAAAGGAAAGCTCCCTGCGCCGTCAAGAAGCATGCGCACACGCACTCCTTCTCTAGCCTTCTTCAAAAACGCTTCAACAAACCGCTTCCCCACCTCATCGTAATTAAAAATATATTGCTCGAAGTCAATTGAGTGCTTCGCGTTTTTGCAATCGGCAAGCATCGCCTCCCACGCAGCCTCGGAACGCAAGTAAAATTGGGTATTCAAGGGAAATTGCCCTTCTAGCATCAAGTCCGGCACCCCATTATTATATACGCTCGTCTGATCGCGTACAAAACGAAGTTTTTTCCGATACTAACAGCGCGGGGTCGTCCAAGCCTGGTGAATAATCCATCCCCAACAAGAAAGACGTATCACTTGGTAAATAAAAATGGAGGGAAGCCTTAAAATTTGCTTACGCCTACAAAAACGCATGAATTCTATTACGGAGCCGGTACGTCTTTAAGGGTATAAAATTCGTCTTTGCCTCGTTTTCCGTGACGCATAACTCTCCCTTCTTTTTCAAGATCGTATAAAAGATTCACGGCAGCTTCTTCGGGGGTCTTGAGTGACTCGCTCACATCCTCGACGGTTATTTCCTCATTAGCCTTCAGAAACGCCATAATAAAATCTTTCGCTTCCTCTCTTTTTTGCCGCACAAAGCCCTGGGATCTCTTCAGCTCTACTTTCTTCTTTATCGCGAAAAACGCGCGCGTACAAAGTACACCCAGAACAAATCCGACTATCCCGACAACTATATAATCAAGGTAGGACATGGTTCAACGTCTAATTCTATTAAAACAAAACCGGAATCCGAAATGCATCCGCATGCTCCGGAAGACCGGAGGGATTATCTCTTTCCAATACCAGCGTTCCTTCCTTTGTTTCCGGCGGCGCAAACTGAAGAGTGGCCCGGAATGGCACAAATTCTTCGGTCATCCATTCTCCATCTGCTTGCGCAACGGCAACGCTAATCTCTTTCACGTTTCCGTCAAAAAGTCGAACCGGAAATGACGCCTCAAAAAACCAATATCCCCGCGCCTCCCCTTGAACCAACAAAGGACTTTCAATTTTCGCGCCGGCCTGGGGCGTAAAAACACGAATAAGATTCGCTTTCTCTGCGCCGGATCGGAGGACAGTCTCCATAAGACGTTCCTGCTCTGCGTTCCTCATCTCTACCTGTTCTTTAATATCTTTCGCCTGCTTCTTTACGTCAAGTCCTTGCTCAAAAACCGTCTGTTGGTTTCCGGTTCTTGACGCATTAAAATAGAAACCTCCGAAAATCGCAACAGCAATGAAGGCAACGACCATGATGATTTCAATCAATGCAAACCCCGTTAGATCCCCGCCCTGAATGGCGGGATTTTTTATCCCTCGGAACTGAGTCCCTTCGGGCCGTTCAGGTCTTCGACTCCGAGTCTCAGACTCGAGGAGCTCTGAGGAGCCCTCAGGACGTTCGTCTCCGAGAGACTCAGTCTCGACGAGCTCGAAGAGACGAACATCCGGCTTTAACGGAACATCCTGGTCCAGCTTCAAAGAAGCAGAATTAATACAGTAGCGCTTGCCTGTCGGTTTCGGACCGTCCTCAAACACATGCCCCAAGTGGCCGCCGCAACTGCTGCAATGCACTTCGGTTCTGCGCGTATTCAAACTATCATCCGGCTCGGTTTCAACATGCGAATCCGAAACCGGCTCGCAAAAACTCGGCCAGCCAGTGCCAGAATCATATTTCGCATCAGAAGAAAACAATTCGTTGCCGCACGCGGCGCATCGATACATTCCCTTATCTTTGCAATTCCAATACGTACCGGTAAACGCCCGTTCGGTTCCCTTCTGCCGCAGTACCTGAAACTGATCAAGTGCCAACTCTTTTTTCCATTCTTCATCGGTTTTAATGACCCTGGGCGCTCCTTTCATAAGCGTTACACAAATCTATTATGCAGCGATGTTCACTTTAAATCGTATCAATTCTTCAGACAGACAGAAAGCGCAATTGAATAATGTACACCCTCCACCCGCCCGAGGCGAATGGAGGGGAATCTGTCTTCATGGGATCTTCGGACGAGGCCGAATGACGCCCCGAATCTAATCATGAAAGACGCTTACGTTCACGTTCTGCGCTTTGTCCGACGCCGAATTCCTGATCCAGACGAGCCAGCTGTTCTTGCGGCGAGCGTTTGGATCGCTCGGCCTGAAGCTCCAGCGCTTTCAACCGCCGACGCTCACGACTAGCCCTACCGCGGACCTTGGTACGAGCACGAAACGACATTCTTTTCTCCTTTCACTTGTCCGCCACAAATGATTTTTGGACGGACATCGGGGAGTTGCCGCAATTCTTGCGACGAGGACCACCGACCCATTCCGATGGTATAGTTACAATTCTAGCATATAATATAGCCCTTGTCAGGCAAGCGTAAATAAAACAACCCAAGCTCCGTGCTTGGGCGTTAACCAAGAAAAACTACCGCGAACGAGACAAGTGATACACCGCGGGCGGAATGGTACTTCGAAAATTAGGAGCGATTTTCAGCAGAATACTAGAGCCCGGCTCTACGTAGATAGGACCAAGCGTCATGAACCTAGTCGACCCCGGCGTAAAATTGCTCGGCGCAGCTTCAAGAAGCAAATAAAAGCCATCGGCTCCAAATTTGCTTACGTGGAATTCTTTTTTAAAAGACGAGCCGCCGCTTACCTTTTCAATACGGCCAAGCTTCACGCCAGCAGGACTCACAAGATAAATCTTCACATAATCTACGTAATTATTTTCGACCTGAAACATAACGGGCGCGTCATGGGGCGCCTCGGGAACGGGCGCGCGGTGAACGCATCCACCAAGAACCAAAGAAGCAAGCACGATGCCCGCATGCGACGTATTCATTTCAAACGACCCTTTCAACCATAATTTTCAAATTCCCCTAGTAAGTATAGATAAGATGTTAGGGAAAAACAAGACGCATGACGGACTTCTTATTGGCCGGCCGTGTATTCAATTTTATAAATCACTCCGGCTTTGTCGTCGGAAAGATACATCACTCCTCCGGGCTGGATTACAATATCTACCGGTCGGCCGTACGCGCTGCCGACGTTGATCGGATATCCTCGGGAAAGATCGGGCGGGCTTTGGGCATCTACAAGAAAGCCGGTGATAAAATCCTCCACGCCTTCATAGATATATCCTTTCTCCTGACGAGGGGTCAGTTTGTGGCGTACAACTTTATAGCCGGCTGGCACGCTTCGGTTCCATGAACCATGGTATGCCACAATCAAGTCATGCCAATACTCTTCGGGCCATCCGCCACCTGGCGGATCTTCCGACACGAACGCCAAACCGAGCGGAGCCGAATGCGCCGGCACATCAATAAAGGCCGGTTCTTTTCCAATGCAGAGCGAGCCGGGAATATCTTTTCCAAATGGATCCGGCACATTCTGGCCATAACAATACGGCCAGCCATAATCCCTTGCCCCGACCTCCATCAAGGGGGCATTCTCTTTTATGAGATTAATTTCGTCCGGCGGAAGATCATCCCCAAGCAAATCCCTTCCCATCTCGGTCGCAACCATATCTCCGAACACATAATCCCATGTGAAAAACACAGAATTGCGCAGACCGCGGGCATATATTTTGGATTGTTTCGACTCCGTATCATATTGAATGATTGTCGAGCGGCGCCCATCGGTTTCCACGCATACATTACAACTCGATCCTGTAGAAATATACAACTTATCATCCGGGCCGAAACCGATAGTGCGCGTATAGTGGCCATCGCAGCACGGCAGATCCAAAATCTTCTCGCGCTGATTCGTGTCCGGAAGCCTTACGCGGAACACTTTATCATCTTCGGCCACGTACAGCACATCCGGATCGCGATGATCAAATGCAAGCCCATGCGGCTTTCGAAGATTCGTAAAAACTTCCTTCTTCGCTATTCCCTTTTCGCTCATCATTAACTGTACTACCTTTCCTTCGCTCGTAAGCGAGACCCACATATTCCCCTTCGAATCAAACCGCATCACTCGCGCGCCGGGCAGATCTTTCGCAAAAATCGAAATTCGAAATCCTGCCGGCAGAATAAACGGGAAATTAGTATCATTCTCTGCCGAAGGCAATGTGCCGCGTTCATCAAATCCTGCTTCCGGAAGAAGCTTTGCAATATCCTCCGGCGCCGGCCCAAAAACCGGCTTTACATTCACCGGCGCAATCCGGCACCAATCGCTCTGACAGCCATAAATCAAAAACCAAGCGGCAAACAATACGCATCCGACCGCTACTGTAAAAATAATCAAAGCTCGTTTCACAATTTTTCTCTCAGAAACCGTAAAATAACCCCCTTTTTTTACTGCAATTGCGTGGTTTCGACTGCGCCTTCGTCGTTCCTCCTCGGCGTATATTCCATATACAACCTTGTCGTCCTTCGATTTCACTTAGGACGACCTCATCGAGTCTGAAGACTCTTCAGAGTCTGAATGACCTGAGCGAAGTCGAATGGGTCGTCGCTTCTCGGCTCGCACGAAACCACACAATTTCGTGACGAAAAAGGGTTATTTAACGATTTCTTAGATAGGGGGAGTAAAAATTTTTATACTTTTCCTTAATCTCCAGTCTTTTCCAATCGTCAGGTTGTATCGTGCCCCTGCATTGCTTGCTTCCGCAATTGCATTTAAAAGTCCCGTGATATGTTTCGTTAAATGCGTAATCAAATACCAATTCTCGTCCTGGCTCTATGTCTTTTATGGCCATAAGAGTAATATTGTCCTTAAATCCTAAGTTCGGTTCGCAAGAATGATTGAAAACTCCTTTGTCTTCTAATTCTTTCCTGTCAGTCGGCACAATAAAAAAGTTGTCATTGATTTGAATTCCCACGTGTCCCATTGTCTTCCAATATTCTCGAATTTCTGATTTTGGAACGATAACTCCTCCCAAAACCCCGACTTCTTCGCCCGCCTTGATTGACGCTTTGGCAAAAACGCCTAATCCGTGGATTGGCGAACCTCTTACTTCAGCTTTCGAAGATAACCATCTATGTTGCCATTTGTTATGTAAATCTTTCATTTAAAGTCACGGCTGTTTAAACGAGTTTCAAAATTTCTTTGAGCGATCCGCATACATAATCAGCGCGCGAAAAATCGTGAGAACGAGTATGCTGATTCGGCACCGCAGCGCAGTAAAGGCCGGCTGCTTTCGCGGCAGCCACTCCCACCTCGCTATCTTCGACAACAAGTATTTCTTCCTCGGACAGCGCAATCCTCTGTTTTGCCAACAGATACACTTCGGGGTGCGGCTTTCTGTGCGTAACGTCCTCCTGCGTCAAAATCAACGAAAAAAATCCATGAAGATCAAATGCATTAATAAACTTTTCAACCGTGTGTATTCTATTTGTAGTCGCAAGCGACAGCATTTTATTTCTTGATTTTAAAATCTCGAGTGTATTTTTGGCATCCGGCATAATGGTGGCTATTTCATCCCATAGCCCTTGGTATGCCTCTCTCTGGTTCTTTCGGATGGTTTCCGCAAGCTCAACCGGAATGCCGTATTTTTCCGCCAATATGGGGATATAATCTGCCGAGCTTCTGCCGACAACATATGAATGATCGTTTTCCAAAAGCCGGTAGCCAAAAGATTCAAACGCCTGCCGCGCTGCCGCAATATTCACATGTTCCGACTCGACGAGCGTACCGTCAAAATCAAAGATGAATGCTTTAAAATCCATGGAAATATAGTCGCTGCGTTGACATAACCCCCAACGCAACATATAATACGTATAGAACGAATTCAAAAAATGATTGGAGGGTTTGCATGCTTGCTGATTTGCTTGCTGATTGTATGTCGGGCAACCACAAGGATATTGCGGCCATCGGCATTATTACGTATTATTCTCCCAGTGCGCCAACGCTCGTTCATGCGCGTTATATGCTTATCAGATGTAAGATCTGTGAAGAGCGCTTCGGCGAACCAAACGAAAGACGAGACAAGGCCCTTGCCGACGCGCGGCGCCATTCTGTCGCCGAACTGGCCCGTAATTCAAAAAATGAAGGATTTTTGAAACAAGAGTTTTCGAGCTAGAAATATCCTCCCGCAATCATATCCTGATCCCCCTTGAGGGGATTTTCATTTACATCGGTAAGTTTTATAATCCTAACTCGCCAGCGTACTTCTGCAACGCCCTAAGGCTGATATCAAAAAACTGTTCGAGCGAAAGATTGATGTCGGCGCATTTTACAATATCCTCACGTTTTATGCCGCGGGCAAAGGATTTTTCCTTGAATCGATTTAACACGGTCTGCGGGGTTACCGACGCTAATTTCTTATCGGGCAGAATCAACGCTGCGGCAATAATAAGTCCCGAGATGGTATCGGCGACAAAAAGCGCTTTTTCCATGAGCGTTTCAAGGGGGAATCCGTGGGCTTCGTTGTGCACCCGAACCGCTTTGACAATATCATCAGGATAACCGGCTGCCTCAAGCCATTGCGCGCCGACAAGACTATGCTTGGTGATATCATCTTTCATCTCTTCGTAATCGACGTCATGAAGCAATCCGGCGATCCACCACTTGTCTGTATCTTCGCCAAAATGCTCTGCCAACCCCTCCATGATCGCCGCGACCGCGATACAATGTTTCCTTAAATTTTCCGCGCGAAGATGCCCTATCAGTAATTCCCATGCTTTTTTTCTATCCTCGCCGTTGAACATATTTTTCTATAGTAACACGCCGGAAATAAACTAAAAAGCCACCCCAATAATATTAGAGGCGGCGCGCTCATGCACGCATTACTTCCGAGGAGATCCTTTCCTTTTACAAAGTCACCTCGCACACTCCAGAAACGCATGCGAACTCTCTCGCAACCTCAGTTTCGTCCTCTTTTTCATACGCCACGATACTGGCAAAATCAATCGGCGGGAACTTCGCCATCATTTCATTATATCGTTCTTCGGTAATTTCTTCGTAGGGCGCCAGGGCATAGACGTGTTCGCTTTTCGGCAAGAACGAAAGTCCTCCCAACATATCCCAATTCTCGTACAACCAATTAGCGACGCTGATCCATTCATTTTCGCTGATATAGATAGTAACCGAAGGATTATGTTCAACGAAATTCTGCTTTACCCTTTTCCAGTATTCGAGTTGTTCAAGCGCGGTGAAATCATGACGGGTAATCGCTCCTTCCGGCGCCTTGACCGGAAATTCCAACACAAACGTGGTGGCCGAATCTATTCCTTGGCCGACTTCGGGATAATAAGGGACTTTTTGATCCTTCAACATGTGAAGAAGCGAATCGGTAGCCGAGATCCTGACTCTTCTGATATAGAATTTTGAGTGGCGCGGGTGGAGTCCGGAGGAAGCATCCACCGTTTGAGACAGGTTTCCGGACGGCTTCGTGCAAGTAATGCAGGTTGAGGGATTAATGCCGAATCTTTTGGAGTATTCTTGATTCACCCGAATCGCGTGTTCTTTTAGCTTAAGCAACACATCCGCTTCCCGAACCGTCGGACAATCCCACTGGCCGGTAATAGAAACGCCGAGAAGCCGTTCTTCCTCGCAACTCTGCCGCCATTCTCTTGAAAGATACGGAAGGTTAGTAAGCGTTGCCTGATAGGTGCCCAAAATGGTCGCAAGCCTGATTTTTCGAAGCAAACTCTCTTCCGTATCTTCGGGCCGGGCAACCACCTCGCTTAAATTGCAGAATTGCCGATTTCTCAATATTATTTCGCCGCACGGATTGGTGCCGCTCGTGGCCCAATGCTTTGCAAAAACCTTCCATCTTCGCTCCGGCAATTGGTATTTCAGTCCGCCGCGGTTAAAAATACCCCTCTCGCCCGTACCGCTTTTGGCAAGAGAAAGCCACTCGCTCAAAAAATCAACCGCAGACGGCTTAGTATTGTACACAGCAGAATTATTGGCCAGACTGCGCTGATTTTCGGTCAAATAGAACTGGCCGGTTTTGGCATCGCGCATCTGGGAATCGTCTAAATCAGAAAGAGAGATTAAGGCGCTCCGGCGCACTCCGCCGGCAACCACTACCTCACCGATCTTGCAGATAATATCGTGCACATCAATAGGCCGCAGGCGTTTCCCCTGTCGGGCTAAAACTTTTTGCCGGGCAAACTGCAATACGTCTCTTAAAGGATCCGGCCCGGAACTTTTCCCTCCCATGGTTTTAAGCCTTGCGCCGGCCGGCCGAAGCTTGGAAAAATCAAATTGAATATCTCTTCCCCTGAACCATATTCTCAAACCCAACACCAATGCATCGGCCCACCCCTCTTTGGTATCGGAAATCGTATAGGTCCCGGCTGATTCTCCGGTCTGTCTTTTTATAAAGGGGAGTTGTTCGACCGTCTGGCTTTCAACCGAAAAACCCACTCCGGTACCGCACATCAAAATGTACATAATCTCCCCAAAATCTTCGAGCCGAGTCGGAGCGATAAAAGAACAGTTGTAGGCGCAGATATTGGTCCGACGGGCGGCCTTTCCGGAAAATTGCAGGAGCCTCATCGAAGGCATCGCCTCTTGCCGAAGAATGCCTTGACGTAGTTCTTCATATTCATCGTTCGACAACGCCCTTCCTACATTCTCCCTCATAAAATTGATATAGCGGTCGACTGTTTCGATCCACGTTTCTCTTCTGTCCTCGTCTTCGTTCCAGCGGGAATAGGTTCGGTAGTACACGAATTCGGCAAGCGAATTGCGAAAATATTTTTTGCTTTCCCCTGCAAGCCGTTGGACGTGTTCGGGAATTTCTTTCCGCATGGCCCTGATCTGCGCGCGCTCGTTTCGGTACAAAATGTACGCTTTCGCGGTTTTGGGAAGATCCATCAAGATGAGCGCGCTTTCAACACCATCCTGGACCTCTTCAATATTCGGCACGTAGCCGTACGGAAGTTTTTTCATGAGCTCGCGCACCGCGTAATCGGAAACTCTCCCCGGATCTTTAGTCAAATCGCCTTCGCCGGTTGCTTTCATGGCGCGAAAAATGGCATTCGTAATCCTCCCTTGATCGAATGGCACAATCCTTCCGTCTCTTTTCTTTACTTGGGCAAAATGTTGCTGGGTAATGGCCATGTATTGGAATTTAGAATCTGGAATTTAGAATCTTTGCTCTCGAAATTTCAAATTCTGGGTCCCGACTTACAAATTCATTTTCAAAAAATGGGGGACGGCACGATATCATCGTGCCGTTCTTTTAAAAAACTCTACGTCTGCTATGAAATGCTGTTGTGGTTCTTTGCGCGAGCATAAAAAAATTAAAGTATGCTAGTATACTTTAATTTTACACGAAGCGCGTCCAATCGCAAGCTGTGGATAACCTCTTGTTCAACGTTTATTTTTCTTCCTCCTCAAAAAAGCAGGAATCTCCCATTTTGCGTCATCATCCGACAACTCCTCGGCATATTTTTTCTTCACGTCGGCATCATGAGAGCCGTTATTCGCTCCTTTTGCCGTCGAAGAACCCCCAAAAGCGCTTCCAAGCGGCGCGGGAGATGACGGAACCACCATCCGCGCCCCTTTATCGCCGTTCAAAAAGCCGCCGCTTACCTCAACCCGAACAGGATTTCCGAAAAGCCCGAGCGATTGATTGCTCTTTGCCGTATCATGGCCGTCAAATCCGGCTGCAATAACGGTAATTTTCATCGTTCCCGGCTTCAATCTACGGTCATGATAGGCTCCGAAGATTATTTTAGAAGCCGGGTCGGCCATGTCCGCAATAAGTTTTGCCGCGTCATTGATTTCATTCATTCTCATATCGCGGCTTCCGGCCACAGAGAAAAGAATTCCGCGCGCGCCGTCAACTCCTATTTCCAGAAGAGGAGACGTAATTGCGGTTTTAGCGGCTGCCACAGCGCGATCTTCTCCTGAACCGATACCGGTTCCTACAATCGCCGTACCGGCATCCTGCATGATCGCCTTCACGTCGGCAAAATCGACATTGATGACGCCCGGCGCAGTAACGAGCTCGGAAATGCCCTGCACCGCCTGCCGCAAGATGTCGTCGATTCTCTCAAAGGCTTTGAGGAGGGGCGTATCTTTATCAATAATAGCAAATATGCGATCGTTCGGAATTGTAATCGCCGCATCAACTTTTTCCCGCAGCCGAAGCAGGGCATCTTCTGCAATTTTCATCCGCTGGGAACCCTCGAAAAAGAAAGGCTTGGTAACAACTCCTATAGTGAGCGCTCCGGTTTTTCGTGCCGCATCAGCGATCACCGACGAAGCGCCGGAACCCGTTCCCCCTCCAAGACCGGCGGTTACGAAAATCATATCGGCCCCTTCAAGCGCGGCAGTAATTTCATCAAGGTTTTCTTCCGCCGCCTGGCGGCCAAGCTCCGGATTCATCCCGGCCCCGAGTCCTCTGGTTAGATTTTTTCCGATATGGATTTTCTTCTTCGCGACAATCGAATTTAAATCCTGCACATCGGTGTTTATAGCGATGAACTCAACCCCTTTAAAAGAGGAGGTTGACATCCTGCTCACGACATTCCCGCCTCCTCCTCCGACGCCGACAACTTTAATACGAGCTGGAGATGGGACTTGGAATTTTTCTGATCTTGTTTTTGATTTTTTTCCCATTTTCTAATTCGTTAGGTTTGTCCCGTTAATGAGGTCTATGGCAGAAACTGCCTTAGGAATCGTAACACGCCGCTCCCCCTACTTGCAAGTGGAAAAGATTTGCGCGTTCTCTCTTCTGCGCCCCATAAAAACAGACCGAAGGCCAACGCCATTTCAGGATCATCAAAAGAATCCCTAAATTCTTTCGGCGGATTATCGAATGCGGCATTGGTCGGCACGCCAATCTGCGCAGGCAAACGCAATTCTTGTTTTATAAAATCTACCATTCCCGGCAACTTTGCCCCTCCCCCGACCAGCACCGCCCCGCCAGGCAACTGAGCGTGGCGGCCGATATGTTTAAGCTCATTATTCACCACATCGACTATTTCCGCAAGTCTCGTTTCGACAATCTCCGAAATGAAACGGCGGGAAATAATGCCGTCAATTCCTGCCGCCATCTTGGCCAGATCGATATAGTCGCGCCGAGATATCTCTTTCGACTGCGCCGCGCCGAAGGACAATTTTATGCTCTCGGCAACGGCGATGGGAGCCTTGATTCCTATGGCAATATCATTGGTGACATGCGCCGAACCCAAGGGAAACACCTTCGCATGGAGCAGTTTTCCCTCTTCAAATACCGCGAGTCCGGTCGTGCTTGCGCCGAAATCCAAAAGAACCGACCCCAATTCCATCTGCGTTTTCGATAATACTGCCTTTGCCGACGCGAGCGGACCGAAAATAAGTCCGAAGATTCGCAGTCCGGCTGATTCGGCGCACTTATGGATATTCTTGAGCACCGGGCTAAACGCGCTGATGATAAAACTTTCCACCTCAAGGCGCGCGCCGGAGAGCCCTACTGCATCACGAATGTCGCCAATGCCGTCGACAACGAATTCCCGTGGAATGACATGAACCACTGTCCGATTAGCAGAAAGCGGAATTGCCTGCGAGGCTTGAATAACCCGTTCCACGTCTTCGTGGGAAATCACGTCATCCGCGCGGGAAACGACCACAAATCCTTTAGAATTTTTGACATCGACATGAGCGCTGCCGATATTGGCAAACACGTTCTTAAGCGCCAAACGAGAAATGGCCTGAATATCCGCCGCAACCTTCGCCAACGAAACAGACGCGTCTTCCATATCTACAATCATTCCTTTGCGCATTCCCGAAGACGGCTGACGCACTGCTCTCAGAAACCGGTACTTTCCTTTTTTGCTCAAAATACCAACAACGCCTTTAATGCTGCTCGTCCCGATATCAAGACCAACAATGATTGGTTGGGCCATGCAATAAAGAATCTAGAATCTAGTCCGCCATCTGGCGGATAGAATCTAGAATCTAGAATTTAGAATTTAGGACTTAGGACCCTATGATTCGTTCAATGTTCTCCATTCTGTTCGCCGCTTTTTCCGTTGCATGATCGTAACCGAGAAGATGGAGCACGCCGTGCGCGATAAGCTTCGCTTCCCAATCCCTTACTGCCATTTTAAACTTTCGGGCTTCCTGCTTCAAATAAAAACGGCATAATACAATTTCGCCGAGCGGCTCCGAATAATCCCTGGGATACTTAAAATGTTTCGGTTCCAAAAAAGATAACACGGATGGCGGATGGTCAATCCGGAAGCGCTTCCGAAGCGCATCCATTGCCGTCTTGCTTATAAAATATATATGAATGGCGGATGGGCGCAAATTTCTAATTTACAACTTCCAATTACCAATTCCTAATTTACAATTTAAATCTCGGCCGGAGACGAAACGAAAAAATGGATAGAAGTATTGGGAATTGGGAATTATGAATCAAGGGTTGATAATCTTTCCTTCACTAACGCCGCAAGGGTGGCTCCGTCCGCCCGCCCTTTTAATTCCTTAGCAAGCCTCCCCATGACCCTGCCGAAATCTTTGGCATCTGTAACGCCGATTTCTCCAATCGCCTTCTGCACGATAACGCGGAGTTCTTTCTCGGATAACTGGGCCGGCAAATACGCCGTTATAATCGCTAATTCACGCAACTCCTTATCAACAAGGTCCTGCCTGCTGCCTTTTCTGAATGCTTCGGCTGCCTCCTTTCTTTTTTTAGCCTCGCGACTAAGAACCTCAATGACATCACCATCAGAAAGTTCCGCATTTTTTCCTACGCCGCGTTTTTCGATTTCCCGATTATGCAGCGCTGCGTTAAGCATTCGAAGCGTGTCAATTCGAAAAGAGTCGCCGGTCTTCATAGCAACCTTGAGGTCTTCGTTTATGTGAAAAGCTGCGTTCAAAATTCTACAATCTCTAACCCTACACTTGACCTAGTTTTCTCTTCTTTTCGAACTCTATTCTTTTCCCCAATCGATGAAGCGCAGATAACTTAATTTTGAGCCGGTTGGGTGGCCGTTTCCTGAAACGCCTTTTCTTAACATCAAGCACAACGCCGCTCTGCTGAACGCGGCGAGAAAAACGATAAATCAGCGACGATATAGATTCTCCTTCTTTCCTTTTGACTTCGACCATTATGTTGATACGAAAAGCTAATACGTACACCGATGCGGAAATCGCTCATGCGAAATATGCGAAAAGTTATTTCGCATTTTTCGCATTTAAAATTTTAGCATCGGTTTCGCATTTAAAGCTTTCGCATCGGTTATCTTTCTTGTTAATTCTTCTAGAGTTTCTTTTGGCGGATTATGCACCACCGAGTGAACCGAACTGCCGCCATCTCCTTTAAATCTGGGAACAATATGAATATGAAGGTGGTCGACGGTCTGCCCGCTCGCCGATCCATGATTAATCCCTATGGTAAAACCGTCCGGTCGAAACGCTTGTTGCAACACAGCGGTCGTCTGCTTCGCGGCAGCGAACACTCCTTCAATATCTTCATCCCTAAGGTCTAATATAGTATCGGCATGGCGCTTCGGCAATACCATCGTATGGCCCGGAGCAATCGGATGAATGTCCAACACCGATGTCGCCGCTTCATTTTCATATACTATTTCGGACACCAGCTCCTTATTGGCGATTTTGCAGAATAAACAACCCATTCAAAAATTTCCAATTTCCAAAGACATTTATCTAAAAAACCATTGGGAATTAGAAATTGGCAACCGGAAATTCATAAACGCCTGGCGAGTTTTCTCTTCACAATGGCGGCCACTTTTTCGATCGGCACCGTTTCTTGACTTCCCGAACGCATGTCGCGAATAATCGCGTTATCTTCGTGCGCTTCTTTCTGCCCGATAATGAGGGCAAGGTCGGTTCCCTCTTTGTCGGCGATCCTCAACTGCGTCTTGATGGAATCTTTTCCGAACGACTCAAGCGCGCCCAGTCCGATTCTTCTAAAATCTTCCATGAGGAGAAGCGCCTTGCGCTTCGCTAAATCCCCAAGCTGAACAATAAACAATCTCGGTTTCGTGCGGCTTAGTTTCAAAAGATTCTTTTCTCTTATGAACTCGATCAGCCGATCAAGCCCTATTGCGCCTCCTACCGCCGGCGTAGGACGCCCTCCCAGCAATTCGGCTAAGTAATCGAATCTTCCTCCGGAAGCAAGCGCATTCTGGCTCGTCGGGAGTGTGTCGATCGATCCTCGCGGCGGCACGACTTCAAACACCGTCCTGCTGTAATAATCGAACCCACGCACCAAATACGGAACAAGCTGATACGATATACGCAAAAAGTCCAGAATTTCCAGAACGTTTTTAAAATGATTATGACAACTTACGCACAGGGAGTCAATGATCACCGGAGCCTTTTCCTTTATCGCCGCATCCTCTTCGTTCTTACAATCGAGGAGGCGGAGCGGATTCTTCGCAAATCGCCTTTTGCAGTCGCGGCATAACTTATCCGCCTTATTCCGATAATACGCCTTCAATCTCTCGCGATAATGATGGCGACAGCTCCGGCATCCAAGCGTATTGATCTGCACGATTGCGTCTTTTACTTTCAGCTCTTCCAATGCTTTCTGCACAACGAAAATAGCCTGGGCATCGTATACCGCGTCCGCATCGCCGATGATTTCAAAACCAGCGTGATGAAATTGACGATAGCGCCACCGCTGGGGATTATCGTGACGGAACATGGCTCCAATATAGTACAGCCGCACCGGCTGCGTCTGGGAGAAAAATCCATGCTGCAGATACGCGCGCATGATCGACGCCGTACCCTCAGGCCGAAGCGTCAATGCGTCGCCGCCCTTGGTCTTAAAAGAGTACATTTCTTTTTCAACCACATCGCTCGTTTCTCCGAGATTCCTCACAAAAAGACCGGTGTCTTCAAGAAGGGGTGTATCAATTCTTGAAAAATTATAAAATTCGGCAATTCCTTTAATGGTATGCCTTGCTTTCTCCCAATACAGCTCGTCGTCGGGCAAAATATCGTTCATCCCTTTCGGGTTTTGAAATAAAAGCTTTCTGGTTTTTTTCATTGCTTGTCGCCCGTCAATAACTGGGCGCCTCAATAATATCTACGGCATCAATGGGCCACAGCCGTATTTTTGCAAGTCCTATAATGTTATCACGGGGCACCGTTCCCCAATTCCGAGAATCATAGCTTGCAGACCGATTATCTCCCAGCACCAAATATTCGCCGGGGCCCATCTCATACATTACCTCGCCGCCGGTAAGACCGCCGGAATTCGTATATGCTTCATTCAACGCAAATCCTTCCGGATAATCAGAATTTTTGATGGTAATTTGATTATCCCTGATCGAAACAGTTTCCGCCGGAAGACCTATAATCCTTTTTATATAAAATGTCTGGGGGTCGCGGGGGAAACGAAATACCACCACTTCTCCGCGTTCTGGTTCGCGAAACCGCAGCGTAATCTCATCGACGAGAAGATAGTCGCCGCCGGAAAAATTGGGTTCCATGCTGACCCCCCTTACCAAAAACGGCTGAACGATAAATGTCCGTATCACGATAACGCTCACGATCGCTATCACCGCAATTTCAAAAACTTCCCAGAGAAAAATAAGGACTTGCTTCACGAAATCAATTTTAAATTGAGAAATTGAAGTTGCGGACCGTAAAGGCATTCAACTTACAACTTACAAACCGCTATATGAAAACTTACAGCCTAGTTTCTATTGTACGATATCCGTGATAAAATGCAACAAAAGCTCGATAGCCCCATAGCTTGATAGCGGTTTCGCCCCGAACTATACGCTTCCCATTGAAGCTTGGAACTCAACCGCTTAGCTACTGACGAGCTGACGAGCTGACGAGCTTGATTATCGTTGGTCTCGGCAATAGCACAAAAGAGTATGCAAACACGTACCACAACGCGGGTTTTTTACTCGTTGATTGGCTTGGGGAGCAATACGGCACAGAATGGAAAACAAATAAAAAAGTACATGCAACCGTAGCCACGTGCGATATATCATCAGCAACGGGAAACTCCAATATTACCCTGATAAAACCAACCGGTTATATGAATACATCCGGCCAGTCGGTGAAAGAAATCCTCAAGTATTTCAAATTGAATCCCGACGACCTCCTTGTTGTTCACGATGACTCTGATATTGAGTTGGGGAATTATAAAATTGTCTTTGGACGCGGTTCAGCAGGACACCACGGCGTACAATCAATCATTGACGCGCTTCGCACAAAAGATTTCCGCCGATTACGGATCGGGGTACGCACGCGCATCTCCCGCTCCCAACTCCTGAACTCCAAAAGAATACAGGCCGGTGATTTTGTGCTAAAGAAAATCAGTGCGGCTGACAAAAAAATATTACAACGGGTGTTTGAAAATATCCTGCCAAACCTCAATCGGAGCATCACGCTTTAGACAAAAAAGTGATATAATATGAAGATCATGAAAGCTTTTGTCACAAAAGATACGCCTATCACCGATGAGGCGTTGAACACAATAGCTCATCTTCCTACGCAAAGCCTTTCAGCTGTAGTAGAAGAAGGTTTTTTCAAAAAATTAAGAGACGAGGACTTTATGCGCATCGCTGTCCTATTGGCGCAAAAGGGATATTCTTGAAAAGCCAAGCGACACCGCAGTGATTTTGTATGACTATATAAACCAATATATTGACGGCAATGATATCGAAAACTTAGACGAATTTATACTTAGCTTTACTGAAAGGCTCAACGGCTTCGATTTCGCCGCATGGATAGAATTATATAGACTGCTCATCGTGGAAATGAACCAGACAATTGAACAAATGCCAGAAGCATTACAACCCCCTCCCGATACTCTATTAGGGTTTATACGGCCATGGAAAAACATGGTAAAGGCGCACCTCATACACGAAAATCCTTTTGCCAATAACTATATTTTGGAAAAAATTGCCCTACAATGGAGAAACCGGTTTATCTTTAACAACATGAAAAGTATTGCAGACATCGCCGCCCGGGAGTGTCGCGATGTTGTCTTTATCATCGGCTTCCTCCACGTTCCCGAACTTTACGAAAAGCTTGGATCGAATTACCGGATTTTTACCGTTTCTGCCCCTTGATATCTCTCGCCAGATTAAAGTCTTGCCCGCCAAATACCGTGACCATATCACGGTCTTTCTGTTTCCATTTCCTTAGAAACTGTTTAAAAACTCCCTTTTCTGCTGCAATTGCATCATTTCGGCTGTACCTTCGTCGCTCCTCCTCGGCGTATGCTACGCATACAACCTCGTCGTCGCTCCTCGGTTCGCTCGAAATGAATGCAATTTCGCTACGAAAAAGAGTTTTTAAACAGTTTCTTAGTCGCGCAGATGATTATTTGTAAAAACCGGCCCCCGATGCTACTCTTGTAAATATGGAACCTGTTTCGACCGAATCGCTGCTGCGGATTGTTTTTAATCCAAGACTGTTATTTCCGGTTGCCGGAACGGTTTTTATATTTTTTGGCGTTGTCAGCATTATCCTTTTGCACCATTGGAAAGCATACAGCGTACAGCCGCACAAGATTAGAAGAATAATTATTATCTATTTCGGGGTGGCGGGATTACTTATGCTCGGAATTTTAGGAACCGCGACAGTGATCGTGAAATAAGCGCTCGCCCCGTTAGAAATTTGCAGTAACGCCATGACTTTCCGGATCACTTTTTATACGAATAACATTAGATGAAACAAGACTACCAAATGATATTTCTAACGGGGCTCGCCGAGAATTTAGAATGTGGGGGCCCCGCTGCTAAAGCCCTGCCTGTCGGCAGGCAGGCAGGCATGGCCCTCTGGTGTGTGGGTAGAATCTAAAATTTAGGGGCTTGGATAGACAAAGAACCATTTAGCTAAATTCCAGATTCCATCCGCCAGCTGGCGGACCAAATTCTAATGATCAGCCTTGATGTTGGCGAAAAAATAGTCAAAGAAGCGCGCAAGCATTGGTATGCGTTTGTAAGCGAAACAACGGGCCTTGTACTTGCGGGTATTCTTCCGTTTCTGCTGTGGCCGGGAATTTTGATACTCGATGCGCCGGTGAAAGGAAACTACTATTTCTTCTACAGCCTCGTATGGTTTCTCTTCCTATGGGTCATATTATTCGTGGCGTGGACAAACTATTATCTCGATGTACTCGTCGTAACCAACAAAAGGATTATCGACATCGAACAGCACGGACTGTTCAAACACGACCTTGCCGAAGTGCGGCTTGATAAGATCGAGGATATCAAGGTCGAAATAAAAGGATTTCTACCTTCTCTCCTTAATTTCGGCAACATCACTCTGCAAACTGCTGCGGCGCAACAAGAATTCGCCATCAAACAAATACCCAATCCCCATGCGCTCAAAGAAGCGATTTTCAAACAACAGGAAGAGTTAACGAAACCTCATGGGCCCTAGCTATACGACCAGGTCCCAAATTCCATCCGCCAGCTGGCGGACTAAATTCCAGATTCCAAATTCCAGATTCTAAAATCAGTCGCCCCGGTACACGCAGTACTCGCACCTCTCATGCGCTCCCGGTTTCGGCCCGCTGACAATATCGCTCACTTTTTTAAGAATACTATATCCCCGCTCAGGGTTTATGTTCATTGGCACCAGCTCGGTTTCAAAACACGCCTCGTTTTGCTTGTACGACGAGGGCCAAAAAAATAAAAGATACCCAACGTCCGCAAGCGGGAGATTATTTTTCTCAAACAAAAGACCGTAAAGATCAAGTTGATTGCGGTAATGCTCATGCGTATCTTCCTTGGTGGGATAACCGCGGGTTTTAAAATCGAACAATATATATTTGCCGTCTGCGTCGACTAAAAGATCATCAATCGCTCCGCGGAGAAAAATGTTATATTCGGGAAATTCCGCGCGTAGGCCCCCGCGGCCAAAATCAATGTTGCGCCATTTCTCCAATTTCTCCATATCAGCAAAGAGTTTGGCATCGATCTTGCCATCGATTTCCGGAGGAAGCGTTCCGTCCTTCCGATGCACGTCAAAGTATTCCTTAAATACATTATCCATGCCGTCCGGAAGCGACGGAAAAATGCCGCGCGGACGATTGACGCTTTCATTCACAAACAGCCATAAGCAGCGCGGACATTCCATCAGATATCCGATTCCGGATGGAGAAATTTTTATCATCGAAGTTTTTTCGTTCCTCATGGAAGATGATTTTTTCATTATTCACAACCCGTCCTGATTTTGCAAGCCCATAGAAGCCAATGCTTTTTACGTGGCAAGCGCCGAACGTTGAAGCGAGTTAGAACGCACAGAGAGAGTTGACGCGGTCAACAAATTAAACTACTATCGTACCAGAAGGCTTGAAAAAAAACTAAACCCAGAATCCGAGGAAACCGCAATGAAAGAAAGATTTGCGCAGTTCCCACTCATAGTCGCAAGTGCTATAATTCTTTCTTCGTGCGCGACTCACAACTCACGGCCCGGCGCCGCAACAGAACCAAGAAGAATAACGCCGGAAGTCGTTACTATTTATCAGCCTGGTGCCGAAGATAGTAAAAATGATCTTCTGGATGACATCGATTTCGTCCTACCAAGTCTCACCATAGACTCTCTCCTTAGCTTTGCACAAAACCTTGCATATACCGGTATCGGGACCATATCCACGCCGGATGTAAAAGAACAGTCGGGGTCACTTGCTACCGGCCTTACTGTGCAACTCGC
This sequence comes from Parcubacteria group bacterium RIFCSPLOWO2_01_FULL_48_18, assembly GCA_001824435.1. Taxonomy (GTDB): domain Bacteria; phylum Patescibacteriota; class Minisyncoccia; order UBA6257; family WO2-01-48-18; genus WO2-01-48-18. The sequence continues at coordinate 87,412 of MHXH01000023.1, forward strand.
TTTTCGAGTAGTTAAGGTTCGAATCGGCTCTCCGGCAGACCTCGCGGGTTTTCAACCGGGAGATTGGATCATCGCCATCCAAGGAAAAACACTTTGCAGCAAGCCGTATGAATTTAAGCCCGATACATCTTCAACAGAAGCCACAGAATTGCAGTTCAAGTATTGGCTTCACATTATGCGGCTCTTACACAATGAATGCAAACCAACGCCTTCTAGCGCCATCGAAAGCGCAGAGAAAAACATCAAGGTAGAGGTTGAACGAAATAATAACAAGGCATTCATGCTGGTAACGCAGAAAACCCGTATAGGTTCCGAGGCAGAACAACTAGTAAGAAACAACTACGAATCCTTCGTCGCACGGCTATCAGAAGTACGCGGACAGCTCGTTGCGCTTCGTACGGAAGTAGCCCGAACCACCCCAAGCGAAAAAGCAATCAGCGCTTTGACTGAAAAATACTATGCAATTGTACTGAAAGGAAGTCAGATATACGGAGAGGTTGAAAAATATTATAACTCCGATTCATTTTGGAGGAAGTAGAACGGACAGAACGAAGCACATAAGACTTCGCGGGTTTACACTCGCGATTTTTTTGTCTCGAACACCCGCGAGCGAAATACTTCAAAGCTTTCTACCCGCTCCACACAAGGCTTCAGAGGATCCTCCGATGCATCCAGCCGCTCCGGCGTTACGCCAGAACGTTTTCTTCTACCCACGCGCACCAACCGCCAGAAGCGAGCCTCGCCAAGGACGGAAGGGCCCGCGGCCTTAACCACGGGGTTTTCCACCACAAAGGATAAAAAATCGAGCCCGGGAAGGGCTCTTTTAAATGATTTGCGTCGGCGAAGCTGATTCCTATTTTGATCTTCGTTTTCCCCAGGGCCCGTGTTACATCTTCAATTCCCTATTCTGTATCTGCCACAGAAGGGCGGCCAAAAGCACAAACCATACAAAACTAAAGACACTCACCTTGCCTGCGACAACGCCGATAAGCAAAAGGCCAAATAGAACCACGATAACAATCCTTGCAACTTTTATGCTTTGCCGGCGCGCAATTTCCATATCCTTGCAGCGATCCCACAACGCACTGTGCAGCATCCTTCCGCCATCAAGGGGATACACGGGCAATATATTAAAGAGCGCCAACATCATATTCAGGAAGGTAAAGATAGAAAGCAGGTTCGAAACAAGAGGGGGCAACGCGTTCCCAAAAAAAACCTGTCCCGCCAAAGAGAGCGCCAGTCCAATGCCGGCAAGCAAAAGGCTTGAAAGCGGCCCGGCAATGGCTATAACGAACATCTCGCGCGGCCGCTTTCCCATCGACTCAAGCGTTGCGAATCCGCCAAATAAAAGAAGAGTTATGCCTCGACAACCGATGCCATAACGGCTTGCGGCCAAAATATGCGCACGTTCATGAAAAAGAATAGAAAAAATCAGTGTTGCGGGAAGCAAGAGCGCTGAAACGACCCGAACGGCTGGGGTCTCTGCCGAAGCAATGGAAAAGCCATTAAGCGCCAAAATATAAATCAACAGCAACGCCGATACGTCAAATCTCACAGGAATGCCAAAGAATTTCACCTTCGGCCCCGCTTTCTATATATGGGTTTACAAGAAGCTTCTGCTACAAAGTATTGTACTACTTTAAGGCCATACGTCAAATATCCTCACAACTTTGAAATATCTCTTTACACCATCATGCCGAATGGCCACCCCTCAAAAACCTGCCAGTTGCCGAATGCGGCCGATAACCCGATAAAACAATTCTTGATCACTGCTGGTAATCGGCTCTCCTGGCGGAACATCAATTGTAAACGGGTTTACGTACGCGCCGTTTTTGTGCATTTCAAAGTGAAGATGAGGACCCGTAGAATAACCGGAGGAGCCGACGTACCCCACTACCTGTCCTTGCGTTACGCGGACCCCGCGTTTTATGCCTCGGGCAAACGATTGGAAATGACCGTATACCGTCTTATAAGTATCATTATGCCGGACTTCAGCCGACCAACCAAGATATTTGTTCCAGCCGGCCCGAAGCACGATGCCGTCTCCGACGCTGACGGCGGGAGTGCCATAGGAAGCCGCATAGTCAATCCCGCGATGGGGCCCCGAAAGACCCAAAGACGAAACCCTTCGAATTCTCGTCGTATATCCCGAGCTGATGTATTTATACTGGAGCGGGGATTTCAAAAATACTTTCTGCAGCGCATTGCCGTCCTCATCATAATACCCCTCACGACTCTCGCTGCCGCGGAAAAAGAATCCTCTATATGTCTTTCCGTTATTGATAAATTCTGCGGCGAGAATTCGACCGGGCATGGCATACGCTCCATCAAGATACCGCTTCTCGTAATACACGCGAAAGCCGTCCCCCTTTTGTACGTCTGCTGCAAAGTCGATTTGCCACGCAAATATTTCCGACAGGGCAATCGCAAGCCGCTCGTCCAAGCCGGAAGAAACGATTGTTTCGTACAAAGAAGATTCAATCAAGCTGCTGGCAGTTTCATATACTACAGTATACGGTATTGACTCCCGCCTCCCTTCCCATGCGCCGCCTTCCTCTTTTTCTACAACCAGACGGCTTGTATCGTCTATGTGATATACAACGCGGGAGGTTTCACCCCCCTCGTCACGCGCAAATGCCAGAACCCTGCCGCTCACAATGGTATTCAAGTCGTAAACCCTCTTAGCAGCAGCAAGAATTGCAGCGATTCCATCTCCGTTAACACCCGCTTCTTTTGCGAGCACATCAAAGGTTGCGCCCTCGGGCACGCTCTTTGAAATTTCCCTTACAATTTCCCTTGATTGAACCGCGGGCCCCGAAGAAACAAAGATGCGACTCTTTGCGGAAAAGAAAACGAGAAACGCGGCTGTCGCGCATACCAGAATAAACAAGACAATCTTTTTTCTTGAAAGGATATACAACGGCAATTCCAAAATAACTTAGAAGCTGTCCGAAAAGTTTTATTCGCAGCGAAATGGTTTCGATTCGAGCGAGCCAAGAAGCGACGACGAGGTTGTATACGGAGTATACGCCGAGGAGGAACGACGCAGGCGCAGCCGAATCGTAACCATTGCAGCAGAATAAGGATTTTTCGGACAGCTTCTTAAGGGACGCTAAAAAAAGACAATGCCCCACACAACCAGATTAATGCCTGCGGTAATCAGGCAAAGCTCGCACCATTCTTTGAGAATAAAATACTGAATACCCGCAAGCGCGGCAGACATAAAGAGCGCGGCTCCGGAGATAATCCTAAAGACGGCGGCGAGAGAGGCGCCGATGATCGAATCACCAAAGGGTACGGCAATATACGGCTGATCAAACGTAATATGAGCCGCGGCCAATCCGATTGCAACCACGTAATATGCGATGCCGAGAATTTCATTCGGAAATCCGAAGAGCCTCCCATATCTGCTTTTTACTACGCGGTCACAATCTTCTCCGATAAAACACGCCAGCGTTTTATTCTCAAGCTTGTGGCTCAGGATATATGCAGAAATAGCGGCTCCGACAACCGAAAGAACAATAACAAAAATCATATCCTCATTATATCTAAACCCAAAAGAGAATAACAAGGCAGGCGGAGTAGTATATAAATCAACCCTTCGACCATCATCTGTCTAAAGACCGTTGACAGGGTCTGATGCCTCAAGACAAAGCCCGGAGGGTTCTTTCGTGATTAAAACGTAACCCCGCCGGGGGCGGGGGGATCAACTATAAATTCTTAGAAGTATATAATTCTGTAGAAAACGGTCTCCTTTACCGAGCATAGGTGCCGCTGAGCTCAACTGCGTCAAGGTTGATATAAGCAAGCTCGGGGCTCCTGTTTTGTTGATAGATCCAGCGAAGCCGTAGTTCAGCGCCGTCCCACGTGGCTTTGTTTCCTGCAGATACGGTAGAAAAGACCACGTTCACGGTTGCAGGAAACAAAACGCTGTTTGAAGTAACAAGCTTTTCTTCAGTAAGCGGGGCATTTTCCAACCCATCATAAACCTGAATGTATAGACTGGAGTTATCATCGGTGCGCGGAGACTGAAGAGATACGCGAAGCTTTGCAGCAAGCATTTCCATTGATACAAAATCGGCGGGCATATCGGAAAAATTGACGAACACATAGTCGGCGCCCCCTCTCCTCTTGTCCCCGTCTCCGTAAATAACTATTCCATCCGTAGAATCGGGGTCGTCATCGATTCTATCCCAGCATGTGTTCACACAGAAGACTCCGTTGTTGGTGCCGTCTGGCGCAACCGGACGCAGGGTAATTCCTAATCCAGCAATGAACTCGGCGAGCCTGCCTGTTAATAATTCAATCTGTCTTTGTATTTCGGAAATCTGATTTTTTATATCTTGAATCTCTGTTTGCTGAGTTGAGGTCGGTTCTGATAAAGGCGGGGGTGATTCTGTCGGAAGAGACGAGGGTAGTACACTTTCAATCGGGGTCACAGACTCAATGGCCTGGGGAAGAAGTGATGGTTCGGTTGGAGGAGGCGGCTCGGTCGGCGGAGGTGGCAGGGGTGGCGGGGGTTCAACAGGCGGAGGTAACGGGGGTGGCGGGGGTTCAGTAAGATAGAAAACCCGGGCATTGCTTATTCCGTTCTCGTTCACCACTTTAATCGGACATGCCGAACCAACAGAACACGTAAACGATTCTGAAAGAACGAACGTAAACAAGGTGCCACCAATGGATTCAACGCCAGACAAAACCGTCCTTCCATGAACAAAAATACTGTTGTCTAAAGCGAAGCCGGAGCCACTAACTGTTACGGCGGTTCCAACCGGCCCATATAAAGGCGAGAGTTCATATATTTTGGGTATTAACTTGAATTTCTCTACAATAAGTGAAACTTGTTCCCCAATCTCGTCAAGCTGCTCCTTGATTTGACCCGGGGCAGTTTCGTTACCAGGAAACGCATCGGGCATTGCCGCAAAAACGACAACTACGAACGAAAAAATAACAGCAATGGCGGCAACTCCTGTTAACAAGGAAACGGCAGTGGCAAGATCTTTTCTCATGTATATACAATAACACGGCTCATTCAAAAAATCATGCTGATTTATCCACAATGCCCTAGAACTTTAAGACCACCCTTCTACTTGCGTTTATACAAACCAACTAGTTCGGCGCGATCCAAAATGTGCCCTTCCATTGCTTTTTCGACATCTATTTTCTTTGCCTTAACATCAAGGTCCAGCGTGGTATCGAGCGCGTAAAGCTTAAAGAAATATCGATGGGTTCCAGAAGGCGGGCACGGACCGCCATAGCCCGAATTTCCAAAACTGGTAATACCCTCCACCGTACCGGCAGGAACGGAATTTTCTCCAATCTCTGTTGTTTTCGGACCAATATTCCACAACGTCCAATGCACCCATGTCCCCATGGGCGCGTCCGGGTCATCGTTAATCAATACGAAACTCTTCGTGCCCTCCGACGCACCGGAAATCATAAAAGGGGGGTTTACGTTTTCGCCATCACAGGTGTATTTCGGCGGAATTGATTGGTTGTGCCCGAACGCAGGACTGCTTATTTTCATATTCTCTATCGTAGTCTGTGCGTCTTCGCCGGTCAAGATTTGAGCTTGACATGTTCTGCTGAATCTTTCAAAAAATTTAGGATTGTTCCGAATTTGCTTTTTTATATCAGTCGCTCCGCTTTCCACTAATTCTCTTAAGCCCTGACACCACATTTCGTTCCTTTTTTGACGTGACCTATCAACTGTGCGCTTGCTCTTTTCACGCTTGCTGTCCCCGTCTGAATTTTCCCCGTTGCGCTTACGAACGTCTTCCGGCTCAAAAAGGGTTTCCTCTTCCGACCGCTCCTCATCAACATCCTCCCCTTTTTCTTCTCTTGTCCGAAGAGTTTCTTGCGGCCTTAATCCGGAATCTCCAACCGTCTTCCCCGATTGCGGTGCCTCTTCATGTTCATCCTTGTATTCCTCATCGCTTTTGTCTTCTTTTTCGCTTCCATGTTCATCTTCGGTTTCAAATTCATCTTGGCTTCCAAAATCAGCTTCCAGATCAACTTCGGACGCATCCCTTTCTTGATCGCCATTAATCGCTTCGAAGGAATTATAAAGAGCTCTGTCCAGGTCTTTCGAGAGATTTTCAATCCGAGGATTTTGCGGATTCTTCTCTTTCATCTTTTCTATTTCTTCAAAGCGGCGTTGGGCTAGTTTTAAATGGACAATCGGCTTTTCGCTTGGATCAACTAGCGTTACATCAACAATTTCTTTCGAGCGCTTGAGCGGATACAAAATGCTCTCCGGTCCGACATTTTTCTGATCAGCATAGGTGGCTGCCCCGCTGACAACAATCATAAGCGCGATTCCCGCAGCAAAGCCTCGTACATAATATCGCAAAGCATACAGCCGTCCGACCGAATGCATTGCCGGAAACTTTTTCCGAAACGCCGCAAGATACGCCGCCTTTGTTTTCTCAACAAATTCTTGCGTCGGCGCATATTCTTTTTTCCAAAACGATTTTTTAAACATGGTTTTCCGGAGCATTATATTTACCGCGCAGTTTCCGGCTCAGCCGGCTCACTGCAACTCGCAAAGCGCCTTCTGGTTTATTCGTTATCTTGGCAATATCTCGGTATGAAAGATCGACAACATAACGTAAGCGGAACAACTCCTGTTCTTCGACGGTAAACGTTTTTATGATATCGCCGATAAGCTGTCGAGCCTCCACGCGTCCAGAGTCGTACTCCACATCGTCGGCCGCGATGCGCTCCGGCGCGCGCGCCCCTTCTAAATCCGCAAACGGTATTTCGTGCTGACGGCGATAATAATCGATGAGCGTGTTCCTGGCCATTTTCCAAAACCACGCGGAAAAACTTCCCTTCTTTGGATCAAACGTTTCTATGTTATCCACGAGTTTCAGAAAGATATCCTGCGCGAGATCTTCTGCTAATGCCTTATTTCCCACTCGATTCAGACAAAAACCAAACACCTTGCCGACCAACGCTTGATAAAGGTCAGCTGCGGCCCTCTCGTTGCCCCGCTGCATTTCTCGCGCCAAACGATCCACATTGTTACCGAACAAAAGTCCTTTCATTGATACTATACGCCTGTCAATGGGTTAATGTTACAAAAAATACAATACTGGCGGCTTTTTCGCAAGAATGAAAAAATCGCCCTCATTGAGGACGATGCTCTTCCGCATCAAAACTGACGCACCGGCCGAAAGCGCGGCCCTTTATATCCCTCTTTCTCAATCTCTTCGAAGAACTCCTTCCGCGGCCTCACCCATATGCAGCCGCCTCCTCCAAGATACGATCTATAAAACAACATTTCCTCTCCGGTATTCGCGTCAAGGGCGCTGCCGAAAACCAAATAATCGCTGCCTTTGTAGTGGCGGTAAACGCCGGGCCGAACCCTCGCCGGATCCAATCTATCACCGGAAAGCGATGCCCTGAATCCGATACAGCCGAGCAAAAACTCATTCTCCGGCGGCACTCCAAAATACGGTTCCTCTAATCTCCCTCCGCGCGCGTTCCGCAGAATATTCACCGCATCCCACCAGCAAAGATTGTGCCCGTGCTGATCGGCGCAAATATCTATCTCGGAGCGAAAGCGAATCAGCTCTTCGCGCGCCTCGCTCGCCTCCTTGGATCTTTGCATCAACTCAAGCACTAATTCCTGGTTACGCTGTTTCAACGAATCAAGCTGCGCGCCAAGCTCGGCTATCCTCTCCAGCATCCGATTGAGTTCCTGCATTTACGCCCCCTCGTTTTTCGATACTATTCCTCTGCTAACACAATTATGGCATGCTCATTTATCCAGCGTCAACTGACTGGGAACGCCATTTAGAGACATTAAAAAACCTGCTTAGTATTGAATCCTCGCAAAATCCGTGGTCCTACGATTATCAGAGTATTGACTTAATCGCAATACGATTTCCGAACGGTTCCTAAATCATTGATTTTTTAAGTGACTTCATATAATAATGCATAGCTTCGACAAACATCGCCTTTACAACCGCATAGAGGCTGATCATGGATATGGGGTGGCCGGAGGATTTCTGGCAAAAAAGCCGAGAACCGGAACATAACGATTGCCAAGCGCACGAGTATAGAGGGTATAAATTTGCAATCGATATCCAAAGAATCAGGGCGCTTCTTAGAAACATCGTGGACGAGTACGAAAAAAAGGATGCCGCGGACTTCGTAAGTGTCCTTTGCGAAGGATTACCTCTTCCGGACATAAGAATTTTGGACGAGATAGTAGCGACAGGCTCATTGTTTGGAAGCGAGTTTAAGGCCGGGGGGCAGTACTGTCCCAAGAAGAAAGAAATTTCAATTTCGGCGCAGGCCGCCTATAAAAAGATTGTGGGAGAAGGATTTTCTGATGCGCAAAGATGGTTTTCGTATGCCGTAGCCCATGAACTGCGGCATTGGATTCAGGACGTCGCTAAAAATATACAACTTGGTTATGGCTTTCGGAGTCTCCTGCGCTATCTCTATTGGCCGCACGTCTTCTCTGTATTTGCCAGTTATTTTATCTGCTTTGCCGGGGCATTGATCTTTATATCCGTTTCTACAGGAATAGCCTTGACCACGCTCTACCCTTTCACGCCCTGGGCGTGGATTCAGGCTTCGCTGTTGATTTTTGCCGGATTCATATCTCTCACAGTTCTTATGCTATTGCTTGGGGGGGTATTCACCGGATTACGGTCCATTAAATTCTTCAAAGATCTTTTGGCGCTTGCCGATAGCCTATATAACGTCATAGTGCATAAACTTATCTCTTGGGAGGTTGATGCCGAAAGGTTCGGCCAATACGCCAGCAAAAACCCGGAGTGGCGGACGATCGTAAGCATCGAAGAGGTCGCAAACAGGCGGACTGACGATTAAAATTTCTCGCGAGCAAACAAAGCGCCAATGTTTAAGGAATGTCATCCGCGCGGTCTTCATGGGCCGCGCTTTTCTATTGGAGATCGCTATAATTGCAATAAATTCAAAGGCCGGGAACATCCACAGCGCCGCTATGAGGAGTGTGTACTTATGATTATGAATTATGATGCTTCCACGGCTTCCAAGCAGCGCCACAAGCTGCAGCCAAAAGTTAGACAGCAAACTCAATTCTCTCCAAAGACCGCGGAGCCAGATAGAGCGAAAGAACAATGATACACAGCGAACCGATCCCAAAAAGGACCAGGGGAACAAGTGAAACAACGGTCAGATAATGGTACAAGGACAGAGCTCCGGCAGCGCCGTACGCGAGCGAACCGAAGATGAATACCAAGCCCGGAAGCGTAGTCGTAAGCACTGCCGGATCGTCCGTCTCAAAATTGGGAAACAATGCTCCCAAGCCAAGGCCAAGGGCAGTAATTGCCGCAATGGAAAGGATAATATACGCCAGAAACAGGACAGCGCTCGCAAATGAAATTCCCACGATTGCCGAATTGATAAGTCCTACGCTCACGCCAAGTACCGTAAAAGCCGCTCCGTAAAAGAAAAACTTGCCCCAGAATATACGAGAAATAGCAATCGGAGAGGTCGCGATAATCCACGCTGTTTTACGTTCAACGCTGAAGGCCGGGAATGCAAACCGCAAGGCGAAGGCGCTGATAAAATATGCGACCGCGACAATCTGGAGCGCTTGAATAATATCCGGCACGCTTTCCGGCCGGACGCGGTACTTTACCATATTGTTTTTCAGAAAGAAATTAAGCGCGGTCTGCGCAAACCACACCGACAGCAAAAACCCGATCCACATCAGATCGCGCGCATTGCGCACGAGCATGAGCGCCTCTTTCTCAAAAACGGCGCCGATGGGAGTTTTGAAAAAACGAGGGAATGATTTGAGTGTGTGGCCATCTGCAACGCGCGTACGCGCTTCAAATCTGCCTTCTTGCAACGATTGCCAGAGGGGCAAGTACCAGCGCGACAAGAAAACGAAAACTGAAAAACTAAGAAGAAAAAGAACCAACAGTTTGCCCATAGTAACAATAGCGCCACTCTGCTGATTTTCTTGCGCGGCAAAAAGAGTAAGAGCTGACAAATGAGATGGAAATATTCCAAACCGTTCCAAGATCACCTTGACGCCGGCAACTTCCGCTTTCATGTCATGGAGATCAAACAGTTCCAACACATCGGCAGTAGCCGACTGCTGCCAAGCTACATACGAACATGCAATAAATAGTACCGAAACGGCCGCAATAAGCCTTCCCAACAATAATCCGGATGATGCGCCCTTGCGATGGAAAAAACGAAGAACAATACCCATGCCAAGAAGTACGACAAGCGCAATGCAAACCGTAAACGCGATTAAAACAGAAACGGATATAAACGCGATAAGCAAATTGAACTGGGCAACGGCAAACACCTTTCGCATGGCCACGAGCGCCGGCAAGGCAATCACCAAAAGCGGCCAGAACGATGAAACAAACACCCGCGCATACGCATAGAATGGCATGAAGCGGAATTTCGGCGAAGCCATTATCCAGCCGTCATCTCCTGCTTTAAAAAGCTGGAACAATCCTGTGATCAGCGCGCTCGCAAACACCAAATACGTAATAATCAAAAGGAAAAGTTCATACACATATAAGGGCAGGGCAGAGCGCAAAAACGGATCGGATACCATGAACTGAAAACTCGCCTTTAAGAAAACAAAAATTCCGGCGGCAACGCCGGCAAACACTAACAAAAATATTCCGGCAGTAATCCACTTTGCCAGCCGTTGCGTCTGGAAATAACGAAGGATCTTCAACCAATGATATTGTAATAAGAGAAAAGTCATCCCTTCTACGAGTTACGCAGTTGAATTGTTGGGTTCCCCTCGGCAATTTCGAAATTATTATCCTGTTCGCTTGACGCTTCGGAGTGGACAAATAATAGTCGGCTCGCTACGCTGCGCGCAGAACTTGACCTCGTCCGCCCTTGGCGAACTCGGGACTCAAACAGGCTGTGCTCGCTACCCGCCTCCTTTATTTGTGACCACTCCTTCACTATATCGCTCACAGGATAATAATTTCTTCGTTAGAAAAAGATCAAAAGATATGCCTGCCTGCCGACAGGCAGGCCTCGACCCAACAATATATGCTCAACTGCGTAACTCGTACCTTCGATAAAGCCCGGGGTAGGTTAGCCGGTGAGGGTTTTATAAATGTCCTCAAGCGTTGCCGGGCGCTTTAATTGCGCCTTTGCCAGAAGCCCATCGAACGACTCTGAAGCGACGAGCCGGCCTTTTTTCAGCACGCCGATCCGATGCGAAAGCTCCTGAGCAACCGAAAGCGTATGCGTAGCTAAAATCACTGCGCCGCCGTTTTTTGCGAATCGAGCAAATTCTTTTTTTGCGGCTTCGGCGCTCGTCGGATCAAGACCGACAATCGGCTCATCGATAAGCAAGAGTTTTGGCTCATGCAAGAACGCGGCCAAAATTGTAAATTTCTGTTTATTGCCCCGCGAGTATGATTCAAAGTACTCTTTTTCAATCCCTTGAAGATCAAATACTGAAAGCAGCCCCGGGATGCGTTGCGTGCGGGTTTTTTCATCAACGCCATACATCGCACCCACAAAATGAAGAAATTCCTCGCCGGTCATTTTAGGCCAGACCGACGGTTCATCGGGAATATAGCCGATGAAGGATTTCGTCTTTATCGATTGCCGTACGACATCGAATCCTCCAACCTCAACACTGCCGCCGCTCGGCCGCAAAAGTCCGACGATCGTTTTAATGATCGTTGTTTTCCCCGAACCATTCGGCCCGATAATCGAATAAATCTCTCCGGGCCTAATTTCAAACGATACATCGTTGACTGCCGCATTCGTCCCGAATTGCTTGATAAGATTCTGTACGCGAAGCATATAGAAATTATAACATAGCTCTTAATCAATCAGATTAGCTTTGCGTTTTCCTGTAAAAAATCAACCGCGCGGGGCGGTTGCTAGTGCTGAATTAACTTAATTTTGATGCGGCCGTTGTCGCAAAACGTCCCATAAACACAGTATTTTTTATCACAGAGCAGGCAAAATTAAGTTAATGAAGTACTGGTTCTACGCTCAACGAGCAAGCTGTAACAGTTCGAGGGCCCTGCTGCACGTATGTTCAAGCGTTGCGCACAAAGGAATGTCCGACGCTTTCTTGGAAATCGTTTTTACAAGATACCGCTGATTGGAAAAACCTTCTTCAATGCCAACAACTATCTTAATTCCTTCGAGTCGATGCCGGCTCACTGCTTCGCCCAGCTCAAAGCGGGTTGTTTGAGCATAGGCCCTATCGCAGATATGATGGATTTCTTTCGCCAGCCAAAACAGCGTTATGCCCCTTTTTGCGGCCTCGTCAAGATAATGATGTTCCCAATTAACTTGCTCGTCATATAGATACTTCGGCAGCTCCCCTTCCCTGCGCGGAGAGGCAACAACGATATCGGGTATATTCCTAAAAAGATCAATGGCGACTGCCTGCCAGTCCGGTGCGCCTTGAATAGGACCTCCCAAGAATATCAGAGGGTGGTCAACTTCTTCGTAGTGCGGTGGTTTTAAAATTTTGGCCATATATGTTCCTTTAGGTAAACTTCGGAAAGGAACTAAATATATTATAACATGCGCAGTGGCTGCACCCAAGAGCTTGTTATCGAGAAATTCTTTTTTTCAGTTCGCCGGTTGCGGTGCGAAAATACACCTTTGACTCTCGTTTCGGTTTCGCCTCGAGCAGATCAAACGGATTGCCGGAATCGGTAAGACGGAAATGGTAGGTGGCCGCATCAAGGGCGGTTGAGGTGGCACGCACGGAGAATTCTATTTCCGTAAACGAGTTCGGCGGAAGCGTTATCGGATCGGTTGTATTGCCTTGATCCCTTATCTGGCCGCTTACGAAATGCGCGCCGGCATCCGTAAGCCCATCCGACAAATTTTCTGTCGCTGCGCCATCAACGATATGCGGCGAGTCCCATATCACCCAATGGCTTGTCGCACCCCAAGGGCCGACGACGCTCCATGGCCCCTCGGTGGATAATGCGTACTCAAATTGATAGCGGACAGCGTACGATGTTGACGACCCTTGATTCACCACTTCATACCGCAAGCGATATGTCGTAAATTTCCCGATGCCGGTAACCGACATATCTTCGGCCGCTGCCCACGTTGCAGTACGTTCATCGCCATCATCATTCCTCCAGCGATAATGAATCTGGTTAAGGTGCGGCTGCCCGGACTCCTCGGGCGGCAACCGCACCAGCCAGCCAGCCAAAAAACTCAAACCGGCAAATGCAATAATAACACTGGCGAGTACGGCTGAAATTCGTACCCATTCTTCTTTGTATAAACGCTCCAATAACGATCTCACAATTTTAATTATATTCTATCTCAGGCCATCTGGCATCAAAACGTATACCCATGTTGTATCAAAAAGACTACTTTCTTATTCGCGCGAATAAGAAAGTAGTCCACGCGCCTGAATATCTGAATAATTGAACGCGATTTTAATTTAAAACAGCCGCCGGGGGCGGCTGGTCGGATCATATAATCTTTCTTCAATTACAACTGATCAACGATGCTCAAGAAAAACTCTTTATCTCTCGGATGCGTCAGTAAACCCGCAACCTTCTCCTTTTTCACCCACCGCGCCTCGGGATTGTGCGGATCAAGGGGCTTAAGTTTTAACTCATTAGTTTTAAAGAGAAACACGACGATCGTCTTCAACTCTGATCTGTCTTCGCCCTTTCCGTGTTTGCCTATTTTGTATCGTCGATAATTACCGAACCGTCTTATCAACTTCACTTTTTTTAGCCCCGACTCTTCATAAATTTCTCTTTTTGCCGCTTCAGCCGGATCTTCGCCTTTTTCAACGTGCCCCTTGGGAAGCGACCACGAATTTCCGCGTTGATTTACCACCAACACCTCTCCGCGCGAATTTACCACCACTCCGCCGGCGCTATATGTATGTTTTACGTTTCGCCCCATATATCGCTCCTCTTTCTCTTAAGCTCTTAAACGACCTGAAATTAAAATAACACGGCGTACATGGATTGTACAACCGGCTCTCAACAAGCTCGCGGCGCATGCCCGCTATTATTCTATTTCTCTTCTTGCAGCTGTTTTTTCATTTCTGTCTCAAATTCGGGAAAATAAAATCCGATTTGCTTGAGATTAAACGAGCGCAAGATAGAATCCTTTGATTCACGCGAGAGCAAAAACTCAAATGATTTTTTCACCAATTCTTCGGGAGATATTTTGTTCTCGGTAAGCTGCTCGTAATAGGCCTTCGCAAACTCAACGCGGTGCACGGTATTCGTCGATCCCTCGACCGCTTCCACGTTGAACGCGAAGATAGTGCTAAACTGCGATGGAGTTTTCGTCACCTTGATACGTTCGACGGCGCCCAAGCCTCGCCCCTTTAGAGCGAGGTTCAAGGCGCCGCTCAGTATCAATCCTGAGCATGCTCCGGCCCTTAGGCTGGAGGATCGAAGGATTGATTTGCGCAGGCAAGGCACTGAATTGGTTTTTTTTCATGTTCATTCGCGCCTGATGTGTTGCAAGGCGAATTCCCTGTCGCCTCCTGTTTTCTTCCCGGGATTAAATATTCCGGCCGGATCGAAAATCCGTTTCGTTTCCTCAAACAAGGCATAGACTTTTTCCCCGAACATTTGTTTAAGATACGAAGTCCGGGTGAGACCGTCATTGTGTTCTCCTGACATCGAACCGCCGTATGCAAGCACGAGCTGATACACCTTGTCGGCAAGTTCAGGAATGATCTGCCGCTGCTCGTCTTTTTCCAAATTCATGAGCGGAATGATATGAAAATTGCCGTTGCCGATGTGCCCTGCCATTGTGTAGGTAATACGATTTTCATAGGGCTTTAAAATCTCATTGAGTTTTGGCAAAAATTCGGGAAGATGTTTCGGCTCCACGACAATGTCATCGATAAACGGGGCGGTCTTTTTATCTTTTATTTTGTGGCGCAGAAGGCCGAAACTTTCACGCCTGATAAGCCAATACTCCTGCGCTTCCCGCTCCGATTTAATCACCTCCAAATAACGAGGATTGAATTTTTTAAGCCGCTCGGCAAGCGACAAGGCCCGATCGCGCAATTCCTGCTTGTCGTTTCCATCGAACGTAATCTGCAACACAAGCCTGGGAAAACCATGTCTCAAAATAGAAACAAACTCTCCCATGGCATTAAACGCGATAGAGATAATGTGGCGCGCGCCTAACCTCTTAATAAACTGCCAGAAAAATTTTACTGCCAGCTTGAGCGTTTTGTCGTCGTATGATTCAAATGTGGTTGGCTTCAGTTCGAGCACGGTATTAACCAGATCGCCCAAGCTGTTCAATTCATCGAGAAAAAGAATCACCATCTGCGAATGTTTTTCCGGCGTTACGAGCTTGAGCGTCGCTTCCGTCATGATTCCCAGCGTTCCCTGCGCGCCGACAAACACTTTCGTCAAATCGAATACATCTTTTTCCTTATCCCAGATGTCCCACAAGAGGTAGCCGGAAGAATTTTTTGAAACCTTCGGTTTTGCGCGCTGAAGCAATTCGTGATTCTCCGTGACAAGTGCGTACATCTTCCGGTACAATTCGCCTTCAAAACCATCCAACGCAAGCTTTACCGCTAACTCTTTACGACCCAGGGAACGGATCACATATTCGTTACCATCAGCAAGCACCGCTTTGAGTCCGACAACATAGTCCTTCGCCTGCCCGTACCTAAGCGTTTTTTCTCCGGCAGAATTGTTGTTCACGATCCCGCCCATGGCGCAGATATCCCGCGAAGCCGGATACGGCGGAAAAAGAAGATTATGCTTTTCAAGTTCCCGGGCAAAATCGCGGTAATATACGCCCGGCTCAACCACGGCAGTTTTGTCTTCAGCCGATATGTTTTTTATGCGGTTGAAGTATTTCGAAAACGCGACAACGACCGATTGGGAAAGCGGCCCGCCGGTCATATCGGTGCCGGCTGCGCGGGCGGTAAGAGAAAGGCGCGGTTCGTTCTCTCTTTTCTCAATCACGAACCGAACAAGGTTTTTTACGTCCTCCCCGTCTTTTGGAAAGACTACTGCCTGCGGCCGAACCACAAAAAGACTTGCATCGCGACTATACTGATCGAGTATCTTCTCGTCTTCCGACACGTCTCCCTTGATACATTTTTTAAGCTCAGAAATGGCGTCCATATCTTTTTCCCGTTGCATCGTACGCGCGTAATTTCACCCCGTTACAACCCGGAAGCCCCAGTCTTCTCCGCCAAAGGAAGGTACAATACTGTACTTTCCAAAGGCGGATAAGCTCATCGAGTCTAAAGGCTCTTCAGAAACTCCTCGTCGTTCAAACCCTGATGGGTCTTCAGACCCGATGGGCTGAGGCTCGGAACCGAAGCGGTCTGAACGACCTTCGGCTGAAGGCCGGGTTGTAACGGGGTTCATTTTTCCGCCACTATAACAAAACAAGGAAGTATATTTCTCGATTCAAAGGAAACGCGCGCCGATGTAAAATGTCTTCTTACCGCGCCGAGTGACAACGGAGTGTATTGATGATAAATAATGAGAGTGCCGCCGCTGCGCAAGGATCGAGCAGTATGCCGGATAAGTTCATTTCGTTTCGTACCCCCCAAAAAAGAAAAGGGCATCGACGATATCACCGCGTCAATCCTCGGAAGACCTATTGCCGCGAGGTTTTTTGCTATTACAACAACGTCGCCCTCGATAACCGAAAGACGATCGTCTTTAATCTCTTTTAATGCGGCCGCAAAGCGTTTATTCAATTCAATAACCGCGATCCGGCCGTCCGAAGCAAGATGTCGCAACAGTTCCTTGGTTACCGCCCCGTCGCCTCCTCCATATTCGACTATGTATTTGCATTCCGGTTTGAGCGCGGCAATGATTTTCCTGGCCACATATTTTGAACTCGGGAACAACGCTCCAACGGTCTTGAGGTCTTGCAACGCCGTTTTTAAAAATTTGAGTTTCAACATGGGGTTTGGCATATTTCACGACGCCACTGTTGAAGAAGCCCGCTTGCAAACGGGTTCTCACGCATACATTATCGGTGCCGCAAGCTTACTTTCTTTCCCTGTTTTTTTCTGTGTTTTTTGCGTGCTAATTTTTTAGATTTATTCATAATGTTATAAATTTCTTTATGCGCCGTATCGCTTGCCGACTTCTTCCCAGTTAACAATATTCCACCATGCCTCTATATGCTCGGCTCTGCGATTCTGATACTTGAGATAATAAGCGTGTTCCCAAATGTCGAGACCTAGAATGGGCTTTAGCCCACTTGAAACAGGACTGTCTTGATTGGGCGTAGAAATAATTTCCAAGGTACCTGCGGCATTCACTACAAGCCACGCCCAACCGCTGCCAAAAACTCCCAAGGCCGTAGAGGTAAACTTTTCCCGAAAAGAAGCAAAGCTGCCGAACGCCTTCGTAATTACTCCACCCAATACGCCTTGCGCCTCTCTCCCGCCTCCTTTGCCAGACGGAGCCATAGAAGGCCAAAACAGCGAGTGATTAAAGTGTCCGCCACCGTGATTGCGAACGGCACTCCGAATAGTTTCCGGCACAGATTCCGTAGATCTCAAAAGCTCTTCCAGGGGCCAAGCCCCCAAATCCGGGTATTTTTCCAAAGCCTGATTCAGTTTATCCACGTACGCCTGATGATGCTTGGTGTAATGAATTTCCATCGTGCGTTCGTCAATATGCGGTTCAAGCGCGTCGTATGAATAAGGAAGCGGGGGTAGAATATGTTTCATATCATTTACTGTACGCCAATATAGCTAATGCTTGCATGCATTAGGTGGCAAATATTGAAAAAGGGATGGCTGCCTCAAACTCTAGCGCCCTTTCCGACGCGAAGCTGCCTTGCTCCGCCGAGACACAGCTGAACTCCTGGCAAGATGCTTACTGATATTTCTCCAATGCCCTTTTAATTCTTTCACGAGCTGCTGCAATTCTCGGGGGTCCACATTTTTTAAAGACCGATAGCGACGGGCAACGGCATCGACAACCTGATGATATTTTTTTTCATTAACAGCTTTGAGCGCCTCGAGCTGCTCCAGCACTTCTCCTTTGGCTTTCAGGGTCCAGCTCTTTACGCGGCGGCGGTTTCTTGCTCCCTTGGGGCCGTATAAAAAGTACGCGCCTGCGGCTGCTGCCGCTGCCGCAACAAGGCCGAGTCCTACCCCAACAGCAACTTTCGTTTTTGTTGTTTTCTTATTCGCCATTTGTTTCTTTAGAGCATGTCTGCTGAAGAAATTGTTGTTTTCTAGAAACAGCAATCTCACTTCCGACCTTTCTTTTTTATTATAAACAATTTCGTCAATGAATGGAAGAGGTATTTCAACTTCCCTCCTTCTTCTTTCGCCTCTGCGCGCAGCTCATCAATGTCCCCGGCAATCTTATCGGTTTCTTCTTTTGCCCTGCTTGAAATATATTTTACATCTTTTAAAATCTTCACGGCGTACACCAACGCCACCGCGAACATCCCGGCCACAATGATAATCGCAACAGCTGTAATAAAGAAAAAAATGTCTGCCTTAAGAAGAGTTTCCATGCGCGTTTTCCTATACCTTTATTATAAGCATATTCGAAGAATTTAAAAAACCGCTATTCAGCAAGGAATAACGGTTACTGCTTTTTTGTTATCTGTTGAAAATGGGTTCTCGTCCGCCTGCTACCGCATTCGAATCCGCTTTCGCTGTTAACGAAACAAATAATTCATTCTGCTTTTGATGAAGGACGGAATCAGCCGGAAACCAGTAGATGAAGAAGGTAGAATCACGGGGGACTACCACGATGCCGCCATCGTCCAGTTTTATCTGTGGGTCCATAAACGACAAGGCAGTCTTGCGGCCCAACGGAAATACTTCGCTGCACGGATCCCATACTTCGTAACCACGGGGGAGGCCTTGATCATTGCTCATATCCAGCACCAGCATTGCGGGTAGATCTAGATTCCCCGCAGAGTCAAAAAATATCCACGCACGCCCATGAGCGGTAATGGTGCCTCGAATTGTATTCTCCGGCCTCCACGAAGAAGGTCGCTCACCGAGCGGAAGCGCGAGGAAAACGGAGGTTCCTGCGGGAAGCAACGTTTTTTCCACCGCCTCAAAACATCCGTACGCTTGTCCGGCCTTTCCAGACTTATTCCACGTGTCGCATGCCGACGCAACAACCACCGAAATCACAATAGCCGCAGAAACAAATCCCATCTTCATACAACCCCCTCTCCGCATATAGAACGCTGCAAAGGTGCCATAATCATCATACCACACAACAAACAAAACACAATTACACGGCATTCCACTATACCAGTCACGGTTTTTGCGGATGAACCAGACTGGCACGCGCCAAAAAAAACCGGCCTAAACGACCGGCACTATGTTTTTTACTCCTCTGTTTTATCCGGATTCTCATCCATATATGTCCGCACAAATCCCCTGGTTGCTCTTTTGATAATATGCCCTATCTTATTCGCAACTTTTTCCGGATTATCCCTGTCAATTTTCACATAAAATCCCCAACGATCTTTGTACCGCTTATAGTGTTTTAAAAGACCGGTGCGCGACGACTTTACTTCAAGTGGCAATGCCAATCGCGAAGCGAACAAAACCAAAAAATCTATACCGGGCAGGTCAACGTGGAGAAAACCGGATATTCCTCCCCTGGATTTTAGAATTTTCAGGGCAGACTCGACTAAATCTTCGGCCAGTTTTCCTCTTTCGTTGTCGCTCCTGCCGTCCGGATTCGCCTCTCCCGCGTTCCGTCTTTTTCCCACGCCGACCCCCCAACAACAGTATGGTGTACACGCAAGCCTCTATATGTAATATTAAAGGTTTTTCACCATCTGATCAATCCGGTGGGTATCCGGATGAAATTCCAACTCGCTGTCGTCGTGAATAATCCGCGGCATATATCCTAATTCACTCTGCGCGTCTGGGCCCCGCGGACCGTCGGCGAGACTTTTCGTTATGCGCTGCTGCTGGTAAGCGCGCAGCCATCTTTCAATGGCATCGCCCGCCGCTCCCCCAAGCATCCATTCGCCCAATCTTTTCCACCTTGAGCTATTCTCGTAATGTCTTCGGTCATTGGGAAATATTGCCCCGGCCCACGCATTCGCGCGAAAAAACTCGGCAAGCGCTTCAGCGCTGCCGTACAGCGGCACCAGATTCTTATATAATTGCGCCCAGTACATGTTATGCGGCGGGCGCAGGCAATACGCAGCCGGCGTAACAAAATGATTAAGGCAAATCTTATTGCTTGCTGAATCGTGATGGGACAGCTTTTTTCGCCTCTTTCTCAATGCCCCAAACAGCGCGATGCAAAAAAACCGTGTAGTAAAAATCCGGCCTTGCCGCGCACCGACAATAACGTCAAAGTCTGAAAGTTTCCCCGCGTTTCCCATTGCCATTGATCCTGCCGCGCACGCAAATTCAACAAAGGGAGTAAACCGAAACAGACGACGCGAGGCTAGAAACTCTCGCCACTTTTCATCGGTACAGACATCTTGCCGAATCCGCCATCTCGCAATCGATGCATCCGATACTATTCCATAGAAACCTCGCTGCTCATAGACCCTTTTTTTCGCCACAAGCGCATCCACGCATTCAATAATCTCCAACAAAGAAACGCTTTCTAGACGATCAATGAGAAGCCGACGCAACTCCAAAAGCGTAAGCGGACGCGAGAGATTCGAATAAAAAAAGAGGAGTTGTAATATATGCGCTTCTGTATTCATGTTTCAGATGTGTATAACCCAACCGAGCATCCGTATAAAATAGTATATAATAAAAGCATGGGTCGAAATGCGTCTATAATAAATTACCAGTAACATAAACGTATAACGGCGTTACGTTATTAGCGTTATTTGATTACTGGATCATTATGGGCTTTCTTGATAAACTATTTGGAGGCAGCAAGAAATGCGGCAAGTGCGGAGGGAAAACCGGCGGGTGGAAATGCTCTGCATGCGGAGTCGAGGCAAGCACACATGACTCCGCGCATACCTGTGGCGGCGATAAATGCGTCCCGAAATGTACCGCCTGCAGCCAGGCAGAATCCAACTGTAGCTGTCCGACGCCTGCGAAATAATTCAACATTTACAATATGACACTCTCCGGCATTTGCCGGAGGTGTTATTTTTTAATCCTATCGTAAATAAAGAAAGAACAGTCATAAGGATTGTTTTCGTCGATACCGAGGGAGCGCCGTTCAGCTTCTCTCCAGTCCGCCATATCCACTTCCGGAAAAAATGAATCGCCTTCAAATTCATGATGGACAATCGTAAAATACAATTTATCAACGATGGGTAGCGCTTCCGTATATACCGCCGATCCTCCAATCACAAAAACCTCATCGGAGCCACGAGATGCGCGTGCGGCATCAATCGCTCCGGCAAACGTTCGAACAAGCACACAGCCCTCCGGCGCAACATGCAACGTCTTCGAAAGAACAATGTTCGTCCTTCCGGGAAGCGGTTTGCCGATTGACTCAAATGTTTTCCGGCCCATAATTACCGGGTGCCCCATCGTAAGGGTTTTAAACTGTTTAAGATCTGCCGGCAGATGCCACGGAATCCGACTATCTTTCCCGATAACCCTGTTTTTACCCATTGCAACAATAAGAGAAATGACCATTTGAGAAGCCAGAAATTAGAAAATAGAATTAGGGTTTAGGTCCTCCAAATTCTAGATTCCAGATTCTAAACTGCGATGGGCGCCCTAATCGGCGGATGCGGATCATAGCCGGTAAGCGCAAAATCTTCGTATTGAAAATCAAAGATTGAATGTACCGGACGGACGATTTCCATTTTTGGAAAAGATCGGGGTTCGCGCATAAGCTGAAGATCAACCTGTTCAATATGGTTCTTGTATATATGAACATCGCCGAAGGTATGTATGAATTCGCCGGGTTTTAAACCAGTCACATGCGCAAACATCATCGTGAGGAGCGCGTACGAAGCTATATTAAACGGCACTCCCAGAAAAACATCTGCGCTCCGCTGATACAACTGGCATGAAAGCTTGCCGCCTGCGACGTAAAACTGAAACATGGTATGGCACGGCGGCGGAGCAGTTTTCTTGCCACCTATCAGTTGCCGGAGATCTCCGACATTCCATCCGCTGACAATAATTCTTCTCGAAGTGGAATTGTCTCGAATCATCCGCTGGGCTTCGGCGATTTGGTTAATTGCAGTGCCGTCGCACGTTTCCCATCTTGTCCACTGTTTGCCGTAAATGGGTCCTAGTTCACCGCGCTCATCCGCCCACTCATCCCAAATATGCACGCCGTGGTCCTGTAGATATCTTACGTTCGTATCCCCTTTCAAAAACCACAGAAGTTCGTAGATTATCCCTTTGATAAAAACTTTTTTGGTGGTGAGCAACGGAAAGCCGTCCCCAAGATTAAAACGGAGCTGCCTGCCGAAAACGCTTATGGTGCCAACTCCGGTTCGATCGTCTTTGCCGACGCCGTTTGTTTTTATATCGCGGAGCAGTTCAAGGTATTGTTTCATTCCTACATTATAAATAGCCGCAAAATAATGCACAAGGAGAAAGCTTGAACAAAAACCGCCCCGATTCAACCCGGAGCGATTTTTATTCTCCTTCGCCCCGTACCTAAGCTTGCGCATGGTGCGGGGCTTAGGAAGAATTCCGTTTGATACCGCGCAGCAAGCCTTCGGCCCTGAGGGGCTTAAACCCGTGGGCTGACGCGGAACAATCAAGTTTACCGATCAAGCAAGAATGAGGCCGCATTCTCCGATTCGCGCGAATCGGAGAATAGTGAAACTCCGCCGGCAGGAGCCGGCGGAACTTCACTTTTTTCCCTTCTCTTTAGAAATTATTACTCTCTGAGCGATATACTGCGGCAGCTATATCTGCGTTTCAGGCAATCCTGCTTTTCGCTGAAGCTCGTTCAACTTCTTCAATAGTTCACGGATTTTCACCAAAAGATCTTCATTATGGCGATTGCGGCCGGTTACGTTATGAATGCGCTTTGCAGTAATTTTTCCGGTTACCGCATCTATGCTCCCCAATACATTCACTTTATCGCCAACCTTAAACTCCACTCCTTCAGGAACGCGCCTTGCTGATGATATGTCAACCATCAAAGAAATGCCCCATATTTTTACGGTCAATAAAGTAATGGTTACCGGGGGTGGCGGAGGCAATGGCATCGTACTCGAAGCAGTACTCGTAGAATTGTCCGTGCTCGTTCCGTTTGCCGGAGGTGGCGGTGGCGGCGTCGATGACGCAAGGGCTAGCGCAGTTACTTCAGCGCGAATCATCTTCGCCTTACCCTTCGGACCGACCACCAACATTTGCGGCAGATCTTTCGCGTCCTCAATGCTCGGCAAATCCAACGCCTCGATATCGTCTTCGTCAATCTTCACCACGCCCAGTCCCTTTCCTTTTTCTTTGCCCTTACCCTTACCGTTGTCTTCACGCGCAAACGCTTCAAGAGCCACAACACCCGCAAACGCCAATATAAGAACAACAATCGCAAGTTTTCTATGTAAAGATACAGACATAATATACGTAGTTATCTATCCGATCGACCTTTTGATAATGTCTTAATTATAAATACGACGCCGGCGATGATAATGTTACAGGGTGCGAAAATCGGCATAGGTGCTTTTTTCGATAGGTATTGTTTCATGGACGATGCGCTCCACGCGGGAAAATCGGGAACCGCGCTCTGCCGCGCGCAAAAATTTCTCAATTGCATCTTCCGGTCCCTGCGCCAAAATGGTTACGGAGCCGTCGGGATCGTTTCGCACATATCCTGTTAAACCGAGCGCATCGGCGCGCTCTTTAATCCAAGAACGGTAGAAAACTCCCTGCACGCGGCCATACACCGTAATGCGGATTTCGTACGCCATATGCTATGACAAACCCCGCTGGGATAAAAAACTGCGGCCCTTTTGATTCACTGTTCCTCAACAGCCTCTTCGGGTTTACTCAAGACCAAGGGCTCAATATGCGTCGCCTCGCCGCTAATCTTTAAAACATCTTTGTCTATTTTTTTGAATTCTTTGTACGCGCTGTTATACGCGCTCACGGATGAGGCGAGATTTTTACCGAGCCGCTGCATATATTCATCGTAGCTTGCGAGATGCTTCCCGAGTTTTTCCACTTCCTTTATAATCTCCCGCGCCTGTTCGGAGATCTTTTGATTACGAAGGCCTTGAAGGACGGTCTGCAAGTACGCCAAAAATGATGTGGGAGAAACGATAATCACCTTCTTCTGGCCGGCATAATGAATCAGGTTTTTTGTGTCATCGGTTACGGCCCCGACTTTATTGATAAGCAGGTCGTAGTAGACCGCTTCAGAAGGGATGAACATGAAGGCAAAATCCATCGTGTTTTCTTCGGGTTTGACGTATTTCGACGTTTCATCAATACGCATTTTCAGATCGGAAATGAACGCCGATTCATACCGCTTCCTCTCCGATTCGGTTTGCGCTTCCAATATGCGGTTGTAGTTTTCAAGGCTGAACTTGGAATCAATCGGAATAATGCGCGCGTCAATGAATACGGCCGCATCCACTATCGTGCCGTCTCCAAACGCAAACTGCATCTGATAGCTCCCCGGAGGAAGCACATTTTTAAGGACGGTTTCGAGATAATATTCACCCAAGATGCCTCGCTGTTTCGGATTTTTGAGAATATCCTGAAGGTTTTTCAGCTGATCGGCGAAATTCACAACCTGCCGATTCGTCTCATCAAGTTTGGTCAACCGCTCTGTCACGTCGCGGACAATACGCGCGCTCTCTCCGAATTGACGCTGAATAATCGAGGTCGACTCTCCCAATCGCATATCTAAGCGCCTGCCAATCTCGTTCATCTGGTTTTGAAGCATGAGGAGTGATTGCGAATCTTTTTCGGACCCCCCCCGCTGACGCAAGAGCCGATATATAAACCAAAAACCTCCCGCAAGAACTGCAATAATAATCAGAAAGAAATACGACTCCATTGCATCTATCGTAACACAAATGGGGTTTGCCTCAAAAATCTACCCGCGCACCAGAAGGCCACGCCTGCCTGCCGACAGACAAACAGGCTATGGCGGGCAGGGGCATGGCGGAGTCTTTGACTATCAACACTACCTTTCTTTTTTCACCGCCAGGATTGCAAGCAGGGAACCGGGGTAAGAAATAACCGAGTAGCCGAGGGATAATATATAACCGTCATCGGGAGAGAGCACCTCCTCCCGTTTCCTTCCAAAGATATCCTTTACGACGCCGATAAGCTGTCCCCCCTTCACAAATTCTCCCGGTTTGACCCGATGGCTGATAACGCCGGATTTTTGTTTCGTATAGATAGGTTTATCCATGAACGTATACGGCGCCGCAATCTTAGTAGGAGATACCCACGGCTCATAACGGTCATCGGCGATCATCCCAAGACGATGAAGAATATTCTTAATGCCGCTCGTGCCGGCCCGAACCATAGACTCATTAAACTCACGACCTCCCCCCAATTCGACCGTAAGTGCGGCGATTCGCGCTTCATTTACCAGCGCGCCGGTTAAACTATGATGCATATCATCTTTTAGATATTCCTCGCGGCTGTTATCATAACAGTGCGTCAGACCAAATACGTCGGCATGCTCTTCCAATCGCTTCTCAAACGAATGATCGGACCGCAACACCCAATCAATAAGGATAAACGGAATGGAGTTGAACGCATCGTTGTGAATATCCAATACGATATCGGGTTCCGCTTTTTTGATAAATTGAAATATGCCGTGCGCGATGCGTTCGGACAACTCTCCGCTTGCGTCTCCGGGGAAGACCCTGTTTAAATCTTTACGATCATAGGGAACCTCGCGCTGGACAAGCTCAAAGCCGAGCATGTTGACGATTGGCATCGCATACACCGTGCCTTTTTTAAGATCCACATTATCGAACACGCGGTGGATGACCTCGAGTCCGACCACCTCATCGCCATGAATTCCTCCCACTAAAAAAACCCGCGGTCCTGCTTCGGGAGCTTTCTTAATCATCAGAGGCGCGCGGAGCGAAGACTCGTCCACCAGCTCAAAAATATCTACGTAGGCATATTCAATCATGACGCTAATAATCCTAAAACTTGCGTCGCCTGACGCTTTATGGTTTAATACAATAATAGCATGAAAACCGCGAAGAAACTATCCAATATCTATCATCAGTTCAAGGTGCGGCTCGTCGGATCCCTTTTTATTGTCACCGTCAGTATTATGATATTTTTCTTCGCATTCAGTATACTGGTTGCGACATTTACCGAGGAGGAAAAGATAACAGTGCTCAACCGGCCCAAACCGCATGTATCGGCCGAATTTGCCAAGCAGCCGATTGTCGCACGTGCGCTTACCGAACTGATCATTAAGGTAAAAGACGAAAACGGGAAACCGTTTAATCGCATCGCACCATCATACGGGAAATACATGCATATATTCGTTACGAACGAAGATTTCACCATGTACGGCCACGACCATCCGGACGACTACCAAAAATTCACGCAAGACCTCATTGACAACGGCGAGCTGAGGATGCCGATATTATTTCCAAAAGCAGGGGTCTATTCGCTTGCGGTAAAATTCCTCACCAATCGAAACGAACAGGTCATCAAACTTTTCGCGGCTACGGTTGCCGACGAAGAGGGCGAATTTGAGGCGCTGCGAACGCCGCCGAAAAAAGATACACGTTCGACAAAAAACTTCAACGACTATCTCATTACGTTCAGTGCCGAACCGGGGAAGATGAAAGCGTGCCAGACCGCTCGCCTTGAATATTTCATCGAAAGAAGAGGAAGAGCTGTAACGGACATCGAGCCCTTGGACAGCGCCGCACTCACCATTGCAGCGTGGAGCGACGATCTTAATCACTTCATCAGTGCGCCGGCGATGCCGGATGAAACCATACCGATGCCGTCAACCAACCCCATTCTGGCAGCAAGCGTTGTGTTCCCGAAGCCGGGAAACTATCAAATTTTTTCAGAATTCAAACACAGAGGACAAATTGTGCCGGCGGTATTTTCCGCGGATGTCGATGGAGAACCGTGCCAATAAGCTGGAATCTGGAATCTAGAATTTAGGATTTAACTCTGAAATTAATCAACCGGTTTTGCGGTGTACCCGAGTTCTCCCACGCATTTAATTACCCGTTCAAGGGTAATTTTATTTTCGTCGAATTCGACTTCTCCTTTCTTCGTATTATAATCGACGGTTACGGTTTTGACGCCGTCAGTGGTGGAAAGATACATCTGGATTCCCATGGCGCACGCCCCGCAATGCATACCGCCGATATCTAATACTTTTTTAGTCATAGTAAATTAGAAAAAAGGGGGAGAAAAGAGAGACAACAAAAGAATTTCTTTATTCCCTTAAATAATTATCCACAATTTCCTTTGCTTTATCAAGGTCATTGGGCCAGACGTACAAATCGGCACCATAGGAATCCCCCAAATCTCCCGGAAATTCAACCCCGCTATTTAAAACATTACTTTTAATGCCCTGTGACTCCAATGTATGCTTAGCTATTTTAGCTTCAGCAATTGAAATAAATCTTCTAATCAAAACCCAATCCTCCATAGATATTTTAACTCTACTTACTTGGGTCAAATTTCGGCTCTTTAAATCGCTTCAAAAGCAATGAGTTCATCACCACCGATACCGAAGAAAACGCCATTGCGAATCCGGCTATCTCCGGACGAAGAGATGTTTGTGAAAACGCATACAGAATCCCGGAAACGTTTTTGATAGAAAGCGCGATCTGGGTCGGCTCTCCCCCGCTTTGGGTAAACACCAGGTGAAATCCCGCAGCCAGGGGGATAGCAACGATGTTATAGATGAACGCCCAGAAAAGATTCTGCCATATTTTTCGTATCGTCTTGTGCGACAAATCAATGGAGGTAACGACATCGCGCAAGTCATCCTTAATTAGCACGATGGAGCCGGTCTCAATCGCTACGTCGGTGCCGGACCCGACGGCAATCCCCACGTCCGCCTTCGCAAGCGCCGGCGCATCATTAATGCCGTCGCCGACCATGGCTACTTTTTTCCCTTCTTTCTGCAAACGTTCGATAAGCGCCTCCTTCTGGTCCGGCAATACTTTAGCAAAATACCGATCAATCCCGATGCTGCCGGCAATAGCTTTAGCGGTTCTCTCGTTGTCGCCGGTAATCATGATAATCTCAAATCTCCGTTTTTTCAATTCTGCAATCGCTTCTTTCGCATAATCTTTGAGCGTATCGGCCATCGCCAGAAGCCCGATGACCCTCGCGTCATACGCGACAAACACAACCGTCTTTGCCTCGTCCTGAAGACGATGGTAGTCGTTCATATACGCATCAAAGGCGAGGCCGTGTTCTTGCATTAACACCTCATTCCCGACGAGGATTTCCTTGCCGAGATGAACGGCTTTAACTCCTTTTCCGGATATCGCTTTAAACCCTTCCGGTTCGGCAACGTCTATCCCTTTTTCTTTCGCCGACTTCACCACGGCAGTGGCAAGCGGATGCTCTGATCCCCGCTCGACAATAGCTGCCAGACGCAAAAGTTCTTCTTGGCTGATCCCCTCGCCCGAGACCGCATCGGTCACTGCCGGCTCGCCCTTTGTCAGCGTACCGGTTTTATCAAACGCGACTGACGTAAGATGGTGGGTCTTCTCAAGCGCTTCTCCGCCTTTAAGCAGCACTCCGTACTCGGCTCCTTTTCCGGTTCCTACCATCACCGCAGTCGGCGTTGCAAGTCCCATGGCGCACGGACAAGAAACGACAAGCACGGCAACCAAGAACAAAAGAGAGGGCGTAAACGGCAGCCCTTCGGCAAAATACCAGTACCCAAACGCCAGAAGCGCAATGACAATTACCGCAGGCACGAATTTTTCCGTAATTCGGTCGGTGAAGTCCTGTATGGGCGCCCGCGCTGCCTGCGCCTCTTCAACCATTTGAACGATTTGGTACAACAAGGTGTCTTTCCCGACCTTCAACGCTTTGCATTTCAAAAGACCGTACGTATTCACCGTCGCGCCGATAACCTGATTGCCCGGCTGTTTCCCGACTGGCATTGATTCACCGGTAATAATCTTTTCATCCACCGACGATTCACCCTCGAGCACGATACCGTCAGTAGGAACTTTCCCCCCGGGCTTAACCAGAAACACATCCCCCTCCTGAATATCACCAGCTTCAACTTCAACCTCCTGCCCGTCCCGAATAACAACCGCCTTCTTGGGAGCAAGTTTTAAGAGCTTGCGAATCGCCGACGAAACGCCGCCGCGCGCCTTCGCCTCAAAATATCTCCCGAGGATTAAAAACGACATCAAGGCCGCGGAGGATTCCCAAAACGGATGATCAAAGCCTGCCCAAAAACTCTGCAGGTTAATCCCATTCGGATTGGTATAATGCGTAAAGTACGCAATGAATCCGAAAAAGCTGTAAAAAAACGCCGTGCTAGTGCCGAGCACTACCAATACATCCATGCTCGTTGAACCAACCTTGACGGCTGTCCATGCATTCCGATAGAACGGCCACCCCACATAAAATTGCACCGGAATAGTAAGCAGAAGGAATATCCAATTAAAATCGAGCCAGGAGCCGCCTTGACAACCCGCGCCCTTACCGAATATCGTGGTTGCCGGATCTCCGAAACAGAACGCGTGAATATGGGTGAGATTAAACATATGCACCGCCATGTAGTACAAAATGATCGGCGATGCAAACAGAAAGCTGATAATCACCCGTTTTTTCAGCTGTGCGATCTCCTCGGCTCTCGTCTTTTCCGCCTCTGCTTCAGCCTCGGCTCCTCCTCTGGCAGAGATAAGAGAATACCCGATCTTAGCCAACAACTCTTTTACCGCATCAATCGTTATTTCATCGGGGTTATACTCGAGAACAAGTTTCTCCGAACCGTAATTGGCATTGGCGTTACTGACGCCCTTCTGCCGCACGAGCGTTTTATTGATAAGCACGGAGCACGAAGCGCAGTGCATGCCGTGGACCTTAAATACGTCGGTTTTTGTCATAGCGGTTAAGGATATGGTATGCTATTTCGTATAGACTTATTATAACACAAGCGTAGAATTCTAGATTCTATTTTCGATTGAGATGTCTAAAATCACCAAGCTTATCCTCTTCATTGTTTTTCTTGCTGCCAGCGGCTGGGTGTACGTCACATTCTATCAACCGGAGGCGATCAAGCCCGTCGCCGGATCCGGCCATACGGTAGAAATCAAAATGATCGCGCGGGAAAATCAATGGGTGTGGGATCCATCAACCGTCACGGCAAAAGTCGGCGACAAGGTAATTATCCGCATCTTCAATGAAGATAACTATGACCACGGCTGGGCGCTTGAAGCCTTCGCGATCAACCGCCGCTTATTCCCGAAACAAGAAACCGCCGTCGAATTTATCGCAGCCAAGACGGGCACCTTCCAATTCTACTGCTCTGTCCCATGCGGAGATGGACACTATGGACAGGTGGGAACGCTTATCGTGGAAGAATAAATTTAGCTTAAAAAAAATCGAAAACCGAAACAAACAGATAATTTCGGGGCGCGAATCTCATCCTTCGACCCCGCTCAGGACGACCATGAGCTTGTCGAATGGGTCGAAACATGAAACAAATCGAAGCTAAATCCGAATATCGAAATACGAAATTCGAAGCAAATTCTAAAATCTTAATTACCAAATGTTCAAAACTTTCTTGTCATTTGAATTTTGATCATTCGAATTTGTTTCGTGCTTCGTATTTCGGGTTTACCGTGGTATTTCCAATTTCGAAGGCGGCAGCGTGAAGTCGTCGTCTTTTGTTGTTTCCCGTTTTTCCTCTTCTGTTCTTTCTCCGCGCGAAATTGAAATAAACCCTCCAGGTTTCCCTTTCTTACGGTTCATAAACTCTTCAATACTCCACGGTCCGGCTCCTAGCAACATAAGCGCAACAGCTGCGCCAAACAGTCCAATATCGCGGTAAATATCCGGATTGATACTCGCGCCATACGCACGCAGTATCGACGAAAAGATTCCCGCGATCATGACTGCGGCAACGCCTGCCAGCACGCGGACCTTAAAACCAATCAACAATCCCAGCCCCACGATGACTTCAATAAGACCCGTATAATAATTGATAACCGAGGCCGATCCCAGTCCCGCATCAAGCAGCAATTGGATTTCCGCGGTAGTCTGGGAAGGTTCGGACAATTTCTGATACCCGAACAAGAAAAAGACAAACGCCAGCGTGACTCGCAAGAAAACCGGCGCCCACGAACACCAACGATCGCATAAAATGTCGAATTTATTCATGACGCATCATCAACAAATAACGAATTTCGCTCGAATAATCGAATAAACGTATTCGATCATTCGTAAATTCGCAACTTATTCGTTATTCGATGATCGTTTTAACTTTTCCCTTAGCGCTTTCTCGTTCACCGGGCCGACCGAAAAAAGCTCTCCGTTGATGACAATTCCAGGAGAAGCCATAATGCCGTGACGAGCAACAAGCTCTTGTCCCTCCGGCTCAATCGCGCTAATCTCTTCAAATTGCGCGTCGGAAAACTCCTTTGAAAGTTTCTCGACCCACAGCTTTTTAAACCGCGCGCAGTCCACGCAACCGGGAACGCTTATTTCTTGCAAAACAACTGCCATGTAAATTATTTCTGCGTATTTCTAATTATTTCTATTTATTTCTAATTATTTATACTGATCAAACTGCGATAAATCGGCGACCTTAAATGATATGCTAAATGACATAATCCCGCCTCCCCCGACAAACAGGCTTGACAGCGGCAGACTCACCTCGCTGATACCCGGTTCGTTCGCAAGCATATTTTTGTATTCAATGGCAGCCTCTCGGCTCGAAACAGATCCGCCGATGGAGGCGCTGCCCCCTTCATTGATGGATATTCTTTCAATTGTTACAGAGCCCTTGCCGAGGGATTGCATCCGGCGCAAAAATGGAGTCCACCGGATCACTTGGCCGCTCACCTGGGAGGCGAAGCCGACCAACGCGTTGAATTCATTCGAAATTTTCTGCAACTCGCCAACCTTTACGGCGTAGTCGGATGCGGGACGGCCTTTTGCCTGAATGAGGGACCTGCTGTAATATTGTTCAAGAAAAATCCATGTGGCGATGCATGCCGCCAGCAAAACCGTAAGCGACGTCCACCATAGATTCCTCCATAACTTAACGAACGCCGCGCCGCGGATGAGTTGATATTCTTCTTTCGCGCTGATGCCGCTTAAATTAATTTCAGCATCCATGTACCGTGGAATGTTCCCTCGAAGCGCTGCCCCCAAAGCTCCGTACCAATACACGGGGAGATCCTTGAATTTCTCAACCTCTAGCACCGCGACGGTCGGATTAAGCTTGCTCGCAAGGAGCAACCGTGAAATCTGATCATTAAAACCAGAAGCGACAAGCACGATATGCCTGACCTCCACATTGAACCGAGATTGATAAAAATTCACCAGACGGACTGTTTCGTTCAGAATGAATTCATTGAACGCATCAACGGTAACGACGCGGCTCGCGCCGCGGATCGACGCCCACGAATGAAAATAATCGAAGTACAACTCCCCTCCCCTTGAAATGGTAAACTCTACGCCGTCGGCGGATACCATAATCGTCACGCACGGACGCGCGGCGCCGATATTCGTCTTCAACGTCCTCGCCACGCGCATCACGCTCAAGGCGCCGAATTCAACGGCCACCGCCACGAATCCATTCAACCGTAACGCCTCAATGAATTCATGCACAATATCCTTATTGACGACGGCGGCTAAAAATTCGATTTCTTCGCTGCGTGCCACTTCTTTCCTCTTCACGGGCTGCCAATCGTAGTAGGCATTCTCGAACTTCAAAGGAGAAATCATCTGGATATTCAACCGCAATGCCTCCTCGATATTGGACTGCGCCACCTCCACAAGAAAAACCGTCTGCGCGAATACATTCGCGCTTGGAATGGAGAGTACAATATGAATCGGCCTGTTTTTATTTTCGATCTTCGCGCGCAATTGGACAAGTGCCAGCGAAAAATTCCGTTTATCTTTGATGCGGCCGTCAACCACTATGCCGGCGGGTAATTTAAGCGACGTATGCGCCGCAATGGCGTTCGCCTTGCCCAAACGGACGTATCTCAAAGAAGCGTCGCTCACTTCCAAACCGCCGATCACGGCTTTCGGCGTCAATAGTTCGACGAGCTTGTAGAGAAAATTCAATCTAGCTTATTAGCTTGTTAGCTTGTAGCTTTTTAGCCTAATAAGATACAAATTTCTAATAAGCTAAGAAGCTGCCAGCTAAAAAAGCTTACCTAAAGGGGTATTTCTCCATACGATTCCATAATCAACTTTCCGGTTGTAGTATCGATACTGTATATCGCCTCAATCTTTTTGGAGAAAATCTTTGCCGCCCCTGTTGAACGAATCCGCTTCTTACCGGAAGATGGTTCGTCCACGACTATCGTCGCCGTATTATTGCCCACGGATATCGTGTAGTCGCCGCCTCCGGTGGTAAAATTCTTATCCCGAGCGACTTTGATGACTGCGTCATTGACACCGGCTCGAGCCGCGGCCCATGCTTCTGCGCTGAGGCGCGCGCCAAAACCGCTGCTGGACAATAAATAAGAAATCAGCACGCCGGTAATGGCAATCTCGGCCACAATGCCGCTGATGATAAGAATAGTGGGTAGTGCAGTAATGCCCCTAATGGAATTTGGAATCTGGAATCTGGAATTTAGAATGATGTTGCTGTTGGAATTTAGAATTTGGAATCGGGGTATCATGCTGCTAAATTCCAACCTCCAGATTCCAACCTCCAGATTCCAGCTTCTAAAATTTTAGTATCCTTCCAAGATAATCGATCCGGTGCCTGTGCTGACGCCGCTGATATTGGTTGAAGTGGAAAAACGATTATCCGGGCTCGTCAGAACCCCGTCCTGGCCGGATCCGCCGCTCCAATCGGTTTGCCCGAACGCATCATTCTGCCATCGCGACAAATAATGAACGGTAGACAGCGACCGCGCCTCTCCTCCCCTGTACGTCCATGTGCTATACACCGTAATCTTCTGCGTAGAAGGATCGCCGGCGTCGCTTCCGCCGCAAGGAGCAACGGTAGTGATATTACCCGAAGTATCCCGACAAACATCCTCAATCGAAAAATATCTGGTAAACTCGATGGCGTCGATGCTGGAAGTTTCGCTTCCGGACTGAACCGCATACTGGGTTCCGGAGGCAGCAACACGATACGTGGTCGTTGCGCCCTTCGGAGAAAGATCATAGATCGCATGCCAATCGCTCTCGGCAATCACCTGAACGGTATCGACATATTCTTGCAAAAAGAACGACGCGCTCTGCGCCTGCTTTGTTTCTTCATTCGATCGCAGCATAATCGCGAGCGCCACGGCCACCGAGCTAATAATAATCGCGGCAATGGTAAGCCCGATCAAGATCTCAAATATCGTTTGTCCCCGAACGTATTTTTTTCGCATACATCTAGTATATCACATTTCGAAATATCGAAATGCCGCCTCCTACCTGCTCCAATTGAGCACGATGTCATCAACCCTCGGAGAGGCGGTTTGTTCTTCGTTCGTCCACAGAATGACTTTGTATCGATAGTA
>MHXH01000024.1:0-29490 GCA_001824435.1 Parcubacteria group bacterium RIFCSPLOWO2_01_FULL_48_18
GTCCAATTTATGCTATCGTTACAAGGTCAAAATATTCCTCATGTACCCGTGGAATCCAAAAGTGGGTGGCATCATACACAAACTTGCAATTTCCTACGTGGTGCAGTATTCTTGAATTAGCCCGAACCGCTTTCGCCGCCTGCGGCGGCGAGGAATTCCCCCCGCGAAAATTCGGAAAGGCGGCGGCTCGTACTGAGCAAAGTCGAAGTGAGCCGCACCGCTCAAAACCGCAAAAGAACCCGGAGAAAAACATCGGCTCGAACCATATTTTAATTTTGGGGGAAGAAAATTTTTTAACCCAAGAATCCATAAGATTTAGGCCATTAAAACAGCAGGAATGCTGGTTTTTGTTTGGGCTTGACGACGGGCATCAATTATGCTATGATTGCAACAGAATGATCGAGCCGCAGTGACTTGATTGCACATTCCCATATCATCATAGTCTTGGCTCGCGGATAGCCGCGACCAGAAAGGAGTAAGACCATGACAAGGACAATGCAGAAAGCTCTTGGCAACGTCGAGCCCAAAGAGACGGACCTCGTAGCCGATCACGCTGACTTGGTCAGCCTTAAGGCTGATCTGCGTAATCTCTACCGCAGGTTCCGGGAGAGAGGATCGTTCTGTCGCACGAAGACTGTGGAAGACGAGGTGCTCAAACTCCTCAAGCTCTACCACGCGTTGCCGGTCTGAGCTCTCCATGGTGGACTGAGCAGACCAACTGCTTCCCGCTATGTCGCAAGACCGCTGGCGGGTTTTTTCTTTTTGATTTTTTCCTAAATTTTTCATAAAATACATTAGGTATTCGTTCTACGAATTCTGAATTAGTTGCCGCCAAAGAAAAACTTGAAATTGTCAGCGGTGCGGCTCCGCCGCCTTTCCGAATTTTTGCGGGGGGACTTCCTCGCCGCCGCAGGCGGCGAAATGCGTTCGGACTAATTCAAGAATACTGCACCAGTACGGAAAATTAAAAAGCGGCTATCCGGCCGCCTTTTGGTTAATCGTTTACCACTTTAATAATTCCTTCTTCCAGAAACAACATTTCTTTTTTGAGGATTCGTTTTGCCAAACGATGGACGCATCCGGCGTTCGGGTCGCGGAAGATCTGCGAGAATAAGCTTCGTGCAGGTTCTATCTCTTTGCGCCGTTCTTTGCAGAAGTAATCGGCAAGTTCGTAGGCTCTGTTTTCGTAGCGTGGCGCATCGCTTGCGGCACGGGCGCATACGGCAGCCATAGCCCAGAGGTATGCGGCATTCATCGCGAGCCGTGCAAGTACAAGTTGTCGCACCTCGAGTTTTTCCCGGATGAAGATTGAAGCGAGCACCGTGTTCCGGGTTAATGCTTTTGCCCGGCGCCGGATGAATTCCATGTGGTGCAGCAAGGGGCCCGCGTTTTCAAACATCGGATCCGACCAGTCAACAGGAGAAGGCGGTTTTAAGAATTGGCGGATGAACCACAGTACTGCCTTCACTTTTTCCCACAAAGAGCCCTGTAGTATGGCATCCCCGCGTATTTTGTACGGATCAAGCTCTTCGCGCGCCATCCATACGTTCATCAGGGTGTTTGCGCCTTCGCCGATCCTGTTTAAGAGCGAGTCGCGAAGATCGCGTTCATCGCCAAATGCTGGTTCGCCCTTTGCAAAGAGCGAATCGTCGGTTTCGATCCCGCGGCCTCCGCGAATAAGAATCCGGTCATTCAGAGCCGTATGCCCCCACTCGGTTATGAGGACCTTGCAGACGGCAGACTCCAAGCGGATGTCTTGTTTCTCATCTGTTCTGGTTCCTGCAATATGAAGGAGCGCGCCCGCTGCGTAGACATTTGCGGCCATATCGCATAAGAATTTTCCCAGCTGTTCGTGTTCTCCGATGGGCCTGCCTAACGTGATTCGCTGCGCAGCGTAGTGCCGTGCAATCTGAAGCGTTTTTTTCATGTTGCCCAAGCTGCAGGCCGGAAGCGTGAGCCGTCCGATGCCAAGCGCAGTCAAGGCGGCGGTGATGCCGTCATTTTCTTTGATGGGCCGTCCTTCGGTATCTCGCACTCGGAGCCGGCGACCCTCGGGCACATAGACGCCCTCGAGCTGCGAGTTTCCGTTATAGATCGCCCCAATGCCCGTAAAATAATTACGACAAAGGACGGTGAGTTCTTCGTTTCGGGTATCTACGATAAATGCGCCGAATACTTTTTTGCTTTCAGCATCTTCTTTGGTGTCGAGCGGTTTTATCTCGGATGGGTCATCAACAATGCGCGCAATATAGATAATCCAGCGGGCAAAGGGCGTTTTCCCGTCGCGTGTAAGGTTCGTGGTGAAACGTTTTTTTCCATAGAGACGGTAACCGGTGATGCTGCCGTCCGTATCGCGAATTCTGACCGCATATGTTCTGATACGGAAAAGGTCACATCCTGCTTCGTCTTCGGTCAGGGCAAATGCCGAAAAATCTCCGGCGGCAAGTTGGGGCGCAAATTCGTTTTTTTGTTCCTCGGTGCCGAGCATCATAAGCGGCGTAGGCACCCCGATCGAGTTATGCGCGGAGATAAGCGCTGCAATGCTTGCATCCCGTGAACCTAAAAGTTCCGCAAGGCGCATGTAGTTTACCTGCGAGAGGCCCAGGCCTCCGTGCGATTTAGGGATTTTCACCCCGGTGAGGCCGAGCCGTCTGAAGCCCTCGAGCGCTTCATCGGATATTTCCCCCCTCTTGTCGATTTCATTTGCGTTCACCGTTTTTCGCAGAAGTTCATCTAGTGCATCCAAAATCTTTTGTCCCTCAACGCGATCGTCTTCTGACTGCTTGGGATACGGGAATGCGAGTTCAAACCGCGCTTGGGAGTCGAAAAGTCCGGAAAGGAAACTGTCATGCGGGGTTTTGTCTCTCGCTTCTTCTGCTTGCGCTATCGTAGAGCCGAACTTCGCTTTCATGCGCCTCCGCTTGTGAATTATCAAGGAATTATTGCTATAGCCATTGTATTTCAAAAATTGAAGAATAGTCAAATTAAACCTTTTGATTTTTGCGCTCACTCGGAAAATAAAAACCCGCGCCTCGAAGACGCAGGAAGAGTTGCTTATCGAATTAATCATCGTAAATGCGTGATATCAACGCCTGCTCCACACCTACAATCAATTGAGATACAGTAATTTTGCGGCGGGTTTCGCGGCATGAATTGGAGGAACGTAAGGTGATATTCTGCGGGTCCGATCCCCGTTTTCATATACGGACACGTTTCTTTGTGGGTTTCAAGCCAGGATTTCAGATTCTCTTGTTCTTCTTTCGGTATCGTGAAGGTTGTTCGGAAGTGCGTATTCGAACTCATGTTCTCTCCGTACAGAAAGTTTATGGAACCAAAATAAGAATAACATTCTGTTGTCGCATATCAAATTTGTGTTAACAAATCCCGCGTTTTAAAACGCGGGATAACCATGTTACGAAGCCAATATCGCAACTGCGGCAGAGGTGAAGACGCCTCCGTTGCCGTATACCAAAGCAGGGGAAGGATTTTGAAGCTGCCGGTTTTCGGCGATCCCGCGGATTTGTTCCACGGCCTCTAGTATGGAAAAGATCGCCGCCGCTTCCCATGGCGCACCGAACGAAAGCAACCCGCCGTGCGTGTTTATCGGAAATTCATCGCGAGGATCTTGTGCGGAATAATGTTGATATCGTTCCTCGATCCATGTTCCTCCGGCGCCTGTTCCTACGAGCCCAATTTCCTCAATACATTTCAAGAAACAGATGGGAAAGCAATCGTAAATACCGAATGAGCGGATATTCGAAACCGTTAGTCCGGCTTCGCGGAATGCGAGTTGAACGGCTCGTCTAGCCGGAAACATTTCTTCAGAGATTGTTTTCGGCATAAATTCGAGGCCCGCGGCTTCTCCTCCGCCAAGAATATACACGGGTTTTTGCTTTACATCTTTCACGCGTTCTGCGTCAGTTACGATAATCGCGCCGCCGCCGTCTGCGGGCCGCGCGCATTCAAGCATGGTGCTTATGTCAGAAACCCTTTTTGAATTCACCACTTCATCAAGCGTAAACTCTTTGTGGTTCATTGCTTGCGGATGCCGGATGCCTTGTCTGCTCATCAGAACCGGCACCATGGCGAGTTGTTCCCGGGTCGTGCCGTATGCGTTCATGTGCCAGGCGGCAATGGCGTCATAGAGGCGAGGTACAATCGGTTTGGAATTGTCGGCAAAATCATCCAGGTTGATCATTTTGTCAACGGTGCGAATCCGTTCAAGCATGTCAGCCGGAGGGAGAGAGACAAGGGTGTCTGCGGCAACGATTGCAACAGCGGTTGCTCGCTGTGCCGCAATGAGCGTATCTGCGAGAAGAAGAGCGCTTATTGGACCTGCCCCGCCCGTGGATGTGGAGCCGCAGTAACGCAGCGATTGTTCAAGATTGAGTTTTGAGGCAAGATAATGCGCCGGCATGAACCGGGGTTCGCCGATAGAGGCAGGGCATATAATGAGTGCGTCAATATCATCCATAGCGAGCCCTGAATCGAGAAGCGCTAGCGCAAACGCCTCTTTCATAATGTCGGTAGGCGTGCGATCCAGAAGCGCGGCGCAACCCAATCTTCCTATGCCTGCGACTGCCGATTTCCTCATCACTGCGCGATATCCCTTCTTACAGTCTTTATGTTAAAGAGCGCAAAGAGCTATATACACTATGGCAAAGATGGCAAGTGTTCGTCAATTAGATTGCAAATCTATGTTTTTTGTATTATCGTAGGGAGCAGAACATTGATACTTTGCGTGACAGGAGGCGTTATGTACCGGACGCGTCATTTGTACGCGGTTGCTTCGTTGATGTGTATGTGCGCAGGGATTTTAGGGTGCGGCGGCGATAGCGCCGACGACGATGAGCCAAAGAAGAGCGATTGCGGGTACGGCGACACGTATGAACAAGATTTTGGATCAACGGCGGCGCTGTTGGTTTTGGAAATTCATTGCAAACCTGTTTTGATGGGATCGGGATGGTTGGTAAGGAAAGACAAAGGGGTTTTCTTTACTGCGTACCACGTGGTTGAGCCGCTTGATGTGGTTCCGGTTGGAAAGATTCGGATTTTTTTCAATGGCCGCGTGTATGACGGAATGAGGATAGATAGAGCAGAAACGCAGGATATTGCGGCGGTTGCAATTATCAACCCGTTTGATGCGGGTATATTTCCGGACCCGGTTCCGTTAGCGACCGATACAATTATGATGGGAAATCGGGTTGCGCTGGTTGGCATTCATTTGCATCCTCCCGGATTGGGCGCGAAAAACTTCGGACGGTACGGTCCTACTGTCTTTCGTCCGCTATCCGTGTTTTCGGAATATTACGGCATTCGGTTCGGCGATCCGAAGCAGCAAATGGAGTTTTCGTTTGACAGTTTGCCCGGTTATGTAATGACGTCGAATAAACAAGTGGCGATTCGCGGACTCGCAGCTCCTGATTCTCCGAATGAATTGGTTCGGCTGCGATATCGCAAAAATAGGTATGGCGAGGTTGATCTGGACGATAACCACAATACGCGGCTTGCGGGTCTTAGCGGCGGACCGGTGTTTATTTCGCTCTATCCCCAGGGACTTCTTGTTTTAGGAGCGGTTACCGCAGAACCGATGCCGCGGCTTGAGTATGGTCCAAAAGGAGAGTTAAAAAATTCGGAAGAGTTTCTTTCTTGGATTACGATAGTGTATGATATAGCCGTTATTACGGCGGTTTCTCACCCGGAAGTGCGCGCACTGTATCGGCGTATCATGAATGTACCGTAGTATTTTTGGCCCTGCTTCCTGCGGGGTCTTTTCATTTTTGTTGACGCCGAACAAAGCTTTATATATACTATTAAGTAGCATATTACAACTTCATACGGAGTGAACCGATGGATCTCGTCCGTGCACGAGAGACGCTTTTGAGCATTAGAGAACAATTGGAATGGTTTCTTTTCGGCATTCGACCGGCAATTAATTTGGCTCTTGTCGCATTGGTAACTCGGGTAAAATACAGCACCAGAGAGGGAAAGGCGTATGGCGCCGGGCATATGTTTTTTAATGATGTTCCGGGGCAGGGAAAAAGTGATTTGTTGAGCAAGCTTGCCGTCAGCATTAGCGCGAAATATACCCGTGAAAACGGCACGCCGGATTTGAGGCCGAGCGACCTTCTTGGATTTCACATGTATGATAGGGTGAATAACCGATATCATTGGATTGACGGAAAGCTTGCCACGAATATTTTCTTTTTTGATGAAATCTCTCGGGCAACGCCGAAAACGCAATCCGCTTCGCTTTCGGCAATGGAGGAACGTGAGTTGATTGAAACGCACATTGATTCCGAAAAAGGGGCGGTGGTAAGCGTGCCGCGGTTGCTGTATCCGGTTGATGGAGATCCTCGGAATCGTCTATTCTTTTGGATGATTGCCGCGCAAAATCCCATTGAGCAGGAAGGCACGTATCTGCTTCCCGAAGCGCAGCTTGACCGGTTTACGTATAGCGCGGTCATTGGGTATCCGGATCGCAGGGAAGAAAAAAGGCTTTTGAGAGAACCGATGATGGATAAAAGAATTGAACGCTGCGTTTCGTTGTCTGATATTTTGGATGTTGCGGAGTTATCGCTTGAAGCTATTGAGCTTACTGACAGTGCGGAAGAATACGCCGAGCGACTCGTGGAAAATTCGCGACCCGGATGTGAACGTAAGTATGCGCATGATCCGGCGTTACTCGGGCTGGTAGATCGGTATGTTGCCGTTGGCATGTCTACGCGTTCGATGTTTCACTTCCTCGCCGCGGCGCGCGCGTATGCGTTTACCGAATTGCTGGGATTGTGGCAGGCGGACGATACGAAATTTGACCAGTCAAGGCTTCACAACGACAAACCATACAAAATTACCGTTGAGCACATTCAGACGATTGTGCCGCATGTGATGGGTCATCGTTTGTTTCTTGTGGCGGGAGCCGAGGCAGCCGGGTATTCTCGCAATCGTATTGTCCGGGAAATCATTAAAAATACGCGCGTGGAGACTTAATATGCTTTTTACGCGCGACGAAGCCATTGCGCGTCTCCGGGGCATAGGAAGGGGACTTCCGGTGCGCATTCGATCTCCGCATACGCGTTTTGGCGAACATAAAAGCGTGTTCCGCAATGTGGGATTTGATTTTCAACAGTTCGCTGAATACGATCCGGAAAAACATGCGTTTTGGCAGATTGCGTGGGATATGACGGATGATACGGACGAAGATGCGTTGTTGGTACGCGAATATCGTGAAACACGGGTGGTTCCGGTTGTGCTCGTCTGTGACGTGTCGCATTCCATGCTGTTTGGCGTAGACCGGCAAGAGAAGGCAATGTTGTTGCTTGAACTTGCAGGGGCGTTTGCGTTTACCGCCGTTCATGATCAAGACCCGGTTGGCGCGGTGTTATTTACGGATCAAGTCGTTCAGGATATTCCGCCGAAACCGGGCAAAGGGCACGGTTATTACATCGCATCGTCCATTTATTCTTTTTGGGAAATTCTTGAAAAAGCCGAACGTGTCGCGGGGCAGCCGACTAATTTCTTCCGCGCACTATCGCATGTGCGTGGGCGATATACGCGTCCCTCGGTTGTGGCCATTCTCTCCGATTTTGTCGGCGGCGAAAGCCTTGCATCTTCAGCGCTGATGAGATCATTTGCCGCTCGGCACGACGTGATGTGCTGTATTCTTGATGACCCGAATGAGTTTGCTCGCATTCGCGGGTGGTTCGGACATATTCCGGACGAAAATCCGGAGACGGGCGTCATTACGAGCGTGTCCGTGCGTGAAGCGCGGAGAAAGCACCACGAGATATTGAAACGACGCGAACAAATGATTGACGAGTTTAAGCGTATCAATGTTTCATGCACGGTATTCCAATACGGCGATCATTACCAAACCCTTACCAAACTACTCGCAGAAAGGAGGTAACGGGCGATGCGCGCGAATCAGAGTCAAACTCGTTTTTGGATGAACGGAACAGCGTTCGGCGCGGCCGCCGTTGCCTTGTCCGTTTTTGCGCTAAGCGCCTACGCGGCGTTTAAGCACTTCAATTCCGCACAGCAGAATGATGACGACTCGTATGCCGAGAGCCGCGTTATCACGCCCGAACCGCAGTTGGGACCGGAGCCGGCCGTTGTGCGTACGAACCAGCCGTTCACCATGACCATTGTTGAAGAGCACGTTGATTTGTCCGAGGGCGGAGAAATAGTTGAATTTTTGGTTCATGATATGCGTCCTGATGTTGTGTCCGTGCACCCGTTTGAGCTTCTTGGCGTTTCCGTTACGGAAGACGAACTGGATGGATGGGTACGCACGTATGTTACTTTTACCATGCGGATTATCAGTCCGGCAAAAGGAGTAAAGAAGATTCCGCCGATTTGGTTTAAAACCGTGCGTAAGAGAATTGGCGACAACAAGCAAGCGGCGACTACGCGTACCATGCAGTCTGATTCAATCGTGGTATTCTATGTTACCAGCGTTGCTCCGTCGCCGTATATGAATGTCCGGTATGATAACAATATCGGCAGTTACGCCGGTGTTGCAAAGCGCTGGGGATACGCATCGTGGATGCTCCCGGGATTCGGCATTCTTTTTATCTTGTTTGCGCTTGTCACTGCGTGGCGTTCAGATGCAAAACGGAAGAGACGACCGAATGCTGACGATGCGGAAGAAACATTTTCGCATATCGAAGCCCGGCCGTTTATGGAGCATGCGCCCGCCAAGGCGTGGAGCAATCTTAAGAAAAGCATTGAGGAAATGATTGTGGCAGAGGAGCGGGGAACTGCGGATATCTCTGAAAAACAGTTTGCGGTTCGCGGCGATCTTCACATTTTCCTTTTTTCTGTTCTCGGTGTTGCGCGAAATCGAGGGCCGAAGAGCTTGCGCGAGTACGTTGAAAACAATTATTCCGATGGACGGTATAAGGCGCTGTTGATTCGGTTTGTGGATATCTTGGAGCAGTCGGTTCAAAGCCCTGAAATCCTTTCGGGATATAGCAGCGAGTTGAATGAACTCATCGGACGTATGCGCTGGGATCGGCTGCGCGCGATGATGTTTTTGGATAGCGCGGAACGCGTTCTTCGAGAATGTTCCCGTCGCGTAAAAGAAGTATACGGCGAAGTCAAGCGGCCGTTCGTTCGCATCAGATTATTTTTGGAACGACTCGGCAGGCGGAGGCGATAAACCATGGGTGCCGCGCTGAAACTCCTGGTTGAGAATATTACTAGGCTATCTGAAATAGATTTTTCCGAAGTGTTGTTTGAAACGCCGAATACGGCACTTCTGCTTTTCGGCGCGCTTGGTGCGGTAGTTTTTATTCGTTTTGTCATAAGCCGGAGCCGTGCGCGAAGGATTACGCGACCCGGTTCCGGCTATTTTTCTGACCGCCGGCGAAAACGGCGGAATACCACGGTATGGATTCTTATGCTCGCGGCGCTTGTACCTGCTGCGGCGGCGCTCTTGGGACTTATTGCAGCTTCTGCCACGCCGTATCTTGCATACTCGCGCGTTGAAGAAAAAACGTATTCGCGCGAGATTTGTTATCTTCAGGACGGATCAGATTCAATGACGTATCCGGCTGACGAAGGGAGCAGAATTTCTTCGGCGGAGCTGTCCCGAACCGTACTGTTGGATTTTTTGGTGATGCGGAAAGACGAAAAAGACCGTTCGTGTTTCTGGATGTTTTCTTCCAACCCGCATAAAATTGAGGATTTTACAACCGACTGGGCGGCGTTCTTCTTTAAGGTATACGACGCTCGCTGGGCGCTCACTGCGGTGGATCCGGATCGAGTGAATGCGCCGGAAGGACGCTTTGTGTTTCTTGATCAAGAGGGTGGGACCAACATTGCGCGGGCGTTTGACGCGATTATTCCGTATTATGATGCGTATGCCCGGCCGGATACGCTGCGGAAAGCGCTGATGATTACAACAGATACCGATGTTTCGTCCATTCCGGAGCAACAGCTGCAGCAACTGCGCGATCGTAACATCTTGGTGATCGTTATCTATATAGTTCCTCCCAGGCAAGCAACGCAGTATTACGAGGAAGGAGAATGGAATCAACCGACCGCCGTTCCGCAGTTT
Source organism: Parcubacteria group bacterium RIFCSPLOWO2_01_FULL_48_18 (assembly GCA_001824435.1). Classification (GTDB taxonomy): domain Bacteria; phylum Patescibacteriota; class Minisyncoccia; order UBA6257; family WO2-01-48-18; genus WO2-01-48-18. The sequence continues at coordinate 10,061 of MHXH01000024.1, forward strand.
ATTTCGGAGGTTCTGAAATACGGAGGTAAGGTTTATACGATTAAGAAAGGCGTTGATGCCGAGAAAGAATTGCGCCGCGCGTTTGAAGATATCAACCGTGAAATACCAAAAGCCGCAGTTGTTGCCGAAACGATACAAGAGCGCGTGTACATTCACGGACCGATTCTCGCGGCAGCATTTGTGCTTTTTGCCGTTTCCGCGTTTGTTGGCATTCTGGTTGCGATTGAATACGAGTATAACATATAAACCCCCGCGTTGCGCAAAAGCAGCAGGGGGATTTTGTTTTGTGTATTTCACAAATTTCTTGCAGAAAAGAGGTTTCTGATATATGATGGCAGGTAGTTAATTAAAAACATCGCATAACGGAGAAGCTGGAATGCAGTATCCGCTGTTGGAGTTGTTTATCCGTCATGTAAAGTTTCTTTCCGGCGTTGACCTTGAAGAGGTGATGTTTGGTTCGCCAAAACTTGCAATGTTCGGCGTGATTGCTCTGGTAATTGCAATTTTGATAAAACGCGCTGTGCGATCGCCGCGCACCAGAAGACAGTCGGGCCATAGCTATACGAAGCGCAGATGGTATGCGTTTATTGGCAAAACGGCCAAGACTGTGGCGCTTGCATGTTTTATTCCGGCTGCATTTTTTTTGCTTGTAGCTGCCGCGGATCCGTATATCAAGCGCGGCGTGTATGAACAGCGCATTCCGTATCGCGAAGTATGCTACGTTATTGATGCATCGGGCTCGATGGCATTTCCATTCGCCGGAACGAATCGTTCCCTGGCTGAAGTGATATGGACGTCTCTTTATAAAACCCTCGCGAAACGAATCGGAAAAAACGATCGCGCATGTTTGTTTATCTTCAGCGACAGTCCGCATAAAATAGAAGATTTTATTACGGATGGGACCGTTTTTCTGATGCGCGCGTTTGACGCGCCGTGGATTGCAGTGGGAAGACTTCATCCGCTTTTGGTGCTCCGTGGAAAAGTTCCCGGAGCGACCGTGGATTCTCTTGAAGGGATGGCGTTTGGCGATTCTCCGATTCCAACAGGGCGGATTGGTATTGTTGGGGAAGGGATCAGCGGAGGTACGAACCTTGTTCGCGTGCTCGATGCCTTACATCTCTATCTTACTTCGGGTGGGGCATCGGATACGCTTGAAAGAGGCGTGGTTGTAATAACCGACGCCGCCGTGAATAAAGTTCCGAGAGCGCAACTTGAAAAACTGAAACAAGCGCGCGTGATGTCGTTTTTGGTTGTCGTAGAACCGAACCGGGAAAAGATTGCGCTGGCCGGTGGAGGAGATAGTCAGCTTCCGAATATTGACAGTATGCGCGTTGCGATCGGTGAATACGGCGGAGAGTATTTTGAAATCCGTCAGGAAAAAGAAGGAGAAACGGCGTTGATGAAAGTGCTTGAGCGGATTGATCGCAAGCTCCCGGAGTACGATATCCTTGTTACGACGCGAGCCGAGCGGATATCGCTTCGGCCGCACGCGCTGTTGATTTCGTTCGCGTTTCTTTGTTTCGGGTGTTTCATCGGTATCTTGGTTGAGGTTGAGTATGGATATAATACATAACGCCCCATGAGCGTAATAAGCCGGGGGCGATTTTTTTAAAAGAGGTCTTGAGTTCGTAAGCGGTTTGCATTTTTTGCCCCCCTCATTTATTATAATGGGTAGATTCTTCATATATACATCACGGAGGCGGAAATGAAGAGAAAAGATCTGCGTTCGCGATCGCGCGTGCGTGCGTGGCGCATTGTTTTCGCTGTGGCGATATTCGGCGTTTTGTACGCAGTGAGCCGGCCCATGGTTGCGGCCCGAAGATTTTATGAAACGCTGGATCAGTATGCGGAAGGCATTCGCGCCGAGGATCCGTTTGTTGTTAATCGCTATTATCCGCGGCTGCTTGCGGAATACAAAAATATCGCGCGTTGGAGGTTTCTCGGCCGATGGATTGCGCCCGAGGCATCGCGCGATGCTTGGGTGTATGCGGCGTTATATCAGATTCTGATGAAGAACTATACGCATTCGGATGTGGAAGCGCTTCTGACGCGCTGCGACGAACAAAAGGATTTCTATGCGTGCCATCTCTACGGCGTTGCGCGGTCAAAGTTTTATCATACGCAGTATGCTGCCGGAGAACGGAGAGAGGCTTTGCAAGCGGTTACGACCAGCGTGGCAGCCGTATTTGAAAAGGCGCTGCGCTACGGACCATTTGAGAACGAGGTGGATCGGTATAATTATGATTTGGTGATAAACCCAAAGACCGCAGAACAGATGCTTAAGAATGTTAGTCGTACTCCTGGCGTGAAGCTTCGCATACCGGGGCGTGGCGATTTACCCGAACGAGGAAACAAACTTGATGAGTCTCGAAAGGGCGGCGAAGGCCGTCGGAATCGAAAAGGGTGATACCCATGGATATTCGTTTTCTTGATCCGCAGTTTTTTGATCTCGTATACTACGTTGGAGTTTTGTTTGCGTTATTTACACTTGCATACCTTTATAAACTTCTCGTGAGGATGCGAAAAACGCACGGGTCAAAGTATCCGATCGGCGGGGCAATGCGGTTTTGGTTGTTCCCGGTTTTAATAACCGCATTGTTGATGGCTGCGCTTATGCGGCCGTACGGATCCGCGCCGGTCATTATGTCTGCCGGCGGATGCGTAAACGTTATTGGCGCGGTTGACGCAAGCGTTTCCATGTATGCGCGCGATGTGAAGCCGGATCGGCTGGAACTTCCTCGAAAGATTTTGCTTGAGCTTGAACGGCGCGGCGGCATACGCCGGGACTGTGATCGCGTTGCGTACTTTCGTTTTGACGCGGATTCCCGGGCCAAACTTCCAATTTCAATTGATTACGACCGATTTATTGAAGAAATACTTCGCACTGAAGTTATTGAGGAAGATATTCTCAATGAGTCGCCGTGGAACACCGATTTGGTAAACGCGGTTAGCCATATCCCGCTTGCGCTGGCGAGACAAGATACCGTGTATACGCAGATTCTGCCGAAAGTTCTCGGACATACGCTGAGCGGATACGAGGGCGGAGTTTTAGCCGGTCGGCCGAGTGCGGTTATTCTTTTTTCCGACGGCGATGACGAGCTTGAGGATGACGAGTATCGGCGCTTGGACAGCATCTTCACGCAGTACCGACGGCTGAACATGCATGTTATTACCGTGGCCGTGGGAACGCAACAGGGGTATTCAAAGTTGTTGACACTTGATCATCTTATTGGAAACGCGAGCGGTAGATTGCTGCAAAATCCGGCGGTGAAAGAGGTTATCGATACTCTCCGTATCCAATGGCAAGGACAGGAAACCCGGCTACAGACCGAAACGCTTGCCGCCATCGCAAACCGCACAAACGGAGCAATATTCGTTTTAGACGACGAAAAAAAGGTGGACGAGGCGATTAGTTTTATTACGGAACAGATTAATTTGTTGCGTCCTTCCGTGGCAGTTGATATTCCCCGTACGGAGGAGCACCCGCGAGAGTTATGGCGTGAGGTGGTCATTGCCGCAGTCATTGTCGCGTTTTTCTCCATTCTGCTGTTTTAGCACTGTAAATTGGGCTTCCCGCTTCCTGCGTGAAGCCTTTTTTCTTCCCCAGTTTGGAGCCCCGTCAGAAAAACATTTTCTGGCGGTGCCCGAAGGCCTGAGGCTTTCGGGTTGTAACGCAGAACCACGCGGAGTTCCATATTTATTCTCCTTCGCCGAATACCCCGCAGTTTGCCCCGTACAAAGCAAAACTTCTATGGGGCTTGCCGCGGGGCGACAACAGCTTTTCATTTGACCGTCCTCAGCATTTGATAGATACTACAGTTTAGTAACGCTCTTTTAAAGCAATATAGGGATTGACTTAACCGAAAAGGAGAAAACGTGCTGCGACCGGGAGACGGAACATCGTATACGGTTCGTATTACAAAGGCTATCATTGATTCATTTACACTGATGGTAGGAGACGAAAACCCGATTCATTATGATCCAAATGATGCGCAGACGGCGCATGTGCGTGCAAAACTCGGCATAACAGATGCTGGCGCGCCGGGGACGCTTGTAACTGCTTTTATCTCAAGGCCCCTGCAGAGATTCGGCGGAAAAAACACCATAGTGCTTGGCGAACTTGGAGTTTTGCGATTTGTGAAATCTATCCAGGCGGGGGATGAGCTTACAATTCGATGCATCGTGGAAGAGTCGTTATCTTCATGGCGATACCGCGTAGCGGTTTTGTTCAAAAATCAAAAAGGAGAGGATGTAGTCCAGCCAACATACGCGATCATATTCGTATTCTAGCAACCGGCACGTGCCGGTTTTTTCACACTACACATTTTGGCATCCGGGCGGGAAGTAGTATAATAAAAGTATGAACATCGCATCACTTATTCTCTTGCTTCAATTGAGCGCCGCACTCCTTACGTCGGTTGCTCAAAATTCCGCGCTGCCCCAATCGTTTCAAAAGCAAGCGCTTGATCTTTCACGCCAGGCAGTTGAACTCGTTAGTCGATCTCTGGCGCAAAATGTAACCGCCGGAATATCTGCCGATGATTTGTTAGATACCGCATGGAAAAAGACGTTTCATTGGATGACGTTTTTTGATACGCTCGCCGGTTTCACCGCAGAGGGGAATGCAAGGGCCGACGGCACCCAGTTTGTGCTGACCACAGAGCCGCGCGAAGGAAATAGGGTATATATCCTCAAGCAGCCGGTCTGGCAAGGCTTGATAACTTTTTCGCAGAAAAGTTATTTCAGGACTGCATTTATCGCCGACAGTTTAAATCTGAAGGCATACTTCGTGGTTGGAAAAGCCCTCAATGCACGAGGAGATCAGTATTACGGTTTTAAAATAGAGAATAATTCCCTCTATGGCGTTTCGAGTCGAGACGGCACAAGTAATGAGGCGTCAGTGCTTCTTAGGTCAGAACTGAACGGAAAGTACCACCAGATTGAAGCGCGATATTATCCCGGAGAAAAAGTTCAGTTTTACGTAGACCCCTCAAAGTCGGATCAAGGGCCGAAAGGAACCCTCATTTCCCAGTTACCCAACAATGATGCATTGGCGAACATTCACCTCATGAACATCGTTCTTGAAACTTCGGACAACGCCGCGAAACACCTCCAGACGAGTTATTTTGAATATATCCAGCGGCGCGATGTCCTTGATTGATACTTAGGGCTTGTAAATAGATAACCTTCCCATCTCGCTTCCATCTTCACCCCATCTTCGGCTTTTCCTCAATCGCAGAATCTTCACCGTAGCGCTGCTACGCTTCAGATTCCGCTCAATCGGAAAAACCGAATCTGGGGCAAATCTGTAACCGAATCTGCAAAGGTTATCTATTTACAAGCCCTTATTTTTATGAAATCCTCGTCAAAAAAGCCGCACGCTAAGGGGTTTTTCAATTCCTTGACATGAAATATATTATTTGCTAACATAATAACTAGCAACCTTCTTTACTACACCGAATGGGGCGGGGGAGGACGCATCACATGGATCGACAAAAAACTTACCCTTGGCAAAACTGCAGGTTCGATCTCATCGCTATGCCTGGGGGCGCAAAAAACCTTGTGCAACCGGAAAAGCCCTGGGACAAAGATCATGCTTTGTTCAATATCGAATTTTCAGTTATTGCCGGTCAGCCAACCGTTATAACCTGTATCGATTTTCGCTTTTGGGAGAAGTTCCTCGAGGAATTTCAGTTTTCTCCGACAGTAAACGATATCACGCTTACCACTCACAGCGACTGTGGCGCATATGGAGGATTGAAAGAGTTCAGCGGAGACGCCGATCAAGAATATAATTTTCTTTTTTCCCAGATGAACGAAGCGGAAAAAGTAGTAAGCGACTGGCTGAGAAAATTTAAAGAAATCGAACCGTCGATTGTTAAAAAACTGACCACTACCTTTCGTTTTGCGAAGGCTGACTTTAACAGTTACCCAGCGGCTCATACCTGTAAGGCTCTTGTATTTAGTTGTTCTGAAACCGGAGCATGGCAGGCTGCATGTACTGCCGTTAAAAGAGCCGGAGTTCAATCGTTTGACGTACTCACGACGTACGGGGGCGCCCGTAGAATAGTTACCGAAGATCAGTCGTGTTTCAGAGATCATACTTTACGAAGCATGGAAATTTCCCGCACGCTGCATCACATTGAAGAAATAATTCTTGTCGGCCACGCAAAAGGCAGATGCGATATGGAACGGAGTGACGTATTTAAGGCAGCACGGATAGTTGAAGAAAGATTTCCCGAAATCCGCGTAGAGGTTCTTGTCATCTAAGGGGCAAGGCGAAACACGGCTCAACGCAAGTTGAGTCATTTTAATTTCATGGACCTTAACGTCATCGTGCAGAATTTAATTTCCCACACAAATTGCATTTGACCTTTTCGCATATTTTGCTATCATAAAAACTAATTACAGCAAGGGGCTAGAAAATGGAAAGTAGAAGCTAGAAAAACATTCTACATTCCACATTCTAGATTCTAAAAATGAAATGAAAGGTCTTATATGGATAATTGTAACATTACTCGTAGTAGGGGGAGTGTGGTATTTGTTTATGGGACTTGAGCCGCCGACCAGCGAAGCGCCGTCAGGGATAACTCCAGGCGCACAAAAAACAATTCCGCTTAAAGTCGGCGCCATGTTACCGCTCACTGGCGATGGAGCGGCATACGGTCTGCCGATTCAAAAAGCAGGACAATTGGCAGTGGACGAAATCAATGCCTCGGGCGGCATAGGCGGCAGAACATTCCAGGTCATCTGGGAAGACGGGCAATGTGATGCGAAGAGCGCATCAGCCGCAACGCAGAAATTGGTGAACGTCGACAAGGTGAAATATATTTTGGGCGGGGTCTGTTCGAGCGAAGTATTAGCCGGCGCTCCGCTTGCCGAATCTTCAGAGGTTCTCTGGATTTCGCCTTCAGCAACAAGCCCGGACATTACGAATGCAGGAGATTATATTTTCAGAACAGCGCCGTCTGATGCGCTTGCAGGAAAAATTGCAGCCCAATATGCGTATAACACAATGGAGGCGAAAACCGTGGCGGTTGTCTCCGAAAACAAAGACTACACGCAGGGTCTTCGGAAAGTATTTACTGAATTCTTTATTGGCCTTGGCGGAAAAGTAACCGCTGACGAAGTCTACAACGAAGGCGATACCGATTTTCGCACCCAGTTTTTGAAAGTGAAAACGGCTAAACCGGATGTTGTCTATCTCTTGCCGCAGACGCCCGCATCCGGATTGCTGCTCGTAAAACAACTTCGTGATCAAAAAATTACTGCAAAGCTTCTTACCGCTGAAGTGCTTCCTGGCCGTGACGTAGTAAAAGAGAACGCGAAATTGCTTGAGGGCGTCGTCGGTATCGAACCGTACTTCAATGCCGAAACTCCCGAGGCGCAAGCATTTGTTGCCGCCTACAAGACCGCAAACAATAATGAAGAACTCGCGTTCCCAAGTTTTATGGCGAATTACTACTCGCAGTTTTATCTTCTGAAAACGGCGGTTGAAACGGCAGGGGACGACTCGATGAAAGTAAAAGACTGGCTCTATACGGTAAAGGATTGGAAACATGTGCTGGGGTCGCTTACATTCGATTCCAACGGCGACCCGCTTGCCGAGTATCAGATTCTTGAACTGAGGAATGGCGAGGTAAAACCTCTTGAAACGGTTCGGCCGGAGTAACGCCAACAGAAATTATAAAGAATCCCGACTGCCGCCGGGATTCTTTTAATTCAAGCGCGAGCGGTGCTACAATCTAAAGACCTCCTACATAATAACCCTTTCTGCTGCAATTTTTCAATTTCGGCTGCGCCTTCGTCGTTCCTCCTCGACGTATACTTCGTATACAATCTCGTCGTCGCTCCTGGGCTCGCTCGAAATTGAAAAATTTCGCGACGAAAAGTTATTATGCAAGAGGTCTTGAATCATGGAAATTGCGCTCCAACTTCTTATCAATACGTTGATTCCCGCGGCTCTGTTCGGCCTCATGGCATCGGGGTTTTCGGTATTTCTCAATGTTGCGAAAATCGTTGATCTTTCGCAGGGCGCGCTTGTTTTGATTTCGGGGTACAGTTTTTTTGCCGCGCTTCAGCATGGGGCGACGATTTTGATCGGGATTCTTTTGTCCTCTGTGGTAACGATCACGGTCGCGCTCCTCATAAACGGATTCATTTACGAACGTTTGCGCCGGAACCGGAAACTCTCGCAGGTGATCGCCATGATCGCATCCGCAGGCGTTCTCCTTCTTTTACAAAACAGTTTTCTTGCGATATTCGGTTCGCGTACCAAGGTTATCAATCTTCCAATCAAAAATCTTGAACCGATCGCGTTTGGTGATGCAACAATTACATGGTGGCAAATTATTATTGTAACGGTAAGCGCGCTTGCATGGATTGCGCTCTATTCATTTTTAAAAAAAACCCGAGTCGGCACCGCGCTCCGGGCGACGGCCGACAACGCGGAAGTAGCAGAAATCGTGGGCATCTCTGCGCGCGTTTCCCGCAGAAACGCCATGCTTATCGCGGCGACCGTCTGTTCGATTGCGGGCATTCTCGCCTCACTTGAATATAACCTGGACCCGAATCAAGGGGTGGATATCGCGATTAAAGATTTCTCCCGCGCGGTGATTGGAGGAGTGGGTTCTGTTCCCGGCGCAATGCTCGGAAGTTTCGTGATTCAAACCGCGGAAGAACTCGGCGGCTGGTTCTGGAACGCGGCGTACAAGCAAGTGATATCACTCATGCTCGTATTTATTTTTCTCATCTGGAAACCAACGGGAATACTTGGTAAGAAAAAGATATAGAACCAAAAATTGCAAATTAAGACATTATGAACATTGATTATCTTATTTATCTCTTAACGAGCGTGGCGATCTGGGTTATCGCCGGAGTATCATATCAAGTCTCGATTGGATTTGCCGGAATCATGAATCTCGGATTCGTGGCGCTCATGGGAATTGGAGGATATGCGTACGCCCTCCTGATTCGCGCTGCTGATCTGAATCCTTCCATAAGCCTTGCACTTGCTTGCATCGCGCCGATTCCGTTTGCCCTGCTTTTATCGTTTCTCACGAAACGGGTGAGAGGAGATTATCTTGCGCTTATGACCTTGTGGTTTTCGCTTGTCATAACTATTCTTCTTATGAATCTTGAATCTATAACCCGCGGAGCGCTCGGAATTCCCGGTATCATAAGACCGGCGGCAATTTCTCAAAGTTCGACATTCGCATTTTTTGCCGCCGCATGCGCCGCGCTGCTGTCATTCTTTGCGATTAAACTTCAGAGAAGTCCGCTCGGAACCGTCATGGCCGCGCTCCGCGACGACGAACTCGCGGCGCAAACATTCGGAAAAAACACGTTCCGCGTAAAAATAATCGCTTTTGTACTATCTTCAATCGGCGCTGGGTTTTCCGGCGCGCTTCTGGCAATGTTTTTAGGATTTATCGATCCGGTCAGTTTTTATCTCCCGCAACTCATTATTGTTTTAACCTTCGTCATCGTCGGGGGACTCGCGTCCGTGCCAGGCATAATTATTGCTGCAACCGGTCTTACATTGCTGCCCGAACTGCTTCGTTTTCTCCCATTTCCAACCGAAACCGTCGGCGCCCTGCGCGCAATAATCTACTCGCTTATCCTTCTTATCATTATTCTTTATCGCCCAAAAGGAATTTTAGGCAAGGTAGAGTTAGAATGAATCTCTACGTTTAACCCCTATGGCCAACTCTGAAGGAAAAACATGCCAAAATTGTAGAAACCAGTTCACGATTGAATCCGAGGACTTCCGTTTTTACGAAAAGATCAAAGTGCCGCCTCCTACATGGTGTCCGGAGTGTAGGCTTCAGAGAAGAATGATGTGGAGGAATGAGCGTACTTTGTATAAAAGAAAATGCCAGGCGCCCGGCCACAGTGAAGAAATATTATCCATTTACTCACCAGCCCTGTCCCTTACTGTTTATGATCATGACTTTTGGTGGTCAGATGGGTGGCATCCTCTTGAATACGGCCATAACTATGATTTTTCCCGACCGTTTTTTGAGCAGCTTAGAAAACTTTTTGAAACAGTTCCTTTAGTCAATTTTTATAATACTAACCCCCAAAATAGTAATTACTGTAATCACACGGTTGATTTAAAAGATTGTTATTTGATATTCGGTTCTATTTTTAATGAGAATGTATCCTACGGCAGTGACATTTCTTATTCTCGTGACTCCCTCGATCTTTATATGAGTGAAAAGATGGAGGGTTGTTATTTTAATCTATGAGAGGACTATGCTCGTAAAATAATTATATGTTGAGACTCACAAACGTTTCTAAAGTATTCGGCGGCATTACAGCAGTTGACAATTGCTCGTTTGAGGTCGGACGAAGCTCTATTACTGCTTTAATCGGCCCGAATGGAGCAGGAAAAAGTACAATATTTCAGCTCATAACCGGCGTTGAGGCGCTGGATAAAGGAGTTATAGAACTTGACGGCATGAGTATCGTGCATCTTCCTGTACACAAAAGAGCAAAGAGAGGAATTTCAAGAACATTTCAAGCTACCAGGGTATTCAAAAACCTCACCCTGCGAGAAAGTTTCTATTTAGCTGTGAGAAACGGCGATGATGGACTGGGCAGAATGTGGGAAACCGAGCATAGCGAACATCGTTTTGAAGAAACGCTTGCCGAAGTCGGACTGGAAAAAACACTTCATGCTCTCGGCGATGAACTATCGTATGGCCAAAAGAAGCTCTTTGCGCTCGCTATGGCATTTCTCTTTCCGCATACGTTGTTAATGCTCGACGAGCCGGTTGCCGGGGTAAACCCCGTGCTTAGAGAACAGATTATTCATATACTGCTGCGCCGCCGGGCACATACCGGGGACACCGTATTTATAATTGAACACGACATCGAATTTATCAGGAATCTCGCGGATAAGGTAATTGTAATGGATGCGGGCGAAGTCATCGCTGAAGGCGAACCACGGGATGTATTGAACGATCCGAGAGTAATAAAGTCATACCTAGGAGAACAAGTATAGAGAGCCTCTTGTTCCTAGAACCTATCTCAATGAAATCTCACTACTGCAGCGGCGCATTTTTGGCTACAAGCCCCTCATCTCTCCTCGGCGTACCTATGGGTATACCCTCGTCGAGCTTCGGGGTTTTCGTTCAAAAATGCATCCGCTTCGCTACGTGATTTTCATTGAGATAGGTTCTAAACAAAAATGAAAATAATTATTGTACGACACGGACAAACCAAGGAAAATGTCCGTAAAATCGTTCAGGGATCGAGAAATAGACTTGACAGGGTCGGCAAGAAACAAGCCAAGGCACTCGCGCGCGCACTCAGACATGAAAAGATAGACACTATTTATGCAAGTGATTTTGTACGATCTCAAGAAACCACACGGGAGATCGCCCTACATCATCCGCGCGCGAAGGTTATTTACACAAAAGATCTGCGCGAAAAGAACATGGGTTTTTTTGTCGGAAGATCTCTTCTCAAGCATAAGGTGGCAAGGGTCAAATCTGGCCTGCCGTTCTATAAATTCCGGACGCCGAGAGGAGAGTCGCTTCTTGATGTTCAAAAAAGAGTCGTCGCGTTCTACAAGCGACTCACGAAAACACCGAAGAAAGAAACCATACTCCTGGTAAGCCATCAAGGCCCCATCGTTTCGCTGCTCCTACATCTGCTCAAGAAACCATTTGATAGGTACGAACGATATAGAATGGAAAATACGGCGATAACCGTTATAAGCATTGACGCAAAAAGAAAATCCAGAATTCACCACCTCGCAAAGAGCGATCACCTGACCGAAACAGGTCTTAAATAAGCAAAGTGTATCCCGCCTGACAAACAATGGAAGAACTTACTATCAATAATGTAACAGCTGGCTACAACGACATTCCCGTCATTCACGATGTGAACATTGAGGTGCATTCGGGTGAAATCGTGGCCTTGATCGGTCCCAACGGAGCAGGGAAGAGCACGGTGCTTAAGGCGGTTTTCAATTTAGCCGATGTTGTGAGCGGCAGAGTTTATTTCGGCAACAAAGAAATCACCAAAATGCCTACGTACGGGCTTCTAGAAACCGGCATTGCGTTTGTGCCGCAAGGGCGATTGGTATTCGGTTCGTTGACTGTGCGCGAAAATCTAGAAATGGGGGCATATCTTGTCGATCACAAAGAAGTGAAGCAAAAAAGTCTTGACGCGGTTTTCAATTACTTCCCGGCACTGCGCGAAAAGCAAATGGAGTTGGCAGCAAATCTTTCCGGCGGCCAGCAACAAATGCTTGCGCTTGGCCGGGCTCTCATGATGACACCCCAGTGTTTGCTGTTGGATGAGCCCTCTCTTGGTCTTGCGCCGAAAGTAATCAAGGAAGTGTTTTCTAAGGTCAAAGAAGTAAATAAAGGCGGCACGAGTATCGTAATTGTTGAGCAGAACGTACACGCCGCGCTTGAAATCGCCCACCGTGTTTATGTGCTTGCAAATGGACGGGTGGTAGCGCATGGACCGGCGCAAGAATTTCATAACCTAGAAAAGTTGAAAAAACTGTTTTTTCAACAACCATAATGACTAAGAGCGAAACGACGGTCAAAGGATTTTCTCTTCTGCTATTTTTTCTTCGAATTCTTGCGGACAGACAAACTTGGCATGGAATTCTTCAAAGTGATTGGGGTCGGGCGTAAGCAATAACACCAGCTTTTCTCCCTTGTGATGTTCGCACTCGAGATAGGGCTTGAAGCCGAATTCCCGCGTTAGCCGAGGGGCATCGCCAGTCGTTTCATTAACGCTTACAAAATATAATTTCTCGTGTCCCTCGATTCTAAAATGGGCGAGCCGAGCCACGTCTTTCGGTTTTGCCAGTCCGAATATGATGAAATCTTTTATGCCCATCGATTGGGCCTTTAGTTGATCTTCTTTCCTTCCCATGTGCGAGGAGACCATCACGGGAATGGAGGCGGTTTCCACGTATTTGCGAAGATTATCTACGAGAGTGAAACCGTCCATTTTCGGCATGATAATACCGGTAAAGATGAGATCCGGCTTTTCTTTCATCGCGATGTTTAACCCTTCAAGGCCGTCGCTTGCGACCATCACATCAAAACCGCTCTCCTTAAAAACCCCCTCGTACCAGCGTCGAACATCATTATCGTCGTCAATGAGTAATATTTTGTGCGCCATTAGAATCGGCTCGTTAGCGGAATAGCGGCCTATGGCCGTTTAGCGCCTTCGGCGCTTAGCTTATGAGCGGCTTCGTAATATAGCTCTATGGCGGCTACATCGCTTGGTTCGTTTAGCGGCTTCGCCGTTTAGTACTTGAATGAACTAAAGAGCTATCGAGCTAATAAGCTATCGAGCTGACGAGCTAATATAATTATACCGCCACCCTCAACACTTCTTCAAGGGTTGTAAGACCCTTTTTTGCTTTGATGATGCCGTCGTCTTTGAGAAACTGCATTCCCTTTTGGAAGGCCTTCGCTCGTATCGCACTTGACGGCGCCCGTTCTAACACAAGATTTCTGATTTCTTCGTCCAGCTCCAATACCTCAAAAAGGCCGATTCGTCCGTGAAAACCGGTTCCGCGGCACTTATCGCAGCCCGATCCCTGAAAAAATTTGTCTCCTTCAGTAAATTCTGCGTTTAATGCGCGTAACACTTCGGCGGTGGGCTGATAGGGAATGCGGCAATAGATGCATACTTTTCCGACTAATCTCTGCGCGATAATACCATTAAGCGCATACGCTACGAGCCAGTGTTCGATCCCCATGTCGATCAGGCGGGCGAGGGTGCCGATCGTGCTGTTGGTATGAAGCGTTGAAAGCACCAGCCGTCCGGTCAGCGAAGCCCGAATAGCAATTTCAGCAGTATCTGAATCCCTGATCTCGCCAAGCATAATGATATCCGGGTCTTGCCGGAGGATGGATCGCAGGCCGGTCGCAAAATCAAAACCGCGCGCAGGAAAAATCTGACTTTGCCGCATCTTCGGCATATGATATTCAACCGGATCTTCCAGCGTGACAATGTTGCGGCGTCCCGTATTGAGTTCTTGAAGAATTGAATAGAGCGTAGTGGTTTTTCCCGAGTTCACCGGACCGGTAACAAGCACCATGCCGTAAAATCTATGGGTTAGTCTCTTTGCCGCTTCAAGCGCGCTCGGAGAAAATCCAAGTTCTTGGATGTTAATGAAGGCGTCGGAACGATTGAGAAGGCGCAGCACGATTGCCTCGCCATAGATCGTGGGGAAAATAGAAACGCGCACATCCATTTCCTGTTCATGTCCGGCGTCATCTTTGTCGTAAAAAACAAAATGGCCCTCTTGCGGGATTTCCCGGACAGTGATATCAAGCCGGGAGAGAACCTTGATGCGGATGATCAATTTTTCCGATTCGAAGATTTGATCGAATGTTTCTTCGTTGAGTATGCCGTCAATTCGAAATCGTATCAGCAATTGATTCTTTTCGGTCGGTTCAATGTGCACGTCGGAGGCGCGCATTTTTTTCGCGCGTCTAAGTATCTCATCGACAAATACCTCAACGGAAACATCGATATCTTGAGCGTCGTCCTTTTTTGCCATATAGAACAATAAAAGATTATTGACTCCCGCTCGCGCGGGGGATAGAGTGAAAATATCGCTTTTCCTTATTATATCAAACTCAAGGCGTCGTCGTCACGCTCGGTAAGCCGTCTGCGTCAATGAAAAAAGAACGCATTAACGAATCCCACAATTCGGAAACCATCCTTGAGCGCTACCGCAGCGAGGGACGTTTTGATTTCTCGAATCTTTCGCCCGAAGAGATGGGGGCTTTTTTCGCATACTATCGGGATAATTACGATGCACTTTCAGAAAATGAACGGATCGAGATGTTCGAACAATTTCTTCTTCTCCGCGCCTGCCCCGAGGAGGAAGCCGAAAAAATCCTCAGCCGCATGTCCGAAGACGAGCACGTTACCATAGGCGCCTATATCGGCAAGCATCTTGCGCCAGGATCGTATCCGAAACTGTTCCATGACTGCTGGGAGTATTTTTCCGAATATGAGCGGGGAAACAATCAAGCATTTTATATAAAGCGCTTTACGTACGACCATCCCGAAGCGGCAATCATGGTCGCGCCTTTTATCGAGCTTGAAAACTATACCGTGAGCGATCCGAATGATCCACATTTAAAATTTTCTTACCGGCGGCCGTGGCTGTACGAGCGGAGAAATCCTGGTTTTATATCCAAAGGTTCACTCATAGAAAAATATTTCAATTCGTTTGAGTCAGCGCAAACGCTCATGGAGGTATGCATGCAGAACAAAGAAGGGGAGGGGCTCCGTTCGGCGCTGAAATTCTACGGCAAGAAAAATCCTTTCTTTCTTTTCCCTTACCTTCCGCAACTTCTCGAAGCAGGAGTCATTGATGAAACCGAAGCAAAGCAAATCCTTACTGGCAAAGAAGATGATTACGGAAGATATTTCTCGAGCGATTTTTATAGAACCCCGGAAGAAAAGAATCTTTGGAACAAACTTCTGAAAAAAGTAAAAGAACAAAATCCCGTAAAAGAAGGACATGAAATCGAACACATTGACTTATTACCCGAAAATCTCCAGGTACAATATTATCGCGAAGCGGAAATCCCGGCAAAAAAAAGAGCGCTTACCCACATATTCGGAAGCTTTCATGAATACGAAACGCTCCTTACAGAGAGCGAACGCTCAACATTCCTTAGGAGTCTTGCGACATCCAATATCCCCCTGTTCTACGCCGCAAAAGAACTAAAGCTATCCGGCGAAGAGATCGCCTCGCTGTATGCCGATGCGCATATGGTAGGGGAAGACATCCAGTTCATGGAGGATTTTTCCGATCTTGCGATCTTGATTGAACTCGGTCACGAAAAGAAGGCGCTTTCATTTATTTTGGAAAGTTTCAGCGAAGAACGGGAAAATATCCATTTTATCGAAATGTTCATTGAGCATATCGGCGCCGTTCTGCCTCGTTTTTCAGAGGCAAACCAGCAAGCAATAACCCGTTTTATTACCGCGAAAACCCCGTGGGCGTGGCTCCGTCGTTTTGACTATGCGGCAGAAAAAAATATCATTCCGCTCGATGATCTTCTTTCCCGCATTAGAGATATCCGGGAAGGAAGATTTCTTATAACCGAATATCCGCACCTCATAAGTTATCTTAGAATGATCGAGAAAAAAGAGGGGCGCCAGCCGATAGACACGAAAGAAATACGCCGCGTCGCGCGGGATGTGTTTGAAAAAAAGCCGTATCTCATTTTTTATCACGAGGAACAATTCCTCGATCTCTACCCGCCCCTGGAGCAAAAGAAATTCATACAAAAAAGAATCACGGAGGGCGCAAACGTTCTGTTCCTGGAGTGCCTTCTTGAAGAATTCAAGGCAAGAAAAGGCGCAAAGCTTGATGTACGACCCTATGCGGAAGATATGCGTCGCATCGTCCGAGAAAATCCGAGCCTTCTTATGGATGTGCTTGAATACGGCTACGACAACTGGAGCGCCGCAGTGACACTCTTTCCGCCGCACGAAAGGTTCGAACTTCTTTTCCGCAGCCTCCCGAATTGCGACATATCCGCAGTTATCCAACGCTCTGGCGGAGCGATCCTCGAAGACCTTAAAAAAAATCCCGGCCATTTAGAAAACCTTCTTACGCTTCTGCTTCGCGAGGATGTTCCCGCGGCAGCCGAGTTTTACGAAGATCTTCGTTCAGTGCTCGCTGCGGATAAAAAGGGGAGAGGACGGCACGCGGATGATTATCAAAAGAATTACGTTCTCCCCGACGCAATAAGAGAACAATTGCTCGGCGCAAAAGAAAAACTTGGCACGGATATTCTTAATGCATGCGCGGAAACGAAATTTTTGGTTTTCGAAGAAAGAATCCTCCGCCTCGCGGAGGAAATCCCCGAACTCACGCTTGTGATCGAGCGTGATGCGGCCGAATACGTCCGCCGATATCCCGAATCGCTCAAATTACTCCGCAAGGATATTTCTGTCGGCGCCTATGACAAGCTCGTGCGCGAAAATATCATGGCCATGGCATTCATGCGGGACAAATACAATAGCCCGCCTTACGACCGAAAACTTCTTGAGAATGGTACCGCGCGGGAACTGCATGAGTTGAACCCCGCGGAAAGACTTGAAAACCAAACGATCCTTCCCGACGACTACTATAGACTGCTCCTCGCAGAGCTTGCGGAAAATCCCTTTATCGAGTTCTATAAAAACCAGCTTGAGAAAATCGCGCGGCGGGAATACGAGAGAAACGGACCGCGGCGGCATATGCAGTATTTCTCGCCGGATAAAGAATTTTCCCTTCTTGCAACCCGGATTTCGGTCTTAAATGCTTCTCCGGCGGTCCGTGAGTATACGGAAGAAATTATGCGTCTTGAGTTCGGCAAGCGCGAAGAAATCATAAAGCTTTTCGAGCTTATTCTTGTTCACGGCCTTGACAAGGAAAGCGATGCGTTTCGAGTTGCGCTCGAGCTTCTTCCGAAAAATTTCGATGAGGGTAAAAATCTTCTCCTCTCGCTTCTTGTGGACTACTTGAGCGGTGTCTTCGAAACCGAAGAAATAAAAGAACGGAAGGGCGGAATAGGCACGGTGAGTATCGAGACGCTCCGGGCACTCACCGTCTATTATGCCGGAAGCTATCGGAAAAACCGGCTGACCAAAAAGTCATTCCGCGAATTTATTCCGCACGTCGTTTCCGACACCTTCTCCTCTTGGAGGGCGTGGGGTGCACATAAGGAAACGCTCGATGCCGCGGAAAAACAAACCCAGCTTGTTGCACTTATCGATGACAATCTGCTCCCGCGGAATATAACGCTCACGCAGTATGAATCGTGGGTTGAGGACCGGGAACAGTCGCTCGAGGAAATGCTGGAGTTGAATGACCGCGACGTCCGCGCCGCGATACAGAAAATTTTCAATCAAGCGGTTGCTGACCGCCATGTGAAAGAAGAAGAAATTCAATTCGATTACGGAACGGCAAAGCGTGATTACGAAAAACTGTTCGCTCCCATGCGCGAGTGGAGTGCCCGGCTTAAGGAATTGCGATCGCGTGATAAAAATTCGCCTCCTCTTCCCGATGAAGAAAAAGAATACCGTGAATTGCAGATAAAAATAGCCGATTATCGCAAAGAGCACGAAGCGGGTATGCGCGAAGCAGAAGCCCGGCTTTATCTCGTGAAGCTTAAATACATCACCCTGAAAGAACTCGACGAAAAAACGCTCTATGTCGAAGGCAAGAGAATCCCGCTTCAGAAGGCATTCGAGCTTCTCGAACAGGAATTCAGCGCGAAGAATCACGATTTTTCCCAGGATATCCAGCGGATACGCGCAACACTCTACGAGGCAATCGAGAAAATGTTCGGTGAATCGAAAATATCGAAGTCATCGCTCCGCGTTACCGACGCATTCGATCTTGAAACATACCTGAAGATCGGCGATGAACCGGTGGAATCGTGCCAAAACTACAATTCGACGTCGGATTTGAACCAGGGGCTTCTCTCGTACGTCGAAGATCCGAACGTGAAAATTATCCAGATTTATGATGAGCGCGGAAAAATTATCGCACGGAGCATTCTTCGCCTCCTCGAAGATGAATCGAGAAATCCGGCGCTCTTTCTCGAGCGTGTCTACTCGGTAAATGCCCATTCGAAAATCGCTGAAACCGTGATCGCATTCGCGAAAGAAAAAGCGCGCCACATGAACGCCGTGCTCTACTCGCACATGCTCGAAGGCGCCGATTCGCCCGATGAAATCAGAACGGCAAACTTGATAAGCAAAAACAGCCGGAGTCCCTACGTGTATACGGACGCCGGCGGAGGAAGGATAAAAAACGGTGTTTTCACCATCAGAAATGCGTTTAGGATTGATGTTCCGCCGCATGATTCTAATGAATCCCGTTAGAGGCCGCGGTCGCAAACAAGATTTAGAAGAAAGTAGTAAGATTGTGCATATTAAATCTATTAACAAGCGCAGGTTGTCGGAATAAGGACCGTGACTTGCCTCTAACGGGATGAAACTCATTGACGCGCGAAAACCGGGAGCGTACAAAATACTGCTCCGCGCGCTTGCGCGCGGCGGCGTCGTTGCGACGCCCACCGACACCGTCTACGGCCTTGTGGGAATTGTAACGCCTGTGGTTATACGGAAGATTTATCGCATTAAAAAACGGCCTGCCGAAAAAGCGCTTCCGTTTTTCGTAAAGAATATCGCCGCGGCAAAAAAATTAGCGGCAATTAATAAACGGCAGGAGCGATTTCTGGAGCATTTCTGGCCCGGAGCGCTCACGGCAGTTCTTAAAAAGAGAAATGGGTTTCGCGCGATAAAAACCTCAACCGTCGCCCTCCGCATGCCCGCAGACGTCTTTCTCATCAACCTGCTCGTAAAGGTAAATCGGCCACTCACGGGAACATCGGCGAATATTTCGGGGAAGCGCGCGCTCGTCA
>MHXH01000024.1:29500-87601 GCA_001824435.1 Parcubacteria group bacterium RIFCSPLOWO2_01_FULL_48_18
AAGAATCAAAAATACCGACCGTCGCTTGTCGTAATTGAAACCCGAAAGAGAAAAGGAGCGCGGCCGTCAACGATAATCGATATTTCGTCGCAAGATATAAAACTCATCCGCCGCGGAGTCATTCCGTTTAAAAGAATAACGGCGCTGTGGAAAAATCTTTGACCGGTTGCTGTGCTATAGTATGCATAGATTATTTGTTATCGTCTGATCCGGGGAAAATGCATGGAAAAAAAGATGGATGTCACGATTGGAATTCTTCTCATCATCGGTGTTATATTATCCTTGCTCACGTTTTTCTTTCTCGAACCAAAACCTGAAAAACTCATACCGATTTTCTTTGTACTTCTTCTCATGCGCGCCATACATGGAATTTTTAAGAGTTGGGGGCGGCGGAGAGCAATCCGCTTTTGCACGCTCGTATGCGACAATGAATTTGAGACCGCTTGGATGATACAAAATAAGTTTGGGGCCTTCGAGGCAGCGCGGCACTACAGAACCTTATGTGACTGCTATGGAGCGGAGGAAAAAGCGCATCCTGTTCTTCTCATGCTTGCAGAGCTGTTCGAATCAAAAAGACGTCTGACTGAAATCGAAGAAAACAAAATCCGGCAAAGGTACATAGAAAAGAAATCCGCTGAATTTGCCCCCGCATCAAAGTTCCAGCTTGTATAAAAAGACCCCGCACCGCTGCGGGGATTTTTTCATCTTCAAACCGATGCGGAGTATTCCTTTCCGAACGATATAGCGAAAAACTCTATCCTTTATTTCTTACCTTACAGGAGCGATTGCCGTAAGGGTTTGAGCGATATAGCGAAGCGTCTAGCGAAAACCCTTGCGGCAATCGCTACAACCCCACTACCTCTTCCCACGAAAACCCTTCTCTACCGAAATGGCCGTACGCCGCAGTCTTCTGGTAGATCGGCTGTCGGAGATTCAGCCGTTCGATAATCGCCTGTGGCCTAAAATCGAATTTTTCTCGGATCAGTTGAGATACATCTTTTTCGCCAAAGGTATCCGCGTGAACCATAAGCGGCTCGGCTCGTCCTATTGCATACGCAACAGAAACAAGACATTCTTTTGCATAACCGTTTGCAACCGCATTCTTTGCTACAAACCGGCACATGTACGCTGCAGATCGATCAACTTTAGTCGGATCTTTCCCCGAAAACGCGCCTCCGCCGTGCGGCACAAGCCCGCAGTAGGTATCCACCATAAGTTTTCTGCCGGTGGCCCCCGTATCTCCATCAAAGCCGCCAACTACAAACCTGCCGGTAGGATTAACTAAAATCTCTACTCCGCTGATGTCTCCGATTACCGGTTCGATCAAGGCCTCGGTAAGAGCTTTTTTTATTTCTTCGATGGAAATAGTATCGTCATGTTGGGTTGAGACGAGAACTGTTTTTACTCTATCTTTTTCAAACGTTATTTGCGCTTTTCCGTCAGGTCGCAACCACGAAAATCTTTCATTTGTCTTACGAAGTTTGGCGAGTCCGGCAGTTAACTTTTGGACAAGTACAACCGGCCGTGGCATATACTCCGGCGTTTCGTCGCTCGCATAACCATACATGATTCCCTGATCTCCTGCGCCTCCGGTATCAACTCCTTGCGCGATATCCGGCGATTGCTGAACAACATCGGTTATGACGTTTAATGTACTCTGGTAACCGATTTCTCGATAGAGCTGTTGGCTGACCGTTGCAATATCAACCGCCGCCTTGCTTGTTACTTCTCCGGCCACCGCAAAAATATTGTGCGACCCTAACACTTCAAGCGCAACTCGGCTTCCGGGATCTTGTTCCAAATACGCATCAAGCAAGGCATCTGCCGCCTGATCGCAGATTTTGTCCGGATGCCCCTCGGTTACCGACTCAACCGCAATAAAACGCTGTTCTCTCTTAAAAGAATCCATATACGATGTATGGTACGATAAATGATATCGTATGTAAACCACCCTGTGATATCGGCATTATTTTTACTTATCTTCTGATCAACAGATAAGCGAAGGTAGTAAAAATAGGAAAAAATAGATGGATCAAAAGAAGGATGAAATTATTTTGCAAAAGAAACGCTATCATCCATATGTTGCTATTCTATGGATGCTTGCGTTTTGGGGATCGATTTTCTTTTTGCTTGGAGTAACCACTCCCGATCTAAAAGAGATGTACTTGAAAAACAAAGAACTAGAAACGGCACCTTCCCAAATTTATTTTCTTTTTACTCTATCGAGTGAATTTTTGAAACAGCCGCTTCTGCTTATTGCCGCCGCCACTTTCATTACGCTCGTCATCGGCTTTATCTTCTTAAGCGATCCCGAAGTCATCAGCCATGTGGTTAAACTTTTTTCACCGATTATCATTGTTGTAGCGGTATTCGTGATCGTTGTCATCGGAATGCCCATGCTCAAAATCGTGTATGAAATTGTGAGTTTATCAGAGGGATCCATGCAGTGACGGGTTTTTGGTCCCTCCCGGACCTTCTTAAGTTATAATAACAACGTGCAAAAGAGAAAGGAGCATAAAATCGTGATTCCATTTTCAAAAACCCGCGGCTCTGCCCTACCGTTCGTCATCGTACTCTTTGTGCTCGTTGTAGGAGCGGCGTTGTATTTTTCGTTCACCGTGCCAATCCATCAAGACGAGCAAGCGGCAACGTCAACACCCGCACCAGTTGAAGCTCCTGCCCCCACATCAACACCCGCAGACGAAAGTAATACATCCGGCTTGCCCCCCAAAACTTTAGCGACGAAAGGCTGGAAAACTTATCGGAATGAGAAATATGGGTTTGAATTACGCTATCCGTCGGATTGGAATTTGAAAAACAATTCTCTAAGTTTTTCTGCCAAAAATGGATACGCATCGACTCTTGGAATCCAAGATATGGTGCCAACTATAAAGGATTTTACAATTGACGAGATGCGAAAGGAATATGATAGAACAAGCGGTTACAACCCCAGAGCCCAAAAAGCAGCAGAAATCTTAAAAGATGTTTTTATCGGTAGCGAAGCCGGATTAGAATGGGCGACTATGGCATGCGAGCAAGGAAATCCATGTTATGCAAGATACGAGTTTTATAGCAATAGCACATGGAGAAAAGGCTTTAAATTTTATTTAGTCATTCCGGATCTCAAAAATAGTGACGTAAGTTTTTCCACTTTCGATCCTCGTCCTCTTTTCTCGAATGAAGTTATGATTATCAAAAACGTTCTCTCCACCTTCAAATTCTTTGAATTGGATTCTCCGACCGAATATTCAAACAAGCCAACGGTTATTATTGACTCGCTTGGTGCAGGTCAAAAAATTTCATTCCCATTTACACTATTTTTCCGAACAAACATCATAAGCACTAATTATTACAACGTGGGGCAGCAGCCAACCGGAAACATGTCGCTCTTTTTCGTTCTTTCGGATGAAAATAATACTGTGATCGCCGATGGAGCTCCGCCAGCGATCATCGAAGATCAAAATCTTATTGAAAATATGAATCGCGGAAAGTTATATGCGGGCAATGTTGCTCTTCAATATCAATACGGACTCCCTTATCCGACCACGCCAATGAAAGCAACTTTAAAAATATATGATAAGAGAACTGTGGGCATGTACTCTTCTGCCGAATTAGTACTCTCATTGCCTGTGGAAATTGAACGGTTTTAAGAGACTCCCGTTATAACCTTAGTTCTGCCTGCCACATTTTATTGTGAGCGGGTTTTTCGTGGTACAATACAAAGTATTACAAATCATATAAATCCTAGGGCCTAGTGCCTAAATCCTAATGCCTAGCATCATCACCATCGGCACCGCAACAAAAGACATATTCTTACAAAGCCCGCTTTTTAGAGTGGTAAAAGATCCGCATTTTACGGCGCGAGCAGGCTTCCCTACGGGCGAAGCAGAATGTTTTGCGCTTGGTTCCAAGGTCGAAATAGATACCATCACTTTTACCACCGGTGGCGGCGCGAGCAATGCTGCCGTTACATTCGCCCGACAAGGCATTAAGACAGCCTGTCTTGCCAAAATAGGAAATGACCAGGCGGGTAAGGATATTATTAAGGAATTAAAGCGTGAACGCATAACCCCGTTGACGATTAAGGACCGTGACTTGCCCACTGCATACTCTACTCTTTTGCTTGCGCCGAGCGGAGAACGGACCGTTCTTGTCTACCGGGGGGCATCAGAAGACTTACGCGAGCGCGATTTGCCGATGAACAGGCTGCGCGCCGCATGGGCATATGTCGTTCCCGGCGGCATTGAATATCGAACGACTAAAAAAATAATTGATCACCTGTACCGTAATGGTTCTCTTATCGCATTTTCTCCCTCAAGCGCCTATCTGAAGATGGGGATGGATAAACTCAAGCCCCTCCTCAACAAAATGAAAGTAGTCGTATTAAATCGCGAAGAGGCCTCACTGCTTACAAAAGTCCATTATGATGATGAACGCGGCATCTTTAAAAAACTGGATGCGTTAATCGGAGGTATTGCAGTAATGACTGAAGGGCATAAAGGAGTTTTAGTTTCTGACGGCAAGCATATTTTTAAAGCCGGTATATTTCAAGAACGGCGTATCACAGACCGTACGGGCGCAGGAGACGCATTCGGTTCGGGATTCGTTGCCGCGCTTATCAAAAGAAGCAACCACTCGACTTCCCTCGACTCCGCTCGGGACAAGTCGCTCGGGGCAAGCCCCTCGGTCTCGCTTAGGGCAAGCCCCTCGGTTTCACTCGGGGCAAGCTTTGAAAAAGATGATATAATTGAAGCAATACGGCTTGCGAGCGCAAATGCCACGTCGGTCGTCGAATACATCGGCGCTAAAGAGGGAATATTGACGGCGAGGGATTTTAAACACAGGAGATGGTGGGAGCTGGATGTTCATATAGCAAAGGTTTGAAAACGTGCCTACGGGCAAAACCTCAAATCGTGAATTTCAAAGTCTAAATTCTAGATTCATCAATCATGGACGCATTAGAAAAAATAGCTACATCTTTGCGTACGGCCCCGGACGTACTGAAACGATTTACCGAGATACTTGCGCATAAAAGCGCTCGGCCGAGCGTTATCGAGAAGATTCTCGAAGAAAACCATGCACTTATCCAACAACGTCTCTCGATTCTCGGCCTTCGAAATGAACAGCCGAATCCCAAGTTCGTTTTCGAATCACTATTCGCAAAACTCAAAACCGACGACTCAAAAATATTCTATATCTTGGGCGAGCCGCGGTATCTAAAAATGGAATCCTATGCAAAGGTATTCGAGCTCTCCCGCGATATCAGCGGCGCAAAAACAGGTTTTTTCCTCAAAAAAGAACGAGCCGTTGATTTCTTAAAAAAAGAACCTCCGCGGATTACCATCAATAGCCTGGGATACGGCAGCGTTGAAGAATTCCTCGAAGGAGAAAACATATTCGAAATTTACAGCGCCTTGCGATTTCTTGAAAACCGCGACTGGCTCAATAAAGTGTTCTTTAAACAGTACGAAGCTCTGACTCCGGATGATTTTGAGGAACGCGCTATTGAAACCATTGTCCTTTCGGAAAAATGGAGCGAGCCCGCGCAATACTTCCTGCGTAAAAAATATATGAACGTCGGTCATCTCAAAGAACTCGGTCTTATTTACGTGATTCCGTGGACTATTGATGTGCCGGGAGAAAGCATCCGCCTGTTCGGCCTCTTGAGTCATTATTTCCACGAAATCGATTTTTACGCTTCTCTGTTCAGGAAATCGGCGGCGCAAAACAGAAACAAATTCAGCAGCGACGTCATTTCTTTGCTTAGAGGAGACGTTGCGGCGCGGGTGCCGGAAGGAAACTATTGGCTCATTATCCAACGCTACCTGGCGCGGGATGACGAAAACGATTGGCGCCTCGCGTACCCGCACGTTAACCCGGAGGCCATTCATTGGAGCAAAGCACAGGATGATATTGCGTCGTTGGGAGAAAAATTCAATTTGCCGGAACTGATGTTCTGGAAGAATCTCGACTGGGTAGGAAATCAATTCGACAAAAAGAGCAAATTCGTCAGTTTCAATCTGATGGATACGACGACATCGATACTCAAAGAAGCAGAAGGGATTACGTATACCTATCATCACGGAGAGGCGTTATGGAACAAGATTTTTAGAGAATATCTAGGTCCCGATATGCTGGAAGAATATATAAAAGAGCACATCATCGATGGATACTTTGCCGTGAATTAAAAATTAGAATTTGGAATTTGGTCCGCCAGCTGGCGGATGAACTTAGGATTTAAAGTATTATGAGCTCCAAGTATCTTGGAAAAATCTTAGAGGTAGACAGCGCATTGCTTGAGTCGCTCGATAAAAAGATGGCCTCGGCGACCGGCCGGGAGAGGATTTTGGATACAATCGCCGAAGAAAACCAAGGCCTTATCAAGAAAGCGCTTGAGGTGTTAAATTCCGGGATTGTCCATTCCGCCGATGAAATAGCACAACTGCTTCAAAATGCGATCGTTGTCCATGAAAAACAGTTGTTAAGTTTTCTTGAAATTGTTGAAGGTGGCAACGAGTTTGAAAAAGCCGCCAATCTTGCTCGAAAAATCGCGCGCGTCGGAAACGGTTTTTTCCTTAAACGAGAATTTGCCCGAAAGATTTTTCTCCAGTGCCGGCCGGAGAATCTTTTAAAGCATCTCGGCTATGCGACCGTCGAGCATATGCTCGCAAGAGAGGACGTTATTGAAGCATTCAGCGCCTTGAGGTTTATGGAATCGCAGGAATGGATGCATAAAACATTTGAAGCGGCGTATTCCATTTTTACACCGGATGACTTTGAAGAGCGGCCGATCGAAATCAAGGTATTAGGACCTCAATGGCGCGAGGTTGCGGAAAGATTTGTCGCAAAAAAACATCATAACGTGAGCCATCTTAAGGAATTCGGCGTAATATTTCTCAATCCAATCAAAGAGGACCTGGAAGGTAAATTCCTGCGTGATTTTGCGCTGCTGCTCCATTATTTCCATGAAGTCGAATTTTACGCGAAGCTGTTTAAAAAACATTCAGCCGCTCCTGATTTTTCTACCCATCTCAAGGCGCTCTTACGAGGAGATGTGAAGGAAGCGCAAAAAACAGAGGCGGGGGAATGGTTCATTGTTCAACGATATTTATGGAAGGAAAATTCTTCTGATCCCCGCCTTTTTCTGCCGAGAATTAACCCTGAATCAATGCACTGGGCGCGGGGAGAACGGGATCTGACAACGTTCGGCGCCCGCGAAGACCGATTAGCGGTTGAATTTTGGAACAACTACGACTGGGTGGCGGATTACTTTGATCACCAAAACGAGTTGGTCAGTTTTGACTTGGAAGATAATGCCATGTCGCTCGTATCTACAAAAGAGGGAAAGAACGAACGTTTCACCTATCACCAACGAGAGGCGCTGTGGACCAAGATTTTCCAAGAATATGCAGGGGGAGAAGTCGAAATGGAACGGTTGCTTATAGAAAATTTCGACAAGGGGATGATAAAATTTTAACCCAGTCTTAAGACTGGAGCTTCCGGGTTGTAACAGGGTGAATTATATGATGGCCCGGTTACATACTACCGAGAAAATCTACTTCAGTTAACGGAAGAACAAAAGAAAGCAATGGATGCGGCTTATAAAAAAGAGCTTGGAGCATTTTTAAGGCAAGAGACGACCCCGTAGTCGTCCTTTTTGTTGATGATTCATTATCAATGAGATTAGATTCAGAAACCGGTCTCTGGAGAGCCGGTTATCTATTCGTTTTTTCTTCCTTGGTAGAATTATTTCGATTCCATGCTTTGAAATTGAGGGATAAAGCGAGAGTCATAGTCCCTACCGCAAACATACCAACAAGGGGGATTGAAAGTAGTATGGTATTTTTCATGAACGCTGAAATAAATGTAAAAACTGGAAAGATGATCGCTAAAAGCGAAAGAAGAAACAAGCATACACGCAGGACTTGCATATAACCACTCCTATTTTTATGTGGGGGGTTCTAGTGGTTAATGTAGCATATTTTTGATGTGTTGCACAAGGGCAGATTATACTTCTTGTGAATTGACAAGTTTTGCGCGTATGAGGGTTCGTTTTGACGCCGAACCGATGGGCCAGCACGTAATCAGATCAATTTCGGATCCGGCGGATGGACCCGCAAGCACCGTATTCGTCTGCTCGGGAGTTAAAAATTCTTTTGAAAAAATAATGTATTCGTGTTTTTTGCTTCCATCGATAATATAAAATCTGTCAAAAAGTTCAAGTTCTCCCAAGAGCGAAAACACGTACGCATACTCGCCTTTATACCACGAGGCGCGCTAGCTGTGCCCTAAAATCACTCCGCGCCCACGACTCCCTGGCAAATCGGATCCCGGATATAGTCCAACCCCTTTTTCAAGCGACGCAAGCACCGCATCCGTATTTTCACTCTCCGTAAACACGATCGGCGCATTAACCGAAATCTTTTCTATAACCAGCCGATAGTTGCTGCCCGACGAGGGCGCAACCGACTGTTTTTTAATATCTGTGCTCGGTGTTCCTGATACAACCGTATCTGCCTCGTTGCCAGCTGACAACGAAGCGGCGGTTAATTCATTATGCTGTATTTCGGGAATCGATGAAATCGCGCCAGTAGTCCGCCCAAATTCCAAAATTCTTTCACTGGTCGGCGCAGAACCAAGATACCGATATCGGATATTATGAAAAAACGCCCCAAAATTTATGAAAGCGTAAATGGTCATAATCATCCCTAAAAAAAGGATTGCGAAAATATTTAATTCCTTTTTCCAATTGACGAGCAACATGAAACCAAGTACCTAAATTCCAAATTCTAGATTCTAGATTCTAATACCACAACCGATGCCGCGGTTTCGTTAATGCTGGAGTTGCGGATTTCAGGCACAGGACCAAACCATCCCACGTAGAGGAAAAGAATAATGACAAGCGCCGGCCTTATCAATGCTAATCGGCGAGGTTTGTGAAGCCGCGTGAATAGAAATACAATCGGAAGAAGCGCAAGGACAATGATAAGGCTGGATGTCAGCTTGAACTTCGATCGCAATGAAAGGCGTTCTGTCACGGCCGGCACAGCCTGCAACGAACGAGATACAACCGCAGGTATATTCATGCGAGATTCTGTTGGAACTTTCTCCGCCGAAACATCTTGTTCTATAGCGGTGGCGAGCGGAGGCGGGGGATTTGACACTCCTTTTTCAAGCTGCGCCACGATAGCCGGTGGCGGCGGATTTACGGGAAACTGAGAAGGCGGAGGCGGATGTACAGGAATTTGTGAAGGCGAAAGTTGAATGGGTTTAAGCGGGGCCAGGGGCGCGACAGGTTGACGCGGAACAGAAGCGGCCGATGCTACAGGCGTAATTGTCAACGATCGAGGTTTTGCAAAAAACTGTACAACAATAATACTCGTGCGCCCTTCAAATGTGCCCGGTACAACCGCAACGCCGATTTCGCGATATAGCAAATTTACGATATTTGCCCGATGCGCCGGAGAATTCATAAAAGCCGCATGCGCATCAGGGGCCGACAAAAAATCAATCGCCAGGTTCTCTCCTGCTGCAGTATATGGATAATTCTCGGCCTCAATAAATATCCACGGCTGTTTACTATCCGGCGTCACGTGCGCAAAATACTGCCGGTTAAACATATCGTACGCTTTGCGTTCTGCCGCCCGGCTAAGCAGCGTATTTTCCGCAAGCGGTTCAAGTCCGCTTGCCCGTCGCGCGCCGTTCACCAACGAAATAACATCTTTCGATTGAAATGCGATGATATCGACTGGGGAGGCGAGCTGGGACGTTTTTAGATAAACGGCCGAAGCTGCGAGCGTGAATCCCAAAAAGACATACGCAAGAAAGGCCGTATGCGACAAACCGTGCGGAAGCCACCGATTACGCGGATTCGGCACAAAGAAATTTTCAACGAATTGTACGCCGCGCGTTATCATAACCTTCACCCCGTTAGACATTTTTTGATGTTCTGACATGGTAATTTTTAAATCCCCCGCTAAAACATGTTCGGATTATTTTTTCATTACAATCAATGTGTCTAACGGGGTTCATTTTCTATTATACCCCTTTACGGTTCGGTCTCCACTACATGAATTTCGTATCCGGCCTCTTCTCTTTTCTACGTATCGCCCACAACGTAAACCGAAGACGCATATCTGCATACGCAAGTCGCGGTGTTATGTTTTCTAATCTACCGCGAGAAGAATGCGCATATATTCCTATCGAACCGATGAACGCGATAAACGAAACCCATAGCGCAATATCTTTGGGTCCGGTCACGATTGTTGCCGCTCCCAATACGCGGCCGCGATTTTTCACGACTACAATGGCGCTATCTTCATCTGCCGCATCCGGTATTCCGGTTACCGCAATCGTTGTTTTTGCTGTAGATGAGTAACTGTTGTTTTCACACATGATTATATAGTCAGTGGTGATTGATGGCAAGTCTTGGGAGAGAGTATCTGCACCGATGAGTATCTTAAGGAGTACATCAAGTATGGGCGGAAGAATAATCCGGAAGAGGTCACAAAACTCCAGGAATTCTTGAATAACTACATGGGCGAGGCGCTTCCCTTAACAGGATTCTACGGACAGCTTACGCGTGAAGCGGTAAACCGATTCCAGGTTCGGTATTCTGATGAAGTGCTTGTGCCGTGGCTTCCGTACGGACTCCAGAGCGCGACCACACCCACCGGATACGTGTATAAAACAACGAAACGCTGGATCAATATGCTTGTTTGTTCCGTCTTGAATCTTCCGATCCCGCCGCTTCCGTAACGGTTATAGAAACCTTTGTGGCTTTTCAATACCCCGGCGCAGGCCGGGGTTTGTGGTATTTTAATCTGGCATTTTTTAATAAATCATGCTATGCTTAAGAGTGTATAGTGAATAATAATATGGGTATGGAATTACAAGCCCAAACAAGAGAAAAATTTGGTAAAGCGGTAAGCCTTCTTCTAAAGACGGGCCTTATTCCGGCAGAACTCTACGGTCGGGGGCTCGAAAATCTTCATCTAGCTGTCAAGAAAGAAGATTTTGCCGCGGTATATCGGCAAGCAGGGGAAAATACCATCGTGAACCTCAAAATCGGCGCCGAAACAAAACCAACGCTCATCTATAATGTCCAGCGCGATCCGATAAGCGACTCGTACCGCCATATTGACTTCTATCAGGTTAGGATGGATGAAACAATTAAAACAGAAGTGCCATTAGTATTTATAGGAGAATCGTCGGCGGTAAAATCGCTTGGCGGCGTTTTGGTAAAGACGATGAAGGCGCTGCCGATTGAGTCTCTACCGGGAGATCTTCCGCGTGAAATCGGCGTCGACCTTGCCGCGTTGAAAGAGCTCGACAGCACGTTCTACGTCAAAGACCTCGAATTACCCAAAGGCGTAAAACCGACGGTTGGACCTGAAACCGCAGTTGTTTCGGTAGTTGCGCCGGCAACAGAAGAAGAAATCAAACCAACAGAAGAAGTCACCGTTGAATCGGTTAAGGTGGAAACAGAAGAAAAGAAAGCGCAGCGGGAAACAGCCAAGAAAGAAGGAGAAAGCTCTTAACAACTCGGACTCCATAAAGATTGACGCGTGGTATTGTCGAGAAACTATGTCCACCTTTTATTATCGTCCAAAGCCGAAAACGGTAGTTGATGTCATCGGAAAGAAAGAAGTCGATCCATTCAAAAGCAGAGAACGACGCATCAATCTAAAAAACCAATTCTCCGGATGGCGCGTTGCGATATGCAGCTATTCTCCTACGATTGCGAAAGGGGTTGCTTTACTATTCGCCGTCACAATTCTTTCTGGTGCGGGAGTATATGCCCCTTCCATATCTCAACCATCGCTGGCGGCACTGGATGAAAACACCGATGAACGGCAAGCGTTAGAAGAAGAACTGACAAAAGTAGAAAAACAAATCGAGGAATACGAAACAAGTATTGCCGGATTCAAAACGCAGGCAAAAACATTAAAGGAGGAATTGAAACGGCTCGACGCGAAAATCGCCCAATTTAATTTAAGAATTAAGGCCGCTAGCCTTTCGCTTGAGAAGGTGAACCGCGAAATCGCCGAAACGCAAAGCCAGATTAACGTGACCGAAGGCGAAATCCAATTTAACAAAGAGGCACTTGCCGACTCTCTTCGCGTCATTCATCAGGAAGAAACCGCCTCGTTGGTGGAAATCCTGTTGCGGAGTCCCAAGCTTTCCGACTTTTTTGGAGAAATAAACTCTCTGATCGCGGTTCAGGAGAACACTCGCCTTGCGTTGAGTAAGGTGACGGAGTTGAAAAATCAATTGCTTGATCAGCGAGAGACGCTGTCTCTTGAACGAAGCGACGTGATCGCGCTGAAAGAATTCAATGAATCCCAACGGACTGCGCTCGGCGACACCAAATCGCAAAAAGACAGCCTCTTAAAAACTACTCAGGGGAAAGAATCAAAATATCAAGGGCTCTTGAAAGAATCGATCAAGCTCGCCTCGCAAATCAGAAGCAGGATATTTCAACTTCTTGGAGGAGGGGAGTTGACGTTTGAGGAAGCGCTTAAACTTGCCCAGCTTGCTGAACGAACGACCGGTGTCCGCGCCGCATTCATTCTAGCCATTCTCGACCGGGAATCCGCGCTCGGGACCAATGTAGGAAAGTGCGGTTATAAAACCGCCATGCACCCGAAACGCGATATTCCCATATTCTTAGAAATCATTAAAGAGCTTGGGCTTCAGAAAAATCTTGAAGACGGAATCATAAAAGTTTCTTGCCCGAACGCAGACGGCGCGTACGGCGGCGCAATGGGGCCGGCACAATTCATTCCTTCAACATGGGCAGTGTATAAAGAAAAGGTGGTTCTGGCAGGAGGAAGCAACCCTCCTTCTCCATGGAATAACGCGGATGCTTTTCTTGCGACGGCCCTGTATCTTAAAGATCTTGGAGCAGATACGGGAATTGCCGCAGCAGAGCGGCAAGCTGCTGCAAAATACTATGCAGGAGGTCGCTGGAGGCGGTATCTTTGGACATACGGCGATTGGGTGGTAAATAAAGCCGCTGCATACCAAAAAGATATCGCGCTCTTAACAGGATAGTTTATCCACAGTCTCATCTTTTGTTAGCGGCCGACGTGCTACAATAAATACATATGGAACAACCATCGTCAACACAACCAATCATACAGAAAGGTCATGTAGGATTTATTGGTGCAATACTTCTCGGGGGCCTTTTGCTCGGCGGAGTTCTCGGATATCTCTGGGGATTTGAACAGGGATATAACAATGGAACGTTCGCCGGCCAACAAGCAGGAGAAGCCGCCGGTTATTCGGAAGGATTGACCGATGCCCGCGTAAGAGAACAACAGGCTGCGCTTGAGGCGGTTAATCCGTTTGAAGCGGCGTCGGTGAATCCATTCGATCAAGGAACGAATCCATTCGAGGACGTGAAGTTAAATCCGTTCGAGTAATCTGAATCCGGAACTTAGAATCTAAAAACCTCAACTTAAAGATTCTTGACTCAAGCCTTTAAATTTTTATTGCCGCTATCCGTCGCCGCTGCTGGGATTTTTCTAGCAGTTGTTTTTGTTTCTGCTTCCTCTCCATTTGATATTACATTCCCCATTCCGGAGCTAGGCGGATGCGCGGACAAAGACGCATGTAAAACATATTGTGATGACATTAGTCATAAAAACGAGTGTCTCGTATTCGCTCAAAAACATGGGCTTGTAACGAAAGAAGACGTAGAAAAGGCGCAAAAACTGCCATCGACAGGGCCCGGTGGGTGCAGTTCACAGAATGAATGTAAAGCGTATTGCGACAGCCCGGATCATTTTGATGAATGTATTGCCTTTGCCGAACAGCATGGATTTATTTCTGCTCAGGACGCACAGCGGGCAAAGAAATTCAGAAATGTAACCGGTCCGGGGGGTTGTAAGGGAGTTGAATGCAAAAACTACTGCGATGACCCGGCGCATGCCGAGGAGTGTATCTCGTTTGCGGAGGAAAACGGCCTTATTGATAAACGGGAAGCCCAGGTTGCCAAAAGAGTATTACAGAAAGGGGGTCCCGGCGGATGCCGAGGCGAAGAGCAATGCCGCGCCTATTGCGAGAACCCTGATCATGTCGAAGACTGCGTTGCATTTGCCGAAGAACAGGGTTTTATGACAAAAGAAGAAGCGGAGCGCGCGCGCAGATTTATGACACTCGGGAAAGGAGGTCCAGGCGGATGCCGCGGAGAACAAGAGTGTAAAACCTATTGTGAAAATCCGGATCACGTGGAAGCATGCATTGATTTTGGGGAACGTGAAGGATTTATGACCAAAGAGGATGCCCAGCGCGCAAGGAAGTTTGCAGGAAAACCGGGTCCCGGCGGCTGTCGCGGAGAATCATGCCGCGCTTACTGTGAAAATCCGGATCACGGAGAAGAATGTTTGAAATTTGCAGAAGAAAACGGATTTATCGGAAAAGAAGAGGCCGAACGGGCAAGAAAATTTATGAGTGCGGCTCGCGAGGGCGGGCCTGGAGGGTGTCGTGGCGAGCAGTGCCGTTCCTATTGCGAAGATCCAACGCATCAGGAGGAATGTTTTGAATTCGGTAGAAAACATGGATTGATGCGACCGGAAGATGAACGTAGGTTTGAACAAGGGCAAAAGATCCAGCAAAAGATGCAAGAATCGGGCGGACCAGGAGGATGTCGAAGCGAGGAAGAATGCCGGCGCTACTGCATGAATTCTGAACACGTCGAGGAGTGTTTGGCGTTTGCGACAGCGCATGGCGGTATCCCGACAAAGGAAGCCGAGCGGATGCTTAAAGAATTTACCGAGATGCATGACCGTTTTAGAAAAGAGGAATTCCGTCCGGAAGGACTCGAGAGACCGCAAGGAGAACTTGGTCCACCAAGGATGATGTCGCCTACGGAGGATTTTGAACGGATGAAGATGGAACGGCTCGAAAAATTCCGTGAGTTCCATGAACTTGAAGGTCAATTTAGAGGAGAATTTGAAATTCCGCGCGATTTCTCCGGACCGGGAGGATGTAAGGGGCCCGAAGAATGCATTAAATACTGTTCAGATCCGGCGCATCGAGAGGAATGTGCCAAATTCGGCGAACAAGGAGAACGGATGCCGCCCGGAGGATTTTTCCAAGGAGCTCCTCCCGGCGCGCCAAGCGAGTTTCGACCGCCCCTTGAAGGACAATTCCCCTCTAAACTACAACTGCCTCCGGATTTTGCTGGTCCTGGCGGCTGTAAAACACCAGAAGAGTGCTTCCGTTACTGCGAAACCCACGCTGCAGAATCAGACGTAAAAGAGGCATGTTTCCGATTAAGATTTCTCTTTTCGCCCCAACCGTCAACGTCAGGAGGGACTGGATACCAGCCGTCCACAAACGTCGGGCCGTTCCCAACGCCATATCCCGCAGAGTTTAATTATCCAGGGGTCTGTTCAAATATTGAAGATTGCAGAAAGTATTGCAGTGATACAACACGGGCCGCAGAACCGGTTTGCGTAAAACTGAAATATTATCTCAACCAGCCGACAACCAGCGGTCCGACAAGGCAAACGCCACTTCCTCTTCCGCCAGTATATCTAGAACCGTCACGCTCCTTAGAATTTAATATTCCAGGGGTATGCGCGAATCTTGATGAGTGCAAACGATATTGTACGGATCCGGCTCGCTCTCAAGAACCGCTTTGTGAAAAACTCCGTTACTTTCTGCAAAATCAACTTCAATACCCGCAATATCCCACTCAACCTCCAGTTCAACCAATTCAACCGCCTCCATACATATATCCCCCCTCAACGGAAGGAACGTCTTACGAAGTATGTACTACGCAATATGCTCCGGTTTGCGGTACTGACGGTAAAACATATTCCAATGATTGTTTTGCCAAAATTGCCCATGTTGGTATAGCATATCCGGGAGAGTGCCGGTCAACTTCAACTCAACCGCCGCCCCCGCCAACCTACCCACAATATCAAGAAGGCTGCTTCGACACCGCAAGCTGTGAGAAAATTTGTTACTATTCGGAGAGTCCGTATTATCAAAGCGATGCGTGCATCAAATACCGGGCCTCGAAGACTCAATCGTCCCAACCTCGAACGTCGTTACTCGGCAACCTCGTTAACGCATTTCTCAATTTATTCCGATAATTTTCACGATGTTTTAATATTATTCCCCCCGGCGGGGGAATTTTTCTATCAAAAAAAGGGTGCTATACTATAGTTATACATGATAGACATCGATAATCTTCTCAAAATGAAAAAGCTGACCCGCGATCTGACGGGTCTTCCCCCGAAGGAATTTAAAGAGCTTATTCCCAAGTTCGAGCAAGCGTGGAGAAACGCGAAAATAGAAGAGGCGCCCGAAGGAGAAGAACAAATGACGGTCGGCCCCAGCGGTAAGGGTTTTTTAAAGACGTTCCCGGAAAAATTGTGTTTTATCCTTTTTTATTACCACTGCCGTCCCTCCTACGGCGTCCTTAAATTCCTCTTCGACTACAGCCCGTCGAGTGCCCGCCAAAACATCAAGCTTCTTACTCCGGTTCTTGAGGCTGCCACTGGTCGCAAGGCAACACTTCCTAAAACCGGCGTTGAAACCATCGATGAGTTTCTCGTAAAATACCCTGAAGCAAAGTCTATTCTCATTACGGAAGCATCAAAGGGGTCGGAAAAAGTGAAAGTCGAGTTGTCAGGGACGGTTCAGCAAGCGCCTCAAACCAATATCGTAGAACGCATTACGCAGCAGCTTAAGGAAGAATTCAAGAAACAATTTGAAAAGAAAGGAGAAGAGACGACGACACAACCATCCATAACCCAAGCCGAGGGAGATGTAATATCCTCAATGGAGGAAGGAAAAAAGCTTCTTGAGCAAATAAAAGAGGAACGGCTCCGCGACCAAAAACAGAAGGAAGAAGCAAAAAAAGTTCTCCAAGAAAAATTACAACAAGAGAACGCCGAAGCGCCTGCGGCACCGATGCCGGAAAAAACTCTGCCTCCATCCGAAGACACAACAGTCGCCCCGGAACAAACGCCCCAAGAACAAAAGCCGGAATGGCTAGAAAAACTTGAGCATAAATTGGAAAAAGAAGGACCGGCAAAACAACCGATCGCTTCTACAAAATCCATCGAACAGTTTGAACGGAGTATTTCAAAAAAACTCAATGAAGTTAAAAAGAAAATTAACGATCAGCTTGGCAAACCGTCAGAAGAATTATCCATAATCGAATTCGTGGATGCGATTGTCCAGGAGGGATATTTTTCCCGGGCATCAGACATCCACGTCGAACCGCGCGAAACCGACACCCTCGTTCGTTTAAGAATCGACGGCGTGCTTCATGATGTTGTCACGTATCCGAAATTGATTCATTCCGCGGTGATAACCAGGATAAAGGTAATATCCGGTCTCCGAACCGACGAACATCAAGCAGCCCAAGACGGCAGATTTAAAGCAGGGATACAGGATATCGGCTACGTGGACGTACGAGTTTCCATTGTCCCGACTTATTACGGAGAAAACTCCGTAATGCGCATTCTTACCCAGCACCAGCAATATACGCTTGAAGAGATAGGATTGGTGGATCGCGACCTAGAACTTATAAAGGAAGCGATTAAACAACCGTATGGCATGATCCTTTCTACGGGCCCAACCGGATCGGGAAAAACGACGTCTCTTTACGCGATTATCAGACTTCTAAATACTCGCGACGTAGCCATCCATACCATCGAAGACCCGATAGAATACTCCATCCAAGGAATCGACCAAATTCAAGTAAACGCAAGAACCGGGCTTACATTTGCCAATGGCCTGCGCGCGCTTCTACGACAGGACCCGAATATCATTATGGTTGGAGAAATTCGCGATGAAGAAACTGCGGGTATAGCTGTTAATGCCGCTCTTACCGGCCACCTCTTGCTTTCTACCTTGCATACTAACGATGCCGCAACAGCTCTTCCGCGCCTTACCGACATGGGCATTGAACCTTTCCTTATTGCCTCTACGGTGAATATCATAATCGGCCAACGGCTCGTGCGAAAAATCTGCGAGCATTGCAAAGAAGCTTATGCGCTTCCAAATGAGGAATTCGTCCGTCTTTCAGGGCTGGTGAGCGAAAAGATTTTGAGCGGCCATAGAAATTTTTTCAAAGGAAAAGGCTGTGAAATATGCGAAGGTAGCGGCTATAAAGGCAGGATCGGCATTTTTGAAACACTACCCATGGAGGAAAATATCAAAATACTTGTTATGGGCCGGGCAAGCTCTGACGATGTCAAATACGTGGCGATTAAAAACGGAATGACGACCATGCTGGAAGACGGACTTAAGAAGGCAGTCGAGGGAAAAACGACAGTTGAAGAAGTTCTAAGGGTGGCAAAAGAATGATTGACTTAGTCGGGTTTCTCATGAGTGCGTGATATACACGCTTTTTTGTGATATGATGAAGGAAGATTATGAAACTGCCAGCATTCTTCCAAAATATACAATCGAAAAATCTATTCCTGCGTGTTTCTGCAAAAGAAAAAATACTTTTCGCGCAAAGCCTGGCTATCATGATAAAATCCGGTATGGCGCTTCTTGACAGCCTGCGCCTTAATCAATCGCAGACAAAATCCAAATCGTTCCGCGCCATTCTTGGCGATGTCATGGTAGAGATTGACAACGGACAATTTCTTTCTACCGCTGTCGAAAAATACAAATCGGTCTTTGATGAAGTATTTGTCAACATCATCAGGGTAGGGGAGGCGAGCGGCACGCTATCTGAAAATTTGGAATTCCTCGCAAAAGAAATGGGACGAAGGGAATCGCTCAAGAAAAAGATCAAAGCGGCGATGATATATCCGACCGTCGTCATTATTGCCACTATCGGAGTGGTGTGGCTTCTTACTGCAGTCGTCCTTCCCAAAATACTTCCTATCTTCGAGGAAGTCGAGCTCAAACTCCCCGCCACTACAAAAATTCTCATTGCGGTTACGGAATTTGTCGCCGAATACAATGTGTTGGTCCTCGTTATGCTCGCAGGAATATTTATCGGTTTCCGAGTGCTCTTAAAA
Source organism: Parcubacteria group bacterium RIFCSPLOWO2_01_FULL_48_18 (assembly GCA_001824435.1). Lineage (GTDB taxonomy): Bacteria > Patescibacteriota > Minisyncoccia > UBA6257 > WO2-01-48-18 > WO2-01-48-18. The sequence continues at coordinate 48,505 of MHXH01000024.1, forward strand.
GTTAAGGCAGCTCGGTTCGTCTATCAAAAAATGCTGCTGTACGTTCCCGCCATCAGCGGATTCACGATAAAAGTAAATATGGCGTTTTTTACGAGGACGCTGGCAATTCTTTTAAAAAGCGGCGTGAAAATCGTAGAAGCGCTTACCATTACCGCTTCATCGCTCAATAATCTCGTCTATCAAAGAGAGTTGGAACAAATCTCTGATTCGATTCGCAGCGGCGAAAGCATCTCCGCATATCTCAACAAAAATGAGCGGATGTTTCCATCAACGCTGGCGCGTCTCATTGAAGTAGGGGAGAACACGGGACATTTGGACGAAAACCTCAACTACCTTGCGGAGTTCTACGATAACGAGGTGGAGGAATTGACAAAAAATATTTCGAGCCTTGTCGAGCCGGTTATTCTTGTGGTGATGGGCGGCATTGTCGGATTTATCGCCCTTTCCATCATTACCCCGTTGTTTCAGCTTTCAACCGGCGGAATCTAAATAGAATCTGGAATTTTGAATCTTGAATTTTAGGGATTACTTCAGCCAAATTCTAAATTCTAAGTTCTAACAGCAACATCATTCCAAATTCCATCCGCCAGCTGGCGGACCAAATTCCAAATTCTTCGGTGAAAGGATTTAGCCTGCTCGAACTCATCATTGCAGTTTCTATCTTGCTTATTGTTATGGGAACCATAAGCCCCGCCGTTGTCGATTATTACTCGAACTATCGCATGGTAAGCGCGCAGCAAGATCTAGTGAGCGTTTTGAGAAAGGCGCAGGCCTTGGCTATGTCAAACCAGTATGAAGAACAGTACGGAGTATACATCGCTTCCAGTTCTTTCGTGGTATTTCGAGGCTCCTCGTATGCCAGCCGCACATCGGCTTTCGATGATCCTGTATCGTATTCCGCCGCAATCACCATTACCGGCCCGACAGAAATTATTTTTGCTCAACTTTCCGGAAGGGCCTCGGCAACAGGCACCCTAATGCTTTCAAGCGGAGCATATACTCGCAGCGCAGCCCTTAATAACGAAGGAAGGGTTGAGTGGTAGTAAAACACAATATGACACAATCATCTTTGCATAATCAAGGCGGGCAAATACTTATTGAGGTTCTTATCGCATTAACCATTATCGTATTAAGCATAACCGCATCCTACTTTGTGACCGTTGTTTCAAACGAACTTATTTTGGATAAACGGTTAAGCGATCGGGCTGCGTTGTATGCGAATGAAGGCCTAGGCGCCGTGGAATCTATCCGTGATCGCGAATGGCAGGAGCTCGTGGCAGGAAATCACGGTCTCTCTTTTAGTGGGACCGATTGGAATTTTTCCGGGACCTCGAGCACGGTTGATGGCTTTAATCGTCAAGTGATTATTACCGATATGGCTACACGCACAAAAAAGATCGAGGTCCGCGTAAGTTGGACGGGCTTTCCCAATATTAGCAGACAGATAAACGGTATTACCCACGTGAGCAACTGGACCGAGGAGGGACTGCTTTTTACCCAGTGGCTTAATCCTTCTTCTCTGGGAAGCGGCGATCTTTCTCCTTCTGGAAATGAAGGACAGGATATAGCGGTAGAAGGCAATTACGCATACATTGCCGCGAAGCATGCTTCTACAACCGTTGCAGATCTTTTTGTATTCGATGTATCAAACCCTGCCAGTCCGTCACTTGCTACAAGTATTAATACCGGTTCCGGGCTGCATGCGATATATATCAAAAATAGCGACACATACGCGTACGCGCTCTCGGAAAATGACGCAGCCGGATTTAAAGTTATTGACATTTCTGCTCCTACAAGCCCTACGGTAACATCAACCCTCAATTTGCCGGGAAGCGAATCCAATATCAGTTTGTTCGTGCTGAATAATGTTGCATATGTTGGAACAAAAAACGATACCACGGACGAGGAATTTATCATTGTCGATATCAGCGCGCCAGCAGGTCCTGCGGCCGTCGGCTCTCTTGAAATCGGAGCAGACGTCAACGGAATATTTGTATATGGAAACCGCGCGTATCTTGCCACGAGCCATAACAGTAAAGAGCTTATGGTCGTTGATGTCGCTGCTACCTCTTCCCCTCAAGAGCTTGGATCGTATGACTGGACAGACACCGAAGACGCATTAAGCGTCTACGTAGAAACCTCTGCGCGCGTATTTTTAGGGAGAGAACGCTGGAACTCGGGCGAAGAACTCCAGGTCTTAGATGCAAGCAATACCTCATCAATAACAGCGCTGGGCTCTCTCGAAATAGGCGATGATATACATGATGTTTTACCCATCGAATGGCTTGCGTTTATTGCGACGGGAGTAAGCAACGGAGAGCTTCAAATTGCGAATATCAGCAATCTTACGAATCCCACAAACCATAGTTCATTTAATTACCCGCAGGTTGCAATGGGGATTGACTATGAAGGGCAATACGTGTATGTTGCAACCCGGAGCAATGACGCGCTGCGAGTAGTACAAGGAGAATAGTCATTATCATTGCATGAGGGAATTCACTACACCATTGAAACCCAAGAGAAACGACGGGGCCGTTTCCCAAAAACTGAATACGAACAATGATGTTCAAAGCGGATATCCAATGGGATTCACGCTCATTGAAGTAATACTATACGTAGGAATTGTAGTAGGAATGTTGGGGTCGTCGTTCGTAGTAATGAATAACATCCTTATTGCCCAAGAACGAAATACGATCAACGCCGAAGTTTTTGATAACGCCAATTTTGTCATGCGCAAGATTGTATGGGCATTGGACGATATTTCCATTATAAACCAGCCATCGGCAAATACCACTTCCACAACTCTTTCGGTTAACAAGGCAAGCAGCACGGAAAATCCGTATGTGTTTGACCTTGCAAGCAATACCATTCGCCTATCAACCGGCGGAGGATCAGCAACCGCGCTCACAACCGGCAAAGTTATTGTCGACAGCGTCAGCTTTAGGCATGTGGATCCGGCTTTTGGACCAAGTTCTGTGCAAATCAGTATTGCAATCAGCAACGCGCCGCAGACAGGACTCACGACATACAATGCCTCAACAACTCTTGAAACGAGCATATTCCTCGCCAATTAGTACTTCATTAACTTAATTTTGCCTGCTCTATGACAAAGAAACACCGTATGTATGGGACGTTTTGTGGCAACGACGGCATCAAAATTAAGTTAATTCAGCACTAGACCTATGAAAAGGGACGGCTATTTCGCAATTACCACGGCTATTATATTATCAATATTAGTGCTCATGATATCGGTTTCATTGAGCTTGAGAAGCTTCAATACCCGTTTTGATTCGCTTGGTTTTGAGTCCAAAGATTTAAGTAGATTTCTTGCGTTAGGATGTCTTGAGGAGGCCATTATTAATGTGCGAACGAGTTCGACGTATACCGGCAGTACGACCGTAACGATCGGATCAAGCACGTGCCGGGTTTTGACGATTACCGCGAGCGGTACTGACAGGATTATCCCAACCGAAGCCGATATAAACAACCGGCGCACAAATCTCCAGGCGCTGTATCGCTCAAGCACCGACACAATTCTTTATATAAGGGAGCTTATTGTTAACTAATGATGGCCCGATTATCGCGGTCTCATAAAAAATACGAAGGGGGATTTACGGTTCTCGAGTTTCTTATTGTCGTCGCCATAGCAGGACTGCTGGCAGCAATAATGATCCTTATTCTGGATCCGGTTCGATTGACGGCAGAGGTGCGTAATCGACAAAGAGAAACAGACGTAAATGCCATTGTTAATTTGATATACCGAAATATCTCTGACAATCACGGCGCATTCAGCTGTGCAGCTGGCGTCATTCCCACCTCTACGAGAAACATGTCTGATAATAATCCAGCAGTAGGGGACTATGATATTGCCGGCTGTCTTGTTCCAAAATATATTTCTTCACTGCCGTTCGATCCAAGCGCCTCAAGCGCGCAGTATGCCAGTACGACTAATTATGATCTTCAATATTCCATACAACAAAGCACCACTACCGGAAGAATCACAATAAGCGCGCCGAACGTGGAGCAAGGCAGCACCATTGAAGCTACGAGATAGACGATAAACTAGATACCAAAAATAAATAGCCGATACCGGACAACAATCAACTTACAACTTTCAATTTCATGGAATCATCCATCAAGCCAACAGCAAAATACGCCTTTGAGGTTTCCTGGGAAGTATGCAACAAAGTCGGAGGCATTTTTACGGTTCTTGAATCAAAGGCGGCCCAAATGGCATCGCATTATCCTCATTACTACGTCGTAGGTCCCTATTTCGACGACAAGACAAGAGGACAATTTGAAGAAAAACCGCCTCCGGAAGACTTCAAAAGAGTATTCGCAGAACTTGAAAAGCAAGGGATACGATGCCATTTTGGCACATGGCTCATTCAAGGAGAACCGTCGGCAATATTAATTGACTTTAACGGCTTTTGGCCGCAGGCAAACCGTATTAAAGGAGAACTGTGGAAACAATATAAAATAGATTCGCTTGGCGCGGGAAATGATTTTACCGAACCCGTGCTGTGGAGCTATGCAGCCGGAAGGCTCATTGAGTTATTTTCCCCAGTCGCCCGAGAAAAAATTGTCGTCCATTTCCATGAGTGGCTTTCTGGGGCAGGCCTTCTTTATCTCAAACGAGAAGGAACCTTTGCAACCAGCAATATCGCATCGGTGTTTACCACCCATGCGACCGTTTTGGGACGTACCTTAGCGGGCAATAATATACCGCTCTATGCCATATTGGAAACGATCGACCCTGAAAAAGAGGCGTACAATTACGGCGTGCATTCAAAACACCAGCTTGAAAAAAATGCGGCAAAATGGACAGACTGTTTTACTACCGTGAGCGAGATTACCGGCATCGAGGCGGAGAAATTCTTGTTGCGCAAACCGGACGTGATCTTGCCCAACGGCCTTGATATGCAGAGATTCCCCACGCTCGAAGAGGTAGGAATTAAACATCGTTTGCAAAGAGACAAAATTAGAGAATTCCTTTTGTATTATTTCTTCCCGTATTATACGTTCGACGTCAAAAATACGCTTTTCTATTTCATATTCAGCCGCTATGAATTTCACAACAAAGGAATCGACCTTTCCATCAAGGCGCTCGGCCTCTTAAATCGACGGCTCAAAGAAGACAAAAGCAGAAAAACAATCGTCGCATTCTTCTGGATACCTACGGAGGTGCGCGGCATCAAAACCGGATTATTGGAAGTCCGCGAAATGTTCCGCGACATTAATGAATCGCTGAAGGAAGTGGAATACGAAACGGAAGAAAATATCCTCTACGCGCTTCTCTCGGATGAAAAATTTGAAAGAACGGATTTATTCGAGAAGGGGTTTTTACGCGAAGTAAAAAAGAAAATTCTCCGCATGCGGCGAAACGGTATCCCGCCCGCTGCCACCCATGATGTTGCCGACCCCAACGACGTTATTCTACGATCCTTCAGGGATGAAGGGCTTGAAAATAAAACAGAAGATCGCGTGAAGGTGATTTTTTATCCGATCTATTTAACCGGAAGCGACGGCCTTTTGAATCTCTCGCTCTACGAGTGCATTGGCGGCTCACACCTTGGCATCTTCCCTTCGTTTTATGAACCGTGGGGGTACACGCCGCTTGAAGCGGCTGCATTCGGCGTCCCTGCAATCACTACCGATCTTTCCGGATTCGGAAGATTCTGTCTTAAGAAAAATACGCACCCGACGAATCCGGGCGTATTCGTTCTTGAACGACAAGACAAATCCGACGCCGAAGCAACACATGATCTTTTTAAAATACTTCTCTATTACTCTCAAGCAAGCAATGAAGAACGAGGCGAAAACAAGGTACACGCAAGAGAAATTGCCCAACTCGCGGACTGGAAAATCCTCATCACCCATTATATCGAAGCGCACAACATGGCTATTGAGAGACGCTTATGAAGGTAATTCATTCCTTTGGCGACGAAACAATCAGCAATGATATCGAGCGGCCGGTGAGCTTTCTGCTCACAAACAGAATGGGGGATTACCTCTCGTTCCCTTCGTCCAATGAAATTTTGAGCCGTTATCACGGCTGGTTTATTACGCTGGGAGATTCGTTCTATAAAATCATCGAGAGTATTGAACTCGTTGGCTCAGACTCATCCGCGCCGCCGCTCAACGAATTAAAAAACAATTTCACGGATGTCGAACACAAAAGGAGTGGGGGGATCCGAGAACATTTCTCTCTACACCAAAAAACTCATGTATTTACGTATGAACTCAATAAGCGAGCATCCATCGCATTGTGCTTCGATATAAGAAAGTCTTACGATAATCCGGAAATGGGAAGGATATACGACATTCAAGAACATGACGGCCTACTCATCCTCTCATATCATTACGGCAGCGAAGACCCTCTCTATGTGGTTATTGCTTATCCGGACGGCGATCACTCGCTCTCCGGAGAATGGATAGGGCGTCATTATCCATTCGATGAACGCCGCAATTCTCCTCCATTCGTAAAGTACGTCTATCGGGGAGTTATCATCCGCGGCCGCGTTATCGTCTGTTCTGCAGATACAGATAAAAATGCCGCGATCGAAGCTGTACGCCGCGCAGTAAAAGAAAAACATGCGATCATATCGCAGCAGAAAGACTGGCTAAGAGAGTCAGATCTTGCCCCCCGACATATCCAAGATGCGGAAATAAAAATGGCATATCGATGCGCCACTCATTCGCTCTACGGCCTCGTCTTGGCTCGACATAATAGAAAAGGGATATATGCCGGCTTCCCTTGGTTTTTTCAATTCTGGACACGCGACGAAGCTTTATCATTGGGAGCGCTCGCGGATGAGCGCTTTCCCGGCGCCAAAAAGATTCTGTTAAGCAGATTAGAGGCAATAGACGACTCTGGAAGAATGCTTAATAAAGTCCCGACAGGCGATGGGACGGCCGCAGATGCAGCCGGCTGGTTTTTTAAACGAATCGGCGATCATATTGAACAATTTGACGCGCAAGAGCGCGTTTTGATTGCAGATAAACTTATGAAGACAATTGCCAAGATGCGCGCGAGCCGTGAATACCGATACCTCATTTACAATAGCTGGGGAGAAACTTGGATGGATACTACAAGCAGGGCAGGAGCATGCATAGAAATTCAAGCGCTCCAGCTTGCAATGTACGACCTTGCCGTTCGCTTGAATGGAGGTGATCGCCTCAGGGAGCTGCGCGACAATTTGTCCAAGCGCGTCAGAGAAAGATTTTGGAACGGGGAGACACTCACTGACGAATTGAACGAAACGACGAACAGACCGAACGCATTCCTTGCCGCCTATGCATATCCTGATCTCCTCAACAAAGAAGAATGGGCAACGTGCTTTGAGAACATCCTTAAAAGCCTTTGGATGGATTGGGGTGGCCTCGCGACGATTGACAGAGAAAATCCCTACTTTACTTCATGGCATACCGGCGAAAATCCCAAGAGTTACCACAGCGGCGATTCGTGGTTCTACCTTAATAACCTGGCCGCGCTGGTGTTATTTCGTTGCGATAAAAAGCGATTCGCAAAATATATCTATCGAATGATCAAAGCGAGTACGGAAGAAATTTTATGGCATGGCGCAATCGGTCACCACGGAGAATTGAGTTCTGCGGCAGAATTCACTTCCGAAGGCTCCTGGAGTCAAGCCTGGAGCAATGCGATGTATATTGAAGCAATAAACGAACTAATAAAAAACCCAGCGGTTGATATCACGAACGCTTGATACGTATAACAAAATCGGCGATACTAAAAAGAGTCTAAATTCTAGACCCCAAATATCAAGATGTCATATCGAACTCCTCAACAACGAAAATGGCTTACGATTTTCATGGTGCTTATCGTCGCTACATCGCTCGGCGGCCTGTTTACGTTGCCAAAAATTAATAAGCCTCCGAAAGAACAAGTCACGAATCCCGACACAGAAGTCCCTTGCTTGCTTCCAAACTTACCTCTTGCCCAGCATATTCACCAAATGCTTACAATCGTCATAGACGGTACTGACGTGCCGGTTCCTGCCGACATTGGCGTTGAAACCGCATGCCACCGTGAATTGCATACCCATGACGAAACCGGTCAGATCCATATTGAAGCACAGACAACCAAACAATATCGGTTAAAAGACTTTTTTAACGTATGGGGGAAACCGTTCAGCGGTAATCAAATCTTCGACAAGGCAACCGATGCAGGGCATATTCTTGTAATGACCGTGAACGGCCAGCCGAGCAGCGAATACGAGAATTTGATACTCCTAGACAACCAGGAAATAAAAATAGAATATTTTGCAGTTATGCAGGAGCAGCAGCAGCAACCCGAGGTTTCTCCGGAGATTCTAGAACAACTTAAGCAACAGGTGCAGCAGAAACAACTGAATGAGCAAAAACCTCTTCCGGACAGCCAATAGCATTACACTGATCGTAAAATTTCCACGGGCCTATACCCGCGTAGTATCTTTTGTGCAAAAACCGCTACACTATCATACACTGTAGTATGATAGTGTAGTTGATGCAGCGGTCAATGCGGTGCGATATATTGTTTAAGAGAGCTGGCTTTGTAGAACGTTTCCGATAAAATTGTGATGGCCATTCAGAAAGTCTTTCGTCGATACTTCACTGCCGCCTTCAAGTTGAAGCCCTCTGATCATGAGAGCGCCGAAGCCGCACCTTACCGTTAATATGCCACGCAGCATAAACGCGGTGCCGATGCGTAAGTTTTCTTTTGCATGCGTTTGTTCATCCGACACAGCCTCAGCATCGATAATCTTTAACATTTTCTCCTTTCCTGCATCTCGCCAAAATGTATATGCCGACGGCCACGGATAAAATGCCCGTGCCATACGCTCAATATGCGCCGCATCCTTTGTCCAATCAATCTTTCCATCTTCTTTTTTGATGATTTTACTGTAGGTCGCTCGAGGATGATCTTGTTCGATCGGCTGCATTTCACCCCTTACCCACTTCGGCAAGATATCAATCAATAACTGTGCCCCTCGTTCTGCTAATATCTTACTTAATTCAATAAGGTTTCTATTTTCTATTTTCTGTATTCTAAATTCTAGAATAGGTCCATGGTCAATCCCCGCATCCATTAACATAATTGTCGTTCCGGTTTGATCATCGCCGCTCAAAATTGCGTATTGAATGGGAGATGGTCCCCGCCAACGCGGCAAAAGAGACGGATGCACATTCAAGCAACCGTGTTCCGGGATTTCCAAGATTTCTTTGGGCAATATCTTTCCATAAGCAGCAACTACAAATAGTTTGGAATTTTGAATCTGGAATCTGGAATCTGGAATTTTTAGTTTTTCTGGTTGCCAAACAGGAATATCGTATTTCTGCGCCACAATTTTAGTCGGCGGCGGTGTTAAAACTTGTTTTCTTCCAACTGGTTTATCCGGCGCGGTCACAACTAACGCCGGCACATAACCGGCTCCAATTAATTTTTTCAAAATGGTAGCGGCAAATTCTGGAGTGCCGAAGAAGGCATATTTCACTTTCACTGGCTTGTAGCTTCTTAGCTTCTTAGGATTGACCCTACAAGCTACAAGCTACAAGCTACTATTTAAGAAGACGTACTATCATGCCGATGAACATTCTTCGCCCTATCTATGAATAATTTTCCGTCCAAATGATCGACCTCATGCTGAAATACGCGCGCAAGGAGTCCCCATGCTTTAATTTTTACTCGTTTGCCGTTTTTATCCAGTCCATGGAGTACCGCCTTTTCCGGGCGTTCCACCTCGCCAAACGTCCCCGGTACGCTTAAACATCCCTCTTCCATGATTATTTTTTCTTCAGAGGTTTTTACTATTCTGGGATTTAACACGACATAAAACTTCTTCTCAACCTCGGCTACAAACAGCCGCCACGGAAGCCCTACTTGAGTGGCAGCAAGCCCTACGCCATCTGCTCGCTTCATCGTTTCCCGCATTTCTCTGATAACTTTCGACAGTTTTTTCCTGTCCATGCGTTTAAAATCCAAATCTTCAAGCGCCGTCCGAAGAACCCTCTGCTCTTCTTTATTTTCTATTTTTAGAATATTCATTGTTTCATTATACTGCCGAAGGCGTTTAAACAAAACCGAGCGGTCCGATTATCAGGCTGAAATGTAGGGACGCCGCGTTTTTTCCAAGACCAGGACGTACTTTGCGCAACTCTTCATAAAAACGGTATAATTCAAGTACTATATTCGTAATCGAAGAATAGCATATATTATGCCCGATCAAGGAAAAAGAATTCTTGTCGTCGAAGACGATACGGCGTATCGAAAAGCGCTCGTTAAAAAGTTTTTAAGCGAGGGTTTTAACGTGCAGGAAGCAGAAGATGGAGAAAAAGGATTGGCGAGCGCCTTACAGGAACACCCTGATCTGATTTTGATGGATGTTATCATGCCCAAAGTAGACGGGCTTACCATGACAAGAAGATTACGTGAAGATGAGTGGGGAAAGAATGCCCGCATTCTTTACCTCACAAGCTTAGAATCGGATGAAAAGATCATGAACCAATTATTGGAAAATAGACCAGCGTATTACTTAATAAAAACTGCCTGGACACTTGATGATATTGTAGACAGAGTACGTTCATTATTGGACACAAATATAGAATAAGGGTATATCTATCATCCGTCAAAACCAATCCGATCCGGCTAGTGCTGAATTAACTTAATTTTGATACCATCGTTGTCACAAAACGTCCCATAAATACAGTGTTCTTTTGTCATAGAGCAGGCAAAAATTAAGTTAATGAAGTACTCGGAGTGATTTTGACGGCACATGGACAGAGTTTACCCCGTTAGAACGCTGCCGACTCTGTCGACGGTAGAGATAGAATAAGCTCGTAGGGGTATAATGCTTCCTTCAGCCGATCGCGAAGCCGCGTCAGACGCGGTGAAGCACCCGTTCTAACGGGGGTTTACGCGACTGATCTTCCCATGGTTTTTTGGGCAAGAGGCAACGAAAAACTAAACGTCGACCCTTTTCCTTCTTCAGATTTGACCCAAACTTTTCCATTCATTTTCTCAACAATCTGCTTAGCAATAAAAAGCCCAAGCCCGGTACCGCTTACATCAATGGTTTTATCCGTCCGAACCCGATAAAATTTTTCAAATAAATTCTTCTGATCCTTGAATGGAATACCTATACCGGTGTCCCTGACGTGCGTAATAAGCCTCTCCTTTTTTACTTCATGGGTGACTGTTATCATTCCCGGGCCAGGAGTATACTTAATTGCATTACCAACCAAGTTGGTTACCACTTCTTTGACCCTGGATTCATCAGCCATGACGCGGGGCAAAGGCTCGACGTGATCATATGTTATTGAAATAGATTTTTTATCAGCCAGGGGGTTCATTTCTACAAGGATAGATTGAATAGCGCCGATTACGTCCATAGGCCTGGCATGAATCTCGATACGGCCGCTTTCAGAACGAGCCACCTCCAAGAGATCGTTAATTAATTCGATATGCTGTTCGTTTGCAATATTGATGTAATCAACGGATTCTTTGATCGAAGTAGTTTTCTGAACGATAGGCTCATCAAAAAGAAGCGATACATAAGCTTTGATAGTAGAGGCGGGCATTCTCATATCATGAGCGGCAATAAAAACGAACTCATCTTTCAGGCGAATTATCTCATCTGTCTGTCTCTGATAAATTTTCAAAAGCCATAGCACTATCGCTGTTAAAACTACGTAGAGCGCCAAAAGCCCCATAACCATATCTTGAACAATGTCGCGCTCCAGACCCTGGATCGATTTCGTAATAAAACCGGCTCGAGAAATAATATAGACAGCGCCCACAGCTGCAACTGAATTCCCGAATGTAATCGGTACCGACTGAACCAGCGCCATTTTAAAACCAAGCGTTTCTTGTCCCTTTGGTTCCAGTTCAACAAATTGCGCATGGGTTTCATTATCTTTAAGCGTCGTCGGCACAAATTGGCCGTTCATGAGCGAAGTGCCGTTATAAAGCAAAGCTAAATATTTCGGATGTGAATAAATAACCGTTCCCTTGTTATCGGTGATTAAAATTAATGCTGCTCCTTCAAAATATGTATCAGCGAAAAATCTGTTCATTCTGATATAACCATCCGGCTCCATCGGATAATGGAAATCCTCTTTTTTTAAAAGGTGATTCGCGGCACGGTTAACAGCGATCACCGTTGATAGTTTCTCTTGCTTCGCTATAAAGCCTTCAAAAACAATCTGGATGTTGCTGATGAGAAAAACCGAAAAGCCGACAAGTAAAAATAAGATAAAGCTTAAGAGAACAAAACGCGCAAATAAGGGATATGTTCTCATTGGCCGTCTGGAACTAAAACTTCTATAAGACCTATTGGTATTAATTCTTCGCCGGCAAGAGCAGGGGCGTGGTCATGATAAACGAAATACCCCGGCTGTTCAAATTGATAGCTATACGTTTCTCCGCTTGCAAGATTACCCGAGGCGTCAAAGCCGGCTAAGGCGGTATGCGTCGGATGAGGATCCGAGGCTGGCCAATGATACCCGGTATCTATATTTATCCAACGAACAACATCGTCCACATGGATCGCGGTAGTTTTCGGACTAAAACCGTCTTTCGTTATAAGCACGATATGGACTTGAGAAGAATTTTCTGTCGGATTCGATAACGCTGCGTCTAACGATGAGGGTAAAGACAGTATTACCGGTTTAGGCGTAAACCAAGTCGGGCTTGACATGATAAAAATATAACCCCCGACCCACAAAAGAATTACGACAACCGCAAGGAAAAATAAATACATAAGGTCTTTTTTCATCTTATTGTTATTATACACAATTGGGCATAAAACCTTAATCTCTGTGCGCGTAAGTTTACCATTCTTTTGACACCAGAACGTATAATTTCGATAATAAATAATAAATGATGCTTAAATCCTCAAGTCATACGAGAGTCGAACCGATATTCGTGGGATTATTACTAGTCATAGCTAGCACGTTTCCGCTATCGGCAAAGGCGGTTGTCGTATCTGTTTCAAGGATAGGTGGTGGATTTTCCCCCTCATCTGTTACGATTAATGCGGGCGATCAGATTCGCTGGACCAATAACTCGTCCGGAACCACTGACCCTTCTTCAGATCCTCATCCGACGCATACTGATTATCCAGACTTGAATGGTTCTCCAATTCCTAAAAATCAATCCCGAACCACAGTTTCATTAACAAGTGTCGGGACATGGGGATATCACGACCACCTTGACGAGACAGCCGTTGGAACGATTACAATTCAGGCGGTATCACCCCCGTCAGATCCACCGCCGCCACCTTCCACAGGCGGCTCCACAACAGCGTATAGACCAACGGTTAGCATTGTTTCTCTTGAGAAAAGGCTTTCGTTTGAGAGTCATGAAATTGAAATCAAATACGAGGCCGCTGATAAAAATATTGCCGGATCCTCTTTCGCCCTTAGTGATACACCGGTTTCTATTTATTATTTCGCCGGTGAGAGCACCAAGGATATTGTATCTACCTTTTATTATCCTCAAATTCCTAATCCTAGGCCCGAAACTCTTATTGTAAAAAATCTTCCTGCCGACGGTTCATATGTATGGGACATCGCCGACCTGCCGAGCGGAGACAATTATGTAATTATAGTTGAGGTCGTTGATAAGTCTCTTGAGGTAGGACGAGCAATCTCAGATTTTCTTCCAATTGATAGTACTCCTCCGGAACAGATACAAAACGCTTTTGTCCGGACCGGACCGAATACCGTATATCTTTCCTGGATCAATCCCTCCGACCCCGACTTCTACGAAGTTTTCATTATTAGAAGAGAGGATCGCTTTGCTTTAAGCCGGAATGACAACAATCAAGTTTTTGTCTACCTCGGAGCTGAATCAAGGTACTCTGACACCGTTGATTTTAAAAAAAGTCCTTTGTATTATTCTATTTTTAGCCGCGACCCCGATTTCAACTATTCGTCGCCAATAACTATCAAAGCCGAGCCCACTGATGAACTCTCATCATTTAAACCCCCCGAGGCTAGATCCGAAGAATCAACAACTACAGTAACTTACGCACTGGACGCATCCATCGAGCCTCAAGAAAATGCAATGAGGTTAAGCTGGAAAAATCCTAAAGATGAAAAGTTTTTTGGGGCTCAAGTCGTCCGCAACGCAAATAGTTTTCCGACCAATGCCTTCGATGGCAAAATCGTTTTTCGGGGACGGGCAGAAATGTTTGAGGATGTAAATCTTGTTGCCGGCTCTAAATACTTCTATGGTATTTATGTCTTTGATTGGGAAAACAACTTTTTTTCCAACGCCCTTGTCGCCGGTATACCTCAAAAGTCTTCCTCTCTAACGCTCCCCCCCCAATCATTCGAAAAAAATACCGCAGACCCCATATTGAAGGATACAATAAAAGAAATCAAGAGAAAGATCGAACTCATAGAGATACAAATCAAAATTATTGAGATAAAAGAAAAGATATTCCAACTTTCAGATCAAATAAGACTAATCTCGCGTGGCGGCTAAAGTTAGGCATTCGTGTCCTTATAACACCTTCCAAGGATCTACAAGTATTTCCCAATCAGCAGGAACCACTTTTAAAACTTCATTGCGTTTTCTTATTTCTTCGGGAGTCAAAGGTTTTTTGAGACGCAAAATCATTTCGAAGCAGTAAGTATTCTTTTCTTTCGGGATAAAACAAGGAAGGGGAGGGGATACTCGAATATCTAATTCCAAATTTCTAATTTCTAGTTGAATTTTACTATGAAGAAATTTTGCTTGAGCAAGAGAACGATCCAGAATTCTATCACGGTGCACCAACCGAATGACCTGGCCGTACGGGGGGTAAAAGAATTTCCTTCTCGCATCAAGTTCTTGCTCGTACGATGTCCGAAGGTCGCTTATCTTTTTTAAGAATTCGCGATCGGGATTATACGTCTGTACCGCGAGCTCAGTTGAAAATTCCTTCAGCAATACCAATATGCGCCGCATTTTTTCTTCAATGCGGTAATCCGGAAGATGAAATAGTTGATCGAAATTTGCCATGACGGCTAAATCGAACTTACCGAAAAGATATTCATATTTAAAAATCAATTCGGTTGCGACGAGGATTGCGCCCTGCTCTTCTTGTACCATTTGGTCGAGAATATGTTTTTGGTCTTTCAAGACGGCAGCAGAATCGCTATCCAAACGGAAGGTCGTTGCTTGAGGAAATCTTTCTGTAAGCTCTGACGCCACCTTCTGGATGCCGGTACCGATATAATCCAGATTGTGGCTTCGGCAATTCGGACAAATATCCGGCGGCTCAGCTTTTTTGCCGCAATGATGGCACCATAGTGTCCGTATGTCTTCCGCAACATGATATACAAAGGGCAACTCGCAGCTGTCGCACGAAAAAACCCTGCCGCAATCACGGCACAATACTGCGGTTGCATGCCCGCGCCGATTGATGAATACAAGCGCCCTCTTTTTATTTTCAATAATGCGCTTCAGTTTTACGGCTAAAAGATCAGAAACTATTTTCCCCTTGGGGTTTGTTCGAATATCAATAATATCCAAGGACATTTTTCCGCGTCCTTCTTGTTTTTCTAATTGCATACCGCCATCTTGTATGGCTCCATAGCTTTCCAGGGAAGGAGTAATACTCGACAGCATCAGACTCGCGCCGGTGTACTGCGCAAGCTTTTCTGCAACGGAAACCGCATGATAATAAGGAGGCACATCTACGCTGTGATACGAGGGGCTATCTTCATGTAACACTACGACCAAACCGATATTCGGTAGGGGAGCGAATAACGCGCTGCGAGCTCCGACTATTATTTCTCCGGAGGATCGGGTAATCTGCTGATACATTTCAACCCACTTCTTTATACTTACAGATCGGCGGTAAATGATCGGCGACTGTATATCTCGCTTCAGTATATCTGCCCAGATGTTTATAGTGACCGCCTGAGGTGCCAGCAGAAGTACGTTCTGATCTTTTATAATGGTGTTTCTTATCTTTTCAAGGATCGATTTTTTATCATATCCCCAGAGCAATACCTTTCTCTCTTGCGTCACTTCTTTCGTCGAACCTGCCGGATCCTGACGGTCATATATCCGGGAGAAATCAAGATTTCTGAAAGAGCGCGATGCGAAAACCTTCGCAGGCGGAGTTGCCGCGTGGACCACATAACTGATGGGCGAGAAATAATAATCGGATATCCATTTCAGGAAAGACAAATAGTGCGAAGGAAAAATGGGTGTATCAAAAAGAACGTTTTTTACCGGTTTAAGTTGAAATTCCTGCGTGCGTACCGTTGCTTTGTATTCTTTCAGGGGCCTCGAAGCTATAACAATCATGGGCAGTTCGTGATCTCGTATCTCTCCGATCATAACGGCCCCTTGCGGCAACTTAGTTCCGAAAAAATAGCTTAAAACCTGCGGGTGACCGCGAGGAATTTTCCGTATGGGAATAACGTCAATTATATACAACCTGAGAATTTAGAATTTAGAATTTAGAATTTAGGAAACGCAGTAATTCCTAAATCCTATATTCTAAATTCTAGCTCCTATGTTATTATTGTACTATGAAGCGCCTTTTTGTCGCAGTTAATCTGCCACCAGAAATTAAAGACAAAATTGCAAAGGGACTGCAATTGTTTCAAAAAGGATTGCCGATGGCACGGTTTATTCCTCCAGAAAACTGGCATATCACGTTGGTATTTTTAGGGTATCAAGACGAGGAGTCGGAAAAACGCATACGTGCCGCCGTTAAAGAAATAGCCGACCGGAACCGACCGGAAAGAATAGCCATCCATGGACTGCAATACGGTCCTCACGGGTCAGCGCCTCGGATGATCTGGGCAGTGGGAGAAGGCAAACAGCTGGGAAACATAAAAAATGATCTTGAGGATGGATTGGAAAAAAGAGAGGTGTCATTTGAAAGAGAAGGCCGTCCGCTTCGCATCCATATTACCGTTGCGCGTTTTAAAAATCCTGTGCCGCTGAAATCACTTCCTTCTCTTAACATACCTATCCATGAAACATTTTATGCCAATGGAATTGATGTAATAGAATCTCGGCTTCAAAGAACCGGAGCCGTTTATACTGTACTCGAACAATACGAATTACGGAAATGAACCCCGTTACAACCCGGACTTCAGTTAGGGGTCGTTCAGACCCTGAAGGGTCTTCCCGTTCAGGGTCTGAAACCCCTCAAGGTCGAATGACAGGCTCGATGAGCTGATCCGTGCCGGCGCCCCTCTTATAAAAGAGCTATTTTGAAATTCACCAAGCAGGCTATATAATAGATAAAACGGGCATGAAGCTAAACATCTTTACCGTTCTAAAAAGCGTAATTGTCGGAATAGTGATTCTTGCTCTCGGTGGAGGCATTTTTTACGTTGGTTATATTGCCGGCTATCAGGAAAGAGAGATTATCATCGCGGGAGTTTCTAATCAAGAAAACGGAAGGCCGGCAGATATAGATTTCGGCGTTTTCTGGGAAGCGTGGCAGGTTATTCGACAGAATTATCTCAAATCAGAAGAAGTGGATAATCAAACGCTGGTGTACGGCGCAGTCCGGGGATTGGTCAATTCTCTTAAGGATCCTCATTCGAATTTCCTCACTCCCGAAGATGCTAAAAAGTTTAATGAAGACGTAAGCGGGGAATTCAGCGGCGTTGGCATGGAAATTGGAATAAAAAACGGCCAATTGAAAGTCATCGCTCCGCTGAAAGACAGTCCTGCAGAGAAAGCGGGCCTTAAGGCCGGGGATTCTATATTGAAGGTAGACGACGCCTTCACCAATGATTTAAGCGTTGACGAAGCGGTTAAGCTCATTCGCGGCCAACGAGGAACTAAGGTAAAACTGTTCATATTCAGAGAAGGCTGGGAAAAATCAGAAGAATTCGTCATTGTACGGGATATCATCACTATTCCGGCGCTGGAATACAAACTTATTGAAGGCCGTCTGGCGCACATACAATTATTTAACTTCAATGAGAACATGCCGCTGCTATTCTACAGAGCCGCCGTAGATCTCTTGCTTAACAAGCCAAAAGGCATTATACTGGATCTCAGAAATAACCCCGGCGGATTCCTTGAGGTGTCGGTCAATATCGCAGGCTGGTTTTTAGATAAAGGGGTTGTGGTCACCGAAGAAAAATTCAAATCGGGCGACGCAAACGTATTCCGCGCAAACGGAAACGGCGCACTCAAGCTATTGCCCATGGTCATAATTGTCAATGAGGGCTCCGCGTCTGCATCAGAAATACTCGCCGGAGCCTTACGCGATCACAGGCACATTCCGCTTATAGGACAAAAAACATTCGGCAAGGGATCGGTGCAAGAGATACGAAACCTCAGAGACAACTCCTCAATTAAAATCTCCATTGCGCAATGGCTTACGCCGAATGGAAATCTCATTGAAGGCGCAGGATTGGAACCCGACTATAAGGTAGAAATCGGCGACGAAGACGCCAAAAACAAAAAGGACCCACAACTGGAGAAAGCAATAGAGATTTTAAAAGAAATTCTAATCACTAAACAATAGAATGAAAGTAATCCTCACCCAAGACATCGACAATATCGGTAGACAGTTCGATACCAAAGAGTTAGCCGACGGCTATGTGCGGAATTTTCTTATCCCAAAAAGGCTGGCGATTGTAGCCACCGAAAGGGCTGCAGCGCGCATCGCGGCAAAAAAAGCAGAGTTGGTAAAAAAAGAACATGCGCTTATTGGAAAACTTAAAACGACGACGAAAGAGATTCAAAAAACAGCGCTATCCTTTCCGATGAACGTAAATGAAAAAGGAGAAGTATACGGATCTGTAAATGCCGCCCTCATCATCGAATCGCTTAAAGAAAAGGGGGTTGTCATACCTAAAGAAACGGTTCAAATGGATAAACCGCTCAAACATCTAGGAGAACATCGTATAACTATAGACTTTGGAAGAGGGGTAAAAGCCTATCTCAATGTAGTGCTGCGAAAGTCAAAATTTTAAGGAGCCGACACGATCACCATGCTAACTTTTCTCCTGTTTCCATCAAAGCGAACTTTTTGTTTTTTAACAAAACGGACAACGCCGTCCCGTAACGCATAGAGCGTATCATCCGCGCCGCGCCTCACATTTCTTCCTTCTATATATTTGGAACCCCGCTGGCGAACGATAATCTCGCCGGCAAAAACTCTCGTGCCGTCGTCTCTTTTAACGCCGAGCCTCTTTGCACGAGAATCCCGTCCTAATTTTGTTGAACCCCCGCTTTTAGTATGTGCCATAATTGTTGAAATTTTCGAGCTCACGTTGTAGCGAAGAAAATTTCACTACAATTATGAGCACCCAGTACTTATTTTACTAATCACGCCGGCGTAATATAGTTAGATTATTTAGACCAACCTTGCTATCATTTTCTTGACGTCACTTGTAAAATAAGTGCTGGGTCGCCATCTAAATTTTCGAGCAGGATGCGATGAAAATTTAGCTGAAAATACGAGCATCCCACTCTTTTCTAAAGAAAGAATCAAGAATCCATATATTATGTTATCTTATATCAAAAATAAAATCTTGTCAATAAAATTCTGGCTGTTAGAACACGGGAAAACCATCGTGATTGTATTATTAGTTCTTCTCATCAGTTCTTTAAGTTTTGGTTTAGGTTATCTTATTGCCCGCGATATCGAAACCCGGGCGCCGATTATTATAGAAAAGAATTAAAGATAACCGATCCGTCTTAGCCAATAATCATTTTCCCATTCCCATAATACTTTCGCTCCCAAAAAGGCTTTAAAGTCCTGTTGAAAGTAGGGGAATTCTTGGAGCTCGATGTCTCCTTTCAGTTCGCCCCACTGATGCGCGTCGTCGCTGCATGCAATTGCATGTTTATTAACCCTGATTTTATTTCTTCCGCCTTTCGGCCGCAGCGTCGCCCCACAAACAAGACAAGTATACGCCTGATCGATCCGTAAAATCCATCGGGTTGAAAGATTTGGCAGTTGAGACCGAAGGGCGCACAAATAAGCGGAAGTTTGCAGATTATAATCCCGGAATATCGCATACGATGTTTTGATGTCGAGCACGCCGAATTTGCCGTCAATCCACGCGAGGGCATCAATGGTCCCGGCATAGCGATGTTCGTCGCTTTTAACGCGGTGTTCTACGAACTCCGGATCAACCTGAATCCCGCGATTAAACAAAAATTCTTGAAGCGCGGCAATTGCAGGGGAAATAAGAGGGGACACCTCGGGCCGTTCTCCTAAAAGAATCTTCTCAACGGTTTCGTGAATAAGCGTTCCTTCGCTGGCCGACTTCTGTTTTATCTCTTCGCCTTCCGCAAAATTTGCAGCCTCGGCATAGAAACGATAAAGCGCCGGCTTTGCCTTGATCTCAACGATTTTCGTAACGCGCGGATACCATTGACCCTCAATGTCATACCCGCACATACTTTTAAAATGTTTCTCGTCCTGGAAATACATAACTGTATGGAAAGTATACTCCGTGAGATAACTTCTGTACAGTAAGTAAGACCGTAGTATGCACGCATACCCTACAAGCTTTCTTTTACTACGCCAAGACTTGAGACATTATCTCATGGGGTATACACGCATATGCAGTTAAAAACAACGTTTAATGCTATAGACGTAAACAGTGCACTTGATTTCCTAATGATTTGTGTTGTATAATGAATGTGTCATCGAGGATGGTCCTCGGTGGCCTGCTCTTTCACAACCGTTCTTAGGCGGAATGACTCCGGAATTCGCCGGGGTATGGCCGTCGAAGAGCATTGCTTCCGGCGGGATGAAACAGGCCCGCAGGAGTGGAGGTCGCCGTGAGCGATCAAGGAAACGCTGTTAATCGGAAGCTTGATGATGTTGGTCGCGAAGAATTGAAAAGGGGCGTAGATAAACTTGCCGAGGCGGTTCGGAAAACACTTACGTCCGAAAAGAAAAACTCTTGTTCTCTATGCGTGGTGCCGAATGCATATGTAGGCCCGATTGCTCCATTCTTTGGAATACTAGGTATTCTAACCTTTGGCTTGTTCGGGCTCACGCTTTTTGTAGAAACGCCAATTAATGAAAGGACTCTCGCGGACATTCTCTTCATACTTTTCTTTGTAGTGATAGGTCTGATTCTATTCGGTTTTTTTGCGTATCGCAACATTTTCGGAAAGACGTTATGGTACTTCAGAGATACGGAAGGGAATTTTCATATTCACCGAAATAAACCGGAAGTCTCCGGCGATGAATTTGTGGTAATTGACAGGGAGCGTGGCCACCGGAGAGTCGCAACCGACGGTAAACCTCTCCTCCAGCGGCGTTTAGGCGGCTGGTTCAGGAAGAATGTTATTCATTGGGGACCGAACGATGTCTCGTCGAGATGGGCCATCACACACGCATGGGGTTTTGAACCGGTCACCGTCTCCAATCCGACAAGCGGGATTTCTTTCCGGATAAAAGATATCGAAATTCTTTTTAATCTCGTACATGATTTTCCGATGGGCATCAGAGAACTTTTTGATGTTACCAAAGAAAGGTGTTATGCGATTGGTCAATGGGGCGAAACGTGCGCGCTTGTTCGCGTGAAAGAAATAACCGAGCGGGACGCCCTTATCGACTATTTCGTTTCTACGATTGTCGTTGCGATTTCCAAAATTATGCGGTCTCGTCAAGGCATGGGGGATTCAAAACACGCAAAGCAGATACGGCAGTATCTTGAGGCATGTCTTGAAGATGCGCGAAAAATCCGGAGTTTTGCTCCGGATGCGGTACGTCTTGAAGAGTTTTTTTCACTATGGGACAAGTTCGAGCAGGATCGGAAACTGACCCTGAAAAACTGAAGCGAAGCAGGATTTTTTATCCCGACCGAGATCGGGATTTTGTATTTCTACATATTTTATGCATTGCGGTGAATTCCTCGATGGAGTATAGTTTCTTTAGGTCATTAACTGGCTTATACTTAAACGGTGCACATGAAGAAGACAGCAAGAATCCTTTATACCGCCCCGGAACAAGACGCTACTATCTATTGGGCGAGCGGTTTTTGGACAACCGACCCTTTTCTGTATATCGAAACTCCGGCAGGGGAGCGCTTGATCTATATAAGCGGTTTTGAGTATGAACGGGCGAGAAAGGAAGCAAACGACGGCATAACAGTCCTGCAGTTTGGAAAAGGCGATACCATAAGAGGAATTTTTCGGAAACACGGGATTAAAAGAATCTCGGTATCGAATAATTTTCCTATACGACTGTACAATAAACTGAAAAGGTCGGGGTTTAAGGTAGAAATTGAAGACTTTTTATTCCCCGAACGGAAAATAAAAACATCACGAGAAATTACCGAAATTCGAACGGTTCAGCGCGCAGCAGAAAAAGCGCTCGAACGCGCCATAGAAATAATCAGAAAATCGGAAATAGGGCAAAGCGGTTATGTTTACTACGAACGTAAACCGCTTACTTCAGAAATTTTAAGGGGTGCCATTCAACGCGGACTTCTTGACTATGACTGTGCCGTTCCTCAAGGAATAATCGCATCCAGCGGAAAAGATTCCGCCGAACCTCATAACATCGGTAAGGGCCGGGTAAGGGCTTATACGCCTATCGTGCTCGATGTTTTCCCGCGCTCCCAGATAAGCCACTACTGGGGCGACCTCACGCGTACGGTTGTAAAAGGAAAAGCCCCGGAACGGGTAAAACAGATGTATGACGCAGTCTATCTCGCGCAATCCTTCGCTCTTCGGGGTATTAAAGCAGGAGGCGATTTTTTGAAGCTCAACGAAGAAGTGCGAAAATTCATGGCCGACCGGGGATTTGAAAATAATGTCGTAGGCGGCGTCGAAGCCGGTTTCATTCATTCATTGGGGCATCGTCTAGGTCTTGATATTCATGAAGGGCCGAATTTTTCAAAGGATCCAATACTGCAAGAAGGGGAGGTAGTAACCGTAGAGCCGGGACTTTATTATCCGAATATCGGGGGCGTACGCATAGAAGATGTCGTTTCGGTGACTAAAAACGGCTGCAAGAATTTAACCAGAATTTCCAAACAACTATTAGAATTGTAGGGTAAAACAGGTTATGGCTATCCGCTCAAGGGGATAGCCGTTTTTCTATTCTGGGCGTGTCGCAAAATGTAGGTTTTGCGACATATATATCTTCACGTAAGAAACTCAACGCTTCTTTTTTGATCCATAAATAAGAAGACCGGCCTGCTGCTCGCGCCGGACCCTCCCCTAAATTCAGAACGAACATAGAAATTTGGTCATTGCTTACAAAACCCCCACGATGCGCCGCAATACGTCAGCAAACAAATCAAACATCCAGGCGAAGAACCCTCCCACGATTTTGAAAAATCTAATGACGATATCAGTCGTGATATTGTTTTTCACCCAGTTCGACGCCACAGAAAGCCATTCGAGAAATTTATTGACATCGACGTTGCCGCTATCGATCGGAGTCGAAGTTTCCTGCGCTACGGCGACAACTCCGCCGGCAAAAGTACAAGCAAGGACAACAACCAAAATCGCACAGGTATAATATTTTCTTAATACTCTTTTCATGCTGTATCCGATTAACTTCTCCCCTCTTTATTGTATCACCGATTTTCAAGGATGGCAAAACCCTATTATAACCCGGAAACCCCAGCCTTCAGACTGGGGGGAAGAAGAAGTATTTCTCTACACCATCATGCCGAAAGGCAGAGAATTTTGGCGGATTTTGAGGCTGTTTTGGCATGGTCCGAGCGCTCAATTTTATTCGTAAATTGAGTGCTCGGCAAAACAGCCGAAACCTCGGAGTCCCGCGCTGGCGGGACGAGAATGAGCCAAAATTCTTTGCCTTTCGGCAAGTACCTCGGACTTGTGAGTAGTTACGTTTACCCAGTTACAACCCGGAAAAACACCAGTTTTCAAACACTCTGAAAGAAGGGAGAAATTTTAGAAGCTAAATAGAAGCCCCGGCCCTTAGGCCGGGTTGTAACGGGGTTCACTCACGAGTTTCCGTGATTTCTTCTACTACTTCATCCAAGTCGTTTTGCGGACGGCGCGCGTCAATCGGAGGCTCTTGTACGTAAAAATCGGGGTCGTGGCGGTATATGATGTGCGGAGGCGTTTCACTTCCAAATGTACGCATTGGCCGCCTTTGATAGTACATTTCGCTTATGGGTTCATAAATATCCGGGTTGGTGTAGACATGATGAGGCACGTGGTGGAAGGGGGTTCGTTTTTCTTCGATGGGAACGGAAGCGCCCTCGCTCTCTTTTTCTTCTTTTTCCTGTTTTTGGTTTTCCTTGGCTTCTTCTCTCCCCTCTTCCGGTTTTACCGCATGCTCCTCTTTTCCTTGTAGCGGAGCAACATCGCTACCAACGCCGTTTGAAAAACCCGAACTTAATAATTTTACCTTTTCCTCCAACTGCTCAATCAATCGTTTATTCGAACCCAGCTCATAGATCACTTGGGAATATTTTTCCTCAATTTCTTTCTTTTCTTTCTCAAGCTGCCCCTTCCACTCCCGTTCAACCGAAAATTTAGCCTTCCACTCGGCGATCTGCATCATTAATTCTTCGATTTTGGAATAATTATTTTCCACGAAGCTCTTGAGTCCTTATTTATTTCCGATTCCACCCTCGATTTTTGTCTTTCCGATCAACAAACCACTTATCCTTCGCGTCAAACCACCAGGAATCGGGGTGGATTTCTACCAGTGCTTTTCCGAGTTTCTTGCCGGCATCCGTTTTGAGGCGTTTTAGGGCTATCTGAATCCATTCCCGTGCCTTTTGATTTCCTTTTACTTCTTCACCCCGCAAGGTGGCGATCCATTCAAGCTGGTCAGCATCTTTAACAAGTTTCGCTTCAAGCGTTCTTCGTTGTTCTTCCTCCATAAATAATTCAAGAATCTCTTTCCCGAATGGAACACTTTGAGCGATATCTTTCACGGCCTCCGCTTCGGCAAGTCGTCCATAACGTTGATGCACGTAGTTATGATCTGATGTTCTTCCCTCGCCAATATCATGGAACAATGCCATCAATACAACTTTGTGCCTATTTGCCCTCGGTTCAAGATATGCAAGCGTATACGCTATCATCGCGGTGTGAAAGAGGTGCTCGGCTACAGACTGACTGCCGCTACCCAGAAACCACAATCCCGAGCGCGGAGTTTTGCTATGTATGTTGGTTTCATACACGAAATCAGCAAACTGACTATATTTGTTTTTTTCCTTATTTCTGAGCATATTTTCATTTTAGCACTTTCTACTTCTCATGACACTTTTACTACTTATTGAATTTCGTAAATACCGCGCGAATTTATCAATATCATTTTGCCCCTATTTTAAGCCACTTTCCAGCTATTGACAAATTCTGTTGATTTGTTATAATTACAGTAAACTCTGAAAGGAGGGTTGATATGAAGACCTACAAGCCAGTTCCTTACGGCGGTGGGCCGATTCGGTGCACCGACTTCGACCTCATCGCCAAGTCCAGCAAGAAGCAGCTCATTCTCGGTTTCCTTCCGCTCCTGACCATCGGAGCAATCGCCGTCTTCGGACTCCTCCGCATGTATGGCGTCCTCTGATCGCGCCGACCTCTCTCGGCCACGGCCTGCCCCATTGGGTAGGCCGTTTTTCTATTCCCTACGCCCCGTGACACCTTTTATATTTCTTTCCTAATCATTACGCCGCGCTTACGAATACGTTTCGAGCGATATGCTTCGACTTTGCCGACCGGTTACAATTTTTCAAGCGCAATTCTAATACGGCGCGTACTCTCCTCTTTTCCTAATATCTCCATAATTTCAAACGGGCCGGGCGATGCCTCTTTGCCGGAAAGTGAGACGCGCAAGGGCCAATACAATTCTCCGCGTCCGGTTTCTTCCGCAAGCGGAACAAGAATTCTTTCAAGGCGTCCTTTGATAAATTCCGTCTCGGACACCTTTTCCAATTCCTCAACCGTTAGCCGCAAATTCGCCGCTGTCTCATCTGCGGGTGTATTCTTCCATTGTAACATTTTTGACCCGTATTCCGGTAACTGATAGAAAAATCCAGCCATTTCGAGAAAGTCGCTTAACCTTTTTATGCGCTCCTTTTCAATGGCAATGACCTTAAGATGAAACGCATCGTCTTTGAGCCATTCCCTTTTCTCAATCAAAGGCCTTAGGTATTCAAGGAGCGCTGCATTATTAAGTTTTCTGATATACTCGCCGTTTATCCAATCAAATTTCTGCGCATTAAAGATGGCGCCTGCTTTTTGTATCCTTTCCAATGAAAATTTCTCTACCAATCCGTCTGCGGCGAACATCTCCTGATTGTCTTCAGGGTGCCAGCCTAAAAGAACCAGAAAATTCAGGACAGCTTCCGGCAAATATCCTTGTTCGCGGTAATCGGCGATATTAAACAGCCCAACCCGTTTTGACATTTTTGACTTATCCGGGGCGAGAATAAGCGGTAAATGCGCATACGCAGGCATGGGCATCTTAAGAGCCTGTTGAATCAAGATTTGCTTCGGCGTATTGGGGAGATGTTCTTCGCCGCGGATTACATGGCTTATCTGCATCTCAAAGTCGTCAACCACCACGCTGAAATTATACAATGGCATGCGTTCATCCTTGGCAATAGCGATATCCCCCACCAAAGCACTATTAAACGAAATGTCGCCGCGGATAATATCTTTAAACGTAACCTTCTTTTCTGGCACTTTGAATCTGATGATGCAGCTTTCTCCTCTCTTTTTTCTTTCCCGAGCTTCTTTTATCCTAATGTCGCGGCATTTACCGGAATAACGAGGTGCCTCCCCGCCCAAAAGCATTTCTTGGCGTCGCATTTCCAGTTCTTCTTTGCTGCAGAAACAATAATACGCCAAGTCTTTCTCGAACAACGTATCCATAAAATACGCATACCGTTCTGTTCGCTCGGTCTGGCGATACGGACCGAAGTTCCCGATATAATTTTTGGTTTTCGGTTTTCCCTCGACCTGCCCTCGACTTTGAGGTTTTCGACCGTGAGGTCCTCGACTCTGAGGCTCGGACTCGAAGATTTCAGACCGAATCGGCTCAGACTTGAGGAGTTCGGTCTCGAGGATTGGCCCTTCATCCCAAAAAATACGCAACCACCGCAAGTTTTCCATGATATCTCGTTCAAATCTTACATCTGATCTCTCTGCGTCCGTATCCTCGATGCGTAAAATAAAAGCGCCGCCCATTTTCTTTGCAAACAGCCAATTAAAAATCGCCGTCCGCGCACCGCCGAGGTGCAATGGGCCGGTAGGCGAAGGAGCAAATCGAGTCCGAATCTCTTGTTTCATATTTAAACTTAGAATCTAAAATCTAGAAGTTCTTCCAAATTCCAGATTCTAGATTCCAGATTCTAATCATTATCCGCTTTTGCCAATGTAAGTATTTCCCTTGCAGCTGTTTCTGCAGCTCGAGGTCGGGCGAATATTCTGGATGCCTCAATCATTTTTTCTCTTCTTTGCCTATCGACCAAAAGTTCATTCAGTTGATCCAAAAAAAGATGCGGAAGCAGATTCTCTTCCTCAAGATAAATACAACACCCCGCTTTAAAATACGCGATTGCATTAAGGCGCTGATGATCCCCGGCAGAGGCACTAATGGGAATAAGTATGGACGGTTTTGCAAACGCCGCTATTTCAAAAATCGACCCGCTGCCCGCTCTGCTTATCACGATATCCGCGGCATTCATGGCGTCGCGATACTGTCCCTCCGACAAAAATGCGAACAGCTTGTACCGTACCCGGTCATCGACGCTTACATCCTGAAGAATCACGTCGGTCTCCGATTTTATGTCATCAATGTTGGCGTCTCCAACCTGATGGATCAGTTGATAATTTCGCAAAAGATCCGTTAATATATCGAGTATAAAATCATTAATCTGTTCCGCCCCCTGCGAGCCTCCCATGATAAAAAGCACGGGTTCGTCGGCATGAAAACCGAATAATTTCTTGGCAGTAGACTGTGGTTCAAGGCTCTCGGTGAGGCCGCCTCGTATGGGATTCCCCATAAGGACCGTCTTTCCTTTCGGAAAGTACTTTGCGGTATCATCAAAAGAAATTGCAATTCGACTCGCGAACCTTGCGCCCCATTGATTCACCAGTCCCGGTACGCAGTCCGATTCATGAATCATGATGGGAATCCGGTAAAAAGCGGCCGCCAGTAATACCGGAAACGCTCCGTGTCCCCCTTTCGAAAACACCGCATCAGGCATGAACCAATAGAGTTTCCATAACGCCTGCAAGGTTCCTGCGGCAAGTTTGAATACATCGCTGAAATTCTTGAACGAGAAATACCGCCTTAGTTTTCCGCTTGTGATGATGCCAAGGGTAATATTTTCTCGTTCAAAAAATTTCCCCGTCAAGCCGTTGCTGCCTACATAATGAATTTCTATATTCGGGGAACGCGCGGTCAATTCTCTAGCCACGGCAATCAACGGCACAATATGACCGCCTGTGCCGCCGCCGGTCAATACTATTCTTACCTCTTGAGGCCGCTGCGAAGAGATGCCTGGCGGCGTTTCCTGTTCTATGGCAGGTTGATCATTTCGTTCGCCCTTCTGTGCGGCCTGGCTCTCTGTTGCCTGGATCGAAGTCTCTCCTTCAGCGGGCCTTTGGCTCAATACTATCAATCCTTCTTCGTCACCCTCAAGCTCATTATTTCTATTTCTTTCTTCTTGCATTGAGTTATTTTTTAAAACCTATCGGGCATAACGCGACACATTGGCAATGATTCCCATGGAAGTTAAAAGGACGGCAAGCGCGGTCCCTCCATAACTGATAAATGGCAAAGGTACGCCGGTAAGCGGAAGAAGGCCGCTGATAGCTGAAATATTAGTAAACGATTGTGCAGCAACCATTGAGGCAATGCCGGTTACCAATAACTTAGTGAATAGGTCCGGTGCGCGTTCTGCAATCCGGAAAGCTCTAAATATCAAGAGCAATAAAACCGATATAATCACCACCGACCCGACAAAACCGAATTCTTCACCAATGACCGCAAAGATGGAATCGCTAATCGGCTCCGGCAAATAGTGAAACTTTGATATCGAATCTCCGTACCCCACTCCGAATACGCCGCCGGATCCGAGCGCGATAAGCGCCTGATTTCTTTGAAAACCGCTCCCCTGCATATCTCGCTGCGGATCAAAATAGCTCATAACCCTCTCTAACCGATACGGCGTCAAATAAATAACAAGTATCAGACCCATGAAGCCGATCAGCACAGCAAGTCCGACAAATGAAAGTCTTCCTCCGCTTACAAAATACATCACGAGGCCAGCAAAAAGGATAATTACTGCAGTGCTGGTAGTCGGCTGGAGCAAGAGCAGCGCAGCAACCATACCGCAAACAAACAGAAACGGGATAAACCCATCGATAAAATTCACGCGCTTTCTCACGTCAGCCGCTAACCATGTCGCCAGATAAAGAATAAACGTCAATTTTAAAATCTCGGATGGCTGAATGGTCATGCCGCCGACCCTCAACCAACGATCGGCGCCACCCGATGAGAAGCCAAGGGGCGTAAAAACCATCACCAGAGCGACGACTGTTAAAAGAAGAAGAAAAACAGATAGCCGACGCATATGAATAAGAGAAAAGTTATACGCAATGAAAAAGCCGAGTAGTCCCGCAAGAACTCCGTACACGAACTGATGCTTCAAATAAAAATACGTATCATTGAATCTCGATTTTCCGATTTCAGAAGACGCGCTTGAAAGGGCAACCAAGCCAAGAAGCATAAGAAAAAATACCGTAAAGATCAAAATATAATCGGGGTCGTGTTTACTCCGAGACGTCTTCATCTCTTTTATTATACATTATTGCCAAGCGAGCGAGCGAAGTTAAAACACGAAACGAATGTGAAGTGTTTTGACTTCCGAGCGAGCGCTGGCAACAAAGGGTGTAATACCCTTTATTTTCGTTTTTGCAGCGGGGTGGGCCACTGTAGCCCAGTAGCGTTCCCAGGCCCTACAGCAGGAAACGGTCCAAGAAAAAAATAATAAGCCCGAATCCCGCCACAACTCCTGAAATGATCCAAAATCGCATTGTCACTTTAGTTTCAGGCCATCCTAGGGCCTCAAAATGATGATGAATAGGAGTTGAAATGAATATTTTTTTGCCGGCTATCCTTTTAGAAACGACCTGAATGATAACCGATGCCGATTCCCCTACCAGCACGAACGCGAAAAACGGCAACAGCAGCGCAGTATCGGTAAGCATGGCAATGACTCCAAGCGTTATACCGAGCGACATCGAACCGGTATCACCCATAAAAAACCTCGCTGGATAGACATTAAACCACAAAAACGCCACCAGTGCGCCCGCGACAGTAGCGGTAAAAACCGTCAAGTCATATCGCCCGAGCACGAACGCCACAACACCTAAGCATACAAATGCAATAAGCAGCACTCCGCCGGCCAATCCATCCAAGCCGTCTGCTTCATTCGCAGAAAACGCGCTTGCCAGGATGACGAACACAAACAACGGTATATACCAACCTCCAATGAAGTAGTCGCCAAATAGAGGAATGTGCAATGTATCCCAATCAAGTTTGAAATAAAACCACAGCGCGCCGACTACGGCAATCGTGCTGTATAGAATTATTTTTTGGGGCACGCTCAAGCCCTGGCCGTTCTTGCCAAAACGAAAAATCCCGCAAAGATCATCGACCAAACCGAAGAGCGCCGCAATCCCCAATGCAGCAAGCGGAAGATACGTTTGGGCGCGACTGATAAAATTAAGGTCGCCGAATACACCTCCCGCTGTTTTCGTGGCCGCAAAGAAAAAACCTGCAAGCAAGAGTACCGTCGCCCATACAATGATTCCACCCATCGTCGGCGTTCCCGCCTTTTTTTTATGCAGTTCGCTAAATATTGGCACTGCCGGACCTCCTCGAATTTGCTTGCCCAAACGGTATTTATAAAGATAGCGGGTCAAAAATGGCGTTAAAAACAGCGCCACAAAGAAAGATGTCGTTGCGAGAATTAATACGCGGATGAGCTGGAAAATCTCCATGCGTTAGTTTTTTAGCTGGCAGCTGATAGCTTTTTAGGCTGAACACTACGAGCTACAAGCTAAAACTTGTAGCCGTTTTTAATAAACTCCAGTATCTTCTCTGTTTCGCCAAATCTGTCGTCCGAGCCCAACATAATCGTCGCAATCAACAAATCTCTATACTCGAAAAGCGAGACTAAGTTTCCTTTCGAATCTTCGAGATAACCGGTCTTTCCGCCCGCGAAATTCGAAAATCCGGCGAAACGGTTGATGTTATGGATCACCTTTCGTTCGCCGTTTCTCAAGTTAATGATCGTAGCGCTTTTACGCGCGGTCAATTCTAAAAGGTGCGGCGCATACTCGTAAAGATGCTTCATTAATTTGTGTAAATCTGTCAATGTCGACTGATTAATTGCGGAAAGTCCGGTTGCTTCAATAAATATGGTATCGTTCATCCCGATGGCTGACGCCTTTTGCTGCATAAACGATACAAATTGTTCGGGGCCGATCCGTTCCGATAGGGCAGCTGCCGCATCGTTGCTTGAAAGAAGAAGCATCGCGGTAATCATATCATCACGAGAATATATATCTCCTGGTGAAAAATTTCCCGTCGCGCCTTCGCTGGATATCGCCGCATCGCTGATGACGATTTCTGCATCATCGTGAATGCGCTCTTCTGCCACCAAGGCGGTTATCAACTTTGATAAAGACGCGATGGGCCATCGCTGATCATCTCCCCCTTTTCGAAAAAAAATAAAACCGCCGTGAAGATCAACTGCAAGCGCTAATGAGGCCGTAAGCTGCGGCTCTGCTACGGCGAAATCCCGATACGGAGGCAGTATGCGCGCGGCCTCAACTTCCGTTCCTCTCACAAAAACGTGCTCCATTAATCTATCATCTGATGGCGCTTTCGTGAATTCAACTGCGAAATTGCTGCCGACAAAATCGCGTCCTCGCCCCGCAGAATCGTATTCTCGAAATTCATCAAAAATGCGAGGGAGCGCCAGAAATATCAATATGAGTGCCAATGTAATTGAGAAACGATACATGAAAATTCCAGATTCTAAATTCTAGATTCTAAAGACCTCTTGCATAATAACCCTTTCTACTACAATTTCTCAATTTCGGCTGCGAATTTGTTGCTCCTCCTCAATGTATACTCTGTATACAATTTCGTCGTCGCGCCTCTTCTCGCTCGAAATTGATAAATTTCGCGACGAAAAGTTATTATGCAAGAGGTCTTAATCCGGTTACCTATGTTATTGTCCGCTTTGTTCGGAGATTGAGCCATCAACCGGCAGATGGACACTTGGGATTTCTTTATTCGGTTCCTGCGGCTGTTCTTGCGGCGGTTCATGAACGGAAAGTTCAAGACTGTTATATTTTTGATACTCCGGGATGTCCTCAATTCTTTCAAGACCGAGCATCCGCATCAAATCAAAACTGATCGTGTACAAATAAGTGTTGAGGCGCTTCGGATTTTCACGTCGGTCCACAAGTCCTCGAATAAGCAAACTTCTTAGGATGAACGTGGAATTCACTCCGCGGATGTAATCAATCTCGCTTCTTGCGAGCGGTCCGCGATACGCAATGATGGACAGCGTTTCAAGCGATGCCGGAGAAAGAAACTGAGAAAATTCCTCTTTCACGACTCCTTTGAGCAACGGCGCATATTCGGATGCAGTTACCAACTGAGCCTCCTTTCCACGCACGACAACCCTCAATCCCCTCTTCCCATGCACCAAGTTATTTTGTAAGGACAAGACGGCAACTTCCACCTTTTCTGCATCAACGCCCAGTATCTTCGCAAGCGCCGCAAAAGAAACCGGCTCCCCATAAATAAAAAGAAGGCTCTCGACCGCAGAGTCTAATTGTTCATTGTTCATTTCATATAATGGTACTTCATTCGTCATCTAGACTGCATTTTTTTAATTTCGATGTCTCCAAAGAGGGTTTTCTGTTCTGCCTCCAGCATTCTTTCTTTCAAGAGTTGAAGAACGGCGAGAAAGCTTACAATGATCTCCGCTTTTGTAGAATGTTTCAACATATCACCAAAGACGGCCGTAATGCGCTGTTTGAGATGTTCGATGATCTGATGTATTTTATCCTCGATCCTCATGCCCTCTATACGAATGCTTTTCTGCTCCAAAACAAATTCCTGCAACACGGCGAATACCGTTGCCACACAACTCGTGAGTCGTTCGACGGTGATATTCGAAGCCGGATAGAATCCGACGGGCAAACCGCGCAAGTAATCTTTCTTGAAAAGGAACGCTCGCCGTCCAAGCAAGTCGCTGATAGAGCGCGAGGCGCGACGGTATTCACGATAGAGGCGCAAGCGCGCTTCCAGGTTGCCAATTTCCTCTTCTTCTTCAACGGTCAATTTCAATTCGGGTATGAGCAGTTTCGACTTAATAAGGATGAGTTTTGCGGCGACAACCAAAAAGTCCGCCAGCATTCGCGGTTCGATGTCCGCGGCTGTTTTAACATATTCAAGAAAGTCGGCAGTGATCTCGCTCAAACTGAGAAGACTGATATCTAGTTTTTTCTCTTCAATGAGCTCTAACAACGCATCAAACGGTCCGGCAAACTGCTCAAGTTTTACCTCATAAAAGGGAGTCACGCTCATGATTATATTGTGCCATAAGAAAGCCGCCAACTGCTAGGGGGTTAGGGCTTCTTTCGTATACACGTTAGATGGGCTCCACAACATCCACCCTATCTCCGGTTCGCAGTCTTCTGAAGAAGCGGATGATCCTTGAAGCACATTGCACCACGCATCGTATAATCCTTGAATCTGAGCCCGCACCATAGAAGCATCGTAATCAGCTCCTAGGTCAAAATCTTGAAGCCATGGACGCAGCGCGATCATTAATCTTTGGTTACGAACCCCTAATATGTTCTGATCGTTACTCCCAACAGCTTCCGTCAATAACCGCTTAAAGGCTTGTTCTGCGGAATAACGAACTATTTCATACGGATGCTCTGCGGGATTATCGTACCCTAAAAAACCCGGCGAATAGTGAGACGGATACACCATGGGAGATATGAAGTTGAAATGGTGCACGGCGTTTTCCAGCACTTGACCGATTCCCAAGTCATCTTTCCTCGCTGTTGACAAACCGAACAGATCGACAGACAACTTTACTCTCACGGCCTCTCCCCCTTCTTGCCGTAAACTGTCGTCTTCTGCGGGTCGCAGCTCGTCATGCAAATACTTAAAGAAGTTCTCTATTATTTCGCTCTTAGGGATATCCCGATCCCAGTAAGGAAATACCATATCTTCCAAATCCCCGTCAGACGGAAAACGAACGTAATCAAAATTAATTTCATCAAAGCCGCGCCGCGCCGCTTCTTTGGCAATCGCGATATTGTAATCCCACGCCTCCTGGCTTGCGGGATCAATCCATAAAAGACCTTTTCGATCCTGCCAAGGGGCGCCGGTTGAGCTGCTCTTGATGGCCAGATCCGGCCAAGCTTTCGCCAATACCGGATCTTGAAATACTGAAATTCGCGCAATGACATATATATTTTTATCATGAAGCTCCTTGATGAGCGCATTGAGTTTCGGAATCCTTATTTGCTCGGCGCCGTACCGACGCACGAGATCAAGTTCGGAATCATACGCGACGTAGCCGGAAAAGTCTTTGATATCAATAACAATTGCATTCAGCTCCGTAGTCTCTATCAGGTTAGAAAAATATTTCATGCGGTTTGCCGAGGACACAGACCATGAAGTCGCATATATTGCCTTTACTATGTCCGGCGGCTTTGCAAGAGGTTTTTGAATGGCAATGTCGATTATTTTTGCTGCCGGGCCGATAATCGTGAGGGGTTCCTTCAGATCACTGATGGTTGCCTCATATTCGGGCACGGTAAACGGCTCTTCGGTCCTCAAAGAAAGCTTACCTACCCCCACATCGCTTTTATCAAGGATGATTTCATGGCGAGCTGTTGCCAATAAAAAAAGGCTGCCGCCAAGCAGCCCCAACGAAAGAGCGACGATCATGAGTTTTTTCATGTTCACTGTGCTCCAAACCTTTCAGCAACCTTTGAAGCTTTAGCGCCGTCAAAGAAAATACTTTCTTCCGCCCGGGGCTCGGGAATGTCGGTGATAAGATGGACGGTTTCAACCAAAAACGCGACCGTCCAGATAAACACCAAAATTGCCGCAAGGAAAATTAACGCTGTAACAGCTGGATATATCATTTCGCGAAGATGGATGGATTTCAGTTTATGAAATAGCGTATGCATAGTAGAAGAAGCCCCGCTTCAGGGCAACTCAGCGCAACGAAATCGTTGTTTTGGCAGAATTCGAATAACGCATATTGAGATTTCCCTTGTCATTATACCCTATTTGAAAATTGATGGTAACCGTCGGTTTTGCCGGCGATGAATTGACGGTCTTGGCAAACAAGCACGATGCATCGCTTGAAGACGAAACGGTCACCTTGTCGCTTGTAATAGCCCTCGTGCCTGAAGCATCGATAATCTCCAGTATTCCTGTATTGATCAGAAAAGTAGTTGTTGCTCCGCCGATAGCCAATTCCAAGGCATTCAAGGGACAACTACCGGTCGTGGTAGCATTCGAAGCGTCGTAAATCGATCTTGAAATGACATCAAGGGCAAAACGGATATTTTGCTCAACTTCGAAACGCGAACTTCCAAACTCTCCCCCTTTCAATACAACCAGCAAAATATTCACGATCAAAAGAGAAATAATCGAAAGGATGGCAATATAGATGATGAGCTCGATAAGAGAAAAACCTTTCGTGGCAGCTCGATAGCTCATTAGCTTGACAGCTCGTTAGTACTAAACGGCGGAACCAAGTTTTGGCTTGGCGTAGCCGCTAACGAGCTAGCCCTAGCTAACGAACTCACTAGTACTTCATTAACTTGATTTTGCCTGGCCCTGTGACAAAAAAACACTGTATTTATAGGACGTCTTGTGACAACGATGGTATCAAAATTAAGTTAATTCAGCACTAGTACTTCATTAACTTAATTTTGACACCGCTTGCAAGCATACTATATTGCATAAATACAAATGTTTTTTATCGGCGGAGTATACCAAAATTAAGTTAATTCAGCACTAGGGTGACCAGTTCACAATCACATCATTTACCTGCGGCGTTACATTGGCCGGATCAGTGCAATTAGCAGAACATAAATTAACCTTGTAGCGGAAGTAACGCTGATTATTATGGATGGAAAAACACTCAATGGGCGCAGGCGTATCTGCATTCGGTTCATAATAGGTGCTTGCGGTGCAGTCGATCCCGACATCGGTCCATGTGCCGCTCGAACAGGCCGGAGGATTTATAGCGCCGTTTGCGCAGTTCGACGTTCCAAGCTGGATTCTAACCCTTGATCCGACCGGCTTTGTCCCTTTCCACAGCAAAGAATTAAATCCGACTCCATTGGGAGCGACTGTATCAAACACCGCAGAAACAATCGTGCCTTGCGCCGGATAGAGCGAAGTATTCGCTTGAGCATAGCGAGCGTATACCCCCAAATCAGCGCCGGCATCTGTGAGGCGGAAATAATAGGTGGTACTGCCGTTTGCGTTATTCGTGGAACGAAGCACGTACTCTATTTCTGTAAACTGCGTCTCCGTAAGAATAATACCGGGTGTCTGATTGGATGTTTCTTGCTGGGTGCCGGAAACAAACGTGGTATTATCATCTGTCAAGCCTCCAAACACGTTGGTCGTAGAAGATCCCTCTTCGAGATATGTTGACGTTACGATATTCCATGCATAAGCTCCCGAGGTAGAAACATCCAGCCATGGACCAGCTGTCGATGTGGAAAATTGAAGCCGATACTGCACGCTTGCCGAAGCGCCGTTTCCGCGATTGGAAATTTCGATGCGCAGCCGCTTGGTGGAATTTTTATCGATCAGTATAAAACTGTCTTCGGAACTTGCCCATGTTGCCGCCACTTCATTCCCGTCATCATTTCTCCAACGATAATGAATCTGCGTAAGATTCGGCGATGTCGCGGAGAGCGTCGCAGAAGCGTAAATCGAATACGTATCCAAATCAGCGCCGGCATTGGTCAAGCGGAAAAAGTATGTCTGGCTGTCAATTGCAGTCGAGGTTGCCCTGACCGAAAACTCAACCTCGGTAAATGAACTACTCGAAAGCGTGATGCCGACCGTTTGCACGGATGTATCTTTTAGCTGCCCCGCGACAAAACTTTTTCCCGGAGGATCATTAAGTCCTCCGGATACATTTGTGGTCTGTGCGCCATCAAGAAACCTCCACGAATCGTATACGACCCAATGTGCCGATGTAGCGGTGAGAGTACCCACCTGTTTCCATGAGGAGGATGCAGCTGCGGCGCTTGTGGCATACTCGAGCCGATATGCAACGGGCAGAGAGCTCGTCGACCCTTCGTTGGAAACCTGAAGCCGTAATCTCCGAGAGGCATATTTATTAAGTCCGGATATTGAGATATTTTCTCCGGCAGCCCAAGTCCCGTTTATTTCATTTTCATCGTCATTGCGCCAACGATATCTGATTTGAGTGAGGTTTACGATTCCTAAAGTCGATGTTGCGGTCATAACCGTCGGGTAGTTAATATATCCTCCGCCCCCTGCGGCGAAATCGGCTCCATCAGATTTAATCATTCTGAAATAATACGTGGTGGATGCCGTCGCTCCGTTGTTCTGAATCACCCAATCCCATTCACCGAGGTTGTTAACCGGAATGGTATTGGGCGTGCCGACGGAATCGTTTTCTTCTTCGTAAGATTCGGCGATGGTAGAGGAAACAAGTTTTAATGGAAGCATAAGCGTTTCGCCGTCAGCAACGCCGGTATTATCAACGCCGCGCCAAATAGTTGAAGAGGTAAGCGTGCCAACATCTGTCCACCCTGAAGAGGTTGCAGTAGAATATTGCAATTTGAATGTATTTCCGACAGTGAGCGCGGCGGTTGTTGCCTTTACATTCATCCTCAAACGATACACCGAGGTCGAAGTTGCTCCTGAAAATGTCTGATTTTCTCCGGCGGTCAACGCCGCGCCCGGAGATGAAGATGCTTGGTTGACGTACCAGCGGTAATCCTGTTGGGTTAAAACTGCCGGCGGCGCAATAATCGTAATTTCAGGATAGCTGCTATAGATAGTAAGGGGCGCACCGCTGTCAGTAAGCCTAAAACAATACGTTTCCCCATTCACCGAATTTGCGTTCGCAAAAAAAGCATATTCAAGCTCAGAATACTGGCTTGGGGCAAGCGTAGTGGTTGTGGCTTGATTTGACGGATATTCAATCGTTCGGCCCGGGATAAAACCATAGCTCTCGGAGTTGGCAAGGCGTGCGGTGGTTGAGGCGCCATCGCGGTAATATGTGGTGGTTGCCATCTCGAAATGTTCGGTCGTTGCCAAAGCAGGAACCGCTGTCCAGGCCGTTGATGAAGCGCACGTCCCCGATTTCGATGCATACTCAATCCTGTATGCTCCTGAAGTCGCTACGGATGTATTGGCAAGTTCGATGCGAAGCCGGAGTATTTCGTCTTTCGGACTGCTGGTTGCGACGTCTTCTGGCGCATGCCATTCTGCTTGTCCCACCGTGATCAATGTCGGATATCTGCTGTAGGAATCAAGGGGATTGTTGTCGCTTTTTGCCATGCGGAAATAATATGTTGTTGACGCTTGCGCATCCCAGTCTTCAATCGTCCAATCGAATTCTCCGAAACCGCCGTTCGGTATCGCATTGGGAGTTGCAGTTGCATTGTTTTCTTCTTCATATGATTCAAGCACGGTTGAAGAAGAAAGCGTGGTGGTTGCCAAGATGACGCCATCGTCAACCGAAGTGTTATCAGCGCCGCGCCAGGTCACGCCCGAATTAATCACTCCCACATCAATCCAACCGCCTACGGTAGAAGTTGAATACTGTAATTTATACACCTGTCCGGATACAAGCGTTGCTCCAGAGGCTTTGATATTCATTCGCAGCCGAATCGGCGGCTCTTTGGCAATGTCGGTTGCGGTTGCGTTTAATGCGGCCAGCGCGGTTGCCGGAGTAATCCCGTTGGTATTTTGGTACCAGCGGAATTGTTCTTGAGAAACTGTTACGACTGCCGCCGGCGTCCCCGACGCCTCCACTCCGGTAACCGAATAATTTCCTCGAGTATCCTTGGCAAAGATGCGGTAAAAGTAGGTAG
>MHXH01000025.1:0-51155 GCA_001824435.1 Parcubacteria group bacterium RIFCSPLOWO2_01_FULL_48_18
ATTTACAGTGGATTCTATTAAAAAACTCCATAGCTCTAGGGCTTCATGGAGTCCAATATGTATCTGGCATTATGCAAATAACGTGGGTTATCAAATGTTTACCCCTGCGACGAACGATTCTAACCTGTATAAAAAGACAACGATGATCGAGGAATGAAAGTAGAGTTAACTACTGTTGCATCTTGGTCTTAAGATACTCCTCTAAATCCTCATCGAACTTATCCATGCTTTTTTCGATGAGTTCATCGAAGTCGGGGGCAACGTTAGTGTGCTCATCACCAAAGATTTCCGCCAATTCACGACGCTGGGATTCATTGCCAAGCAAAATAGCAGAGTACATGTGTTCTCCAAAACCGCGCTCAGTCTCGTTTATCGATAGGAAGTTCCTAATGTTTGTTGCATTCCCATAAGTATCTCCGCCATCTCCCACGAAATAAAATGCGGAGGCGTAATCCGGATATTCCTCGACCTCTTTATTAAGTTCGCCGGCGGCCTTTTTAATACCATCAAGCATATTAGTGCCGCCTTGAGTAGTGAGCTTTTGCATGAGACGCACCTTGACCGTTGAATGCGTGCCATCTTCAAAGTCATAACGCTCGGGCGAATCATAATCTTGCCTGAACCCCTTTATTTCGTTTACCGAATCGGAAAAAATATCCACAGAAAAACGAATATATCCAAATACTGCGGAGATTCTACTGAACAGTTCGGAGTAAAAAATAAGAAGCTTTCTGGCGTTCTTTAATTTTTCTCCTGCCATAGAACTGGACACGTCTACCAGAATTGAAGCCATAAATCGTGGTTTTATAGACGGTTTAATTTCCCTGGGATTTTTTACCATACCGAAAAGCAGGTTTCTTGGTTTCATCACCGACCTGCGATTAAATGCCCCTTGTCTTGTTAATGAGTCTTCGTCAAATCCAACTTCTTCTTGTCTTGGTAGGCGTTCGGCAAAGTATTTAAACCACTTATCTACAAGAGGCATGATTTCCTCACGGATATCCTCGTATTCGTTATAGAGTCTATTTTCCTGCTCAACTTCTTTTTGAATACGATCAAGTTCCTCAAGTTTTCTTTGTTCAAGTTTTTCTAAAATTTCATCTCTTTGCTTTTCGTCCATAAAACCGTCTTCGACCATTTTATCGAGTTCATCTTTGATTTTGCCTTTCATTTGTTCTTCTTTTGCCTCCAATTTATCCTGAAGTTCTTTTTTCAGATCGTCGAAAAGATCACTTTGCTCTATCTCTCTTTGTAATTCTGCAATATCCTTAAATTTTTCTGCGGTTTCAGCTTTTTGCTCCAGCTGCTGTTTTTGCTGTGTAATTTTATCCATTTGCTCCTTTGCCTGCTGTAGTTGTGATTCGGCCTGTTGCAAATCCTCTTCCGAGGCATCAGACATTTGTTCTAGAGGATTCCCAGGCTTGGTGGATTGCTGCTTTTGTCCTTTTTTTGGTTTTTGTTGTTTGCCATCTTGCTGTTTTCCTTCTTGCTTATCTTGCTTGTCCCGTTTCTCTTGTAGACTATCTATACCGCCATCTTGCGCTTCTTTTGCCTGTTCCTTTTTTGATTTTTCAGTATCCTTGTCGGGTTCTTTTTGATCCTCGGGTTTCGGACTCGGAGTGGCGTCAAAGCGTCGCCATGCTTTCCCATCCCAGATTTCTGACCATGCGTGACCGGTATTTTGCGTAATGGCAGATTTTCCGTCTTTGGCTCCTTCTACTTTGTGCCCGATAACTAAACGGGCTGGCACGCCAGCTTTACGCATCATTGCAATAAACTTAGTATTGGCGGAGTAACACTCGAGATATTCCGACTTATCAATACTCTGCAAATAATTATCGCCCGTTGATTCACTGCGTAGCTTATGCTGCAACGTTTGGGCGGTTTGCAAGTCTCCGCCACCCGGGTAAAAGTGATTGGCTAAGATATATTGCCTTGCCTGTTCGGCTTTTTGCAAAGGCGATCCTATGAGTTTAGAAATCGTTGACTCCGTTTTTTTTGATAGCGACCCACGATAAAGAGGCGCGGTATCTTCCGGGATAACGCGCCCAAGAAAAGGATTTTGCTCCGGCAGGAAATCTACTGTAAACGACCCAGTCCCGTTGACTTCAAAATAAAAACATCCATTCTGATCGCGCTTGACTTCTATATTAACCCCCTTAGCTTTTAGAGAAGACATATCTAATGCATAGCCATTTGGAAGAGGGAGGGATTTAATTCCATTATCCAAAGTTCCTGAGATAGTAGATCGTTCTTTGCCTGCGATAGAAACATTATATGGAGAGAGCTGCTTTTTCTTACTCCATGTCTTCGTATCTACGTCAAAATAACTTTTTCTGCCACTCGCATAATATCCGCCAAGCGCGGGGTCAATTTCAAAAATTGGCCGTTCCTGCATTTTTTCTTTTGATTCTCCAGGTGCAGGCGGCGGCGTATGATATTCGTCCCTATCCTCAGAGGGTATTGCCTTATCTTCCGGGGTGCCTGGCGGAACGGCCTGGTCCATAAATGGTTCAAGCTCTTTGGCGAGTTCTTGCATGCTCTCGCTCGGCTGCCCGCTTTCAATTTGTTTTTGTATTTTTGGAAAATCCTCTTGTATAGCCTTGGTCAGTTCTTTATAAGCGTTCTCGTCTCCTCGTTGTATGTATTCACGATAAGAGCTCTGCAGGCTCTCAAGAACTTTTCTCTCGTCCCCGGAAAGTTCCGAAATGATGCGGAGACACTCCTCGGAAGCAACGAGTCCTAGTTCCTCGTACATCCAATTAACTTTCAACGCTTTTAGCACTTTTTGCGATCTGGGGAGGTTTTGTATCCCTTGAACTACATTGTCAGCTTCATTACGCAAGGCGCTCTCTATCTGTTTTTTACCCGTATATCCATAGGCGTCCATTACTTTCTTCTGAACCCGCGCCTGTGTAATTTCAGTATAGAGTCTGTCCAGCTCCTCAATCGGAATACTCCGTCCGCGCATACTCTCTACGAATCGCGCGAATCGAGGGTAGTCGTAGTGGGTAATAAAGGCGGATAGGTCTCGCACTCTTGCGCTTACGCTTTCCAATCCCTGTTTTTCTATATCCTCGGCATTATAAAAAAGCGCATCGGGTTTTATGTCATGCGCTACTTCTTCGGCGGTATATCTGCCATCCAGTAGCCCTTGAAGTTTTTCAGCTCGAGAATGCTCATCAGCAGGGTGATGTAGCGCCCACTCCCCTCCGGGAAGAACTTTTAATCTGCCTTCGGCCGCTTGTTCTGCCAAAAACAACATCTCCCGTGTTAGTTTCGGCGGCGGTGTTTTTTCTTTAGTTTGAGACGGCGATTCTATAATTTCATCATGAGGTCGTTCCATAGTTCGACAAGCTCACTACAAGTAACTATGCTCTTACCCGCTTCTTGGAAGTCCAAGTACCCATCGCGGTTCGAATCTTATCCTGATCCTCCTTCTTATCAATATGGGTCAAGAAATATGTATCAAGAAGGGTTCGGGCAACAACTTCT
Source organism: Parcubacteria group bacterium RIFCSPLOWO2_01_FULL_48_18 (assembly GCA_001824435.1). GTDB lineage: Bacteria > Patescibacteriota > Minisyncoccia > UBA6257 > WO2-01-48-18 > WO2-01-48-18. The sequence goes on from MHXH01000025.1 coordinate 3,496, forward strand.
GGATTTGCCGTTGCTTTCTCTTCCGGTGTCATTTTGCTCAAGGCATAAGCGCATCGACGCAGTTCCCGACCGGTAATAGGCTGGCTAACGGGCAACGCGTTACGGGCCTCACGGCTCTTTTCAAAAATTTTAATAAAGTTCTCGCGGAGATTATTAGCGAATTGGACCAATGCCAATATGGTATCTATATCAAACTTTTGAGTACCCGTTGGTTCCGGTACGCCATTTTCGATACCATTCACATACCTATCCCACATTTTTACAAATTCATTACGCTCAATGCTGGCCTCATAGGTAAGATCGGAAAGAGAATCAACGCCACGAGCAACACGAAGAGCTTCGGAGGCATCGTATGGAGGATTTGGATTACGATCTCCTGTCTCTGGTTTACGAATAGATGGCGGGTAGCCGATTTCCAGAGAAACCCTTCTGCTTTTTGTTGCGAATTGCGGCTCAAATGTTCCGGGATAACCCGGGTTTTCGGAACTTGCCAGAAGAACGCTCCCAAGGGCCCGTTTAGTCTTCCCAGAACTTGTTTTCAAAGTAAGAGACCGTTTTTCATCCATGAGAGCATGCAAGAAAATTTGCGCCTGTTCCGGCATTGCTGTAAATTCATTAAAGTAAACTATTGCCCCGGGAGTGGTAATGCCGTTCAAGACCGCTGATGGAACCTTTACGGTGCGCGAAGCACCGTCCTCGGCTTCAAGCACCACGTCCTCAGAAAGTTCGAATTCCGTTGTCCATTTAGTACAGTCCGTAGCAAAGTAAGGCCGATTCGTACGGGCGGCAAACATTTTTAAGTCCACATCTTTTCCTGTACCCGCGTGTCCCTTGAGATTCAATATCCCCTCTTGTAAATCAAGCTGCATTTTGAATATACGCGCCATTTCTTCAAGGTTATGCTCGGTTTGGGGATCCGAAACCCAGTGGCTTTGCCATTCTGGTACAAAACCCCTGCCATTAGTAAATTCGATTTCCGGCTCTTCCTTGATTTTGTCGATCCGACGGAGCAATACAATGTGATGTTCGGAAACAAATGTTGAGTATTCTTTCAACTTCTCCCTATATTCGTTTTTCCACGCCTCATCGATTTCTGCAGTTCTTTCTCCTACCCCTTGCCTTCTCGCATAAATTTCTCGCAATGCATTTCGTTTTTCTTCAAGTTCTACACGCAAACTTGATTTTTCTCCCCTTATCCAGTCGGAATAGTCTTTTTTAACCGTTTTGAATTCGGCCGCGCTAAGATAAGATGGCGGAATTGCCCCTCCTCGATAACTTAAAAGACCGAATCTCCACTCGTTCTCATCTTGATATCCTTCATAAAGCCGGGCTTTTGATACTGAACCATCCGGGTTCTTTATAGAAACCGCGACATCGCCAAGAACGTCCCCAGCTTTTACCCCGGGCCCGTGAGTCTTTGCGTCTTCTTCAAATCCTAAGTCAACCTTGCGCTCTGATTTCTCTTTAACTTTTGCCTCCCACTTTGGGAAAGCGGTTTCTCCGAACATAATCATTTGCTGACCGGTTTCTGCAACCTGCGTAAGTGCGCCGCGTTCAATTTCGGTAAGAGTATTGGATAGCCTGACTTTAAGTGCGCGCTCCAGCTCTTTTGCGACATCAGGATTTTGAGAAGATAAAGCTGCAATTTCTGCCTCTAATGTTTTCTTGGCCTCGCTCAAATTTAGATAGTCTTCTGCTGCTCTGCGGTCGGTAAAGGCTTTTCCGCGCAGTCTATCGACAAGACCCTCGATATCTGACCCAAGGGTATCGACAACCCCCTCCATTCGCTCAACGGCTTTTTCGCGGATTTTTGCGTATTCGCGTTTAAACTTCTCTTCGAATGAGGTCGCGATCTCGGCAAGATCGGTACGAGCTGCTACGATCGCTTTATACGCCTCATCTGCCTCTAGTGGGCAGTCATGAGCCAAAGAACCTAGTCGTGATTTGAGCTGCGGGTATCTGAACTCCAACCAATCATCCATTTGCGACTTGCCGGTAAAAGCTTCGAGGTCTCGCTTTGTCCTTTCAACAAGCCCATGCACATCTTTGATAATTTCCCCGCCTCGCTGACGAAATAGCTCAAGAGATTTTTCTTCCAATTCTCGCGTAACTTCTCGTATTTCCCGGCGAGTTGTATCGTCAAGAAGCCCCTCCGATGCTTTTACGGCATCTAAGGCTGTACGCGCTTCTGACACAGAAGCAATAGAGAGACCGCTTGCAAGACGAGATTGCACGGCCACTAGCGCTTCTGCCGCGCCCTTAGAGGCAAACTCTTTTTCTTTGACAACGATGGGGGCTTCAAGACCCTCGAGGATAAAGGCAGCTTCGTTTGGCTTCAATCCTTGCCCGCGCAGCGCATCGCGCATTTTATTGAATCCGTCCCGAAGTTGACGGACTCCTTCCTGTGTGGTTATTTTTGCGAGTATCTGATTAAATTGCTCTCCGTACTGCGCGCGCAGAGGCTCTAAATACTCGAGTGTTTCGATTTTTTTCCTAGCTTCTTCTTTTCTCGCTGCCTCCAAATCAAAAATGTCAGCGACCTTAATACCTGCTGCCAATTTGGCAACTCTTCTTTTATCAAGCTCTTGCGCTAGCTCTCCAAAGTTAGGTTCATAAACCACCAAATGCCCATCTTTATCAACTGCTCGTATTCGTCCTTGACCGTCAAAATTTACTTGGGTAAGTTGCGGTACTCTTTTTACTTCTTCTAATCCGTCTTTGGTGGTCATCACCAGGTCTTCTTTGGAATAAAATAGAAAGAAGTTGCCGGAAGGATCAAGTTGCAGGTTGCTAACACTTTCATATTTTTGTGGAAGCTCGGCTGAAATTACTCCCCAAGTATTTGGTTCTGCGCTGAGATCAATTCTCCTAATATTTCTAGGATTACTACTTTGACAGTAGTAAATAATGTTAGGATTTGTTGGGTCAACTGTAACATTTCTTTCTACTGATGGAATAAGTTCAGAAAAAACCGGTGCTCCCTTAGCGTTTTCATTTTTAACGATATTGATACCTACGTCCGTAATTAAGGCTGTGTACCGATCGTTCAATGGCTTGTAACCTTCAAAATTTAAACTCAGTGCCTCTGCATATTTTTCTAATTCTTCAGGAATCTTCTTATGCGATAAAAAGTAAGCAGGATCTATCTTGACCCAATTCTTAGGAGCTAGAACTACTCCTTTTTCACTTTGAGTTAGAAAAGCGAAATATGAACCGTCTTTATCATTAAAAACTATGTACTTACCGCCTTCGATGATCTGAAAATCAGTAGTTACTAAATTATCTTGACCTCCTTCAGCTACTCTAAAATACCCTGAGCTAGTACCCGCCAGCTTTTTTCTAGCTGGACCCCTTAAAATTGATGGTAATTTAGAAACCTGAAAATCATTGCCTGTATTATTGTCTACTCCAATATATTCTTTGTTATCTACAAATTGCTTAGCCCCAGACCAAGTGACTGCAATCTTCTTGCTATTTAGAGGTGGCTTAAAATCTTGGATTTGTTTTGTTTCTTCATCAAAAATTCGAATCTCATCTGAACCTTCAAGGGTGACAATTGTATAATTGTTCCAAGGACGAACAGCCTCTATCTTTAACTTCTTATCTTCTACTTCATTAATAGGCTTCTCCGATTTGAGTAATTCGGTTAATTGCAATTCCGGCAAGGCTTCCTGGCCTTCTTCTGGTCGGTGTTCTTGTGCTGGCATCTGCCCTTTTTCTATAGGTGGCCTTTCCATATGATATATGCATAGTTTAACACTTTTTACATAATTAGTAAACACACCCCCCCCCACCTATGCATAGGTGTGGAGGCAAAGCCCATGAGACACTGCGTTGTCTCATTTTCTATCTTTTCTCAATTGAATATACAACATCCTTCCTTTCAACTACCATCTTCCATCCGACGCGCTTTGCATACTGGTATAACTTGAGGTTTGGGTTGAAGCTACTTGGGTTTTCTACCATCTTCAGAAAAGCGATATCGCTCTCTGTATCTCCCACACCAACAGAGCCTTTTAAGTTCAAATGTGCTTTTTCCACTGCACGCTTCAGAATTCTTGCTTTATCGGATATCAAATCTTCATGCAAGCCTTTCCCTGTAAACCTTCCGTCCTTCCCCACCTCGTACATCCTCGCGTAGACCTTATCAAAACCTAGCTTTATGCAAAAAGGCCCGACAATTTCGCGGGGCGAATTGGAAATAGCGAGGATATAATAACTTTTTCTCCGGAGATCTTTAACAAGACTCCTAGTGTAGTGATACGTGCGATTTTGCTGATCTTTAATAACCGCTTTGGCAATACGCAAAACGGCATTACGTGATTTGCCTTTGATATTTAGTTCGAACGCCCTAATCACCGCACCGATATACTTTTCGTACGAACCACGTCGATCAACCCAACTTTTATATGCGGCCATATATACCCGTCGTACCTTGGATGGGAAAACACCTGATGTTATTAGTTTTTCGATTACAATCACAAAACACGCTCTATGGCGTGTTTTGTGATTTGGAGAAAGCTCGGGTCGCAAGGTGTAAGGGATGAGGCATCTCGGACTCTGAACCTCTCACAAGTTGGCAGTCCCAACGGGATTCGAACCCGTGTTTTCAGGATGACCCCGCACTGAAAATTTAAAGTGCTCCCAACCGGAATCGAACCGGTGTTTCGTGGATGAGAACCACGTGTCCTAGGCCACTAGACGATGGGAGCATGCATGCATTATGGTTTAAATTTTAGTGCAGGATAAGGAACCTGGCGCCTGTCCCGTCACCAAAAGAGCATTATTTAACTCGCTCCGCCGGTAGGCGAAGAGCGCAATGCTATTTTGGTGCGGGATCCTAGACTGGACTAGACGATAGGACCTATGGAATTTGGTCCGCCAGCTGGCGGATGGAAATTAGAAATTCTCCAAGGGGTTTTTCAGCTCCTCCACCACTTTCTCCAGATGGATCGCTCGGGAGGCTTTCACCAGGATTAAATCGCCCGATTGGGTCAGCTGACGAATTGGCTTGAGCGAGTCTTCCGCCGAATCGAAATTTAGAATATTTTTGCGGCTGAATCCATTTTTTACGGCGCCCTCGGCGATAAATTTAGCCCGCGGTCCGACGGTAACAAGCATATCGCAGCAGCGGGAAACCAATCTCCCTACCTGTTCATGCGCCTCAAGAGCGTATTTTCCGATTTCCAGCATGTCGCCCAACACAGCAATTTTTCGTTTCGCCGGCAAATCGCAGAGCGTATCAAGCGCCGCATGCATGGAAAGCGGAGCCGCATTATATGAATCATCAAGGACGAGTATGTCTTTAAGCCCTTTCATCAGTTTCATTCTGCCCCAAGGAGCCCGATAGTGATTGCCCAAAGCTTCAGAAATGGTAACCAAATTCATGCGGTGCATCAAGCCCACTGACGCAGCGGCGGCTGCCGCATACGCCTGCGCTTTCCCGAACGTATCCGCAATACGCACCGGCATTGATGTGCCGCCGTATTGGAGCTTGAATGAGATGCCGGCAGGAACGCCGCGCTCCAATCGATGGGAAAAATTTGTTATCCGTACGTCGGCGCCTTCGCCGAATCCAAAGGTAACAACGCCTGCCCTCGACAATTCCTTCATTTCAAGAACGGTGAGATCGTCAAAGTTAAGCGCCGCCCTGCCATCCGCGGGCAATGCCTCAACAAGAGAAGACTTTTCCTTTGCGATCGCTTGAGGGCCTGCAAAAAACTCCACGTGCACGGGTATCTCGCCAATTGCCGTAACCACGCCGACATTCGGTCGCGCAATGGAAAGCAGCCGCTTAATGTCACCCGGCCGATCCGCTCCGTATTCCAATACGAGCACGCGCGGATACGCAGCTGATGTAAAAACAAGGTTCTTAACGGCTGAAAAAATCACATTCGGCCAAAAGAAGAAAACCGGCTGCTCAATCTCCGCCTTATCGCTGATCACCGAAAGCGGCAAACCAATCTCATTATTAAAATTCGCCGGACTGGACCTAACCGTTCTGCCGCTTCTTAATACAACAGAAATTGCTTCTTTCGTAGAAGTCTTGCCGACACTGCCGGTAACGCCGACAACGCTCGGCCGATACCGTGAAATAGTCATCCGCGCCAATAGCCGCAAAACGTATTTTAGAAAGTCGATACAAATGTTACGCATTGTTTCAATAAAAAGGTTTCTCCAAAAAATTCCAGATTCTAGATTCCAGATTAGAGACTATCCGGCGGTATCTCATAATAGTTGAGAATGAATTCAGCCAATTCACGAAACGCCGGCACGACAGTTTGCCCTGCAAGCGGCGCCCCCAACGGCTTGTCCAATTTAATAAGTATCACGAATCTCGGATTCGTTGCCGGCGCAAAACCTGTATAACTGTTAATGACTTGATCTTCATAATAGCCCCCTCCGGCTAAATTTGGCACTTGGGCAGTGCCGGTTTTTCCGGCCACTTCATACGACGGAATATCGGCGATGATATTCGTCCGTACCGCGGCAACCATCATATCAATCACCTGTTCTGCGGTTCTTTCGCCGATTACCCGCCGGATAAATTCCGGCTTACGTTCTTCAATAATCCCTCCTTCGGCGTTCACGATGCGCTCAACAATATACGGCCGCATCAAAATCCCCCTATTCGCAATCGCGGCAATCGCGTTAGTAAGCGAGATCGGGGTCACCGATACGCCCTGGCCGAACGAAGCAGTCGCAAAATTAATGTCGCGCTGGGTACGGAGATTCGCAAGACTCCCCTTTAATTCTCCGGGCAAATCAATGCCCGTAGGTTCATTGAAACCGAACGAAATAAGATAATTATAGAACAAATCGTGGCCGATGAGCCGCTCCGCGAATACCGCGCCGGTATTAACAGAATGTTCCAGCACCTGCGCCATAGTCAGCTCGCCTCTTGTCTTAAGATCCCAGTTTCTAATCGTCCGGCCGTCAAACGTCACGTATCCCTTATCCACATACGTAGTGTCAGGGGTAAGTTTTCCGGTTTCAATTCCAATCGCCATCGTCATCACCTTAAAAACGGACCCCGGCTCATATATGCTCTGTGCAACTGGATTGATGAACGTCGCAATGCTGTAATGAGAATACTCGTTCGGATCAAATGTCGGGTGACTCGCCATGGCAAGTATCCTTCCGGTTTGAGGATCTTCGACAATCACCGATCCGCCGCCGGCGCCGTGCTTCTCGACCAATGCCCTCAACACCGCTTCTGCTTTGCGCTGAATAGTGTAATCAACAGTAAGGATCAGATTACTTCCGTTTGTCGGCGGCTTGATTAAATTATCTTCGCTAAACTCTCCCCCCAGCCCCCGAAGTTCCTCTTCGTAAAAAAGCTCCAGCCCGTAACGGCCCTTTGCTTCTTCGTCTTCTGCGGCAGGACCGACAAATCCCAACGCGTGAGCGAACATGGAACCGAGCGGATAAAATCGGTTGGGCTCCTCATCGATATAAATGCCTCCAAGTTTCAGTTTTTTGATCGCGTCAACAACTGCATCAGAAACCTTCTTGGCAATCGGCTCATACGGGTCGTCTCCTTTCGAAAGAATCCTCACAAGTTCGTCTTCATCCGTCCCGGGAATCGTTTGTGCAAGCGCCATGGCGGTTTCTTGAGGAGTTCCTATTTCCTTAGGAACCGCAAACACGGCAGGCATTTCTTTCATGATTGCCGCTTGGATCAACGTTCCGTTTTTATCCTGAAAAAAAATATTGCCCCGCTGGGCATTTAAAAAACCGGCCAAACGATACTGCGATTGCGCTCGTGCCGAATAGTACGGCCGCTGTTCTACCTGAATCGAATACAAATGACCCACCAACACCAGATACAAAAGAGAAAATGATCCCACAACGGCCATCAGTCTCCACTGCGCAAGAAATCTCCTTACCCGCCTCTGCATAAAGAACGCCACCGGGCATGGGGCATGAAACATGAAACCCATGCATGCTGCATATCCCCTGCCGAATGCTCTATTGCGCGCGCACCACCAAATCGCCCGTTTCAAACAGATATCGCGGACGCAACTCCTTCACCAGTCCTGACCCGCGGCTTACCCGCTCCAGTTCTTCCGGAGATACAAGATTATATAATTTCGCCTTATATCCGGCGTTCGATAACAAAAGTTCTTCAACGGTTTTTTTAGCGGTGTCGATTTCGAATTTAGTATCTACCGCTTTATTATACTCATAGACGAACCACCCGGACAACACAAGAACTGCCGCGATGAGTCCGGCAAGGAAAAAATTTATGTACGGATGGTTTCTTTGGCTTAAATTGATAACAGTCATAGAATAATACTCTGGAATTTAGAATCTGGAATATATTTTCTCAAATGCGGGCGACGCGTAATTTTGCCGATCGCGCGCGAGAATTATTTCGTATCTCTTCTTCGCCAGGGATGAGCGGTTTTTTGGTCATCGCCACAAATCTTCCCTCTTTCTGTTTCTGCCTGAATGCATCTTTAACCAATTTGTCCTCAAGCGACTGAAAGGAAATAATCGCAACTCTTCCGCCGGGTTTTACTATTGCCTCGAGACGGGCCAGCAGCCGAGTGAGATTTTCCAATTCGTTGTTAACCGCGATTCGCAAGGCCAGAAACGTCCGTGTTGCCGGATGGATTCTGCCACGTTCATACCGCTCTGGAACGGAACGAATAATTATATCAACAAGCTCCTTCGTGGTAATAATCTTTCTCGCCTTCCGCCGAACAACAATGTTCTTCGCGATTCTGGCTGCATAACGCTCGTTGCTGTATCTCTGTATAAGTTCGCCTAATTCCTTCTCCGTATAGCCGTTGACAATTGCTGCGGCCGTGCACGAAGAATGTATATCGTATGCCATCAGAAGCGGCTCGTCTTTCAAAAAAGTAAACCCTCTACCGCTTGCCTCAATCTGGTCGGAAGAAAAACCCAAATCCGCAATCAAACCATCTGCGCGCGGAAAATGATTCTGTCCCATGAGTTCCGGCAAATCGGCAAAGTTCCCCTGCTGCACAATAACTCTGGGCGCCCATTCCGTTGCCGTTATGTACCGTTCAAAATGCGCTACGGCGTTTTCATCCAAATCCACCGCGAACAATTTTCCTTGAGGCGCAGTCCGAGCCAAAATTTCTTTTGCATATCCCCCTGCGCCGAGCGTCGCATCAACAAAACACTCATTCGGCTTTGGATCCAACAATGTAATTGCTTCGTGTAAAAGAACAGGAACGTGAACCAACTTCCAATATCCAATTTCCAATATCCAATTCCGATCTCTTGTTCAATTCAATTAAAACTTTATCGGGAATTGGTAATTGGGAATTAGGAATTTATATTCCGAGCTCTCTCATTTTCTCCGCAATTTCATCGGATTCCTTTTCGGTCTTCAATTTATATTCTTGCCATCTTTTCTCGTTCCATACCTCAATCCGGTTATAGAGGCCTGCCAGTACTGCTTTTTTTGATACTCCCGCATACGGACGCAGATAGTCCGGAATCAAAATTCTTCCTTGCGCATCAAGCTGAACATCCATTGCTCCCGCAAGCATCAGTCTTGCAAAGGCCCTTGAATTCGACTGGCTGATTGGAAGCGCAACCAATTTCTGCGCGAGCACTTCCCAATCCTTCTGCGTATACAAAAACAGGCACCGATCAAGGCCGTGTGTAATAACGGCTCCTCCGGAGAGATGTGCTCTGAATTTTACCGGAATTGCCAGCCGCCCTTTCTGATCTACATTGTGCGTATATTCGCCGATAAACAATTTACCCAAGATAAGAAATAAGGAAAGCGTCTAGCGAAAAATCAATATTGTATCGACTTTTCCCCAAAGATTCGCACTTATCCCCATACTTATCCACATTTCCCCATTACTATTTTATTCTACCCCACTTCAAAACACTTAATCAATAAGGGGTGTTTTCGGTAAAACTTCTCCGCGCGTAACTTTCCTTAATGAAAAAAACCGCATTTTATGCGGTTTTTTCGATTTTGAACGCTTCGTTCAGTAGATTTTTCCACAGTTTATCAACAGTTTCTGATACCGGTACGATAAACAATACAGATTCTATATTTCATGGAGTATGGAGTTTTAAAATTCGATTACGAATCAATTTATTCAAAAGGGCCTTCCGGCATAAATTGATTTCATAACTCAAAAGGCATTGCACATAACAACGCTAAGAAACTTTCTCAAGCGCTTGTGCCAAATCGGCGATAATATCGTCCGCGTCTTCAATTCCGACTGACAATCGTACCAAACCGTCTGTAAGTCCTCGAGCAAGACGCGCTTCCCTCGGTACACTTGCATGCGTCATGGTAGCCGGATGAGTAATCATGGTTTCTACTGAGCCAAGGCTTTCCGCAAGTAAACAAAGTTTAACGTTATTCATCACTGTTTTCGCCGCAGGAATTCTTCCTTTAAGTTCAAATGAAATCATTCCCCCAAATCCGGACATCTGCCGCTTTACAGTTTCGTGAAGCGGATGCGACGGCAATCCCGGATACATCACGCGCGAAACCTTTGGATGCTGCGATAAAAAATCTGCAACGCACCGCCCGTTCTCGTCATGGCGCTTCATGCGCACCGCAAGCGTTTTCACGCCGAGAAGAGTAAGCCAGCAATCGAAAGGCGACGGCACTGCGCCGATGGATTTCTGAATGAATTTCATTTGATCGAAAATGTCCTTGCGGTTAGTTATCAGCGCCCCCCCGATAAGCTGGTTATGACCGCTTATGTACTTTGTCGTACTATGCACCACTATGTCCGCGCCGTACTCCAAGGGCCTTAAAAATACGGGCGTGGCAAAAGTGGAATCCACGACATAGTATAATTTATTCGTCCTCGCAATCTCGGCCATTGCTTCCAGGTCGGTAATTTTAAGAAGCGGATTAGTGGGCGTTTCAATCCAAAGCAGCCTGGTTTCCTTCCGTACGGCATCTTTTACTTTCTGCGGATCCGCAGTGTCAACATAGGTAAATGAAAGATTATAATTAGCCAGAATCTGATTGAAAAGCCTTGATATGCCGCCATATACGTCATCTGTGCAGACAACATGATCCCCGGCTTTCAACAACTTCAGCGCAGCGTCCACTGCGGACATGCCACTTGCAAAGCAGACGCCGTATTTCCCGCCTTCGATGGCCGCCAAATATTCTTCCAGCACCCGCCGCGTGGGATTAGCCGCACGGCTATAATCAAATCCCTTATCCTTTCCCACTTCTTCCAGCACGTACGTTGCCACCTGATAAATGGGAGGAATAATCGCGCCGGTCGTTGGATCCGGTTTCATAGCCGCCCGCACCACTTTTGTATTAAATTTGCCCATTATCCACACTATACTTTCTTTTCATCCTATCCACAAGACGCTTATATTAATTCGCAACGCTCGCCATGGCGCGAAACGAGGCATTGATTTCGTGCTACACCCCGCCCGAGATTAAAAGTCGGCAGGATATTCATTATTTCGCTAGACAAGCACGTTGCATCTGCTACAATGAAACTGGTCCGTAAAAAATGAACCATACGAAAAAGAGGAAACGGTGTGTGAAATCGAAGGTGGACCCCCAAGGTCGCCGGAACAAGTCGAATTTTTAACCCGGATAACAAATTGTCTTTCCGGAACGTATAATAGCAAGGGTATTCTCGAATGGTTCTTCAGGGCAAGAGAAGAATTAAAAGGAAAATCGCCCGCAGACATACTCTTTGCAAATTCAGACTGGAAACCGGAAAATCCCGAGCCACAACTTATACTACAGCTTGCTCAATCATTATGCGGTCCGGGGGATTCGACCTGAACCGCTCCAATCCTTCATGCAAACCCCTCGCTAAAAAACCACGAAGACTCTTCGTGGTTTTTTTCAAAAAAAGAATTAATTTATATCACTCCGTAACCCCTACTTCGTCGAGTCGAGTGGGGCATATAAGCCTAGAACCAAATCCTGGCAAATCATTGCAACATTCTTGAGGCCCACGATTTTGAGGCCCGTAGGTCGGGTCGAAAAATCTGAAATTTAATTAAAGTCACAAAATCCTGGACACTTGGGTCACTCGATAAAAAGTATTTACTGCTGACCACTCGGGTTTAGTACGAATTCCGGTGAGGCCGTTGAGGAATTATTTGGACGCTTTCAGTATAGCAGATCGAGGCAGTCGGGTCGGCCACGCGCATCAATTATCGCGCTTGCTAATCTCATCATGAACATACTTCGATATAACCATAACAACTTGGTCTATTTGCTCCCGACGCAATATATCAGGACGCGGATCTATCCACTTACCGAAAGCTTTAGGATTAAGCATTAGTATCTCATGTTCATTTTCCACAGCAGCGGTCGCTGATGGTTTAACAAACCAACTGGGAAAAAGAAGTACCGGATAAACCCACATCTTTTCACCGGTATATCCTAAAAGATCACTAAGATATTTCGCATTGCTTTTTATTTGCCTAATTGCATTACTGCTATCATAGCTTTTCCCAATGAGCAGCCGTCCATTTTTATAGTCAATGCTTTCATTGGTTCCAATATGTTTCCGAGCTTTTGTTTCAACCGCAAAAACTCCCTTTGGCCCCACAAGAACATGATCGATATTAAATCGTTTTCCACCAATTTCGCATGGCACATTATGAATTGGAACAATTCCTTTCACGCGAAGTCCTTCTAAAATCTGCCCTACAAAAACCTCCCCTTCATAACCAAGACGATGGTTGTGGGCCATTTTTCTCACCTTCTTAGAATACAGAAAAGCGCCTAGACCTATAAGGAATGCCGCAATAGTGGCAAGCCATGGATGTCGCGGTTCATGGAGCAAAAAACTTAGCCATTCCAGCACTGCAAATCCCGCAGCCATAGTAGCTACAGCTATGACCGGGAAAAATCGCCCGCTCAATAAATCATCCAGTTCATTTCGTGAATAATCACCTGGCAAAGGCAACAATTCTTCTTTCAGCGGTGATTCTTCTTTAAGTTTATCCATGATTAGATGTTATAAAACTGCTGTGGCTAAAATTAGGACGTATTTACCACTCGCATAATGCGCGAACCGCACCATCAACTTGTTGGCCTCTTTGAGCTAGAACCGTGGTGGGTCAAGCCCTGTAAGGCGATTTCGAACTAATTTTACTTTATTTCTGGACGGGTCTCGAGCGTATCAAAAAGTGACAAAAGTGACACAGGAACGAGATATCGGCACGTCACTTTATTTTCTTCTCACTCGATTTTTTCACCGAAGCTTTCATTTTGGTCACAACTTCCTCACCCATGCCTTTTGCGGCAATCTCATAAATTTTCTTCAAACCATCGAACAGACGCTCAATTCTGCAGGGGCGAGAGGATTTGAATTATTTGGAATCCGAGGCACCTCGGACTCCGAACCTATCTCAGAATAACTGAGACGGTCGTTCTGTCACTGAAAAACTCATTTTCCTGATAATTTCTTGCGGTAGAAAATCAATCCGACACCGATGGCAAGTACAAAACCGACAACAGCCAACGCCCAAAACGCTAAAGGCGTCTTTTTTTCTTTGCTTTCGCTGCTCGCCTGTTTTTGCCGCGCTTGCCACTCATCTTTCGGAGTGGCAGTCTTATAGACAAATTCGCCGCTTTTTGGAATTTCAACGCGCTTAATGGGTTTATCGTAAGACGACGAAAGAACAACGGTTTTGCCGGTTTTTTCGCTCGTCACTCTGATTGTTCCGTCGTAGATCTCATAAACGGCAACATCGGTGTCGGGATTGTACGCAACCCCAAAGTGCGTTCCTTGAACACTCCCGCTATTGTTTCCTGCCCTAATCTGCACATCAGCAGAGAATGTGCCCGGGTTGACGTCTAGGTTCATGTCGCCCAGGTGCACATCCAGAACCATCGCCGCCTTGGCCTCGGGGCGGTTCTTGATGAAGTTCTCGATCCCCACCTGGGTAAGTTCCTCGACCTTGACCACCGCAATGCCCTCGAAATCCAGGACGAGCGTGGAATCAAAGTCGGTCTGGATGATCGACCCGTGCCGGATCTTCATACCCACGGTGGCGTCCTTCCAGTCCTTCTGGCTACGAAGCTGGAACTTCACGCTGCCGGTCAGCTCCTTGACCACGGCGTAGTCCAATCCCTTGGGCGGATGATCCCAATTAAGCTGCTCCCGTTCGCTCTCTAAAAAATCATCTTGGTAGGACGTTGCTTTTTCCGGTTTGGTGCCCGCAAGCGATTCCGTTTCTTCAATAAATTCGGCGTCATCGACGGTATGAACGGTCTGTTCGTCTGCTGTCGGCGGGTTTGACGACTCCCCATCGCCGCCTTCCTCCTTCAAAGACTTCGTAATGGGATCTTCAACAACATCAATATCGCGGGTATCCGATGGTGGCGGAGATGACGATTTCGAAGCATCTGGCGGGCATGTCGTTTTGGTTCGGCATTCCTGTTGGGCGGCCGAAGAGCAGGCGTTTACACAATTCATGTCAGAACCGTAGCAGGTGGCCCCCGGAGGATCGCCGGGCTGGCAAGGTTTTTCTACTACAGGACATGCCGCGCTGCACGCGTTAAGTTCGGAAGTTTTTCCTTCCATGCAGGCGCGAAACTCATCTTCGCCGCATGCCGCGCTCGCGCCACCGGGCATTACACCCAGAATCTCTTCCGCTTGGACTGGCGCGAGTTCTAAGAATTGATTGTTCAGTACCCCGACCGCAAATGCCGCAACGAGCAGCGCGCCGAAAAATAGCGAGATTATTTTTATTGGCACATTGTTTCTCATATACAGTTATAATACTATCTAACTAAAGAATTTTACCAGCTTCCGCCGCCGCCTCCTCCGGATCCACCGCCGGAGGAACCTCCGCCGCCAAAACCGCTGCTTGAACTTGAAGAAGGAATACTGAGAACTTGGTTGAAGGAGCTGTTAAACAGAGCCAGGTTGCGCGCGAAAACATAACTGTCAAAACTGGCCGCCGTCGGGTCTTCGTACCAATCCGGAGTCGCGTTATAGATGCCCTCAAACTTTTGAGCCCACTTCTCCTCAACGCCCAAAACCATCGCGTACGGTAAAAATCTTTCAAACATTTCCGGTTGTAGTTCGGGGGCGTTAAGAATGCGAAGTTTATCTTTGTCGGTTAACTGCAAAAATTCTTTAAATCCCAAAATTTTCCCAAGCGCAACAATTCCTTGCGGCGTGAGTTTATTGGCCAGTCGCACGAGCATTACGGAAACAACTACGACGGTTCCCGCAAATCCCGCAAACAAAACAATGAATATAAATCCAAATCCGCTTGGAAAAGTTATGAACAAAAAAGTTCCGATGAATAAAGTAGCGGTTGCAATCCATAAATACGTTTTCAATTTTTTTGACCTATCTTTTGCCGCTTGACCAAAATATCCTTTGTCGCGCAGATATTGTTCCGTGTCTTCCTGGATTTTTTTAATTTGTGCCTGAAAATCAGTTTTTTGTTCTTTCAGGTCGCTTAGCTTTACGCTGCCGCGACCCTTAAATAATAATTTAAAAATTATTTTATCCGCGGGGTGGACCAGATCAGTGCCGTCTTTGCGTTTGATAAGCTCAAAGTCTTTTTTATCTGGCCAAAACCGGATTTCCTGAACCGTGTAGCGAATTTTGATGTAACCCCTGACGGCCAAGTCCATAATGACCGAGGAGATGTCGGTAATATCCACTCGGCGATCCAAAAGCGCGCCTATGTCAATCGGGGATAAATTATCAGGAGGATTGTATTCTGGAACTACCGGCCGACCTCGTAGCTCGCTGGGAATAATCGGTTTTGGCTTAGCGGCCTTGGCTCGCCACGCAAATAAAATCACTAGTGCAAAAATGAAGATTATGAAAAGGCCCAAAAAGATCCCAAAAATAAAATTACTACTTGAGGTTGACGTATTAGATGAAGGGTAAATTTCTTGTGAAGGAACGTAAGTATTCTGTATATATCCCAGAGGCATTCCCAGAACGAGAGTTAGACCTTCATCCGCATTGAGAGGTTGCGTCGCCCAATAATTAAGACTTGGATCGGCTTGAGTAAAAATACAATTTTTTTGAGTGTCGCCCTGCAATCCAGTAAAACAATCCATTTCGACATTTGGTATAGGCGAATCCGGTAGGGTCACTGAAGCCTTCGCGTTTTGAATCGCTACCGGCCACTGATTTCCGGTAACGTTCCAGTACAACTCTTCATGGTTATTAAATGTCCGGATGGCATTATAAACCTGGTAACTGATGATATAAGTTTTAATGCCGGCGACAAACACGTTTGGATCGCCGATTTTAATTCGTAAAACATTATTTGTAATTGAAGCGGTATATTGATAAGGCTGTCCAATTTCATTGCTTACACCGGAGACGTTGATATTCAACTGCGGCCCATTAACGGCCGTGAGAGGAATGTCTCTAAAAATTCCATGCTTCTGATTTGAGCCGAAATTGTAAATAATATTTTCGGAAACAAAAACAGAGCCGTCTTTTTGAATGGCTATGTCGGCGTTAAAATTATTTATTATTTCCGTTTCTGCCCGGACTATTTGATGAAAACCAAAAAGCGTCAGCAAAACGCCGACAATGACAAAACTCCCGATGGCATTGCTTCGCTTAATTTTCATATCCAATCTTAAAACGACACTTTCGCCGCGCCCTTCTCGCTCTCGTCTGTGCCAAAAAACTCGGACTGCTTAAAGCCGAAAACTCCGGCGGCAATACTGGCCGGAAAAACTTGAACCGCGTTGTTTAATTCTCTCACCGAGGCGTTGTAATAGCGTCTTGCTGACTGGATGTCGTTTTCAAGAGAGGAAAGCTGATCCTGGAGCTTTTGAAAATTTTCCGATGCTCGTAATTGAGGATAGTTCTCAGCGACGGCAAATAGACTTTTCAAAGCGCCCGACAACATATTTTCAGCTTGGGCTTTACCGTCCACACTGCTTTGATTCATCGCGCTGGTCCTCGCCTTGGTAACGTTTTCGAGAACCGAGGCCTCGTATCCTTTGTAGCCCTTTACGGTTTCTACTAAATTCGGAACTAAATCGTAACGGCGCTTGAGCTGAACATCTATGTCTGACCACGCGTTTTTGACACGATTTCTTTTCCCAACCAAAGAATTAAAGACCGCAATGATCCAAATGAGCAGAACTGCTCCGACTCCAATCGCTATCCACGAATAAGGCATGATAATTTAGGATTATTTAATCATGTTTCGACCTTATAGATATTATTACATTATCCGCATTCCGCACACAACAAGTATGTCGTGGCGGGAAAAGTTCTTGAGTGAATTTTTGAGAATCTGTTATTGAGAAACTCGCCTTTCCAATGATTTCCTGCGATAGAGTACCAATCCGACACCGGCAGCAAGGGCAAAACCAACAACAGCGAACGCCCAAAACGCCAAGGGCGTCTTTTTTTCTTCGCTTTCGCCGCCCGCTTGTTCCTGCCGCTTTTGCCACTCATCCCCAGGAATAGCAGTTTTATAAACAAATTCACCGTCTTTTCCAATTTCAACGCGCTTAATAGGTTTATCGTAAGACGATGAAAGAGCGACGGTTTTGCCGGTTTTTTCGCTCGTCACTCTAATTGTTCCGTCATAGATTTCGAAAACGGCAAAATCAGCTTCGGGATCATACGCGGCTCCAAAATGGGTTCCTCGAACGCCTGTCACGATATTGCCCGCACGAATCTGCGTGTCGGCCGAGAAAGTACCCGGATTTACATCAAGGTTCATATCGCCAAGTTTAAGCTCGAGATTAGCACCCAGGGGCCTCGGCCTGAGATCGAGTTGAACTTGACTCAATTCACCTATTGTAACTATACTACCGTCCGGCATAACGAGGGTTACTTCTGTATCAAAATCAGTCTGAATATAACCACCCGTTTCGGGAATGATGTCGCCTCCACTGACACCGATCCAATCCTTTCTGCCTTCAGTCTGAACCTCAACCCCCTTACCGTCACCGTCAATGGCTAACACGTACACCGGCCAGTCATTACCTTTCGGAGGAGGCCGCAACGCGCGAAGTCGTTCCCATTCTTCCTTAAACGGACCTATTTTTTGTGGTTTGGTGTCCGCAAGCGATTCTGTTTCTTCAATAAATTCAGAATCGTCAACGGTGTGAACGGTCTGGTCGGGCGATAGTGTTCCTTTTATTCTTAGCGGCGCGTCTTCCATTATCTCTTGCGACGATGGCAATCCAATCATTGTTTGTGGCGGCGGGGATGACGATTTCGGAACGTCTGGCGGACAAGTCGTTTTGATTCGGCACGTCTGTTCAGCGGCCGAAGAACAGGCATTTAAACAACCCACGTCATAACCGTAACATGTGGCCCCCGGAGGATCGCCGGGCAAGCAAGGTTTTACCCCCTGCGGACACCCCCGACCGCAGGCATTGACTTCGGAAGTTTTTCCTTCCATGCAGGCGCGGAATTCATCTTCGCCGCATGCCGCGCTCGCACCACCGGGCATCACACCCGGAATCTCTTTTGGAATCTCTTCCGCTTGGGCTAGCGCGGATTCTAAAAATTGAATTTCCATTACCCCAACCGCAAATGCCGCGACGAGCAACGCGGAGAAAAATAACGCGGGGGGAAATAGCGAAATCGTTTTCATTGGCATATTATACACTATCGGCGGTTTTTCTACGAATCCGATGCACCTCGGACTCCGAACCTATCTCAAGGTGGCTGGCGGTACAAGGTTCGAACCTGTGGCCCCTGCAATGCTTACCCCGTTAAATTCTTGGTGCGCGATGCAGGGATTGAACCTGCGGCCTTACGGATGTGAACCGTACGCTCTACCACTGAGCTAATCGCGCATGAATCTAACGGGGTGAAAGTGCGATACCCTACCGCTGAACTAACCGCCCCAAAATGCTCCTCTTCTTTTATCTCTAAAACCATTGTATATCAGATTTTGTTGGCGCTCAACTCATTTTTTTATCCTCATTTTTTCTTCTCCTCAAGCGTCAAAGACCCGCATTTCTGCGAGTCTTTTTTATCCCTCCTTCATTTTCCTTACAAAAAAATGAAATGATTATGAGTCGGAGTGGGGTTGTATCAAGCAAGGGGGCACCTATAATCATTTCAACTCCGCCGTAGCTCCTGCTGCTTCCAATCTTTTCTTCAACTCTTCCGCCTCCTCTTTTTTCATCTCCCCTTTCACCAATTTCGGCGCGCTTTCGACAATCGCTTTCGCCTCCATCAGTCCGATACCAAGCGCATCTTTGATTACTTTAATGACCTGCACTTTCTGCCCTCCGGCTCCGGTCAACATCACGTCAAATGACGTCTTTACCTCTGCGGCATCGCCGGCTCCTCCCGCAGCAGGAACGGCTGCAACCATCGCGGCAGCAGACACGCCGAACTTTTCTTCAAGCGCTTTCACGAATTCATTCAATTCAACAACCGTCATTGATTCAATTTTCGTTATAAGATCTTGATAGTTACTCATGATGAGCGTTTAACGTATAGCGGTCAGCGTTTAGGGCATAAATTTATTCTCATAATTCCCTAAACGCTAAACCCTATTTTTTGCTATTTGATCGACCACATATGCCAATTTCCGCATTGGCGATGATAAAACGTATACAAGCTGCGTAAGAAGATCTTGTCGCGGCGGCAATTTTGCCAGCGCGATGACTTCTTTGCTTTCCACCCATTGTTTCTGCGTAAAATCAAACGCATTGAGGATTTTGAAGTTTTTCTCTTTCCTTGAAAATTCATACAGCACTTTAGCCGTAGCCGGCAGATCAGAGAGAAAAAATACCATGCCCATCGATGTTTTTACCAATTGATCCGCCGCATCAACACCTGTCTTTTTAAATGTAATCCTTACAAGCGTCCGTTTTGTCGCCTGATAGGTCGCCCCGATTTCTTTTAATGAACGGCGCAGCCTGCGGATCGACTCGACGCCGACGCCGGTGAAATCAGTGAAAATGACGCCGTTCGATTTCTTCAACAATTCGACGGTTTGAGAAACAATATCTTCTTTTTGCTGGCGAGTTAAAGGCATAGACTAGTTTGTAGTTTGTAGCTTTTTAGTACAACCTCTTTTTCAAAAAAATAAAGCGGATATCTATCCGCAGCGAATCCTATTAGTAAACCATCATCTATAAGATAATAAGTTTACCGAATTCCTCGGCAGGATTTATGCCTCCGCCAGCTGACGGACGACAACCTGCTGTCTGCGGATATATAATAAGCATATCAAATGCCAACATGATGTCAAGGGTGTCGGTATATGCATGAAATTTACAGGTCCTGAAATAGTTACAGCCCCGTACAAGCATGGGGCTGTGGATACAGAGAAACCTTAAGAACGAGGGTTGTCTCGGACGAGCCGCAAGCCTTGTCGTCGCAAAACGTCTTGAACGGCTTCTTTTATCCAATCATCCTTCAGAGTTTCAGCGGTCACTTCCATGAGGGTATTTCCCGCCAAAATGTAGAGCGCCGGGTAGTCCGCATGACGCGTCCCCATGGTTTTCATGAGATTACCACGCTCCTCATCCTGAAGGCAATTCATGGCACCAAGAACTGCCTCTGCTACTTCCCGCGGATTTCCCCTCAACACATCCGCAGCATCGTTACGGAACATAACCACGGTGTTGAAGCCCATATGACCCCTCCTTGCTGGTTAGTGTGGTACGAACGCATACTACGAATACCAGGTTCATCATATCATACAATATATGCTCTGTCAAAGGGAGTCTTTAGGCCGATCAGCGCTTCTACTGTTTTCGTACCAAAATCGATTTTAAAAATGCCGGCTGGATTATTGATGTCTGCGCCGAAAATGAAATTCAATACATTGATGTCGCGAGGTATATAGGCAATAACCGTTTTTGTATCGGTAGACAGTTCAGGTATTTCGATATAGTCCGTATTGCCAAGGCTTGCTATTCTGGGGACATAAAAATTCTTTTCGTTGATTAATCGCATTTGTTTGGCAGGATCTATGGCAACGGCCCCCACGCGGTTTGAGTTGGTAAACTCGAAGTCGATCGCAATGAGCGACTGGTTTCGCGTTATCGGCCAGCCCGAACTCGTCTCACCGCACGTTCCCCTCTCGCAAACAGGAACATCTGCCGTGACACGCACGCTTTGATCTCCAATGACGTATTTCGCAACCCGCAGAATTTTCGTATCAAGCATCACCGTTCTTTGCGCTCCCGCTTCGTAAATATAGTGTGGAATCTTAAAAGTTAAATCCGGCGGCGAAACAACAATTTCGCGTACGGCCGTCTCTTTGCCTTTTCTACTATCCTCCGAAGACGGCGACCCATCAACCGGCATAGATTCCAATATCAACTTCGGCGGCTCCCGATGAGAAACCGAGACAGCAGCATTATTGGTATTAATATGTTCCAATACCTCAAGCACTTCGTTGGTCACCAGAAAATGGTAGATAAAAATACCTGTCGCAGTTATGGATAGTGAGATAATTACCGCTATGAGTTTATCATTCATGGTGGATTCCTTAATGATACCACGATATTCCAATCAATCAGCCAAGGTCGACTTCCAGGGCGGGAGATTTACCCCGTACCAGAAAGTCCCAGACTCCTGTCCGGGAATGAAGATGCCAAGCCCGAAGGGCTTTCGGTGCGGGGTTTCGCTCCACACCGAATCGAAAGAAGCCCAGACCGTCCGAGAATACCAAAATTTATTCTTCGAGCTTGTCGAGAAGCATAAATTTTGGCTTAAAATATGTGTTTAGTTCTCGACAAGTTTAAACAATAACGAGTTTTCGAACGGTCTGGGAGTTTCACTTCCAATTCATATTTTCATATTTAACCATCCTCCGATTCGCGCGAATCGGATGATGGTTAAATCCTGACCGCGTGCTATATACTATTTTAACTAAATTCCGACCAGCCCATTCGGGTCTGAGACCCTCAGGTCGTTCTGACTCTGAGAGTCATCAGACTCGATGAGGTCGAAGACTTGCTGGTCTGAGGTTCATTCCCGTATAAGCGGCACGAAGCTGAATCCAAAATAATCTTTCTCCGTGAACGTTCTGTCGGAATTACGTTCTATCAGCACTATGCTCATATCTACCGGCGCAACAATCCGTCCGCCTACCGCCAATTGTTCTTTCCACGCCTGGGGAATCTGACCGAACGCCGCCGCGCCGGCTAAAATGCGGTCGTACGGAGCTCCGGCGGGATACCCCCTCGAACCATCGGCACACAAAAACTCCACAATCCCCTTATCAATGAAGTCAAATTTTGCCACGTTTATTTTTCCGAATTCCGCCAACTCTTGAACCCTCTCAACCGCTAATACCTTACCTTTTACACCTACTATATGCGCGAGCAAAGCAGTCGTCCACCCCGATCCTGCTCCCACATCGAGCACGCGATGCCCTGATTCAGGCTGAAGCAATTCAAACATAAAGGCAACCGTCAGCGGCTGCGATATTGTTTGTCCGTGACCGATCGGAAGCGGAGCATTCACGTACGCTCCATTCTTAAGCGCATCGGGTACAAAATGAACACGATCAATGGTGCGGAATGCTTCGACGATATGCGAAGTATGCAGATACCCATCCTTTATAAGCGACTGTACAAGCGCAAGATGCTCTTTTGATGCCATATGAATGTATAAAACTGGCTATCCTTTCCTTGATGATGGGCCTCCATTGCTTCCATGACCTGGGCGATGTTTACGGTTGCTCTTATCCCGTTATAAATAATATCTCGTTATCGTATTATGCGGATTGCCCCAGCGCGAGATAGTTCTCGAGGAAATATAAATACTCAGCAGGAATTTCTAACGGAATTTATTCGTTTCTGATCGATCGGGCGGAGGGTATACGACTAAAATTTAGAATAATGTAGAAAATAGAAATTAGTGATTCGACGGTGATTTTACTCCTTTAATTTTTTGGTAAATAAATATAGTGGCGCAGGAGAGCAGGTATAAATAAGCGAGTTCGGCTGATAAAACGATCAAAATCGTTACTATGTCTCCCAATATCGGTTGGACGTGAGTGTTTACCCAAGTTCCTAAAACGACTGGCAAAGCAAATACGTACAAAACTTTTTCGGCGCTTTCCGCAATAATATTTCTTTTATAAGTGCAGTTGCCTATGCAAACATCACTGCTATTTGTACCAGCGATAATAGTAGTAATAATTGTAAGCGTGATTAATAAAACAAAGATCAGTATTTTTCCGCGACTGGGTTTTAAAAATTCCTTTAAATTCATATCTTGTTAAAATAATTTTTACCGAAATCTTTTATTGTTTTTTGATTGATCAGGCGGAGGGCGTACGAGTAGAATTTAGAATATAGAATTTTGGGGGGCCAGTTTTAAAATTTGGAATTCTTTCGAGCTATAAGCGCAAAGTAGTAGAAGTATCGGTCAAGGTCTTGGGGGGTGCTTTGATACTCTTTTCCGTCATTTAAGAACGTATCACAGAATACTTCCCGCGCCCTCGCGATTTCACGGAGGCGTCCGCCTCGCCACCTAGGATCCGCAAGCGTTAAATCAAAAAGCTCAAGCGCCCTGTCTATCGCGCCTTGAAACAATTTTTCATCTTTATTTTTCCAACGCATTGCGCGACTTGCTTCACTCCCAATATTTCCAAGCTGTTCGGCAAGTGAAAACGCGCGCCATCTTCCAGCTGCAAGCTCTTTATGTATGATTGTTGTTTGGTTCATGGATCAGTTTGCGCACAACACGTTTGATTTTTTCTTTTATTACGACGTCGTCTACGCCGCGGGAGCGATTTCCAAATGATGGCTTGATGTTTATCATGGAATCAAATTCGATCCAATCATCACCTCCCTTTTCAGGATACAAATTAATACCCCATGTATGTTCACGCTTTGTCCCTTGTTCCATCAACAATACTTCCTCGTCGGCATGAAGTTCTCCGCCAATCGCCATAATTTCATGCTCTATATCGATTACTGCCTTCACCAAATCACTGCCTTGAGTTTTTATGATATCGTGAAGTTCTTTCTTATTGATGGGTTTTTTAATAATTTTTATTTGGTCCATGAGTATTTCTGCCTCATAGGGCATGTCTGAAAAAACCCCCCTTTCCTGTTGCAATTGCTCCTGTTCGGTTGCGGCATCGTTGCTCCCCTGCCTGCCGGCAGGCAGGTCCTTGGCGTATATTCCGTATACAACCTCGTCGTCGCTCCTTGCCTCACTCGAACAGGAGCAATTTCACGACGGAAAAGGATTTTTAGACATACTCTAGGTATTTTCTGTGGACTTTATTCGTTTTTGATTGAGCGGGCGGAGGTATTGTTGTTTTTATCCTTCGGGCGAGCGAAACGAGTCGAGAAGCTTTACCATTTACCCCACTCGCCTTTGATTAATTTCTCTTTTTTATTTCTATTCCAATCTTTAATTTGCTTTTCTCGATTTCTCGCTACTTCCAAGTCTTCATATTCTTCAAGATATACTAATTTCTTAGCGCCGTGGGTTGATGTATATCTTGATCCGAATTTTGATAGACGTTGCTCATTTCTTATCTATGGATCCCTTGTCAGGCCTGTATAGTATGTATTATCTCTACACTGAATTATGTATACATACCATTTCCATGAATCCATGATTATATAATTCTCGACAAGCTCGAACAATATGATTATTCGTTGGCCTTCCCGAAATAATTCTTGCTGAAGTCTTCTGTGGTAGAACGGAGTCTTTTATCTAGCTCCTCGGATAAATCCCCTGTTCCGCGGACTTTGTCGAGAATTTCTTTGTGTCGCTCATGAAGAAATTTGAGGAATTTCTTTTCAAATTCCTGGATGCGTTCGACGGGGACGGCGTCCATAAAACCGTTTACTGCGGCGAAGATCGAGCATACTTGATCCTCGAACGGCATGGGGGCAAATTGCGATTGTTTTAATAGTTCGGTGAGGCGTTTTCCGCGTTCGATCTGTTTCTTTGTCGCCTCATCAAGGTCTTGTCCGAATTGCGCGAATGCGGCAAGCTCTCTGAATTGCGCAAGTTCAAGCCGTAAACGCCCTGCGACTTTTTTCATCGCTTTGGTCTGTGCCGCTGAACCGACGCGTGAAACCGAGAGGCCGACGTTTAACGCCGGACGCACACCTTGATAAAATAGTTCAGGCTCAAGATAGATTTGACCATCGGTAATCGAAATGACATTCGTGGGAATATAAGCCGAGATGTCGGCTAATTGCGTTTCAATAATGGGGAGCGCGGTTAAAGATCCTCCGCCGTGATCTTTATTCATTTTTGCGGCGCGTTCAAGGAGCCGCGAGTGAAGATAAAACACGTCTCCAGGATACGCTTCTCGTCCGGGCGGCCGCTTCAAAAGCAACGAAATCTGCCGATATGCCCATGCGTGTTTCGTAAGATCATCATATATCACCAATGCGTCTCCGCCTTTATCCATGAAATACTCTCCGACCGCACAGCCAGCGTAAGGCGCGAGATATTGAAGCGGCGCAGGAGATGATGCGGAAGCCAATACTACAATTGTATAATCCATGGCCCCGTATCTTTTAAGGTCTTGAACGAGCTTCGCAATCTTCGATTCCTTTTGTCCGATTGCGACGTAAATACACACCGGCGTTTTGTATCGAGGATCCCTGCCGAGATTAATAATGGTGTCGGTGACAAGGACGGTTTTTCCGATCTGCCGGTCGCCGATGATAAGCTCCCGTTGGCCACGGCCTATCGGAATCATAGCGTCAATGGCCTTGATACCCGTATGGAGCGGTGTGTTTACCGACTCTCGCGTGATGACGCCGGATGCGATTTTCTCGACCGGATAATATGCGGCTTTTTCGCGGTGAAGCGGAGGACCGCCGTCTAAGGGTTCCCCTAAAGGATTAATCACGCGCCCCAACAGTTCCTCGGAAGCGGGTATCGAAAGTACTTTTTCGGTTCCTTTTACGGTTTGCCCTTCTTTGATGTTCCTAAAATCACCCAAAATGATTGCGCCGACCGAATCTTCAAGGAGATTCAGAGCGAGGCCGTAGACCTTCTCTTTTTCTGTTTGAAATTCTAACATCTCCGAGTACATCACATTTGAGAGCCCATGAATTTCCGCAACGCCATCGCCAACTTTAAAAACCGTGCCGACATTTTCGATCTGCAATTCTCGTTTTATTTGAAGAATTTCATCTTTTAGTTGTTGAAGAATCTGGTCTTTGTTCATTAAAATTTAGGATAATGCTTCTTTTAATTTTTCTAGCCGCGAACGGATGGTGTTGTTAATCATCCGATCCCCAATCTTTATTCTAATCCCACCGATTAACGATGAGTCCTTTTGGGCAACAATTTCGGCGCTCTTTTTGAATGTTTTTTGGAAATTGGAAGTTGGAAGTTGGAAATTACCATCTGCGGTGGTTATTTCAACTCTTTCAATCCCCTTTTGCTGATAATAATATTTCTCAAATTCCTCGGCAATTTGCTTCCATAGCGAAAGATCTTTGTTCTTTGCCAAAAACAAAACAAGCTTCTTAATAACTATTTTCTTTTCGCTATCCGTCTTTCCCTCCAAGAGTTCATATAAAATTTCTGCATGTTGTTTCGGAGAAAATTTCATGATCAAGAGGTTATTTCTTTATGAAAAGCAAGTATGTCGTCTTTTACGCTGTCGATTACTGTTTCTACTTCCTCGCGCGCTTCAGGTCTGGATTTATAACTCACCGCTGCGCGCACTGATAGCTTTAAAAGATCTTCCGCTACGGCAGCAATAATATCACGTAATCTCAAGGCGTCTCCGAAACGGGCATTTTCCATCTTACTTATAATGCTTTTGAACGTCATTTTAAAATCACCGTGAATACGGGATCCGTCAATAATAGAATTCCACAATTCAGCCCGCTCGCCGATTCGTTCATAATAGCGCTTTTCGTTTTCGGTTTCTCTGTCAAGTTGTTTGGAGCGCGCCAACTCATCTTCCGTCAATTCCGTCCTCGGTGGCATTTTTTCTTCTTTGCCGTTAATCATATTATTTTTTCGGCTCGTACAACCCGAAGCGCTTCTTCGGTCATTCGCGCCTGTGCCCCCTCGTCGAAGACGTCGCCTACCGTTTTTTCAACCGCAAGCGTAACAACCGTAGCAACCCCTGCCTTGACCTCTTGGACCAGTTTTTCCCGCTCTGCCCCGATTTTTTTCTCCGCCTCTTTCAATAACCGCTCTGATCTTTCATGAGTTTCTTTCAGAATATTTTCCTGTACCTCTTGAGCAGCTTCTTCGGCGGCTTTTAAAATACTCTCCGATTCTTTTCTCGCTTGATCTAAAACCTGCTGTTTTAGCGTTTCAATTTCCTGCATCCGCAGGTCAACGCTTTTTGACCTTTCAATTGCCTCTTCTATTTTCTGTCTTCGTTCGTTGAGAATCTTTAGAATCGGTTTATATGCGAATTTCTTGAGCAAAAACAAAAGAATCGCAAAATTCACAATTTGCGCGATAAGAACTTTCCAGTCAATGCCTAAATTGTGAATTAATTCAGACATTATTTATATACATCGTGATCGCCCACCTCAAGGAAAACGATTTTGCCTTTTTCGACAAGAAAGACGATACGATATTTATTGTCAATTGAAAAACTCCACAAATCTTTTAAGCGTCCGTGGAGTTTGTGAGTATTCAGCCTTTTATCAAAAACCTTCTGTCTAAATATCGCCTCTTGCTTTATAGCCTTTTCTTTAATTATCTGCGGCAACGTTTTGAACGATTTGGAAAAGTTCGGATGGTAATAAATATTATCCGCTCGCATTATAATTCGGCCAGTGATCGCAGCTTCGGAAGCTTGTTTCTTTTTAACAATCTTTTGCTTTCCTTGGCCAATTCTAAAAGTCGTTCTTCGGCGAGACTAGAATCAAGCAGTTCTTCATATAATTTTTTAGGTATTACAACAAGTTCCTCTCCTTTCGAAACTCGAGAAGGAATTGTCACAATAGATTGCGCCCTGCTAATCATAATAGAATTATGATACCGCGAATAAAAGTAAATTACAACGTGTTGTCTCCTAAAATAACCAGTTGTATTTCTGGTATCTAGACAAATTTAATGATCAGGGCCACTACCAACGCATAAATCGCGATGGCTTCCGCGAAGGCAATCGCCAGAATCATAGCTGTCTGAATCTTTGGCGCTGCTTCAGGGTTGCGGCCGATTGCTTCCATTGCCTTTCCGGCAAGCATGCCGATACCGAGCCCCGGACCGAGCGCGCCTACTGCAATTGCGATAGCAGCAGCAAGCGATTTTACATCAAAACTTTCCATAAATTAGCTTTTTAGCTTTTTAGCTTTTTAGCTTTTTAGTCTTTCTTCTAATAAGCTAAGAAGCTGCTGGCTAAGAGCTAGTACTGGTGTTTCGTTGCGACCACAAGAAACATCATTGTTAATACTGCGAATATTAATGCTTGGATAAAACCGACGAACAGTTCCAGTCCGTAAAATGGAACAGGGGCAATTACCGGCGCCAAAAATGTAATAATTACTAACAGTACTTCTCCTGCAAAAACATTACCAAACAATCGAAAGCTGAATGAAATTATTTTAGCAAATTCGCTGATAAATTCAAGTAGTCCCACAAAGAAATTGATGGGATTTCTGAAGTTAAAAAACTTTCCGGCATGACGGAAGGCTCCCAATGCGCCAACGCCGAAATAATGACTAAGGGTCACCGCAATAAGCGCGAGCGCCAATGTCATGTTGAGATCGGAGTTCACGGACCGGAAAAATGGCACAAATGTTCGCTGCGCTTCACCATGCTCCTCTCGAATAGCCTCTTCATAAAAACCGATGCTTCCGACGCCGGGCAAAATACCTGCCCAATTCGCAAGAAGAACGAAAATGAAAATCGTCGCAACAATCGGGAAAAATCGTTCGGCGTCCTTTCGATTGCCGGCAATGGTAGTCATAAAATTCAGCAACCCGTCAATTGCCATCTCGGAAAAGTTCTGTGAACCGGCAGGTAAAACCGCGAGTCGCCTGCTTAACATATACGCCCCTAAAATTAAAAACGCCATCACGAGCCATGAAGTCAGCAGTGTATTCGTGATCGGGAATCCGAAAAGTTCTACGATTTTTTCTGCGGAAAGAGAAATGTGAACCATAAAAATCAGAATCTAGAATTTGGAATTTAGAATATTGACTACCTTTTTGTAGATTAAGTAGCTTGATGTCAAAATTGAGAGAAAAATTCCTACCAGAAGCAATATGGGCGATGTATTGAAATATGAATCCGCAACTCGACCGAGAAGCGCTAAACCCACAATTGGAATCGCAATCGTATAACCCAATTCCCATGCCAGGACAAGGGGGGCAACGCGCAGCTTTGACGGAGTACCGCTTTCTTGATCCTGATTATCCTCCATCTTAGGAGTAATTATAAAAGAACGGGGGCAAACGGTCAATTTTTAAATGAACTCCCTTTATCAGGATACTTCGCGCTTTAAAGCGGCGTTCAGAGGCGCCGCTTTAATATCCATACAGTTGGAATCAAGATGTCTATCGGCCGACATTGGATTTGCAGCTTTGCTTCGTTTGGCTATTAGTAATTTTGTCGCACAGCGATGGATCGCGGTAGGCCTGATTCATGTAGCAGTTGTCGCGGCCGTTTGCGGTGGTAATTTTCTTGCAACCTTCAACATCTCCGGTTCGCGAAACGTAATTTGTGATGCAATTCTCTTTCTCGTTCACTGAACGAATTTTCTCGCAAGCAGAAACATCGCCGGTCTGCTGGGCAATCGATAAATAACAACGATCGCGAGCCTCAAAAGCCGCTCCTTCGCATACGGTTTCATCCCCGGTTTTAGACGCAATAAGCGAATAACACATGCCATGCACCTCGGCCGGACCCTTCAAACTCTTGCAAATTTCAACGCTGCTCTTATCAACCGCAAAGGCAAGCCTGCATACATCTTGAGCAACATTCGGATATAAACCACTCAAGCTCCCATCGCCGAATGAACCGGTGTATATCGGTATTTGATCGCACAGTTTTTCATCTGACGGCGCGCTGGCCGCCGGCACTTCTTTTATAACCTCCTTAATTACTTCCTTTACCTCGGCTGGCGCCGAACCTTTCTGGTAGGAATATATTCCAAAGCCAAGACTTACGACCAGCAAAATTGAGAGAATGACAATGATTACAGTTTTGTCCATAGTTTCATTTAATTAACATTTCATCGGTCGACCTTTATCCCCATGGTTTCTAATGTTAGATTCCAAGAAGCGCATTAACCTTCTTTCTGGTGGATGGACCAACAAAGCCATTTCCGGTATTCAATCCGACGGGTAACAAAATTTCTGACGCGTATTTTTCTTGGAATTGAAGGACTGCTTGTTTAGTGAGATCGCCGAAAAAGCCGGTGATCAAACCCTCCGGATAGACCCCCTCTTTAATAAGCAGTTCTTGAAGCATTGTCACGTCCTCTCCAATTGCTCCGCGAGCAAGGTTGCGGAGGATTTCTTTTTTTGTTGCCTGCCCTGGAGATAAACCCGCAATGCCGCGGTCAAGAATTTCATTTATTTTTTTCCGGGTTGAAGGACCAACAAAGCCGTTACCGCCGGTCAAGCCGCTGGGAACAAGAATATCAGTAGTATACTTCTCCTGAAAACGGATCACGGCTTGCTTGGTCAAATCTCCGAAGAAGCCCGTAACGAGGCCTTCGGGGTAAACGCCTTCTTTAACCAACAATTCTTGAAGAGTTTTTACGTCATCGCCAAGGGAACCAAGGTTCAAATTTCGTAAAACCTCGAGTTTTCTAGTCTGGCCGGGCGGCAAATCTTTCTCTTTTGCAGCTGTCCCAACCGCTTTCACGCTTACCTGGTCAGAGTTCACCGACTCGTTGCCGGCCGGATCAATGGCGCGGACGGAATAATAGTATACCGTGCCGTCAACAACGGTACTGTCTATAAATTCTGCTCCGGGAATTTCTGCGGCAACAGCCGCACCAAGAACACCGGAAACATCCGATCTATACACCTTCGCGTGCCGGAAATCCGCTGTTGGGTTACGCCAGGTTACCCTAATCTTGCCCGAGCCGATAGCGGAGACGCTTACATTAGTCGGCCCCAGTGACGGAGTAATGTCTGCCGCAGAAACAATTGCAAAACGAGTAAGATGCTTAACTCTGGCAATAACGACATTCTTTTCTTTGTCGATGGTGAAATTATCAACTTTCATCCACGCTTGCGCCACTTCATCAAAAAAGCTCGGCACGATTGAATCTTCGCTCATCCCCTGCCGTTTCAGCTCGGCTTCATCATACGGAAGGCTTATTTCTACTTCTTGCTGAAAGTCTTTAACTTCTTTTCCGGCTTGATCCTTGATGGTGATGTCATACGCTGCGCCGAGAACTTTCGCGGCAGGCTGAACCGGCACTTCTACGGTTGGCGTCATTTGAACCGTGACATTGCCGCTCGCTGCGGCGCTTTTAGGCGGAATTACCACTTTCGCGCCATCTTCGTCTTGGGCTACAATGGATTGAATCGCACTCTTTACTACATTTACCGGCTGGGGAAGCGGGCGCAGGCTAAAGACGGTGAGCGTAAGCTCAACCGGCGGTACTCCGGCCGCAGAAACGTCAATGATTACCTCCGAAGATTTATGCGGGATATTGTTTATTTCTTTGCCGGCGCCCAAGTGCCACCGATCATCTATGGAGAGCTGGAAACTAAAGTTGCCGTCTATATCTGTCCTTGCTTGATGAGACCTGCCTTTCTCCGACCAAGCCCACACCAATGCGTCAGATGGCGCGCCGTCAGCTAATCTTGTCGCGCCGACGATCACTGCGGTATTCGCCATTTCCGGTCTGCGGAATACAAGGGTAATCAGCCTTTCTTCTTTTGCCGTTAGTTCAAGCATTTGCTCTTCAGGATTTATATAACCGGCCTCGGAAGACAAAGAGGCCCTCACATAATATCTGCCCGGCGTTGTCAGAAAAACTGCGATGCCGGAGCCGTCCGATTTTCTAAATTCAGATGAAGGGGTAGTTGCTTGCGACGGCTGGGGATTTGCAGCACTCATTGCGTCCAAAACAATCGTGACGCCGCTTAAAGGATTGCCACTTTCGTCAAACACTCGCACGGTGATTTTAGCATCTGCTGCCGGAACGACAAAATTTGCTGTTATCGTTTCTGACTGCGGAGCATCTGTAAATTGGACTTCTTGGAATTGTCTCGGTTCTCGCCATTTTGCGACCGTGGGATTTACAGGCCGAATGCCCACCAGCCACTTACCCGGACCCACGCGGAGTAAATACTTTCCCTGACTATCGGTAAGCGTACTTCTCCATTCGCCAGAACTTTGATTATAGGCGCCCACGTGGGCGTCGGATACCGGCTCGCCGTTTGTGAATGTTACGGCGCCCTTAATAATTTTTGCCGACAAGCCAAACGCTAGATTAATCGTTTTTGTTTCGCCGCTTGAAAGAGAAAATTCAACCGGATCGGGTTTCAACAAATCGGTCATTCCCGAAGGCGCAAAAACTTCAATAAAATAGACTCCCGCCGGAAGGCTTACGCGATAAAATCCGTTCACGTTAGTCGTGGCCGTATGACTCAAGCTGAAGTCTTTTTTAAACATATGCACGCCAACACCGGAGAGAGGTGCTCCGAATGAATTGGTAACAGTTCCCTGAACATAACTTGGGGACACGGGCGGCGGAAGCGGCAAAATCTCCGTTTGGGCGAATGAAACTTTTTTCTCAAGCGTATTATTGGCTTCGTTAGATTCTTCAATCGCATTATTCGGATCAATCGTTGCCTTTATTCTATGTTCGCCTGACAAATATTGCGGCTGACCTACGGTTACGCCTCCGGGAAAAAGAAAAGACTGATTAGAAAAC
Source organism: Parcubacteria group bacterium RIFCSPLOWO2_01_FULL_48_18 (assembly GCA_001824435.1). Lineage (GTDB taxonomy): Bacteria > Patescibacteriota > Minisyncoccia > UBA6257 > WO2-01-48-18 > WO2-01-48-18. The sequence continues at coordinate 36,241 of MHXH01000025.1, forward strand.
GTGCTTAAGCTGTATGTCCATTTCAACTGGTCATCTATCCAAATGTAAAGATGTCCGACGCCGCTTGGCGAGCTTGCTTCTCCGATATTGCCGATTTTTACCGAGAGCTTTCCGTTATCATCGTAAATATCGAGAACGGTTAAATCCGGCTTGGAAGGGGGAGGCGGGGGCGGCGACGCCAGCACGGTAGAACTTACCCAAAAAACAGTAGTTGCAGCCGGCATGGACATAACCGGCATTCCCGAAAGCGAACCATATCCCCAGATATTGACTACATATTTTTTATTCGGATCCAGCGCAGGGCCGTCATACACATACGGCGGCGAGCCGATTTGATACCATTTTTGCCAGACAATAGAAGACGCCCCTTGGCTCAACAAAGATTGATCAGCCACTACAATATTATAGGGTCTGGAGCCTTGAGCCCATCCGCTTATCGAAGTCCAATTGAAAGTTGGAATAAGTGGCGCGGGAGATTGATCTTGGGTCGGGCTTTGAATAGTGAGGTGCGGGAGCAGACGATGAGTGGTGATTGCGGACAGCGTGCCTTCGTTGCCGGAAAAATCAACCGCAACTAGATAAAAACTGTGATCGCCTACGGCAAAATAAGAGGATGGTTGAACCTCTTTGGTTATAATAACCCAATTATCCGGATCGTTAGTGGGGCTTACTCCCCATTCGCCGGAAGAGCCAAATTTCGGCCCCGAAGCAGTTTCGAGTTTCTCAAATTCTGCAACGCGGCTAAAACTTGTCCAGCCTGGTTTTTTGTGATACAGACGAAGTTCGGCCGTACTGGTGTTATTGACCAACGAGTACCGAAATGAAACTGACTGCGAAAAAAGACCGATGCGCGGCGGCTGGCTAATGCCCCAATTCGCCAGCATTTCAGTGGGAGCGGGTAAAATGACTGATGGCAAGGTAGACGTAGAAGCCGCGACTGTTGAAGAAGCAACCCAGAACGTGGTAGTGGCGAAATTCATCGAAATATACGCTCTCTTATCTGTGGTTGCGGCAGAACCGGCACGGATATAGACGGTGTACGATTTTCCGGGCTCAAAAGCAGAACCGGTATATGTTTTTGAATACTCGGTAATACCGGAAACATTGTACGAAACAAATGTATCCCACCTCACGCTTGTCGCGTCGTACACTTTAATAGTTGCGTATAAATTATTGTACGGCCATCCGCTGGGCACGGTCCACATAAATATCGGCGTTGGCGAAACAGGAGAAACGGCCGCAGTTGGACTTTTAATAACCGTTCTGTCCAAGGCGTAGTGATACGCAAGGGCCGAGGCCGACCCTTCAACTCCGGAAGAGTCAACCGTAGTCAAGTATGATTGGTATTCTCCTACGGGAAATTGCGAAGAGGATCCGTTATTACTACCAGCAGTCCAGAAACCAACCGCGCAAAACGCAAGGGTCCATGAGCCGGAACGCAAATTACCGTTGCAAGAACCGCCCGTAGGATAAGGCGTGAGAAGCGAAGTGGGATTAGAGAACGTCGCGACAGCCGTGAACGCCGATTCTCCGGGCTTTTTCTGATACAGCCGGAAGGCGCTCACATTTGACATACTGCTCGTCGGATAGGTAAATCTCACATGTTGGCTATATATGCCTACATATGCCGGCGACGTTCCTCCGGCTCCCCACGTCGCTTCAATATTTATCGGGGCGACAACAGAAGACGAAGACGGAGACGGCGGCGGAGAAGTACTCGGAGTCGACGTAACATCCACATACACCGTATCGGCTGCTGAACCGTATGCATTCGAACACGTAAGAGTGTAAGTTTTCAGCCCCGTCACCGTAACGCCTATAAAATTCCAAGTTCCGGAAGGAACGCCTTTATCTCCCGAACCTGCCCACGTGCCTCCGGGAGTGCACGTAGTCGGGCTGTTCGTAGTAGTCCATGTCAAAGTGTAAGAGGCCGGAGCCGTGCGAAGTACCGTACCATCAACATTATCCACCTTCAAGTCTATGGTGGGCGATGATCCGGATGGCGGAGGAGGCGGCGGAGGTGGAGGCGGAGGTGGAGGCGGAGAAAAACCTCCATTCGTCAACACTTCGCTCGCGCTCAAGGCGCGATTGTAAATCCTCAAGTTATCTATATCGGTATCAACTGCCGAATCTCCAATAATAATATCGTTTGCGGGTGTTCTTACCGAACCAGAGTACTCCGGATACTGCGTAAGGCTAAGAGAATGGGTGAGGGCACCATCAAGGTAATACGCGGCTTCGCTGGAATTTCTTGTATAGGCCACATGATGCCATGCACCGTGAGACAGTTGATTAGGATTTGAAGTTTGACTCCAGTAGCCGGTATTCACGGCAGTATAGCCTGTGATAATGGGTCCAAAATTGTATTGATTCCACAGCTGCCGAAATACCCTGAAATTGTAATTATTCGTGGGGGATCCTTTATACACGAGGTCCTGCAAAAAGCTCCGGTCGGCTCGTTGGCGGAACCAAAACTCAACGGTGAATGAAGTGGGAAGATCATAGACGCCATTATAAGGAATTTTTACGTAGTCGCTTGCCGATGGAATATACGCATAACCGCCTAACTTTCCTCCGCTGGAATTAAATACGGCACTTCCTATTGTTACGGCGTTCGGTTTTCCGGAAATCTCGTTATTGCCGTTTCCGTCGAATTTCCAGTAACCGATCAACGACGAATCACCGCTTCCGCTCGGGGTTGTTACAGATATCTGCGAGCTCTGCGAAGATTCATTGTTATTTCCGTCAAGTGCCGATACGGCATAGGTATAGGTCGTAGCCGGTGAAACAAGCGTGTCGGTCACAGAAAGGCTGGGAGAAAAAACGTACGCGAAAAACGATCCGCTCTTGAAAACCCTATATGACGTGACTCCAACATTATCGCTTGCCGCATTCCAGGATAAAGAAACCGAATTGGACAAGACCGACGTTGCGGTTAAACCGGTAGGAGCTGTCGGCGGCTGAGTGTCTGCGCCGCCCGGCATCGTAACAGTCGGCTGATTAGAACTCAAGGAACAACCTGTTGCGGTACAAGCATTGACCCTATATTTATAGGTCCCGTTTGCAACTCCGCTATGGACCCAGGAGGTCGCGTTGGCCGCAAGATTGAATCCTACTTGAGCCAAAACGCTCCCGTCGGCGGCCAATTGGTAGACACTGTAATGTGTTTCATTCGTGGCGTTATCCGTCCAGGTCAAATTCACATTTGAACCGCTCGCTATGGCAGTGAGGTTTGTGGGGCTTGCCGCGAAGGTAGTTGCGGCGTAAGCGACAGAAACGACATTGGAATCGGTGGATGAACCGTAAGAATTAACCGCATTAAGTTTGTATTCGTACGTTCCGGGCATTATGCCGTAATCGGTAATGCCCATCTGTGTTGAATTCGCGGAAAAATCAGATTGCGTTACTCTTCGCCACGTCGTAATTCCTTGCACCCTCGTATATAGGGTGAAGCCGGTTTCATTGCTCGATGTATCCGACCAGGTGAAATTCGTGCTCACGCCATTACCTCCGTATAAATAGCCAGATAAGCTTGAAGGCGCAGTCGGCACATTGGAAGCGCCCTGCGTCGTCGCGCTCACCGAACCGCTCTGCGGTGAAACATTGCTGGTAGTGTTATAGCCGGCAACGGTATAGCTGTAAGAAGTGTTGGCCGACAAACCGGTGTCGCTATAAGAATTAGAAGTTGTATTCGTAAGGAATGAGCCGTTTCTATAAATCTTGTAGCCTACATTATTTATTGAAGCGTTCCAGGAAAGATTAATTTGCGAGGAAGAGATGGCTGAAGCAGAAAATCCGGAAGGGGTTAAAGGAGGAACAGCAGCTGACACCGACATCGGAGTAGACCATGTTGACTCTGCCCCTGCTCCGAAGTTGTCGCGTGCTTGCGCCTTTATATAGTACGTTCCTGCCGCGGTCCATGTGTGCGAAACCGAAACTGCCGTCCCGCCCGCTTGAGGCGTAATAAAAGGCGATGACGAGAAAGTCGAACCATCTCCCCAGTCAAAAACCGCCTGCACTTGATCGCCATCATTATCGGGGGAAAGATAGGTTGAGTACTCGTATGAAGTTTGCGTGTTTACGTTTTGAGGCCCGGTCGGTGTCGCGGGGGCAGGCGGCGAATTATTCGTGGTATCGGCAACATTCGCGTACGCGCTCGTGGACCAACCTGATTCCCGGCCCGTCACATCTCTTGCTTTGGTTCGCACCGTGTAGGATCCTGCCGAACTCCACGCATGCGAGGCAACGACGTCAAAACCACCGGCAGTAACCGTATAGAATGGGCTCTCAAAAGAAGTTCCATCGCCCCAGTCAAAAATTATTTTAAGCTGATCGCCGTCCGGGTCTGGCGCAAGACGAGAAAGATAACTGTAGGTTGAGTTCGTTCTCACGGACGAAAGACCGGCTGGCCATCCTGGAGCTGGCGGAGGGCTACTCACTTCTATGGTTCCCGTAACCGTGTTGGAGTTGGGCGAGCAACCGTAGGTATTGCACGCCTGAACATAATAGTCATAGGTGCCGTTTGCAAGCGTCTGATCCATATAAAAATTCCACATCCGCGACGGTTCGCGAAGCTCCCAGCTCCCACCATTGAACCGGCGGTACAGCTTGAAAAAACTCGTATCGACTATGACGTTCCAATACAGCGTATGCGAAGTCGGGTTCGGCGACACGGCATTTATCGTCACAGTGGGCGCAGCGGTGGGAGCAGCGGCGGGAGAAAAAGGCACAACAGGGATCGTCAGGTTTCCCGCGTTCACCGGCGCGCTATATGTCACATTGAGTACGTTCGAAATGTCGTTGGTCGCTTCCGCCCAAAAACGGTAATACCAACCGGTTTGGGGATTTCCCAAGGCCCACTGCGCATTATTCGTAGACACCTGGAGAAACGTCTTTGAGGAGGAACAATCCGATGGCAATGGAGACGAAGAATAACAGAAATATATCGTAACGTTCCCGCTGTTCAAATTGGTATTCGTATAGGTTCCGCCCCAAATCTCCGAAGTCCATCCGTGATAGGCATACGCCGAAGGAATTGATAAAAGATTCTGAAGCGACAAGAACAACTTTTGAAACCGGGTAAGGTAGTTCGAAAGTAACGCCAATTGTTCTTGAGTCTGAACATCAGTCGTTATCGCTGCGTGAGTAACTGGAGCAATAACAAAAAGACCTATAGCAAGAAAAGTAATCGTGAAAACAACCCAATTATCTTTTTTCATAAAAATACCTCGGCGCGTTAAGGATTATTAAATGTTGCGGCAAGAGAAAAACTGGCTTCTCCGGGTTTTTTCTGATACAGCCGAAACGCGCTTACGCTTGCAATGCTGCTTGAGGGATACTTAAACTAATTATGGTCGTGCAATCCGACATATCCCCGGCGCATGCCCTCCGGCAGCCCACAGCGCTTCAACGTTTGTCGACGCCGGCAAATGGTTTGGCGCATCGGCAACAGAAACACCGGCAATCGCGAAAGTGGCTGCACAAAGAAAAATTATAGGAAAATAGCTACGAATAAGAATCTATTCTCCAATCTTACCAAAACTGCTCTGTTCCAGCTTTAGAGTTGTCCACACCATCAAAATATCTTCTGAAATAGGTTTTTGAAGAAAGAAACAATCGCCTGCCACAGTCGCGAGAAAAAGCCGCGGCGCGGTTCAGGGGCCGGCGGTTGAATTTCTAATTCGGGTTCGGGTTTCAGTGCTGGGGGTTCAATTTGCAAAATTGTGGTAGTCGCCTCTGTGCTCGTAGTCATAGAAGACGTCGCCAAGGGTTGTATTTCAGGCTCCGGCTCTTCTGGCGGTATGGTATTTACTTTAAGCTGAATCGTATTTACCGACTCATTCCCTCCGGGATCTACCGCACGAATGAGATAGTAATAGGTTGTTCCGGCAGTAAGCCTTGAATCTATCACCGCGGTCGAAGTTATGTTGTCAAAGACAACTTGTCCGAATTTTCCCTGCGTTTGCGATCGGTAGATTCTTACATGCCGGAAGTCGGTTGCGGGATTGGTCCACGAAAGCTTCACCTTTCCTCCTTCAAGCGCTACAGCTTTCTTATTGGTCGGGGCTTCAGGCGGAATAATATCAGCTGCAGAAATGATAGCGAATCGGGTAAGGTGTTTTACCCTTGCTTTGATTTCATTTTTCTCCTTATCTTTGGTGTGATTTTCTATTGTTTTCCATTCTCCTTCGTCTTCATCGTATGAAGCAGGAACAAGATCATCTTCCTTTACGCCATGAGTTTTTACGTCTTCGTCTTTGTACGGAAGGGTTATTTCAATTTCTTGCTGCAACTCCTGGACCTTTTGGCCGGCTTGATCCTGCAGAGTGATATCGTACACAGTGCTTATTACCTTTGCCTGGCGCTGGGAAGGCGCTTCGGTGGTTGGTGTTATTTCCACGGTAATGGTCGGGCTGGTCGGGACAGCGGCAGGAGGAACCACTACTCTTGCGGTATCCTGAAGTTCAATAACGATCTGCTCGGCAGACGATTTTGTAACGAGCACGGGTTGGGGCAGGGGTTCGGTACGCGCCTTCCTCAAAACAAGCTCAATGGATTCTGACGCTTGAGCAGTAACGGAAATAACTATTTCAAAAGAGCGGTACGGAAATCCGTCGATGTCTCTGGCAGCGCCAATGTGCCATCTCTCTCCGCGATCTAGAGCCATTTCAAATTTGCCGTCAAAACCTGCTTTCGCGGCGCGCGATCTTCCGCCTTCTGACCACGCCCAAACAAACGCATCAACCGGCTTGCCGTCTTCAAGTTTTGCCGCGCCGCGCACAACCGTCATTGTAGGAGAGGCATAAGAAACGGTCGTGGGCGCCGGTTGGCCGCCGGGACAGTTGTTTGAAATGGTAAAGTAATCGTCGTTTATGTCATAAATTTCGGTTATTCCCCAATAAGGTTTATTGTCTGCGTCATAAAAGTGCACCATGATGCCGGCCTTGCTCGTCTCGACATTGGGCACGGTCCAAGAGTACGCGTTCGACCCGCGTTCGTAGGGAGTCTGGCCTGGCCCGCTGTTAAAAAACCAACCGGGCTGCGGCAGCGTATCGCGATCCTTATGAAACGTAAGCGTGATATGGTCAACGTCTGTTCCCTGATTCCAGCGAACCGTCACCTTGGTTCCCGGCGCAAAGCACTCGCCGCCGTTCGGATAAACCAATTGCACATAGTTTGCGTACGAAAGCGTAGTGAATGCAAATTCTTTCACGTTTCCTTCGTTTCCGGCGCGATCTTTGGAAATTACCCGATAGTAATACTTTGTATTCGGAAGAAGGTTAGAAAGAGTGATGGCATGGTTTGTCCCGTACGCAGCGGTCCATGGAGAAGCATACTGGTAAACTTCTTGCGTATAAGCCGACGGCTGGAGCCCGAATTCAACTTTCGAAATTGCGGGCTCGTTGGTAGTCCAGCCAATCTGCGCTCCGGTCAAAAAAATCGGCCAGGCGGATACCCCGCTAAACGTGGGCGGCTTCGTGTCGCTTGCGCCGCAATCTGCTTTAATGGTGAAATCCTGATCAGAGACGTCTTCTCCGAGAATCTCGCCGGACGCATTCCGGGCAATGAGTTTCACGCGCACCCGGCTTGACTCAGTATTCGGCGCAACCCAGCTGTAACCCGTGTTCGTTCCGGGAAGATTTTCGGCAATTTTGGAATAATTGGTGCCATCAGCAGTATATTCCAGAGAAAACTTGTCTATGCCGCTTATATCGGTATTCCAAAGTAACGTAATACTCGTTCCTCTCGAAACGCATTCTGCCGGCTGGGGTCCGAGTAAAGAAAGAAAAGCGGCATCTGCCGTAGAAATGCCGCTAAATAAAAAAATAGGTGCTGCAAGCAAACTGCCTGAAACGACGAACAGCTTTTTCATGGGTATGCTATTGCGAATCCAAGCGACCTATGCATTATGGCGCCAAAGGTTCCTCATAGGAAGGAAATTCCTATCGATATACTTCCGGCGTTTGGCGAGGAACCGACGAAAACGGCAGACCAAATCCGCCGAGAAACGGAGAAAGATCAAACTCTTTGGCATCGGCTGGAGCATCAATCGCGATCGGCTGATTATGCTTGCTGAACGTAAGGGTGAGCGTGAAATTTTTAACCGGTTTGTCTTTAAGCAAGGCAGTGAGGTCCGGCTGAATTTGATAGAGATTGCTGTCTTTAGTCCCTACCCACAGATGCACCGAAACTTCCGGAAGTTTCCCCACTGCTTTTTCCGCCTCCGAGCGAATCGAGCTCACATCCGGCTTATTCGCTGAAGCTCCGGGCATGATCAAGTTTGAATAATCTGAGGCCAACTCGACCCATCCAACCAAGAAATCCACCAATGCTTGTTTATTCACCATTCGCTTCACATGATATGTAGAAACGCCGTCAATGTCTTCCGCGCCGATTTTTTCAACACCGGTAAAGAACTTGGTCTTCGCAATAAGTTCGGAAACCTTCCCCGCTATTTCCTGAAATTGCTGAGTCTGCGTTGAATACACGCTCCGCGGCTGTTGGGGGGTGAGATATTGTTCAGCCTGTTGCCTCTGGTCAGTCGGGAGTAAGTCAAACTGCTTCTTCATCACTTCCAATTGTTTTTCTTGCGCCTCGCGGATTTTCTTCACATCAAAACTCCACCACGGTCCTACATATTGAAACGCCTCTGCTGGCAGTATCGGCGGCACGTCGGTAACTCTCGCATACAGCGCATCTCCAAGATTCTTTACCTCGCCTTTCACGGTCATTGAACCTTCTTCTCCGGTCGCAGTAAAATGGAGGGTTGCTTGTGACTTTATATTTTTCGGGTCCGTGCGATCAAAATCTCCCTCCACTGCAACCAAAAGCTTTCCGCCAGCGGCAAAAAGACCGAGAGGCCCTTGCATTTGCATTTGCTGGCGCCCATAGTCATCAAACGAGGGACCCCCAAGCGGTTGCGAGGGTTTTGGAATTTCTGTTTCGAATGCCAGCCGCGTATGAAGCGTTGTCGATTTAAATAAATTCTCAAACGCTGCATCCACCTTTTCCTCCGGATTCAGATAGAACGTAATGACATTACGCTGTGTCCAGCCGCCGACTCCGACTATCGCAATTACGATCAATACCAAAATAATCGGCACGATTGCCGCAAAACCAGACCGCGCGTAGCGTATACTCAATATCATTTTCATTGCTTCTTATTATACCAAATGTGATAAGACACCGCAGCGTGCATGTGGATAAGTGAAGCTCCGCCGACAGGAGTCGGCGGCTTCTTTCGATTCGGCGCGGAGCGAAACCCCGCACCGAAAGCCCTTCGGGCTTAGCACCTTCATCCCCAGACAGGAGTCTGGGGCTTTCTGGTGCGGGGTAAAAAACGGCTCTGCTTAAAGATTTGAAACAAAACCCCCAAAAAACAGGGGGTATACATAACACACATGCCAGATGCATAAAGAAACCCTTCGACTCTCCCTCGATACTCTCGGGATCGCTCAGGCCGTTCAGGCTCTGAGAGCCCTCAGGCTCAAAAAGGTATTGTTTCGTAACCGCATTCATGCGGACGAAACAATAACTATACTCTCGGTGCGAGCGGCTTTCCTGCGACAAGAAGTTCCACATCCTCGCGGCCCAGCGTTTCCCATTCGAGAAGCGCACTCGCCATTCGGTCAAGTAAATCTCTGTTCTCCTCAAGAACCGCCTTCGCTCGGCTATATGCTTCGTTCAAAATCTTCTGTACTTCTGTATCAACGTCCTCTGCCAGCCGTTCGGACACTTGATTACGCTGAGTAATTTCGCGGCCGAGAAAAATCTCTTGCTCTTTATCGCCGACGGCAATCGGACCGATTCGCTCGCTCATGCCGAATTGCGTTACCATTCGCCGGGCAAGCTCGGTTGCCTGCTGGATGTCCTGTGAAGCACCCGTCGTTACTTTCCCGGAGCCGAATACCATCTCTTCCGCGATCCTCCCGCCGTATGCCATGGCAAGACGGCCGAGAATGAATTCTTTCGTATAATTATGGCGGTCTTCTTCCGGCAAAGAAAACGTGAGCCCGAGCGCGCGTCCGCGGGGAATAATCGTTACCTTATGAATAGGGTCAAGGCCGGGAATTTTAATACTCACTATAGCGTGTCCTGCCTCGTGATATGCAGTAAGACGCTTTTCCTCTCCGGAAAGGACCATGCTCTTTCGTTCAGGACCGAGCATGACTTTATCTTTTGCGTCTTCCAGGTCTTTCGTATCAACTTTATCCTTGTTGCGCCTAACAGCCAAGATCGCGGCTTCGTTTATGATATTGGCCAGTTCTGCACCCGCAAGGCCTGGCGTACCCCTTGCGATCCTTTTCAGATCCGTATCCTCGGCAAGAGGAATTTTTCGGGCGTGCACGCGAAGAATCTGTTCTCTGCCATTAACATCCGGCATATCAACCACAACTTGCCGGTCAAATCTTCCGGGCCGCAGCAATGCCGGATCAAGAATATCCGGCCGGTTCGTCGCCGCGATCAGGATGACCCCTTCGTTAGACTCGAATCCATCCATTTCGACGAGCAGCTGATTAAGCGTCTGCTCGCGTTCATCGTGTCCGCCGCCAAGCCCTGCCCCGCGATGCCGACCGACCGCGTCAATTTCATCAATAAAGATAATGCTGGGGGGGTGGGCTTTCCCTTGCTCAAACAAATCGCGCACGCGAGAAGCGCCGACGCCGACATACATTTCCACGAAGTCAGAGCCGGACATGTAAAAGAACTGTCGCCCCGCTTCTCCGGCCACGGCCCTTGCAAGCAAGGTTTTGCCAGTACCCGGAGGCCCTACCAACAAAACGCCCTTGGGAACTCGACCGCCAAGGCGGCTGAATTTGGCAGGATCTTTAAGGAATGCGATTACCTCTTGAAGTTCCTCTTTTGCCTCTTCGCATCCTGCCACATCTTGAAACGTCACTTTCGGGATTTCGGCTCCGGCCTGAACGCGTATTCCTTTCTTCAAGAATTGATTCATTCTCGCCTGTTGTTGTCCGCCGACTAATCTAAGCATGAAAAACACCAGGGCAAAGAAAAGCAGCCACGGCAGATACGATAACATAATCGAGAAACGCGACGGCGGCAATTTTTGAGTTTCAATATCCGTGACGCCTGCGGCAACTGTCTGGTTATATATGGCAACCCCTATTTCTTTCGGCACGTAGAGAATTCTTCCCTGTTTTCCGCCGGTCTCATGCCACTGCATCTCATAACCGCCATCGTATTTTTCTTTCAAGATTAGCTGCGTTACGCGCTTGTCGGTAAGCGCCTGATAGTACGGCTGGAGGGTTTTAACTTCAAGGGCCGGTTCTTTTTGCTCCTCATTTTTTCCTGCAGGTATTACAAATTGAGCTATCGCTGCTCCGATAAGCACCCAGAACAGAAGATTGACGATTATACGAAACAGCGAAGCCCGTTTTCTGTCCATACAGCCTTTCTCCCTATCAACGATCTATTTTGAGTATGAAGCAGGGAAAGAAAAATGTCAAAATCAGCGGGACTTGCAAACGAGAAACGAAAAGCTCAAGGCGAAAGAGCGTCTTGAACGGTTATGCCGAATGTTTTCTCATTCGTTCTTCCTTTCGCGTCGCTTATCCTGACTATAAACGTCGCGGTAGTGCTCGCAGACGGAATTCCTGAAATGACTCCCAGTGACGCCTCCAAAGACAACCCTAAAGGCAAAGAACCGGAGGCAACATCCCATGTGTACGGCCCCACTCCCCCGCTTGCAGCAAGCACGGCACTATACGCGCTACCGGAGGTCGCATTGAAAAGTTGAGCCGTCGTGATGACCAACGGATCATATATGGAAAGAGAGAGAGCTCTTGTGCTTGCCGTAGACCGGCTGTCAGTCAGCTGCAGGACAAAACTGAATGTTCCGGAAACTACTGGAATTCCTGAAATAACTCCGGAAGGGCTTACCGACAATCCCTGCGGCAGGTTGCCGGAACTAATACCCCAAGTATAAGCCGGCACTCCCCCGCTTCCGGAAAGAACGGCCCCGTATAAAATACCGCTGGTTCCGTCAGGAAGCAATGCGGCTTCAATCACGAGCGGAAGTGCGCGTATTTCAATCGCAACTGTTTTTGTCTCGCTGGCGCCGGCCGCATCTTTAACCCTGAGGCTAAAATCAGATATGCCGGAGCGCGTCGGAGTACCTGATATTTCGGTGACAGAACTAAATGGGGAATAAAAGCGCAATCCCTCTGGCAACGCTCCGGTTTCAAGTTCCCACACATACGGCGACATTCCCCCTCGCGCGGCAAGCACGAATCCGTAAGGACTTCCTACGGTGCCCGGCGGAAACAGCACCGTCGCGATCGTCATCGGTTCTCTCATATCAATGGTAAAAGAGCTTGTTCTCTCACTGCCAATATTGTCGGTAACCGTCACCGCAAAAGAAAATGTTCCTGCGCTTACCGGCGTGCCGGAAATAACTCCTGTCGACTCGTCAAGAGTCAAACCGTCAGGCAATGTTCCCGAAGCAATGCTCCATGTAAAGGGAGGATATTTACCGGTAGCGGAAAGCGCTTTGCGGTAGACGTTTGCGATAATGCCGCTGGGCGTACTGGTAGTAGTAATAACGGGCGGCTCAGAAACAAAGGTCGGCGGCAAAAAAGAAGATGGGACCGGCTGAGAACCTGCTGATGTGGCTGTCGGAGAAAACGGAAGGATCGGCGCTAACGGAGACAAAGGAGATTGGGGGTTGAACGGCGAAAGAGGAGAAGTAGGAGAGAGCACGGGAAGAGGAGAAAACGGCGCAAGCGCGTCGGGAGAAGGTAACCGGGAAACCGGCGAAGAGGTCGCGCCAGCGCCAACCGCGGCGCCGCTTCCAAATGCCGCGTCAACGGCGCCGGTTACGAGAGACCGTTTTTCAATAATCCACGCATCCGTCAACTTGCTGCCACCGACATAGATACCGGCTAAATCCGAAAAAAGGATATTAGGAGCGGCGATAGAAGATTCAACAATACCGCGTCTTCCAAATTTGGTATCAAAAGCGCCGGTCGCGAGCGTTCGCTTCTCAATGCGGCTGCGCGCGCTTGTATTGGAGCTGCCGCCGATATAAAAATGGTTAGAATCAAAGCTAATGGCATCTGCCGCATTGGCTTCTCCTGTTTCAGTCGCAATAACGCCGCCTTTTCCGAATGCAGGGTCAAGTCCGCCATCTGCCGCATAGCGCTTCTCGATCCGCCAGCTGTTATTCGCGCCTCCGACGGCGAAGAGATTTCCGGAATGTATCGCCATCGCATGAATCGATGATCCGGCCCCAAAATCTACATTCAAAGGGTCTGCTTCGCGAACAATGCCGCTCTTACCAAAACCTTGATCCAGCACGCCGGTTGATGCAAACCGCTTTTCAATACGCCATGGCGTGCCATAATCACTTCCTCCAATATACAGGTAAGGACCGTCGACAATGATTGCAAAATCGATATTTGCATCCTGAGGATATCGCACGGTCGCATCTGACACAACCGATCCGCCTGCGCCAAATGAAAAATCAGGCATACCGTTTAGAAGCAGCCGTTTTTCAATGCGCCAATTAAAATAACTGTCATAACCGGCAATATATATGAAGGTCGAATCAATCGTCATTGCCTTTGGTATCATGGTTTTTTCGTCTCCGGTGATAGCCCCTTTATTGCCGAAATTGCCATCCCGTTCGCCGGTGGCAATGGATCGCTTCTCAGTGCGCCATTTATGCGTAGGGCTATTGTCGCTTCCGACAACGTAGATGGAGGCCGCATCAACTGCAATTGACATATCGTCAGGAGGACTGAAGAGATAGCCGTCCGCGGTTACAACGCCGTCAATGCCAAACACTTTTTCCAACACCCCGTTTGTAAGAGAACGTTTTTCTATTCTCCAGCGATTGCCGCTGTCACGCCCCACAAGATACATATGCGCGCCGTCGCGGACGGCGGCATATATGTTTTGGCCGCGAGTGGCCGGCGGAAGATCTTGCGGTTGAGGCGCGGCTTGTCGAGGGGGCGGCGGCATAAACTGAAATCGCGGCGCTGGTTGCTGCTGGCGCCGAAGCAGTTCCAGCTGATTTTCGAGATCAAGTCTTAACAAATCGCTTGATGCCGTCTTGCTCTTGCTTTCAACGCTCAAGGCATACTCCACGCATTCACGCCTGAAATAACTTGCTCCACCGCAGTAATATTTCTGGAGCGCGATTCTGTCTTTTTTCCCGATCACGTCGGCTCGGCCCAACGCTTCAGAGCCGTCAGCGCCGAGTTCTTCTAAATAATACGCCGCCATTAACACTGCGTCATTCAAATCCCACGGATTTTTGACGGATTCACCCTTTCCCCGAAGAAGCAACCACCATGTATTCGGCTCAAACTGGGTAAACCCCATCGCGCACGTTGAAGAAATCGGGATATTGCCCTTGTCGGCATTTCCTCGTTCATCGACAAACCCTAATCGCTTCAAAATGTCATCGAAAAATCGCGCATTGATATATTCTTTTTTGCAGTCGTGGCGTTTCCAGTTGCGGCAATCTTGGGTATTGCGATTCGCGCACAGCGCCCCCCACTGCGCATCGGTTTTCCCCAAATTCCTTCCGAATCCGGTTTCTTGCCCCAAGAGGCCGTACAGCAGGGCGGCGCGCACCCCGGTTTTCTTCGAAGCCGCGGTTACTGCTTTCGTAATTTCTTCGACGGTCGGCGGACGGAGAGAAAATATCTTAGCCGCATTAAGTTTAGGCAGGAAAAAAAACAAAAAAACCGCGGCAAAAAGCGATCCGATTATTATATCTCTCAAAAATCTTCCCTTCATATTAGTACGCCCTCACCGAGCCTTTACTCCATATCTACTCACAACTCCGAAAGTGCATCAGTATCATGCCAAAAAGCAAAGAGCTTTTGGCGGTTTTTGAGGCCGTTTTGGCATGGTTCGAGCACTCAATTTTGCCAAGCGTCTTACGC
>MHXH01000025.1:51168-61748 GCA_001824435.1 Parcubacteria group bacterium RIFCSPLOWO2_01_FULL_48_18
GCTGGAGCCGCGAGAATGAGCCAAAAGTTCTTTGCTTTTTGGCAAACATTTCAAACTCGTGAGCAGTTACTTTATTCTTCCTCAAAACGAAATGTTTCTATGTACGGCCGGTATGTTTCGTCGTCAATGTCTGCCACGCGGATATAATAGATCTTATCCACCCTGCTCCAGTAATAATAAAATCCTTCGAAGACATCCGGTATGATTTCGGTAACCCGATATGCCGCTTGAGATCCCAATTCTATTTTCTCCCGCGGCGAATACAGCGGGAAACCGCTCTTTTGTTCTTCTGCCGCAAACCACTCTTCAAGCGAAAGTTGATTCGGATTACTCGCTTCTGTCCGTATTCGTAACACCGGCTCGCACGACGGATCGCCTTCGCACATATACTGAGGATCATGCAATTCAATGGAATCGCCGGAAATGCTCCGCGCGATCACAAGACGGCCGGGCATCTCAATGTAATAGCCGTAGCTGTGATTCTTGATAATCTTTTTATCATCCTTTTCGATGATCTCGACTCCTTCAAGTTTCACATCTTCGGTAACTTCTTGAGCGACTAACGTTTCCCGCTGCTCCTCAATGCGCTGTTCTTCTTCCGGCGAGCGCTCTGATAACCGCTCGAGCCTCCATTCTGTTATGGCAATCTGCCTTTTGACGTCTTGGGCTTCCCGAATAAATTCTTCAATTTCTTGTTTCGACGCATATTGCCATATTAAAATCATGCCTGCGGCAAATAGCGCCGTAACGCCGATTTCAAAAAAAAGCAGCTGCCGGTGTACGTTCACCCACTGTGAAGCGCGCGCCCACATGCCGCCGCTCCCCTGAGGAACAGGAGACGGCGCGGTGGATTTTTGCTCATCGTTGATAGAAGCCATATCAAGTATTACAACTCTGACATATAGAGTTGCTGGGTATATCAAGCATTATAACACTATTCATTTTAAAAAGACGGAGTGGCTATGAACCTCGTTACAACCCAATCAAATCATTTCCGCTTTTTGTAAAACTTGCTTTACAGAATATCGGTAATTATGAATTCTGGTCAGTGCCTCCTGTGCCTGCTTTTTTGTAATGAATCCTGCGGTTACCTCTCTCGCGAGTCTTGTGGTATCCGGGTGAAATCCCAACATTCTCCTGGCCTTGTCTTCGGCCGCTCGCGCAAACAAGCATGAGTTCGCATTAGATTCAATAAGCTTTTCGCCTCGCGGAATCTTCCAGCCAAGTTTTTTTAAAATTTTCTCCGTATCGTGAATTTTTCTCTGGAGAAGAAAAGGCAAATGAACAATATAAACCGGCGGTTTATTTCTGAAAGGGCGAAGCTTTCTGATGGCCGAAAAAGCAAAATTTTTAGATTCGCTATCCTGGCTTAATCCGGCCCATTCGTTTATTCCCAAAATAACTACGCTCACACCGTGCTTTAACGCCTCTTCGTAATAAGCTCGAATTACAAGCCGCCTGCACAATTGGCAAGTTCTCACAAAGGGGATTTCATGCCTGCATTTAACGGAGTAATGCCTCCGCCCTTCGGCATACCATTTCCGGAATCTCTCTTTTAACTCTTGCGAGTCGCGTTCGCTGTATAAATCCGCCGTTCTTTGAAAACAGGCGCGGTCAACCGGGCGCACGTATTTCCCTACGTCGATTCTTTCATGCTCCACATTTAGCTTTTCTGCGACCTGTTTTGCTCTTGAAAATATGCGCTTCGGGTAATAGTGGGTGTCTAAAGAAAAGGCGAGGGGCGTGAACCCCATTCTTTTTATCTCCCATAGTGTAACGGTGCTGTCCTTTCCGCCGGAAATTCCAACCATCGCGTCATATCTTTCTCTACCCGAATTTCTAAGCGAGAGCAAAAACCGTAGTTCTTTCTGTAATGGTATTCTACTAAAGTTTCTTTCGTATTTTTCGCAGACATCACATAACCCAGATTTACCTATTATGCTCGCCGAATTGATGCTCGAATTTACACATTTTTTGCACTCAATCGCCTCCACCAATGCTTTAATCTGGGTAACAATCTCCTCTTTTGTGGTAACGGCAGTGTTGAAGGAAAGGTGGGCGATTCTTTCCACTTTGTTGGTAGAAAAAAGACGCTCCTCGATTTGCCTTTCTTTTTCCGCCGCTTTTTTAGTAAAACGCTCGCGTTTTGAAACCCGCGTCGCCAGGTGTTTATTCGGTGTTTTTAGATAAACTGCCAAATAGCCGCTTTTCTTGAAATAAATTGAATTTCGGTAGCCGCGAATTCCTGAAATAACAATAAATTTCTTCGGAAATCTTTTCCGGTGGATATAAACAAGCGCTTTGGCGATTACCGATGGAGAGTAACGGTTTTTAAGATACGTAGAAAGATTGCGCGCTTCTTCTCTCGGAATATTCTTCCAGGGCCGCCCATTGTAGATTTTGCCGATTGTTCGTATAAAATTGTTTTCGCTCCTCGGCAACTTCTCTTTAAGGGAAGCGGCGGGATTAAGGACCAAATCAAGGGCCTCAACGTATTTTGCCGAAGAAAAAGAGGCGGAAAACAATTTCGCTATAGTCGTTTTACCGCTTCCGGGAGCGCCAAAAACGGCTATGCCCTTATAGTTTCTCTTCATAAGCTTACTTTAGATTCAATTTCAAAAAGAGGGGGGTACGGATTCGAATTTTAGAAAATACTCTTTTCTCGATGCACCTCGGACTCTGAACTCATCGAGCTCATCGAGTCTGTCATTCGACCTCATCGAGCCTGAGGCTCTCAGAGCCGAATGGCCTGAGGCCCTCAGAGCCGAATGGCCTATCTCAAGCTGGCTGGTCCCCCCTGAACAAAACCAGAACTTTTTACCAAACGAATCCCGACGACTGACCGTCTCTGCTTCGCGGGCGCGCCGGCAATTATGATTTTGCTGAAAAATATTTCGTAATCATAGCCATAGCGGGGTCCATTTCAGGATCAACCAAGCGCGTCCCGGTTGAAATCACCTTTTGCGAAACTATGGCGGCAATGTCTTCCTGGTCTTTGGACTGACCCGGCGCGGCAATGATAGCCGCGATTATGGGCACTTGGTGTTGTAATAAGCGTTCAAACAGGACGTGACGCAGCTGGACCTGGCGGAATACGCTCTTGACCTGGCACCGATGCAATTATTGATGCAATTGCTTCTTTCTAAAAGATTACTGATTGAATCACATCCAGTCGTGCAAGCGTTGTATTCTTCTATATCCGGTTCAGCCGGGCAGTCCGCCAGACAGAGTTTCTGCGCAGCCTCTTTCTCCTGTAAGCAGGAGGGTGGGTTCGGCGTCGGTACCGGTACCGGCTTCGGCGCGGGGGTCGGGACCGGCATCGGAGTCGGCTCCGGCGTGATGTCATCCGGCACGATTGGTTTCGGCGACGGCTGGGACGGCGTCGTGTCCGGCTCAGGAAGGTATGGCCCAGAAGTCACGTTGGGACCAATCAACTCATCGTACCCACCCTTAGAAATGCCAACCGGTTCCAAGTCAACAACTTTCGAATAGCCAGGGAGCATCATCGCATCGACATAGGGGAGCAACCAGTAATTTATCCTGTCACCGATATCCATGATAATGTCACCCACACCGACGGCAATCTCTCGCGATGACAGGCACCCCGACCACTTGAAAGCCTTGCATCCAAGATCCCAAGCATCGATTGCTGTCTGCAGGTTGGCTAAGAACGTCATTCTCTTACCGAGAAGCTGCTCGATAACCTTATCGCCCACTTCACCACCCAACGCCGCAAGCAGGCCCTTTAAAGTAGCCACATCCGGAAGCTTGCCCTCGATTGCCAGGTCAAAGTACATGGAGAGCTCGGCCGCCGCCGCCACCTTGAGCGGAATGTTCCAGTTGTCCGTGTACACCGACAACTTCAGTGTGGCGATGAGCTGCAACAAGTACGGCTCGTTGATCCAGCCAGCGTCGCCCGTCTCGGCAAAGCCGCCGCTACTGCCGCATAAAATCTCTACAAGAGTGTTCAGGCGAGAATCGGTATCGGGGTTACCCATGACAGCCGCATAACATTCGGACGGTGTCGAAGCATAAGCGGCGCTGATCAGCCCGATCGGCCTCTTCCCCTCCGCTTCTTTCAAACGCTCCTCCGCCAATCCCAGGTAACCGCCGTAGAAGACATCGATCTTAGCAACCTCATCCACGCCCATACTGACAGTCGAACCATCGGTCGTCGCCAGCCTCACTGTCACCTTAGGATTCTTCTTGATCTTCTCGACGCCGGCGAGCAGCTCTTCCATCCCCTTTTGCGCCTTCGCGATAGCCGCCACCACTTCGGGATTGCCTTCCGGCACTTTACCGCCGGCTGACTTCAGTTTCTCAACGGCAACGGCCAAGACCACCTGCGCGAGCGAGCCTTTCGGCATCTGGCCTCCCTCTGCTTTCACGACGGCGCTCGGCATGGTCGGAGCATAGACCATGAAAAGCTTACTCTGATTCGACGAGCGAACACTTAGCTTGTCGCCGTTCCTTTTCATCTGGACCACCATAAGTGAGACCTGATCAGGAACGAACGTGCCCTTGGCATCGTTATACTCCAACGGCGGCACGGGCACCCTCACCTCGGTCGCCATGACCTTGAAAGCAGGCACGGTCAGCCTCTTCTTGGTGCGAGTAGTAGTGAATACGACCGCCGTGGCCGCGTCAGGATTGAAACCTGCGCCCCTGATGACAATCGTGTCGTAAGGAGTGAAACCGAAGCCCTCCACGCTGACAGCCAAGCTGCCGTCGACAGGAGCTTGGATAGCACCGGTTGTCTCTTTGCCGCTTTGCATGGATCCCCGAAGTTTGGCTAAAAGAAAGGACATTCCGGCCAAACCAAGCACGATGACCAAGACTGCGAGGATCCTTGTCTTCGGAGTAAAGTTCGGCATATGTATCATGCGTAGTCTACCACGACCGGCTCCGGCGGTCTATGCGGCGTCCCTCGACAACGAAAAGAACAGTGCCTCTCTGCTAGGGCCACTATTTTTGGCTGTGTTCTTCGGTCTACCGTGTCCCTCCGAAGCTCGACAGAGCGAAGGGGGAGAACCAACCAGTTTCAATCAGTATAAGCGTTATTCGGGTACGATTCTAGAAATTTAATGACCAGCCTGCCCTGAGTTTATCGAAGGGTCTCGGTCGGGGCTATGATTCGAAGTCAAAACCGATTGAATCGGCCTCGAGTGAGTCGCATAAGTCGGCAATTGGTTTATGGTCTGAGTGAGCCCGATACGCGTCCAAGTCTTCTCGGCTGCGAGTTGTGACTACAACAGCGTGCGTATATTCTTTCGCCCATTTTGAAAAATTCTCACCAACGTAAATATCGACAATTTGCGGAATCTTATTTTTTAGACCCCGTATATCATTAATTAATTTCTCGATAGTTGCAGGCGCTGCCTCCGACCTCCATTTAAATAATGCGACGTGGATAATCATTTTATTTTTGTAGCTGACCCGTCTCGGTCGAGAGTCAGTTCACTTCAATTCTTTCTGGATTCAGTGATTCAAAGTCTTTTTCAGAATAAATTCCGATTCCTCTTTGTTTTTTGTCTTCACGAGTACTTGTAGTAAATAACGTAATGTGTAGCAAAGGAACTTCGAATTTTAATCCGGTTATTTCTTCAAGTTTGCCATAAAACTGCCCTAAATTTTCAGTTTCAACCATCTGAACAATAGATCTTCTTGTTTCGGGAATAGTTTTTTCGTGATTGTTTGGATCTGGATCGTTATATTCTTTTTTCACGTAATAGAACTCCGGTTTAATTTTAAATTTCCATTCTGTACTTTCCGCCAATCCTTGAATCTGTGACAAAATTTCATTTCTTTTATTGTCAGAAATTCTTCCCAGGGAAGCCAAAATAGCCTCCATCGTATCGCTTCCAATCACAGTTAAATGTATTTCGTCTTTTTCGCCTAACCCTCTTGCTTCTGCGATTTCTTTGAGTTTTGATGCGTCGACGGCGGTTTTATCTACACCCAAAATCAGACCGCCTTTTTTCTGGGCTTCGAACTTAATGCCAGAAACTGCCAAAACCCACTCCGACTTTGTATCTTTAGTCTCTAGGTTATTCATTGTTTATGCTAGCCAACGCGGTTTCGGATGTTTCCCCGGTGATACCCCATAAAGGGTTTTCGGGGTATTACTATCTTACTATCCCGAACTTATCCATCTAAAGCTTTAGCGAAGGAGGACGCACCTCGGACTCTGAACCTATCTCCCTCCTCCGCTAAAGCTTCCGCCTTCAGTAAACTTTCGGCGGACAAGTCGGCGGGCAAGCAAGCTGGCTGGGGGTTGTGGACGATCCTTCGACTGCACTCAGGACAAGCAGCGCTTTATGGTGAGCGAAGTCGAACCATCAGTCGGTATGATTACTTGCACTCCGCTGGCGGTAAAGTTGCGGAGCTGAACGGATATTTGGGATTTTTCTCAACGGCAAAACCATTGACGTCCCACCCGACGAACTTTGCGCAATCGATACGGCTTCCTGCAGACCTCGCCACAGGCTCGTCCTTACAGCAGCAGTTAGAATCGTTCTGCCAGCCCTTCGGAATTAAATAATCGTAGCAGGCCTGTTTATTCTGGATACACAAGAAATCTTTGGACGTATCCGAGCAGACCTGCTGTGACGTTGCCGGAGAATATCTGTTCTTTCCGCAAACCGCGGTACAGCGGGCCTCGTTGGTGTCAGCGGGAACTGGAGGAGCTCCCGGCGACTCGGGCGCTTCTTTCTTTTCTTCTCCTATGATGCCGCCTTCGGCGCTCATCAAGTCTGTTTTCATTTCTGCGGGAAGACAGGTAATGGGTATTGAAAAATACCAATCCTGCTTATCAATGGATGATTCTATTCTAGCCAGAAATCCTGAATCTTTGTCGTAAATAGCTTCCGACCATTTATAGGTGAAATACGCCTTCCACTCCATGTATCCCACGCGCCCGGAGTATTTATCAGCTCGATACCGTCCGTATCGCAAAAGATCAAGTATTCTACCCCCCGCAGTTTTGCAAGTAAATTTTGCGGCATAGGATTTATTTTCACCAAGTTCAAGTATGTCTTGAAGCGGTTCGCCGTATATTTGCTCGGGAACAACTTCGGGGGAGTACTCGGAAGCCAAAAATGTTCCCCCGCTTATAGTGAGGTCGTCAAGGGCTTGCCGGTGCAATTCGCGCCAAAATCTAAGCCCCTTGGGATCACCGATCGACCTCGAAAACTCCACCATAACATTTCTCCAAATCTTTTGACGTCTGTCAAAGTCCAAATCTTCTTCGTCCAAATCTTCCGGGGGAATCGGGTCTTTAGGTTCTTGGCCAGAATTTTTTAATATCAATGTTTCATCCGGATAGAAAACTTGCGCCGTTGCATCAAATTCGTCCCCGACATAAAAAATAACCCCCTCGTCGCTTTCTTCAAAACTTTGCCCTTCAATGGTAACGGACTCCGTTTCACCAGAAGTCACGCCCCCTACGGTGAATCGAACGATAGGATGATACTTCCAGGCCGAAACGGAAGAAAGGCCGCTTATGGGAGCGCTCAGAGTCATTTTACCCGCACGAAGATCAACGACACCGCTTTGATTTGAAAGCGGCCCGGCAGCGCCGGAATGCGCGTGATGGAGATTCGCGAGGGCAATACCATTCCCCCCGCCGTCAGACAGCGGCACGGCTTTAACATCTAAAACGATCGAAATTCGCGCTGGCTCTTTGAATTCAAGGCCTTCCGGTTCAAGAGTATAAACAGCCAGCAACTCGTCTGAATATCCAACGTCGTTTTTTCTTATTGAAACGGCATCCGTAGAGACCCCGTCGGGAAGCGCCCCATTGGGAATTTCAAGCGAGGCCAATCCGTCGTCCGAAACAACCGTTTGTTTTTTCGGCTGCCAACCGAAAAAGCCGACTATCAGAACGACAACAAGAACAACAGCAATTGCAATATAGATTTTTTTCTCCTTAAACAAATTTACCATATAAGTTATTTTATTATCTTGATTTTGCGAGGTCAAGAACATGGCACCCGGTCTTTCGAACGGGCGCTCAACCTTGCGAGGCGAGAGGATGCGAACTATTTCAAATCGGATGCGCCTCGGACTCTGAACTCATCGAGCTCATCGAGTTCATCGAATCCCTCGGGACTGAGTCTCTTCGAGCCTGAAGGCTCTTCAGAGTCTGAACGGCCTCGGGACGAATGTCTGATGATTCTCTGAATCAGAAGATCTGAAGACCCTCAGGGTCTGAACGACTCATCGAGCTCATCGAGTCTGAGACTCTCAGAGTCGAATGACCTGAGGCTCTCAGAGCCGAATGGCCTATCTCAAGGTGACTGGCCAACTCGGTCTCGAATTTTATATCGTGAGACTATCAGTAGCTTTTTGGGTGCTTTTATTTTACCACTTCGACGCTCCTCGGACAGGATCGAATAAGACAAATGAGGCGTCGCTAACAAGAGCATTCCACGTCTCATGTGATTCCTCTCGAACCGTGTCTTAAAAATGAACTTCAAAGACTACGCATGGCTTCCCGCCACATACCCCGTCGTCCAGCACAACTGAAAGCTGTAACCGCCCGAAGGGCGATTTATGTGCAATAAATCCCCTGTCACAAAAAGATTGCCGTAACGTTTTGAATGCATCGTCCGCATATCCACCTCGGTCAATACGAGACCCCCGTCGGCAACTACAGCCCGATCAAAACCCATCAAACCCGTAATAGTGAGAGGGATGTTCTTAAGCACATTCACAACACTTCTTCGCTGTTCTTTGGTAATGCTGTGTACTTTTGTTTCGGGACTGATGTCTTTGGCAAGAAACACAAGCATATCTGCAAAACCCGCGGGAGCAACCTGTTTTGCTATATTTTTAAATAGCTTATTTTTGTTAGCATCAAACGCCTGCCTCACCATCCGATCAAGTGCGCCGATATCTGTGGCAGGAAAAGCATCAATATGCGCAATAACAACACCTTCGTGGAGCAAATCGGCGACCTTCCCCGCACTATTCAAGATCACCGGCCCCGATATGCCAAAATGAGTAAACAATACATTACCGGTGCGGGACATCTTCTTCATGCCGTCAACAAAAAATGTAATTTTCGCGTCGGCGAAGGATACCCCCGAAATCTTTTTAACCCACGTCTCCTTTGTCCTCAATGGCACAATGGTCGGTGTCGGCTTCTCCACCTTATGGCCTAGATTTTCCAGCCACTTAAAGCCGTCCCCCGTCGAACCCGTTTCCGGATGCGACGCACCGCCCGTGGCCAATATATATGAGCGTGCAGAAAAATCTCCTTCTTCCGTCACCACTTTTTCAATATGCCCGCTTGAGCCGAACATCTTATGTACCGTAATGCCGAGTCTCGTCTCAACCTTTCCCTCTGCCATATATTCCCCAAGAGTCCGTACAACGTCCTCGGCATTATCCGTCTCTGGAAATGCGCGTTTGTACGCCTCAACTTTAAGCTTCAATCCCCGAGATTCAAAAAAAGAAAATGCGCCTTTCATGCCTAGCTGCGAAAACGAGGAATGTAAAAACGGCTTCGCCTTTCCATAGTAGGAAAGCAGGATATTCTCGTCGCTTTCAGCGTTCATGATGTTACATCGCCCGCCCCCAGAAATAGAAAGCTTCTTCCCAAGCGTGCGGTTTTTTTCAAGAAGCAATACCCGCTTCCCGCGTTCCGCCGCCCGACCCGCCGCCATCATACCCGATGCTCCACCGCCAACCACAATGACGTCAAATAGATTTTTATATTTGGCCATAATAATTTAAAAATTTCCCGGATATAGTCAGTTCTTTAGACGGCAAAGAGAAAAATACGAAACGATGACATTTTTAAAACCTAAGCGTATTCATTGGACCATAGTATGAACCCAAAAAAATTTTACTGGTCCACATCATAAGCGCGATCGCAAGGATTGTTAATATAAGCGCGGTAATACCTATTTTTCGCGCTTTTGGATCCGATTGCTTCAAGTATTTAACGACATAGCCGAGTCCGAACGGAGCAAGAAGAAAACTAATAAAATAAATAACCATCTGCTTCTTTGCGGACGTTGCGATAGGAGGTTCTTTCAATTTTACTCCGCACTGCAAACAAAAGTTCGCGGACGCGGGGATAGTTACACGACACGACGGACACAGTATTTCTTTGGTTATATTCATAATGTTTAAAATGGGGGTTGTCCAATCTGGCGGAGAATCTTTCCTAACAAGAGCTGACTTTCTCGGTCACGATTTTTATACCATGCGACCACCAGTAACTTTTTTAAGTACTCCCATTTTATCACACCAGCGCTCCTCGAGCGGGATAGCCTATCACGATTAAATCGCTAAGCTCAAATTTTCTCCATGAATTTAGCAGTCCCTCGCTTGTGCTCGGGATGAATTTCTAATCAGCTGTATTCTCCGGTCTAGAACCACCACGATTCAATCAGTACAAGGGTTCTTTGAGAGTCGTTCCAGAAATTAAATGACCCGTCTCGGTCTGGGGTTATTTTCTAAAAACCTCTTTGATTATAGACTGGATTTTCTTATTAGCGATCCAATTTTCGTTAAACCTTTCTTTTAATAAATCATCAACGTTTTTATAGCTTTTACGGAGAAACCTCAGC
>MHXH01000025.1:61772-61952 GCA_001824435.1 Parcubacteria group bacterium RIFCSPLOWO2_01_FULL_48_18
TTGTTTAGTCCGCGCTGGTAAGCGCGGAGCACTTTGACAAATCCTCGGTGGCTGCCGGGCTTGGATTCGAACCAAGATGACATGGTTCAGAGCCATGTATCCTACCATTAGATGACCCGGCAATATATTATTGAATGTTGAATCTGCCCCTCGGTCCTGAGCTCGGGTCGTTCAGACTCC
>MHXH01000025.1:61967-81864 GCA_001824435.1 Parcubacteria group bacterium RIFCSPLOWO2_01_FULL_48_18
TCCGAATTCCAAATACTGTGTTGCTTTTACCGTAGTTATAGTGTATAAAATTAGTAGTCCGTTGACAACGGCAAAGGAGAATAATCCATGACAGAACAGGAACGCGGTTGGCGCGTGATTTTACGAGACGCATGGCGGAATCTAACGACCCCCCATGAACTCAAAATAGGAAGAATTGCATTTTATATCCTTGTCGCGCTTATGGTTGGAAATCTGGTAACGCTTCTGGTCATTCGTCACGAAGATGCTCGCCGGACGGATCAACAATGGCTCTCGATCGATTCGCTAAAACTCACTCTCTTCCGCCTACAAAACCCATATTATCCCCCGCCTGATCAGTTATACATTACTGGGGGCCGACTCCCCGATCTTCCCGAAGTAACAAAGCGCAAAAATGACCTGTGGGCAAGCTACATCAACCGCAGGCCCGTAACCTTCGAATTGATCCGACGCGTATATCAATACGCCGACAGAATAGAATATCTAAAGGAACTGGTACGTCAGTATGGCCTGCACGAAGACTTTATTTATCTCATCATCCACGAAGCATGGCTCAAAGACGACGCCACCTCATGGGCAAATGCGCGCGGAGCATGCCAATTCATGAAAGATACTGCCATCGAGCAAGATCTTCAAATCAAACTCCGCAGCAGAAACAGCGCCGAAATAATCTATGACGAACGACTGTCGTTTCCGCATTGCGTAAAAGCGGCCTTCAACCACCTTCAGTCGATACAACAGATGTTTTATAACGACCCGCATCTGGCTATGGCCGCCTACAACGCCGGAGGAACAACTCTAAAACAAGCCATCCGCGAACAAAACACAAAAGATTATTTCTCGCTGCGCCTTCCGGACGAAACCATGAACTATGTACTCCGCATCGCCATTGAAAAAGAGCTTATCGAAAACCATCTGGCCTACGGCTTCTCAACGTTCGGGCTCAAGCGCGTCCAAACCATCTGTACTGCCCAGCGAGAACTGAAGCTTACAAAATCGGAAACGCTCCTGGCTATCGCGCAGGACAGCCTAGGTATCACCTATAACCAACTCAGAGAGTGCAATCCGCAAATTCTTCTCAAAAACGCCCAAGATCGACTGCCCGCAACAAGCAGCCGAAGGCCATATGTCCTCAACATACCTTTAAGATAATGCTGGCCAGAAGAATCCGCCCCGATAACCGAGGCGGATTTTTATACACATTAAATAAGCCCGCCGGAGAAAAACCAGCGGGCAACTTTTAGATCATGCCACCTGCAATATACAATCTTCGAGGCAGCCCATTACTTCACCCTTTGGCGCATACTTTCATTAATAAGTTCCTGCAATACTGCCGTTACCTCTCTATCAACTCCTGTCCCGCCTGAAAGAATAATCTTAAATGCGACAGCGGCGGTAAATTGAGGGTTCGTAACAAGTTTGCGTTTCGGTCTTTGGCGAATAGTGACGGAAAGGGAAGGAAAAGAAGGAACCATAATCCCGTTACACCACGGACCGTCTTCTGTATCATACTCATTAAAACTGAAGAAGATGCAGCCGAAAAACGCATCGGTTTCATCAATGACAAGCGCCGGATATTGTACCGAATGGACTACTTTCTTCACGCCTCGCACCACTCTAGAGATAAACTTGAGTCCCGGCAATTGCATGAAGAAATGCTCCAGCCGCGTCACGTAAAACAGACGCGCGGTAATCCAGAGAAGGACAACAACGCATACTATCAAAACAACGGATGCCAAAAGATCGTTGTGCGGCCTCGATACAACTTTCCAGAGATAACCAGCCCCAAAACCCCCAACAGCCTCAATGACCCCTCGAATAACGTAGTTCCAAACGATGAAGAAGAATGCCCACAAACATGCACCGATGACGATATAACGCAGAATATGCGCCTTAATCCAAGAAAGCGCTCGATTTCGCGCATTCTCCGAAGCTTTCTTCCGGCCGGGAAAAAACGACATTTCGCCTCCTTTCTTTCCTTATATCCACAGCTGACACTATTGTATCACAAAAAAATCGGCCCTGCAAGGACATCGTAATTGGACCCTAGAAATTAGAATCAAAAAAGAATTAGGTGATTCCAGATTCTATTTACGGAGGTATTTTCTCACTGCAAAAGCGCTCGAAATCATGCCAAGGCCGACGCCGATAAGCAGCTGTATTCCCAAAAGCCGAGAGAGATTTCCGACAAAATAGTTCGAGAGGTTAATTTCCGGCATAAAAACGGCGACATACGGGGAAGAGAGATTAACCAATGGCGCCGCGATTCCCAAGCTGATTATTGCAGAAACAAAACCGTACAAAATTCCTTCCACGATATACGGGCCGCGGATGAAACCATTGGATGCCCCTACCAACCGCATGATACCGATTTCTTCCCGATTGGAATAAATCGCGAGCCGAACGGTATTAAAAGATACCAAGAGGGCAATCGCCACCAACGCGCCGGCCAATACCGCACCGCCACTCTCAACGGCATCAGTCACCCTGATCAAACGATCAATGATGAATTGATTCTGCGTATAGTTCACTTTTTCAACAAATCGGGACAGCGTTTCATTTCCGAGATAGGCCGCGATTGCGGCATATTCCCGCGGGTCATTCGCTTTAATATTAATGGAGGCCCCCAGCGGATTCTCGTCAAGTTCTTCCAACGCTCGGGAAATGGTTTCTTCGCCCGTATGCCTTGCCTTAAAACTATCGAGCGCTTCCTCACGGGAAATATATTCAACGCTTTTCACTTCGCTTAATCTTTCAAGAGACGTTTTTATGCCAAGCACTTCATCTTCCGGGGCCGTCACATTGAAATATACGCTCACGTCGATCTTGTCCTGAAGCGTCGCAAGCGCCGTTTGGGTAATCACGCTGAACAACACAAGTGAATGAACGACAAAAAGCGTCAACACCATAATGGCAATTGTCGCCGTCGAAAGCCAGCCGTTTCGGACGAAGCTTTGGAAACCGTATTTGATGATTCGAAACAAAAGTGTAACCATTGTAGTTTGCTTGCCTCATCGAGCCTGAGGGCTCTTCAGAGCCCGAATGGCCCGAGCGGTTCCGAGAGGTAGCTTGTAGCTTTTTAGATCAGAATCTAATAAGTTACCGGTTAAAAAGAGTTAGGAAAGAATGAACCGTCCTTCCTGCTCGTCCCGTATCATTCTTCCTCTGTCAAGGCTGATCACGCGTTTTCCGAGGGAGTTGATAATCTCTTTGTCGTGCGTCGCCAGAATAACCGTCGTTCCCAGTTCGTTGATTTTCAGAAGCAGTTTTATGATGTCCCACGTATTAATCGGATCAAGGTTCCCGGTTGGTTCATCGGCCACAATGACATCCGGCCGGTTGATGAGCGCCCGCGCGATGGCCACGCGCTGTTTTTCTCCCCCGGACAATTCATGCGGGAAATTATTGGCACGGTCCTTAATCCCCACCATATCCAAAAGTTGCGGCACGAATTGAGTGATCTCCCATTGAGGCCTCCCGGCGGCTTCAAGGGCAAACGCAATATTTTCAAATGCCGTCTTTGCCGCCAAGAGTCTGAAATCCTGAAAAATCACTCCGATTTTACGGCGCAGGGAGGGCATGTTGCCGTACGCCACGCGAGTCACTTCCACATCGCCAAAGAAAATCCTCCCCTTCGACGGCCTTTCCTCGCCGATCAAGAGCTTTATGACCGTAGACTTTCCCGCCCCCGATCTTCCCACAATCGACGCGAATTCATTGGGAAGTATCTTAAACGAAACATTCTCCAGCGCAATGGAGTTGTGATTGTAAACCTTGGATACGTTTTGGAAGGTAATCAAATAATTAGTTGGGCTTCGATAAATCCATCTAACTCTCCTTTTAGCACCGAGTCCGGATCGTGGCTTTCATATTCGCTGCGGTGATCCTTCACCAGCTTATACGGATGCAATACGTATGATCTGATCTGGTTCGCCCACTCGATTTTCGTTTTTTCTCCGCGAAGCTCCGCAATCTCTTTCGCCTGCTGCCGCTCCATCAAATGCAGCAGTTTTGTCTTGAGCAGCTTCATCGCGCGGTCGCGATTTCTTGCCTGATGGCGCTCGACCTGCGATTCGGCGCTGATGCCGGTGGGAAGATGAACGATGCGCACGGCAGTTTCACGCTTGTTCACATTCTGACCTCCGGGGCCTGACGAACGCGTCATCTCGATTTTCAAATCCTCCGGTTTCAATACTACGCTATTTTCGTCAACAAGGGTGATATCCGGAAGCACCTCTACCGCGGCAAACGATGTATGGCGCAGATGCTTTGCCGAAAATGGAGAAATGCGTACGAGCCGATGCACGCCGGTTTCCTTTTTCAACAAGCCGTATGCATAGGCCCCTCGCGCCTCAAGCACGGCATGACGCAAGGGCTTCCTGCCGGTCTTCGAGCTAAAGTCGCCAAGCGATTCGCCGACCGTCGCAATCTCCCATCCTTTTTCTGCTGCATACACGCAATACATCTCATCAAGCATCGCGGCCCAATCCTCTGCGTCCTGGCCTCCGGCGCCGGCGGTGATGGTTATAATCGCAGAGCCGGGGTCGTATTTTCCCGACAAATATAACTCTTTTTCAAAGGCGTCTAGCTGTTTTTTAAGCACTGCGGCAGAACGCTCAATCTCTTTCTGCATTACCGAATCATCCTTGGAAATTTCCAAAAAACCGGCAGTTTCTTGAATCTCTTTTACGAGCGCGGCCCAACGCTTTATTTGATTATTCAACAAACCGAGCTCTTTCGTCAATTCCTCCGCCCGCTGCCGATCTTTCCACGTATCCTCCTGAACAATCATGCGCTCAATTTCTTCAACCCTGCGCTGCTTAGCAGTCACGTCAAAGCCTCCCGCCTAAACGGCGGGCAAGAACATCTAATGATTTCAATTCTGCTCCGATATCTATCTTCATAATGGATCGATGGCTATAGTAACTCCGTAGAAATTAGATATTTGAAATTCCAATATGTCTTCGTAGTGTACATAGCATAGCATCAAAGGCCTAGAAAAACAATGCTGCTGCTGCTTGACACGTACAAGTTTATGTGGCAGCATTACTATACCTTGAAAAATCGGCAAGCTAGGTGATCGCCGAGCACTCAACAGTAGTTGAGTGCTCGGAGGAAAGTCCGGACACCCTCGTCCTTCGGACAAACTACGTTTCGCCCGGGGGGCGAGAAGCGGGTAGCGGCTAACAGCCGCGAGGAACAATCCTACGGAAAGTGCAACAGAAAATATACCGCCAATTTTGTCCGCCGCAGGCGAGTTACAAAATTGAGCGTCCCGAGGAGTGGAACGACGAGGGACAACCCTTCGCTTCGCTCAGGCCTTCGGCTCTGAGAGAGACTCAGGCTCGAAGAGATGCTCGATTTTGCACCACCTTCGGTGGGCAAAATCGGCAAGGGTGAAATCGTGCGGCCCGCCTACGCGGGATAAGTTCGCTTCGGCGGACGAGCAAGAGCGCACGACCGGAGAAAGTAATTTTTCTGGTTTGAAAACTCCTACCCGGTGCAAGGCCGTACCACTAGTGCTTCGCACTGGAAATTCGAAACTTGAATATCGAAATTCGAAACGATTTCCGAACAATTTCCGAAATTCTAAATTCTCCGCCAGGGGCGGATCCGCCTT
Organism: Parcubacteria group bacterium RIFCSPLOWO2_01_FULL_48_18; assembly: GCA_001824435.1. Classification (GTDB taxonomy): domain Bacteria; phylum Patescibacteriota; class Minisyncoccia; order UBA6257; family WO2-01-48-18; genus WO2-01-48-18. The sequence continues at coordinate 67,588 of MHXH01000025.1, forward strand.
CGGCGGAAAATGTTCAAAACTTTTTGGCATTTGCATTTTGATCATTAGGATTTGTTTCGGGTTTCGGATTTAGGATTTCGTGCTTCCAATGCGGGGCATTGGCTGGGGTGCCGCAAATCCCGAGTATAATCGAGGGATTGAGCCCGAGAATAATCGAGGGCACAGATAGATGATCGCCGCCATCCGCCAGCCGGCGGACGGCACAGAATCCGGCTTATTGTTTGCCGAATCAAATCATCAAAAAATTCCGCCCAAAACGGAATTTTTTGATTGACAAACTACAACTTGATGACTGTCCTATCATTAGTTCATTCCCATCCTGTAAATAGCTGACATAAAACTAAAGCCCCCATGGCTTCAGATAAAAAACCAGGACACGCGCTTCATGCTCGACCTGAAGGCCGACGCTTTATGCTCTGATGAATGAAGCTCCGCCGACAGGAGTCGGCGGCTTCTTTCGATTCGGCGCGGAGCGAAACCCCGCACCGAAAGCCCTTCGGGCTTAGCACCTTCATCCCCAAACAGGAGTCTGGGGCTTTCTGGTGCGGGGTAAAACAGGCATCTCCTTTTTAAAAGACAATGTAATAAGACCCTATCTATTCTCCGATTCGCGCGAATCGGAGAATAGATGATAATGAAAAAATCGTTCCGCGCAAGACGGAACGTTCTCCTAACGAATTCGCATTCCAAGGGCTGTAATTTTAGGCGGTCCGGGGTAGCAAGTTCCTTCTTTGTCGCGCCAACCGCCTCCTTCTTTCGGGAAAACGATTATTCGCCGAAAAGCCCTTCCTGCCGGGTATCAAGCTCTCGGTTTACCAATTCGTCTGCGATCGTATTCTCTTCTCTCGGTACGTTCGTAAACGAAACTTTTTTAAAATCCTGTTTCAAATTCCACACGTCGATAAAAAGCGGCTTCAATTTTTCCTCCATGATTTTAAACTCTCCATTCAATTGTTTGACAACAAGTTCGCTGTCTAATTTACATTCGAGTTTCGCCCTTGATGCTTTCTCGCCGCCGAGAAGCTGTTTCAATTTTTTAAGCGCGAAAATGGCCGCTTCATATTCGGCTTCATTATTGGTTCGCTCTCCGAGATATTTCGAATAGTTTTTCCGCAGATCAGGAATATACACTCCTGCTGCAGCCGGACCCGGGTTTCCCCTAGATCCGCCGTCACAATAAATAACCAAGATAAAAATCTAGAATCTAGAATTTTGAACTTGGTCCGCATTCCAGACTCTAAGCTTTAGCATCTATCTTCACGTTAAATAAAATAACCGGCGTCGGATTGCCTGATCCATAAGGCTTAAACGCCTCCAGGTAATCCAACGACGCCCGGTCAATATCAGAAATCTGAGCATCAATTGCAATCTCGGGCTTTAACATCTCGCCGCTAATCTCTTTTTCTTGGTCCAACAAACACGTCCTCAAACTTTCAAGATTCTGCCTCTTCACGTCAAAACCAACGGCTTGCGGATGCCCGCCGAAATTATCCATGTACTGCCCGCACCGCGACAGCATGGTGACGAGATTGAAACGCTCCGATGAGCGCGCCGTGCCTCTCAATCGATCGCCGGAATCGGTGTACACGAATATGGGCCTGCGATCGGCCGATCTCAATCTGCCGGCAATCATACCGCGAAGCTCGGGATCATATTTTTCATGGCCGATAAAGACAACATTATGACCGCCGGCCAAGTGTTCGACTTGTTCTCGCGCAATAACCAGGGCTTCCTTGAATTTTCCATCGCGCGACCAATATTCATTTGAAAGCTCTCTGGCCAATCGTTCGGCAAGACCGGGATCGTCGGTAGTAAGAAGCTCAAAGGCGTTGTTCGTATCATACAGCTCGCTCGCGCAATTAATCCGCTGCGCCAGCGCTTCCAAGCTTTCGTTCGAAAGCCGCATCAATTCCTTGAGTCCCAACCTCGTGGTCCCCTCAATACTGGTCCCCCCGATTTTCGTAATCACCCGATTCTCCTTGAGCAGCGGAACACGGTCTGCAACGGCCGCAATTGCCGCAAGCTCCACGAATGGAACGGAAATCGTATCGAGAAGCGCTTGAGACAATTTCAGCACCAAACCGCACGAAGAAAGATCTTTGAAAGGATATTGTTCTCCTGACTGGTAGGGATTGACGACCGCTATCGCCCGCGGCCGTCCTGAAATAACTTGATGATGGTCGATGATGATGACCTCAATGCCTTTCTGCGCAACTGCTTCAATCTGCGCATGATTATTCATCCCCGAATCAATAATAATAAGGAGCCGAGAGCCGCCCTGGATGATTTTTTCAGCCACCGCAAACGTAAGTCCGTATTCGCCCCTCTTGAACCGATCCGGCGTATATACTGCCACGTCACGGTGGTTCATCTTCTCCAACAACTCCACCATCACAACCGTACTCGTAATGCCGTCGGCGTCGAAATCGCCGAAGATGGCAATCTTTTCCTTCTGTTTGACCGCAGACACAATGCGCTCGCGCGCGATGCGCATATCCTTGAGCAAAAACGGATCATATAAATCATCCAATGACGGCTCGAGAAATTTCCGTGCCTCTATCTTTGTAGTAATTCCCCGTTGCCACAAGAGTTTTACAATCAGTTTCGGCAAATGATTCAACTCTGCGCACACTTCCGTCGGTGGATCGGGTTTGGTAGTTAACATACTTCAAGCTCTTTAGCTCGTTAGCGGCTGAAGCCCTTTAGCAGCTAACGAACTAACCCTGGCTAACGAACTATTGAACTATTTAAAGCTTCTATTCCCGGCAGTTTTCTCCCGCTTAAGAATTCTAACATGGCTCCTCCGCCGGTGGAAACGAAACCGAACTTTTTCGTAAATCCCATTTTTTCAATCAGTTCCACGGTTTCTCCGCCGCCTACCACGGAAAATGCTTGAGAGGCGGCAACGCAACGAATGACATACCGCGTCCCTCTCGCAAAACGGTCATCCTCAATGTATCCCAAGGGGCCGTTCCAAATTACCGTTTTTGCGCCCGTAAGCCTTTGTGCAAACAACTTTCTCGTCCGTTTCCCAATATCCAAAATCTGGCCGCCCTTCATTGCCGTATCGACCGGAATGACAATCTTTCCCGTACGCAACAATCTCTTCGCTTCCGCAAGCGAAGCTTTTTCCCACAGAGAATCGCCGATGTCTTCGCCGGCGGCTTTCAAAAATGTATTAGCCATTGCGCCTCCCACAAGAAATAAGTCGGCGCTCTTTAAGAAATTCCTAATCAGTCCGATCTTGGTCAATACTTTCGCGCCGCCGCTGATAACAACAAGGGGTTTTCGGGGACGCCGCATTACGGCAGAAAGATTTCTAATCTCCTGTTCCAACAGCAAGCCCGCGTATGAAGGAAGAAATTTCACGACGGCAACCACAGAGGCATCGGCGCGATGAGAAACCGCAAATGCCTCGTTTACGTAGAGCGTACCGACTTCTGCCAGCTGTTTAGCAAAGGAGCTGCTATTGCGCTCTTCTCCGGTAACAAAACGGAGGTTCTCCGCAAGAATGATCCCGCCCGCTTCGAGCGAGTCGATTTTCTTTCGAAGCCGCGCAAAGTCAAAGGTGGGAAAAAAATAAACCCGCGACCGCAGCTTCACGGCAAGGATTTTCGCAAACGGCCGAAGGCTCAATCGTTTCTGATCAAACCCTTTCGGTCTCCCGCGATGGCTTAACAGGACAACCTTCGCGTTCCGTTCGGTAAAAAACCGAATAGTGGGAATAATCGAGCTGATCCGAGGCGAATAACGGGCCTGTTCCGGATCAATATTCAAATCAACGCGGAGCAGACATACTTCTCCGGATAAATCTTTATTTTTTAACTCGCTTACGTAACGCATAATGAACCTCCGCTCAGCAAGCTGACGCGGAGTAATCGAGTTCAAATTCCAAATTCTAGATTCTAGACCGACAGCGGCGTAAGGTAAATGTTAATGTTTGTGCCCTCAAGAATGTGGCCGTCCGAACCTATGTTCTCAATCATTTTCTTCACATTATTGTTTTCCGGTTCTGTTTGAAGAATCTGCCGCAACATGGCCCTAGCAGCGCCATCGTCCTCTCGCGCACGATAAACGAGCGCTAAAAAGTAACGGGCATAATTATTCGATGGATCGGCGCCAATGACGCTCTCTAATGCCCGCCCGGCTTCTTCCAATTTAGTCGCGCGCCAATACATGACGCCGAGTTCAAACAGGGCGCTCGTATCAAGCTCGCTGCTTTCCAGAAGCGCCTCGGCTTCTTGTATGGCCGTTTCCAAGCTTTCTGCGCCGCGCTCCTCCCCTAACAACTGGACCCTAAGCAGCCGAGCCGGCATATAATTACTCTTGAGCAAAATCGCATTATCCAGATTGGCGCGCGCGCTCTGCTGCTGCGCTTCCTTAAACGCCTTAAGGCTTGAAGCCTGATTTTGCAATTGTTCACCCTCGCCTGCACTTGCTACCCGCTCTTCCAATCTTGCAATCTGTTGTCCGGCACGCAAAGACTCGCCAAAAGCAATGCGGCCCAGCGCCTCAAAAACAATTGGGTTTTGCGGCGCCCATTTGACGGCTTCTGTATACGCCTCAATGGTAAACCGGCCGACATCCGATGAAAACGGCATCATTTTTTCATAGATGCTTCCCAGCCCAAGCCAATTATTCACTTCCTGCGGATTCAAAACAGTTGCCAGCCGCACGCTCTGGACCGCCTGATTAAACAAATCTTGAGCCCGCTGCTGATCAGAAGAAACGCCCCCTCCTGCAAGCGCCGCCGCCTTCTCGCCCAACAGTTGGCCGAGATCGCGCGCATACAGCGACTGCGTCCTGTCCCACCGAACCGCTTTTGAAAGCGCATCAAGCGCCGCATCCGGATTCTCTTGTGCCGTACGGACGCCATATGCATGGTACATGACTCCCGCGTATCGTTTCACCGTCCAAAAACCTCCGATAACGGCTCCCACTACGAAACAAACGATCGCAAGCGAAACAATCACTGCCTTTTGCGGAGACGCCAAAAATCCGATCCGACTTACATGCCCTCCCGCGAGCGCTCCAAAGACCAAAAAGAAAAGCAACAGGAACATGATGTGCAACGGGGATGAAAAAAGGAACAGCAAAAGATAGACGCCGGCAAGCCAAACAAGCGCCGCATCGAATCTCTTTTGAAGGAACAGCCGCAAACCGGCATGGGCATAGACAAGCATAAGCAAAATCAAGCCAAAGACCGCCAAAAATCCCCCTTCCGTAACGATCGTAAAAACGCCGGGCGCTCCCTGCCAAAAATCAATATTCCAAAAAGGGCCCCGGTTCACCTCCGCAGAACGAAGATTTCTCCACTGGTATAAAAATGTAGCCGGCCCGGAGCCCGTGACCGGACTCTCTGCTATTGTTTTCTTCGCGATGGAAAATGTTTCTCCAACGGCAGGCTGGACCTCAATGGCCGTAGGAATAAGCGATGGAATTTGCGTGAAGAAGGCAACTGCAGCAGCCGCAAGCACGAGCACGATGCCGAGCGGGAGGACCTTTTTTCTCTCTTCGCCATGAAGGCCCCATCGCCTGGCCGCGTCGATCATAAGCAGCAGCAAGAACGAAATCGCAAGGGACGCCCATACCCAGCGCGCATTGGCAATGAAAAGTATCAAAGCGGCAAGGAAAATAAGAAAGAGAAGGGCATATTTTTCAAACCGTCGAAGGCGGCTGCCGAAAAACGAAAGCGCGCCCACGCCAAGCAAAAATACCAACCCGAAGAATATGCCCGCTTCAGAAATAAGACCGATCGGATTAAAAGCGGTCGTCCGCGTAAATGCGAGCGGCAGCAGGAATATCCCGTTAAGCTGCAGAAGAACATATATGCCCACAACCAATGCTCCGGCAAAAAAGAAGCGCGCCGCCCGAACCATAATCTCCTGTTTTTCGAATACCAATGCTGACAGTAAAAAAACAGCGCCGTACACAAGAATGCTGAAAAAAGAGAACGGCTCGCCGCCGCTGCCCCAGAAACTGTACAACGGAGACTGAGAAAATGCGGTTGCAACACCTACGACCGCTACAAATACGCCAACCGCAAGGAGGGAAGTGTGTTTTGGAAAACTGATCGTCCCCGAAGAAAACATCCTCAACAAAAGAGCCAAAATACCTGCGAGCGCCGCGAAGCCGGCAAACATCTGCTTATGAAAAAGAGCCGACGATGAACCGACGGGCAAAAACCAAATCGGCAAAAGGAAAATCAAAAGATAGATGCACCAGCGTGCCACCGATTCAAGAATGGTGTCGAAATTAAATTTGAGCATACGAGTCAAGGTTGTGGGGTCGGCGCAAGAGGGGCGGCTGCCGGCGGCGTCCCAACCGGAGCAGGAACGGGCGCCCCAACCGGAGCAGGAACCGGAAACCCAACAGGGGCGAGATACATCGCTCCTGCCGGAAGCGTTGTCATCTGGACGACAATTCGTACCGCTTCAAAACGCTTCTCGGTCTTAATATTTTTACCCGCATCAACAAATACTTGATCGCCCGCCTTCACATCGCCGAGAGCCACTTCTTTTTCTACCGATAACTGCGGCGGCGTAGGAAAGGAGGCCAACGAAGGCAGTACTCCGTCTCCGGCAGGAACCGATGGTTTATACTCCTTAAGCGCCTTCTGATATGCTTCGTTCTCTTTTTGAAGCAAGGCAGAATCTTTCGGTTCGTTTCGAATAATCTTTGTGGCTTCCGTAACCAGCACCTCGCGCATTGTCGGCAATTCTTCAAAAGGGTTTATGAACAGAGATGCCTCAACGGTCATAATGTCCCCTTCAACCGACCTGACAGAACCGCTTATGCTCGTAATCTGCGGCGACGGAGGAAAAAACTGTTTTGCCTTTTCAATTTGCGCCTTCATTTTTTCAAGTTCGCCCTGCAGTTGATCCGCCTGTGTACGATCAATTTGCGCCGATGGGGCAGATAACCCCATCATATAACCGACGCCCAGCCCTGCAACAAGCGCAATAACTGCCAAAACGATATGCACGGTTTTCATACGATACACCCTGAACTTCGCCCATTGATATTTTACGAAAATGAGAAAATATCAATGCGCTTCGGTTCAATATATATAATACCTCTATTATAGAACTAACTATATCCAATGATACTCCGCGTGGCAAATCAATGACGATTGACACACAATGTATAATGTGGTATACTCTATTCGGTACCCACGGACTGGGCCCAAAAACTGCGATCATACAAGGAGGCGTCGGATGAACACGAAGAAGATCCTTACGGCAATCGCCGTCGGCCTATCTCTTCTGGCGGCTCCCTCCAATGCCCAGCAGAAGATGAGTCCGAAAGAAGTGGTGGATGCGGCCAGGAGCGTATCGACAAAGACCGACGCCGAAACAACGGTGAAGACATGGCTGACAATACGCGATGCCATAAACTCTATGCCGCTAGACCAAATCGCCGTCACGGTGTCTCAAGCGGAAATACCGTGGTACGCGAACGCAGAAACATTCGGAGACTTGCGCGCCTTGGTATTAATAGCTGTTGTTGAACGAGTCGCTCTCGACATTTTGGAACGCTACGCATCGAAAGGGATGGATCCCGATAAAGAGGAACTGCTCAATCGGTACGGCCCGGTTTTTAGGAGTCATACGCCGATGTGGAGATACCTCGCGTGGATTGTGCCGAATGCGTTTTTGTTTGCGGGAGATTACGAGCGGCAAGAAAACAATCCGCCTGCGGTCAGCCAGCGCCTCAATCGAATCGCGATTCTTTGCCGGATTATTGACAGAGAACGAATGTTCGAATGAGAAAATTCTCAAGGGGAAGCGGCGAATCTTTTGGTTCGCCGTTTTTCACTTCCCGCCCGCCTCATCATCGCTCGGACTCAAACAAAAGCTCGATAATTTTCTTTGCGTCTATTATAAAAACTAAACACGGCCAAATTCAAAAAACCCAAAGCGAATAGCACCGGACGGAAGGGGGACGATTTATAAAAGAACACAACGCGATGCGTACCCGGGCCAACCTCTATGCCTAAAAAACCGGGCATGAGCATTTCGGGTTTAACAATATGGCCGTCGAGAGAAGCTCGCCACCGCGGATGATAATTCGATTTAAGCATCGCATAAACCGATCTGGAATTCTTTATGTCGGCGGCATAATAATTAAGCCCGATTTTTTCGTTCAAAATTTCTCCGGCCGGCTCCTTTTTTATCGAAAGATTGTTAAGAACGCTTGCGTCGACTTTCGTGAGATGAAACGGCGAAGGCGCAGCCTGATCGGAAATTTTAATACGGGGATGGATTTTCAGCGCGGGCATGGCACTGGCAAACCACTGCTTCGCAGCGCCGTATATGTCGCCGGTCCGGCCAAATAAAACCGGCTCGGCATCTACCAGGTCAAAATAACCGCTTGTTTCTACTTCATACAATCTATAGTTTGAAAACTCCTTAATCAACGAGTAATAATCGGGCGCCGACCAGGTCTTGTGCAACAAAACGTAACGGATATTAAAGATATTATATTCAATATGATTCTGCTCGTCGAAAAGGTACATGATATCAGCGCCGATCGGCGTTTGATACGCATAACCCACAGAATCAATACCCTCTTTGGCAAGAAATGCGTAAAGCGGCGTAAAACCGACCTGGTAATATGGGTAATTGCCCCAGCTGCCGGGAAAACCGGCAAAAACCCGACCGGGAGGCAAGCTTTTTAAAGAACCGAATATATCCGAAATCTCCTTTTCCATCAATCCAAAAGCGGCGCGGTTTTCGGCGCGCCCTAAATTATTTTCCCTGTAGTAATCAAATCGCTCGATGAAGACCGGCGCGAAAATGAAGAAAGCGGCGCACGGTATGACAATCAGCATGCGCCGATGAACGCCTTTCATCAATTGCCACACCGAAGAACAGCCGGCCCCAATAACCATTATTGCGCCGAGCTGAAAACCGCCGACAAACCTGTGAAAATGCAAATTCCGAACAAGAGGCAAATCCAGCAGCGGACCCCACAAAGAACGGCCGAGATATAAAAGAAACCACGCCCCCGTTAAAATAACTACAAAGCGCGATCTCTCTTCTTTTAACCGAAAAATCAGAATTGCCAGCGATAAGAAAAAGAGGAGGGTTAACGCGGGGATTCTGTCGAAATCCAACAGCTTGCCCGTGAACAAATTTTTTAGGGTTGTTATAAGACCAAAGGAGTCGTACTTATAAGAGTGCTCCCAAACGCTCCTGTTCCAATAGGCGCTGTCAACAAGCAAAGGAATCCAAAAATAGGCCGTTGAGACGGCAATAAGGAAACATACAACACAAAACCGCCTAAAGCGTTTAACTATCTCCGACTTTCTTTTCGTTAAGACGTTTATTAAAATAGCCGATAAGAAAAGTATAATGCCGTACGTCAGGTTTGAAAGAAAAACAATAACGGAGAAAAAAACAGCAAAAAAATATGACCCTTTGCCGCGGGTCAGCCGGTAATAAATCTCGGCCAGCGCTACGGGTAAAAAAAACATCGCCCACAGCTGGGTATAGAGCCCGGCTCCGCGCCAAAGATAACTGCCGTATTCAAGGCCAAAGAGGCCGTTGGTTGACACGAGAGAAGAAACAAAGCCAGACAAACCGGCCGGCAAGCTGCTAAAACCGATACGGCGCGCTGCCCAGAAAACAACGACGGGGAAGAAAACCAATAAAAAATATCTGGAAAAATCCATTAAGCGCTCCAGGGAGAAAAAAGAAGATGTGAAAAAGTTTATGGCGGCGAGAACGACTTGAGGAAGGTGCTGATAATGGCGGAACAACGGGAAACCGAGGCCGATATGCGGTAACCAAAAGTCCGTTGGGTCATAACCGGCCTCAAGCGCTTGAACAGCCAACCGGGAAGAAGAAAGATGCAAAACTTCGTCGTTCAAGCTTGGAGTTGACGCCGCAAACTCCGGCCACAAAGTGAACGCATTGAAAACAATGACGATAAGTACCAGAAAAAGACCCGATCTAAATTCGGTTTTTAAAAAGAAAAGGGCTGTCGTCATGCTTTCGTCTCGTCCATGTATAACTTATCTTTACCCAGACGCCGTATAGTCTTACTGACCGATGTTATTTTGCAATCAATTCAAAGTATCTGGCTCTTGAAATTCTAGCAGTTTTGAGATTATTGACGATAATAAAAACTTGCACGTCCGTATCTTTAGGAATCACTACTGGCCGAATAAATCCTTCTTTCGCATAAACTAAATGGTCGCCTCGCGTCCTTTGGAGCTGCCAAGCATCTAATTCAAAAACTCGCGCCAACCTTCTCCAATGGATAGGCTGAATTTTTGACATCTAAACTTTAATCTCTAAAGAAGATATCGAAATTGAAGGCTGGCGCCATTTTTTATCAGCGGTGATGAAGCCAGCTTCCCTAAGAATCTGCCTTAAAACACCTCGCTTTTTGGCGGTTTCTAGAAAAAGGGTAACGGATTCTTTTAGTCGTCGTTGGGCTTGGTCGTAAGTTTTGCCCTGCGAGGCTACATCTAATTCAGGCGTATACGCAATATAATAATTACCTTCTTGCCAAACCTTAGTTGTCAAAAGAAGTTGTCTCTTCATGCATTAAATCCTACTATAACCCAAAAACCAGGTCAATCATCCGTCATGCATCTCCTATTTCTCCTCAATTACAAATCCGTCTACGTTGTCGCTGCTCGTGTTGGGCCACTTGAGCCAGTCAAAGCGGGAGGCGGTGAGGCGATAACTTACTTCAGGATTTAGGATATAGGATTTAGGATTTAGGGGTTCAGCATAAACGATAAGTTTATTTTCTTTCGGATTTTTTTCGTACCAGACATTTCCGTTGAATCCGGGGGTTAAGAGCACATATAAGTTTTCCCAGTCTGCGCCGAAGTCGGTTGTCTGATAAAACAGCCACAAATCCGACCCTTTTTCTACTTCGTCAAAATCAATAACTGATTCGTATATTCCAGATTCCAGATTCCAGATTCCAGATTCCAACACTCCAGCGGTTTCTTCCTTCACTCCGGTCATAGCCGCCATGTATGTCGCGTATCTCGAACCTCCGATTGTGTATATCGGGTCAACGGTGCCGGCATTTATCTTGCCGGTGCCGCCGCCAACGGTAATTGTCCCTGCAGTATTCAAAACATTCAATTGCGTTGTGCCGTTCGGATCCACGTAGTAGCCGGTGTCGTTGCGGTCATACATTATATCGGCAAGGAGAGAACCACACACCTGGAAAGTATATCCGCCACCGAGTCCGCCGCCGCAGTTCACGCCTGATGCTGCACCCGAATCATAGCCAGCCGACATGTATACGGGCTTGCCGTTGTAAGCACGTATCCAAGTTGTATCAATCATGTGCCAACCGCCGCCGTAATTTTGGAAATAAAGACCGGCACTACCGTTCGCTCTAAACCAATCGTCGGCATAAACCTGATTAAATGTCGGGGCAGAATCCGTCCTCACATTTTGGTTGAAAAGATTGCTAAACCAGTTACCCATGAACTCTACATAGAAATCGCCATTAGAACCTATGTAGCTGCCGCTATACCACGTATCCCAATACATAACATTGCCTGGGAGGGGTGCCGCGGCTGGACAATTCGTGCCGTCCTGACGGCAGACATTTTGGCCAGCTACGGTGATGTTGCCGATATTCGTCATATTTCCTGAATTATCCCAATAAGCTGACCAATTCTCAGCACTGTTAAGAAATCCGATAACGTTGGAATTTGCGTGGATATATTTTACACCGCTCGGTGATTCGTCATCTCGCAGAGTAATGTACGTATATGCCCCGCCTGCCTCACTCACAGTAAGCCGATTATTGAGAGTAAGACCCGCAAAGGTGGGGGCAGAATCCGTCCTCACATTTTGGTTGAACCAATTCGTCATCCATCCGCTGCCCACGCTCCAATAGATATCGCCGTTTACTTCCACATTATTATCAACCCTGAAATAATTGGGAGTATAGACGCCCGAAGTAAAATTACCGGCCTGATTTAACCGCAGCCAGCTGTCAGAAGTCCTAAACATCTCTTTGCCTTGATATCCATACCAAAAGTTTGCGTCTCCTCCAATAGTCCAATACCCATCAATTTGGAATCCGTCATCAGAACGAAACAGGCCCGGCGTGTAAACACCACTGCTAAACTGACTGGACTGGTTTAACCGCAGCCACGTGTCGTTGCCTCGAATAGCTTCAAAATCTGATCCGCCGGCATAGATATAGCCGTTTCTCGTCCTTAGATCATTGGCTATTACCCAAGAGTTAGGAACGTAAAAACCCCGAGAGCTTAACGTGTAATAACTTCCGTTGTCGTTAATAAGCGAGTTGCCAAGGGAAGTGCCTCCAGTCCATATTGGAATGGTGTTCGCGGAGCCGGACCCCGTTACTGTTCCGCCGGCCCCGGAATTATCAAAGCCGCACACAAAATTTCCGCTTGCATTGGTGTCTATGGTATCGCAGTTGGCAAGTCCGGTTACTTGTATACCGCCGCCGACGACTGTGCTAGTATCGAGATAAATTGAACCGCCAGAGGGCAATCTCACCCGCCAGTTACCTGTTCCGTCAAGGAGGCCAAACGTTGAAGCATTATCGTGATACACATAACCAACTATTCCCCACGCAGAGTTATAAAATCTGAGGCCATTGTTGTTTCTTACATTCCAATAACTTGCATCCGGGGAGTAAAAGTAATTACCGTAAGTTTCATTATATAACCCGTAACCCCCTTGGGTTCTTATCCAACCACCAGTAGCATAGATATCGCCATTAACCTGGAGTTTATAGGACGGACTCGCCGTCCCGATGCCGACGTTGCCGGTTGCTTTAATAATCACCTGCTGACCACTTGTTTGACCAAAAGAAATATCGCCACCGTTTGCGGTTATGCCCAGAGTTGTGTTTAAGTTTGACTGCCAAATTTGATTTACTGAAGCATCTGTGCCGTTCAGCCTTAGTCCATTAAAGAAGGAGTAGCCACCCTGAACATCTAATTTTCCTCCCGGCCCCGTCGTCCCGATTCCGACGTTGCCGGTTGAATTAACTTGAAAAAGAACAGTGTCAGCCGCTATTGAGGTGTTGTAACCCTTTCTAACAACATTAAATGCGTTTCTATCTTGAGCGCCATACATCCAAATCACGGGCGAAGCTTGGTTAGATCCATGCACAAAGCCAAAACCACCAGCTCCAATACTTGGATTACCTGTACCGCCAGGAATCATCTGATCGCCTACTATTTCGTAAAGGGGGTTCGAGCCCGCGCCAATGGTGTAAGAAGATATCACTTGCCTGCCAGATTCAAGCCTAACAGTATCGGAAACATCTAACTTAGACTCCGGCCCCGCCGTCCCGATGCCGACGTTGCTATTGAGAAAATAAGTATCCCCGGAAGCAGGTCCAGCGCTAAGATGGATTTTAAGACTGTTGTCGTAGTAGACATCAAAATAGCCTCCTGCGGTACCGTTGTACCCAGCCACAGTAATGAGGTTATCATTATTAGCTGAACGCGTCGCAGATATTCCTTTTACATCCAACTTATACCCAGGCCCCGTCGTCCCGATACCGACGTTGCCGGAGTTGTTGTTGTAGATATTGGAACCGGAAAGTGTCCAATAATTTGGGCCTGCGCAACCGGTGCAGGAACCGGTTATGTTCAAATTACCGGAAATATTTGTATCACCATTTACGTTTAGGCGATACGAACCCGGGGTTGCCGTCCCGATGCCAACGTTGCCGCCATTTGGATTTAACAATAAATTGTATGTGGCTACTGTTCCATCAATTCGTTGAACTTGCTGCCACACATCACCGGTACCTAGCACTCCCATCATGAAACCGTAATCTGCCATACCCGGACCATCATCATACTCCATGAGCGCGAAGCTACCTCCGTTACTCCCCGCCGCAGGAATCGCACTGTTCCCATTATAAACGACGCTGAGTTTATTCCCCGGCCCCGTCGTTCCTATGCCGACGTTGCCGTCTGAATTCCTCATAAAAATTCTGGTGGTACCGCCTGTCTGCAAAGACAAATCGCCCGTGTTGTAACTGCTGAACGCGTTACCGATGGTATAAACCGGTTTATCAAAAATGAAGGCGGGTCTGTCCGTATAAATATGCGCCCACCCCGCATTTGCGGGTCCAATATAAATATATCCGTCCGGGCCTCCGAACCTCGCCTTCCAACCTCCACTATTTTCCACATCCAACTTGTAGGCAGGCCCCGTCGTCCCGATGCCGACGCAACCGTTGCAACCGCTTCTGCCGCTGATAACCAGAGCGTTATTTGTCCAGCTGCCGTTAAACAAAGTA
>MHXH01000026.1 GCA_001824435.1 Parcubacteria group bacterium RIFCSPLOWO2_01_FULL_48_18
GCGAATCCGCTGGGTGGTGTTTTTCCCTACGTCAAGGATCGGGGTATTGGTGGCGGCTTTAAACTCGGCTTCAGATTCATAGCCGTCACGGTTGCGCCACCGGTAGTGGATTTGGGTGAGATCGGCCGCTGCCACACCTGCCGCAATCGTAGCCGAGGCGTAGATGGAATAGGTATTGATCGCGGTTCCCGCGTTCGTAACCCTGAAATAATAGGTCTGCCCGTTAATCGCGGTTGTGGTTGCGGTGATGGAGTATTCGAGTTCGGTGAAGGTGTCGCCGCTTAGAGAGATAGAGGGAATTTGCGCCCCGTCGTCTTTGATTTCGCCTGCGGTAAAAGCGGCGGCTTCGTTGAAGAGACCCAAATTGTCGGTGGTTGAAGGACACATCATTGAGCAATCGATATACGTTGAATCTTTCATCACCCAATGCGCGCTTGCGGCTCCTACTTGCGTCCATGTAGATGCCCCGCTTGAGGTCGCATACTCAAGCCGGAGCGCGGATGAGGTTGCCGCATCCCCTTCATTTGAAACCTCGAGCCGGAGGCGCTGGGTGGTTTGTTTTGCGACATCGGTGATGGGAGTGTCTTCGTCGGCGGCGAAGGTGGCGCCACCACCTACCGTATCCTTTTCATAATTGACCACTATATAAGCCTGGGTCACGTAGATTGTGCCTAGCCACGAACCACCTAACTGTGTTGATAGAAAACCAAGTTCAAGATTCGTAATATCGCTCCATGTCCATGGTAGACCGTTGGAAGGATTCGTGGCCCACACATTGGAACTGCTGGTATAAGTTGCGTCTGGAGTAATATTAGAACCGCTATACGCCGTTCCGCCAATAACAAGCTGTGGCGTAATCCGCTCTGAATCCGTTTGACGACTCGTGATCACAAGCATTACTTTATTAATCGTGCCGGTGCTTGCCGCATCGGGGTTTTCTATATTAAAACTCGACTGCACGTTGTCCGCAGACGCACACGCGCCGGTGCTTGACGAATCATGACTTGCGACAGGATCATCAATATCGCTATACAACCCGGTCCCAGAGCACGATTCATTGATACCCCGCGCCCAACCACTGAATGTTCCTGAAGCGTTTGGCACGAAAGAGCTTTCGGTGGTGATAAAATCTGATAAGGTCCATTTTTCGAAACGCAATTTGAAATCAACAGATGGAGAGCTGTCGTAATCCGTTGATCCCACCGCATAAAATTTCCTTCCTGACGAATCAATGACCATTTCATGTATCGTGCCGCTGCTATTGGTTGTGGTGGAAAATTTTATCGAACCATCTGAATAGAAACGTCTATCAAAAGTCCAATTTTTTCCAACAGATCCGCCTGTATACACAGTTTCGGTCACGGGATCCACTATTACATCCCACGTCCTTTCAAAACCCCCAGCTAAATCGTCGCCCAAAGTATAAACCATCGCCCCGTCTGAAAGTTTATGCCTGCCCAACTCCCAACGGTCATTAACCCCGCTCAAATAAGCTGTGAAAAATAGTGCATCTTTTGACCCATCAATTCCTACTCCAGTAGGACCCTCTGAAGAAAGCATTACGTCGGCTCCATATACAAAGGAAAGGTCTGAGAGATTGCGCTTTTCTATCCGAGTTTCATTGGACAATATTTCTCCCACTAAATACATTGTGCCGCTTGCGACATCGATTTTCATATCCCATATTTCGTCAGTACTGGTGGTGCCCTGATCGGATGTCGTAGCGGTTACAAGAGACCCATCGGAAAGGTTACGCTTTTCAATACGCCATCTGGCACTGCTAAGGACGCGATCGTACCCTCCTAAATACATCACTCCTGCATTAACATCAAGGGCAATTGATCGAATCGCATCGGTACTCGTCGAAGGATTCGTCGTTGTTGCCCACACGAGCGACCCGTCGGAGAGATTTCGTTTCTCAATGCGCCACTCTCTATCCCCAGGAAAATTATCGTAGCCTCCTATGTACATCACGCTACTTGCAACATCCAGAGCAACACTTCTGGCTAAATCCGGGCCTGAACTATAATTTACGGAGGTTGCATAAATAAGCGAACCGTCGGAGAGATTACGTTTCTCTAGATACCATTTCGAATCGGTTGTTCCGCTTGCGAACCCAACCGCATAGAGTGCTCCTCCGGAAACATCAAGCGCAACACCCCATGCCTCATCACCTGCAATAGTTGGATCGCTCGTGGTTGCCCACATCAAAGAAGAAAGCTGACCGCCACCACCACCTCCGCCCTCTCCCCCGTCATCATTCCTCCACCGGTAGTGGATTTGGGTGAGATCGGCCGCTGCCACACCTGCCGCAATCGTCGCCGAAGCATAGATGGAATAAGAGTTGAGGGCGGTTCCGGAGTTAGTAACTCTGAAATAGTAAGTCTGCCCGTCAATCGCGGTTGAGGTGGCGGCAATGGAGTATTCGAGTTCGGTGAAGGTATCGCCGTTCAGCGAGATGGAAGCGGTCTGTGCTCCTGTATCTTTCACCTGGCCTGCGGTGAAGGTAGTGGCTTCGTTGAAGAGGCCGAAGTTGTCCGTTGTTGGATCGCCGTCGGTAAGATACGTTGAATCTTTCATTACCCAATGAGCGGTTGTGGAAGTAGGATTTCCGACTTGCGTATATGTTCCTCCTTGAGAGGTGGCGTACTCAAGCCGGAAAGCGGATGAGGTTGCGACTCCCCCTTCGTTTGAAACCTCAAGCCGCAGGCGCTGGGTGGTTTGTTTTGCGACATTGGAGATGGGAGTGTCTTCGTCGGCGGCGAAGGTGACGCCAAGGCCTCCGACGGTTGATTTGGCAAAGAGGAGATCACCGTTTGTGCTATCCTGATGGCCGATAAATATCGTGTTCGCGTCAACGGCATGGAGGGAGGTGTAGAATCCGACATTGCCTGCGGATTGGACGGTTAAAGTAGTCCAGCTCACGCCGCCGTTCGTAGATTTGGCAAAGAGGAGATCGTCATTTTGGCCATCCAGATGACTGATAAAGATGGTGTTTGAGTCAACGGCATGGAGGGAGGTGTAGGAGCCTGTAAGTCCCGCAGAATCAACAGTTAAGGTGGTCCAGCTTGAGCCGCCATTTGTGGATTTAGCGAAGAGAAGGTCGCCGACGCTACTATTCTGATGGCCGATAAATATCGTGTTCGCGTCAACGGCATGGAGGGAGGTGTAGGCGCCGACATTGCCGGCGGATTGGATGGTGGAGGTGGTCCAGCTTGTACCGCCATTTGTTGATTTGGCGAACATGAGGTCGGTTGTGCCCCCACCCACGCAGTCGGAATTGCACTGATAACTGATAAAGAGTGTGCTTGAGTCTGTGGCGGCGATGGAAGTATAGAATCCTGTACCAGCCGCTGAATCAAGGGTGGAAGTGGTCCAGCTTGTACCGCCATTTGTTGATTTGGCGAACATGAGGTCGTTTGCGCCCCCGCCCACGCAGCCGGTACTGCACAGATAACTGATAAAGAGTGTGCTTGAGTCAATGGCATGGAGAGAGGAGTAGTCGCCGACATCGCCTGCGGATTGGACGACGGTGGTGGTCCACGCCGTGCCTCCATTTGTAGATTTTTCAAAATAGAGATCGTTGACGATGCCCATCTTATGGCTGATAAAAATAGTGTCGGCATCAACTGCATGAAGGGACGTATAATAACCCATCTCATCACCTGCCGTGTCCACAGTAGATGTGACCCAATTTAATCCGCCGTTCGTAGATTTGGCGAGGCGGAGATCGGGACTCCCTCCACAGAAGCCATCCGTTGTACATTGATGACTAATAAAGATGGTACTTGAGTCAGCGGCGTAAAGAGAAGTATATCCGCCGACCGTAGGATCAGATTGGACGGTTGAGGTGGTCCAGGCGGCGGCATCGTTTTC
Source organism: Parcubacteria group bacterium RIFCSPLOWO2_01_FULL_48_18 (assembly GCA_001824435.1). Lineage (GTDB taxonomy): Bacteria > Patescibacteriota > Minisyncoccia > UBA6257 > WO2-01-48-18 > WO2-01-48-18. The sequence goes on from MHXH01000026.1 coordinate 3,877, forward strand.
CGGCCCATCATCATTCCTCCACCGGTAGTGGATTTGGGTGAGGTTGGGCTGTGGAACCGACGTGCCGACCGTCGCAGAAGCGTACCTGGTATACACAAAAGTGGAGGTAGCCCCTGCATTTGTAACCCTAAACCAGTATGTCTGACCATCAATGGCTGTGGAAGTGGCGGCGATAGAATATTCCAGTTCGGTAAATTCGTCCGGACCGAGCGTAAGGCCAACGGTTTGGGAAGAAGAATCGTGCGCATAGCCGTACACAAACGTCGCTTCCTCGTCGTCCAGTCCTCCAGGAACGTTTGTAGCTCTGTCTCCATTAGCATAATAGGCGGAGTTGGACATTACCCAATGCGCGGAGGTAGAAGTAGAGCCTCCAACCTGCGTCCACGGCCCCGAAGGGGACTGGGCGTATTCGAGTCTATAGGTTATGGCGGCTGTAGAAAAATCTCCTTCGTTTGAAACTTCGAGCCTTAACCGCCGCGGGCTGTAACGATCAAGTCCCGTGATAGAAGTGTCCGTCGCCGCGGCCCAGGAGGTGTTCCTACTGGAATCACCGAAATATCCGCCGCCAAGCGCAACAAGCGCTTTCTGCTGGCTGACCGCCGCATTCCCGTAAGGACTACTCCCGGATTTTACATATCGAACATTCCAAGAATTTCCTCCATTGGACGAGGAAGCGAATTTCGTAAATGTGGTGCCGCCTTGCCCGTATGAAACAAAAAGCGTGGATGTTCCAATGCCGTTGATCGTCGGATCACTAAGGGTCTCGGTGCTCGTTGCCGGCAGCGCGTCGATCGTCGAAGTCGTCCAGTTCTGTCCCCCATTCACCGACTTGCCAAAATAAATTGTGCCGTTGGCATAGGAACCGGATCTTGAATATACGATGAAAACGTTGTTGGCGTCTGCCGCGTAGATAGAGCACCACCCTATTGTATTAAGAGAATCAACGGTATAGTGATCCCAGCTGCCGCCGCCATTTATGGAGCGGGCGAATTTAAACTGGCTCGGGTCAGGGGTGACGTCCGGATAGCACGCAAAAACATTGTTCGCATCTACTGCGCGGATATCAAATGCATCCGGAAAATTGCTCAAACCCGCGCTGTAAAATGATGAGGTGGTCCACGAAGTTCCTCCGTTTATCGACTTCGCAAAGCTGTACTGCGTAACATTACCGCTGTCCTTATAGAGAACGAAGATGGTGTTTTTATCAACGGCGTGGATGGCTGTAAAGCCTACGGCCAGGTTGTTTGAGGCGACAGTCGTGGTACCGAATGTCAGTCCGCCGTTCGTCGAAGAGGCAAACTTAATCGCCCGTACCGCCGAGTCATCGTGATACGCAAAAAAGATGGTGCTTGAATCAACGACATGCATTGATATGTCTTCGTCAAATACCCCGGGATCTATCGAAGTCGATGTTTCCCAGCTACCTCCGCCGTCAATTGAGCGCTTGAATAAAGTCGAGGCGCCAAGAATAACGTTTCCATTGTCGGCGGCATAAATCATATCGCCCAGTTGATAGGTAACGCCGAATGCCGGCGACGGCACAAGATAAAATCCCGTTTCACCCCCATCGTCGTTTCTCCACCGATAGTGAATCTGTGTCGGCCGGACAGGTATTGAGACCGTTGCGGACGCGTATTTGGCATATGTGGTAATCGGAACGCCGGCATTCGTAAGCCGGAAGTAGTACGCCTGCTGCTCAATCGCGGTGGAGGTCGGAAAGACCGCAAACTCCACTTCGGTAAACGAACTTGGGGAAAGCGTAATGGCAGCCGTCTGGTTTGAAGTGTCCAGCGCCTGCCCCGCCACAAACACGGAGTTTTCGTTCGTAAGACCGTAACTATCGGCGGTTGAGGCGCCGTCAACAAAATACGCCGAATCCTTCATAACCCAATGGGCTTGAGACGCCGAAGTGGTGCCGACCGGCGCCCATCCACCGCCGGTAGACGTAGAATATTCAAGCCTGTACTCCGTAGACGAAGAGGTTTGTGTTCCCTCATTTGACACTTCAATACGCAAACGAGTGCCGGTGGCGTTAGAAGCAATAAGCGGAGGGGTGTCTTCCGCGGCGTAAAAAGAAGCGCTCGAGGTCGCGGCAAAGCCGTCAGAGGTTTTAATATACCGTATTTGCCTCTCTGTATCCGCCTGATAACCGACAACGATATTAGACGCGTCAATGCCGCTGATTTCAGAAAATTTACCGGAGTCTCCGTAGAGGACGCGAGTAGATGTGGTCCATGAAGAACCGCCGTCTGCGGACTTTGCAACCATAAGACTTTGCCTTGACTGATCGTAGTAGCTAATGAATATGTTATTCGCATCAGCGGCGTAAATTGAACTTCTTTGCCCCGTAACAGGCGATGAGTTGTCCACCAGCGAGTTTGTCCACGAACCTCCTCCGTTTGTGGATTTCGCGAACCGCAAGGTATTGGTATCCGTATAGCTTACATATATTGTTGAGGTACCAAGCGCGAAAATAGATGGATAGGAGTAGTCGCCCGTGCTAGTATCAATCGATTTAGACGACCACGTAGAACTGGAGCCGCCGCTTGTTGAAGACACGAACGTAAGATTCGTTCCTGAAGTTCCGGATGCCGAAACCATGTAGAGCGTTGACAAGTTAACTGCAAAAAGCGAGGGGTCTTGCGTGCCAGCCCCCGCAACAAACGCCGGGCTACCCCATGTTACGCCGCCATTTGAAGACGAGGCAAAATATTGGCCGCCGGAACGATAGTAGCTTACAAAGACCGTTGATGTACCTACCGCGTGCAAGGTGTTATAAAAGCCCGTATTAGAACCGGCGGCGTCAACTATCTTCGCCGTCCAAGACACGCCGCCGTTCGTTGAATAAGAAACTCGCATGTCTTGAAGATCGTCGTCGTAGCTGGAAATAAAAATCGTGTTTGCGTCCGCAGCAAATATGGAAACTGCCTTTTCTGAAGAACCGTCTGCGGTTACGATGCTCCACGTCGCACCGCCATCCGTTGTTTTTGCGAAGTTTACCGGCCCGGAGGCTGTGCTTGAAGAATACGCAACGTATATCGTACTCGTACTCACCATATGAACATCAAAGCTGCTGGTAACGTTGGCGATTGCGCCGCCGGCGTCTGTGATCTGCGGCCCGTCATCGTTAAGCCACCGATAGTGGACTTGGGTAAGGAAAGTGGAATAATCAATCTCAACGGTAACATAGTCAACGTAAACATCCGCATTGGCGGTTGTTGCAAGTATGCCGATTGCAACGCCGAAATCGGGGTCTTTCACCCATGCCGGAGTAAGCGAGTTGCCCCATTTATCTGAAGCGCTACCTTTAGTAATTACGGTCATGGTATTGGCGAGCGGCACGGCAGTGGAACAATTGTTCGTACCGACTTTTGCCCGCGAGGTGTTAAGCAATTGGCAAAGATCAACCGAGCCGGAGCCCTCTGTGGAGGCGTACTGTGCGTTTATGCGGACCGTAACGCCATTGATGACGGCGTCGTCAGGAATTGAGCTGAAATCAAAGCCGGTGGCTTTGAGCACATAGGTTTGGTCGGGACTGTCAAAAGTTGCCGCAGTAACGTTTGCGTTTGCGGCGTCAGCGGCATATATATTTTCAGGCGTGGTCCAACCGTTATCAGACCATGGGGATTCGGAAACGCTTGTGCCGAGAGTCGGGTATACCTGACCCGTGGTAGCGGCGTGGGATTCTGAAGAAAAGAAAAGCAAGAAAGCGAAAGAGCATAAAAGCAGGAAAGCAAGAAAAGCAAAGAGCCGATATCGATGGATACTGGTTGATAGTGATTGATGCTGGTTGATGCTCATTGTATCTTAATTCTTAAACTATGGACGTCGGACGTCCTTATTTTGATTTTGATGTTAATGCTTTCTTATTGCCTCCACCACGGCGAATTGATCGAAATATCGCACCATTTTTAATATACGGACGTCGGACGTCCTTATTTTATATTCATTTTGGTATTTAGAATATCCGACTTAGACTCCAGAACTAGCTAAAACAATCTCAAAAATAAGAGAAAGTACGATGACGGCTCCGTACAACCATAGCGGCCACGAGAGTTGTTTTGACGAATGGGTAGAAACGGTTTTGTGAGATGCAAACAGCCGCCATAGCACATACGGTAAAACGGGAATAAGGCCGCTTACAGTCGCCACCGACGCCACCACACCAAATCCCGAACGAGGCGGCGGAAGAAGCGTGGAAACGCGAAATGCATATACCGCATTCGCCATGAACAGTACCGACGCCGCGGCAATACCGGGATATACGGAAATGCCGTCTTTTTGAAGACGGCCGGCATCTGCATATACCAAAAAAGAAAGTACGAACGGCACTATGAAGCGCATATTCTGAAATTCTAAAACTTCACCTTTACGGCTTCCCGCTCTTGAGGCGCCTCGTCCAAATCGAAAAATTCTTCTTCCTTGAACTTGAAGGCGTCGGCGATGAATTTTGAAGGCACCGTATCCACCATCGTGTTGTAATCTCTCACCGTGCCGTTGTAAAACCTGCGGCTCGCTTGGATTTTATTTTCCGTATCCGCAACTTCTCGCTGAAGATCGAGAAAATTCGCGTTCGCCTTCAAATCCGGATAATTCTCCGATACCGCAAAAAGGGTCTTCAGGGTATTCGAAAGCATATTCTCTGCCTGCGCTTTATCGTGCCGCGTACCCGCACCCATCGCGCGCGAACGCGCTTCAGTAACATTCTCAAACACCTGCCGCTCATGCGTCATATATCCTTTTACCGCCTCAACAAGATTCGGGATCAAATCATACCGGCGCTTCAATTGCACTTCGATATCAGACCATGCCTCTTTCACCCGATACCGTAAACGGACAAAACCGTTATACGCATAAACGCCCCATGCAATCAGGGCTCCGACGACGATTAAAATAATATAGAATGGATTCATGGTTTTACGTTAAACACTATTCAACGCTATCCTTCAAAATATTTTGTAATCTCCTCTTCGATGGCATCGATTTGATGCGAATGGATATCGTCCGAAGGATTCTTGCGAAGCGCCTTGATAACCTTTTCCGCTTCATACCTACTGATGCCGCTTGAGCCAAAATGAGCGTATTGATTGAATACGGCTTTTGCGTACTCTTCCTGCGGCGGCGTCAAATTCGGCACGCGCCACATAAGTTCTTTCAACCGTTTTGCATACAATCTATCGGGCATACGCGTATCATACCATACTGACGTAATATATTCTCCCCAGAAAGGCATATATAGTTTCGCGCAACCTAATTCATTGTTTTGGCTTCATAAGCGGAAATGCCATCACGTCTTTTATCGAATGCGAGTCGGTTAATATGGCCACTAAACGATCAATGCCGATGCCGAGACCAGCTGCCGGCGGCATGCCGTACTCGAGCGCTTCGATAAAATCTTCGTCCAGGCGCGAAACCTCCGGATGTCCTGCGCGGTACAATTTTTCCTGCAGCTCCATCCGCATCCGCTGATCGATCGGATCATTAAGCTCTGAAAATCCGTTCACAATTTCCATGCCGCACATCACGAGTTGAAACCGCTCTGTTTCTTCAGGATTTTCCGGCCGCGCTTTTGCCAAAGGAGAAATTTCTTTCGGATGATTAATGACGAGCAACGGATCGAAAATGAACGGCCGCGCCACTTTCTTGAAAATTTCATCCGCCAGTTCGTATTTAGCCAGTCTGTTGTCAAACGCAATGTTATTCTTGGAGAGAAACTGACGAACGTCATCGGATGACGCGGCGTATATATCAATACCGCTGTATTTCTTAATGACGTCTGCAAACGAAACGCGCGGCCACGGCGCTTTCATACGCACGGGCCGTCCTTGATAGAAGAGTTTTTTTACGGACAACTTTTTCAAAAGGGCTGCCAGCGCCTTCTCGACAAATTTCATGAGCGACGAATAGTCCTGATACGCCCAATACAATTCGAGCATCGTAAATTCCGGATTGTGCTCCCGATCAACTCCTTCATTTCTAAAATCCTTTCCCAGCTCGTACACCTTTTCCCATCCGGCAACCAGCAACCTCTTCAGATACAGTTCCGGAGCGACGCGCAAGAACAACTTTCTATCGAGCGCATTCGAGTGAGTTTCAAACGGCCTGGCAGTCGCCCCGCCTGCCACCGCTTGCAGAATCGGCGTTTCAAATTCTCTAAAACCTTCTCCGTCCAGCACCTCTCGAATGGCAAGCACAATCTCCGACCGCCTTTCAATTGGAGCTGCCGCTTCCGCATTGAGTAAAAAATCAAGATAGCGCCTTCGGTACCGCTCCTCCGCATCTTTCAAGCCATACCAAGTCGCCGGTAAAGGACGCAGGCTCTTTACAATAAGAACGGCGGATCGCGCTCCCAGGGTCTTTTCTCCGGATTTCGTCAGAAACAGAGTTCCTTTAACGCTCACAAAATCGCCGATATCCAAATTTTCTTTCAAAACCGAAAAGTTCTTCACCTTATCCTTTTTAAAAAGAGCCTGCAGCCGCGCGCGATTCTCCAAAAGATCCAAAAAAATTAACCCGCCTTGCTTGCGGATTCCCATCACTCGCGCATTGACGACAATTATTTTTTTCTGCCGATGCCACGACGTAAACCTATCGAGTACCGTTTCAATGGCAGTGCCTCCGGCAACTCGTGCCGGATACGGATCAGCCCCGCTCGCTCGCAGCGCTTCTAGCTTTGCTTTTCGTTCATCAATAAGTTCTTCGATGCGGCCCACTTCAACTTGTAGCTTGTAGTTTGTAGTTTGTAGTTTTCGATGTTATTTATCTACAATTCTAAAAAGCTACCAGCTACAAACTAAGAAACTTGTATTATTCGATAGCGAGAATTTTATAGGTCATCTCTCCGCCGGGCGCCTCAATTGTCACCTCTTCGCCAACCCTCTTTCCGAGAAATGCCTTGCCGAGCGGCGATTCATTCGAAAGCAATCCTTCGTCGGGTTTTGCCTCGGTAGAACCTACAATCGAAAATCTTCTTGTATCTTTATCTTTTTGCGCCATTACGGTCGAACCGATTTTCACAAACACGGTCTGCTTCGGTTTCTCGATAATGACCGATTTCTTTATCAGTTCTTCCAGTTCAAAAATACGCGACTCCACAAGCGCCTGTTCTTCTCTCGCTTCAAAGTATTCAGAATTCTCCGACAAATCTCCCGCTTCCTTGGCGCGTTTCAACCGTTCGGCTATCTCAATCCGCCTTCTTCCTTTTAAATCCTCGAGTTCTTTTTTAAGTTCCTCGAGACGTTCTTTGCTTACGTAGGAAAATTCCATCGCTTCGCTCCATCAACGAATATCGAATTTCTTACGAATAAGCAAACAAACGAATTCGTTTATTCGTAAATTCGCAACGCATTCGTTATTCGTTGATTAAATCCACGATTCAAATAATACCACATCAATACGTCTTTAGCTATGGGGATGGCATTAAGACTTCCTTCGCGCGCATCTTCCACCAATACCAAAATAACAATCTGCGGTTTCTCGTATGGCGCGAATGCGGCAAAAAGCGCGTTAATCTTTGTTTTTCCTCCGGCCTGCGCCGTTCCGCTTTTTCCGCCGGCAGAAAACGGCATATCGCTCATTTGAAACGCAGTCCCATACGGCTTTTCAATTGCGTCACGCATGCCTTCTTTTACTACCTTCAAATTTTTCGGATTCCCCAGATTCTTCCGGATAATCTCCGGAACGAATTCTCTGATAATCGTATTATCACCGCTTTTGATGCGTTTGACAATATAAGGCCTATAAAGCGTGCCGCCATTAACCAGTGCCGCAATCGATGAAATAAGCCCGATGGGGGTTATCGATATTTCTCCCTGGCCGATGCTTACATTATACGTATCTCCCAATCGCCACGGCTCGCCTCGATCCGGATCTTGCCAATCCGGAATCCGCCCCGAACCCTCTCCGCTCATGTCTATACCCAGGGGAGTCGAAAAATTAAACATTTCAAAGTAGCTAACCAATCGCTCTATACCGATGCCTTTTTGCGCATCGGTGCCTCCGCCAACGATATAAAAATATACGTTTGCCGATGCCGCAATAGCTTTCCGCATATCCACCGAACCGTGCGCGCGCCAGTCCAAAAATACCGACGGCGAGGAACTATTGTATGGATTCGGCACAAGAAGATAGCCGGGGTCTTCGAACCTTTTCTCCGAGCTCACTACCCCTTCTTCAAGAGCTGCGAACGCAATCAACGGTTTTATGGTAGAACCAGGGTTATACGTACCGCTCACGGCCCTACTGAACAATGGCTGATCTGCGTCAGAAAGCAACTGCGCAAGCTCTCGGGAATATCGATGAGGGCTGATAAACCAATTACTATCATAAGAAGGAATGCTTACCAAGGCCAGCACCTCGCCCGTCTGGGGACGGAGAGCAATCCCGACGCCGCGTTTCCTCCCAAGGCTTTCAATGCCCATCCTCAATCGATCGAAGAAATATTTCTGGAGGTCTGCGTCAATGGAGGTTTCAAGCGAATATCCCAGTTGCGGCTCTCTTACTGCCACCTCTTCAAAGGCTCTGCTGACTATATCTTTTTTTAGAATTTTTTCTCCGCTTACTCCCTTAAGAACTTCGTCATAATACCGTTCCAGTCCCGCTCGTCCGATAACATCATCGATGCGAAGCTCGCTCTGCAGAGCTAAATCGCCGGCGCTCACTGCACCGACATATCCCAACACATGAGAAAAGGCAGGGCCGCCATCATACTGGCGCTTCGCCTCATCAATAATGCGTATCCCCCGAAACCCATGTACCTTGAGAGCAATTGCCTGCTCGGTTCCGATGTTCTCTTCAACGACAACCGAATCTTTATACTCCCGCAAGCCGCGAACAACCAACTCCACAAGGTACGGCTGGTCGACTTCGATAATTCGGGCAACTTCTTTCAGAGTATCATTCCTCTCGCGAGCGTCAGCGGGAAGACCGGTCGGTATGATCAGAAGGCGAAAGCCCGCGACGTTCTTCAAAAGCGGCTTACCGTACCGGTCGTATATCATTCCACGTATGCTCGGAATGCCGATAGATTTCAAAATGTTCGACTCGCTTCGCTCTCTATAGCGTCGGCCGTCCTTTACAACCAAAAAAACGGTAACGCCGACCACCATGAACAGCACCAAAAGGGCTGAAACGCCGGTTTTTTTCACCACTGCCTCACCGATGTGAAGCGGCACCGCCGCTCCCCCGCTTTTCTCTCCTATCATTTCATCGGAAATGGCCTCCTCCATTTCAAGCGATAAACGTCCATACAATTTTTTTCGACGAAGGAATTTCATCCCGTTAGAAATAGGACGCGGACATACTGTATGTCTTGCAATCCTTTACTACAGTTTATGAATTTTGGTTCTGCGTATTTTCATGATTAAATGCGTCCGCGATTTCTAACGGGATCATCCCGTTAGAAGCAGACATTCGTCTCTTCGAGCCTGAGGGCTCTTCAGAGCCTGAACGGCCCGAGGTCTTCGACCTCATCGAGCCTGGGGCTCTCAGACATTCGTCCCGAGGGCTCAGTCCCGAAGGAGCCAAACGGCCTGAAGTCTCAGACCGAAAGGACTCAGTTCCCTTCGACTGCGAAGTCTTCAGGCCCTTCGGTCTTGAAAGACCTCAGGATCTTAAAAGAACTGAACAGCCCAAGGGATCGCGATCGGCGATCCGCAAAAGATTCGATTTGTTGTACAAACGACTTTCATGGTGTTGAGATGCCGCGCGACGCAACAAGCGATCGCGGCTTCTAACGGGATTCATTGCGCCGCCTTTACTTTCTTGAAAAAAAAGAAAATCGCAAGAACTACGACGCTATTCAGCGCGACTTCCCGCGCCATATTTAGAAAAAATTCGGCCTCGACCGCCGTATGCGCAATAAACCGAACGGCAAATGCATAGAGGCCGCCGGAAAGTACCGTCAACAAGACAGCCACTGCCCCGGCTGCCCAATACGACCCTAAATCAAAATACATCCTCACGACAAAAAAAGTGACAAGGAAGCTTATCGCAAAAACAATACCGTAAAGGTATATATTCCCCGTAAAGGGGAGGAGAAAAAATAACAAGAACGGCAGTAGCGCCAGCCGATGCCAAGAAAATTTCATCAGCATCGCAAGGGTCGCATACACGACAAAAAGACTCGGCTGTGTAACGGAAAACCGCCATAGAAAAATCTGCGCCAATACCACTACAATAAACAGCGCCGTCAATGCCGCATCTTCCCGTATAACGATTTTCGATTGTATTGGCATGAATCTCGTTAGAAATAGGACGCGGACATATTGTGTGTCTTGCAATCCCTTACTAACAGTTTATAAATTTCATCTTTGCTTATTTTCATAATTAAATGCGTCCGCGATTTCTAACGGGATAAAGGTCTCAAGGCGTGCTTGAAAATCATTTTTTGCATATCAGGGTAAAACAATAAACACATCTTTAATGCTCTCAAGGACGTACGGAAACTCTATCCTCGCTCTTTTCACCACATCGCTTTCATAGTCCTGTATGGACGCTATCTTTCCCACATAGAGATCGGGCGGAGCGAGCTGGTAGCCGGGGGCAGTAAATACGGCATCGCCAATCTCGACGCGCGCCTCTTTCGGAATAAAATCAAGCAACGGATCACTCCCGCCTACAAGCAAAGCCGGAATGAGGCTCGGCCCGATACGCACTTCAATTCTCATCTCCGTGTCAAATAGCGTGCGGATAAGGCTGTAGCGCTCGAATACGTCAGCAAGAATCCCCAAATAAATCTTATTCGTCCACATTGCCGGCAGTCCTTCCCGCATGCCATCGCGCACGCCGATGCCGATGGCAATGGTTCTCGATAAATTATTCTGCGACCCCATAAGCACCTTCCCGTACGCATATCGATGTGCCGGATCTTTGCGGAGTCCGATAAGCTCTTTGAGCGACTCGATCTCCGATTGTACCATAGCGACTGATTCGATCATCGCTTTGAGTTCTTGATTTTGGCGGGAAAGCATCTGATTAGATTCATACATCCTGCGCGCCGACGTTACTGCATAAAAATACCCAACCGTTCGATCCGCAACATCGCCAATCGTTTCGTAGAGTACCATCTTAAACGCCGTCAAAAAACCGCCCTTCCACAACAGGAAGCCCCCTAACAAAAAAATGGCCAGCAGGATTGCGTTACGCTTCATGCCCGGATAAAAGTTGGGAGTTGAAAAGTTTTAGAAACTGACAACTTACAACTTAACAACATATCTCTCGCTTCATAACAAGAGCTGTTTCTTTCTGCTCACGAAGAGAAGGTCTCTAAATTTATCCAGATCTTCGCTGATGACGCCGGTTCCCCGAACAACCGCCGTCATAGGATCGTCAATAATGGATGTCTTTACCCTTGACTCTTCTTCAATAAGCCGATCTATATTTTTTAAAAGAGAGCCGCCGCCACACAAGTATATACCGCGATACATAATATCGCCCACCAGCTCCGGTGGAGTTTTTTCAATAATTTCTTTTATGGAGTCGGTAATAATAGAAAGCGGGTGGGCAATTGCCGAACGAATCTGGGCATCGGCGGCCACCACTTCCTTCGGAAGGCCGGTAGACAAATCTCTGCCCCGCACCCGCACTTCCAGCTTCTGATCAAGGGGGTAGGCGCTGCCGACGGCAATTTTAATTTCTTCTGCCGTCGGCTCTCCGATAAGCAAACGAAGTTCGTCGCGAAAAAACTTGATAATTTCTTCATTGAATCTGTCGCCGGCGATTTTAAGACTTCGGGAGGCTACGATGCCGCTCATGGAGATAACCGCGATTTCGGTGGTGCCTCCGCCGATATCAACGATAAAATGAGCCGTGGGGTCTTCAATCGGAAAGCGGGCGCCGAGAGCTGCGGCAATCGGTTCATCGACAAGGTACGCCCGCGCAGCCCCTGCCTGGAGAGCCGCATCCTCAACCGCCTTGCGCTCAACTTCGGTAAGATTGCTCGGCACGCCGATCACCACGCGCGGATAAAACACCATCCGCTTCCGCGCGAATTCTTTCGTCTTATTCAAAAAATATCTCAACATCTCTTGCGTGATGTCGAAATCGGCAATGACTCCATTGACGATCGGGCGGATTGCAGAAATATGCATGGGCGTCCTACCAACGATTCGTTTCGCAGACTCTCCCACTGCCAACACCTGACCGGTTTTATTGTTAATGGCAACAGTCGAAGATTCATTAATGATAATCCCATTCCCTTTTAAATAGACAAGAGAGTTTGCGGTTCCAAGGTCAATCCCGACATCCGTTGAAAATGACGAAAGTAAGCGATTAAGCATAAGTAAAGAATCTAGAATTTAGAAGGAGTTTTGGAATATCTTCTAATTTGACCATATTAAGCTTTTCTTCGTTTCTTCTTTTAACCTCTACCTCGCGGTTTTTGATCGTTTTCTCGCTTACCACAAGGCGGTACGGAATTCCCAAAAGATCGGCATCGGCAAATTTCTCTCCTGCGGTCGCATCCCGATCGTCATATAATACCTCGATCGATGATTTTTGTAAAGCAGCGTATAACTTCTCTGCGGCGTCATGCGTGGACTTCTCTTTCCCGAGAGCAATAAGGTGGGCCGAATACGGCGCGATGGAGTCGGGCCACATGATTCCTTTCTCGTCGTGACGCATTTCAACAACCGCTCCCATCACGCGCCCGGGCCCAATGCCGTATGAGGCCATAATCACTGGCCTTTTATCTCCATTCCCGGTTACATATGTCAGATCGAACGCTTCAGAAAACGCGGTTCCCAATTTAAAAATATTTCCCACTTCAATGCTTTTTCCTTGCGCTAACGCGCCACTGCATTCCGGACATACGCTCTTGAGCCCAAAATCAGAAACCACCTCAATGTTTACGGCATACCGGCACTCGGTACAATAAAAAATAGTGTCCTCTCCGACCTCCGAAAGAACCTGGAATTCATCCGAGTATTTCGAAAAAAGGCCTCCGGCTGCAATAGTCCGACGCGCATCAAGGCCGACGCGACCGAATATATGCTCGTATGCCCTTGCCACAATCTCGTAATACCGATTAAGGTCTTCTTCGTCCGCATGAAAACTGTACAGATCCTTCATCAAAAATTCTCGGCCGCGGAGCATGCCGGACTTTGCCCGCGGTTCATTCCTGAACTTCGTCTGAATCTGATACACGGCTTTGGGCAAATCTTTATACGAACTGATAAAATGCTTTGCAACGGCAGTAAGCGGTTCTTCGTGCGTCCATCCAAGCCCTATGTCGCGGCCGCCCGGATCCTGAAATTGGTACATTACTTCTTTCGCCGCTGACCACCGTCCGCTTTTCATCCACGTATCTTTGTTCTGCAAGACAGACATATGAAGCTCCTCCGCGCCGATCGCATTCATCTCTTCACGGATAATGGCATTAATGCTATTCAATACGCGAAGCCCCAGCGGCATACATTCATAGACGCCCGCCATCACCTTCGAAATAAAACCGCCCCGGATCAAAAGCCGGGCATTAATGCTTACTTCATCTTTCGGAGAATCCCGCAGGGTTTTTGTGAAAAGAGATGACTGCCGCATTGCTTATAGTATACATATTCTTCGGGCCAAAATGAATAACCGCCGCAATGGCGTTGCGGCGGCAGAATCTCGAAACAGTTATCGTCCTAACAACGGCTACACCTATGCTGGCCTATAACAATTTCGTAACGTCATTGATGGTAATAACAACCATCAAAATAATGAGTAGCGCAAATCCGGCTGCGTGCACAAACCTTTCAAAACGCCTCGGCACCGGAGAGCCCTTCAATTTTTCTATGATTAAAAAGAGGAGCCGTCCTCCGTCAAGCGCCGGTATCGGCAAAAGATTTAACGTAGCCAAATTGAGAGAGATGAGCGCTACGAGCTGGATCAGATTTAACAACCCCAATTTGACGGCATCAGAGGTCACGTCCACCAAGCCCACCGGACCGACAACGTCGCCGCATACCTTTCCTGATACAAAAACATCCTTCAACATCCCGCCAATCGCCATTAGCACTGCCGAGCTGATATACAAAGACGTTGTCAACCCCTCGCGGATACTCCGGAAAAACGAGTACCGCACAACGCCGGTTTCCGTAATTTGAATGCCCACCGGGCCTTCACGCGGAGCAAAACAGCCGTTCACAAACTGCGCCTGCGGCGGATCGGGCCGTGAGAACACATTAGCCTCAAACGCCTCGCTGCCCCGAAGAACCGTAAACTCAAGTTGTCTTCCGCGGCTGCCATCCACTGCCTCGACGAATTTTTGCAGAGTATTGATTTCGAGGATGCCGAGCTGCGGATCTTCGATTTTGACAAGACGGTCACCCGGAGCAAGGCCGGCCTTTTCTGCGGGCGAATCTTTTGCTACTCCGGTGATGGTAATCGCAACGTCAGAGGCATGGAGCCGCGTGCTGTCGTCAACCGCTGTCCGGGCGCCGACAGAAAAAACAGCGCTGATTAAAAACCATCCCAGCAAAAAATTCATCGCCACGCCCGCCACCACGACCAAAAATCTGCGCCATACCGGCTGGCTGATAAAACTGTCCGGATCCCCTTCTCCCTCGCCTTCTTCACCGTAAATTTTCACAAATCCGCCGAACGGAATCCAATTCACGCTATATATGGTGCCCCCCTTCTTTTTTCCGAATATGCGCGGCGGAAATCCGAATCCGAATTCTTCCACGCGAAGCCCGCTCCACTTAGCGGTAATAAAATGCCCGAATTCATGGATAAAAATAAGTATGGCTAATACAAGGATAACGATAAGTATTGACATGCCGTAATTTTTATGCTAATATTATCAGCAGACGGGCAGCGTGCTGTTTCAAACAATGCTGGCTCTGCGCCACACGCACGCCCTGTAAACAAACCCTCAATGCCTGGAGGTCCTAGATGGGAGCGTTTCTTGGAGCGATAATAATTGCAGTTACACTTTGCATCTATCTACATGATACGCTGGAAAGAATCGCCGTCGCCCTCGAAAAACTCGCAGAGAAAGATTCGGCTCCCGAAATAACGCCGAAAGCCTAAATGTACGCTAGGCCCGTATGTGCCTGCTCGACGATTTCTGTCGGCAGGCTTTTTTGTTCCCCAAGTTAAACTCATTTTATTTTTTATAATGCTTCGTGATCTTAAAAATCTCGGCTTTACCTTCAAAGATAAAAAATAAAGCTCGATAGGTTCTATCAAGCCGGAATGAATATATGCCGCGCCAACGAGGTTCCAGAAGCTCAACGTTCAATGATGGATGACGAATATTGTTCTCAAACAGCTTTTTAGCTTTTGCCCATTTTGCTTTCAGGGCGTGTGCGCGTATAGATGACTCAACGTCACTTCTTAGCGGCTTTATTTCCATATTTTTTAACATAGGAGGATTTCCGCAGGCCGTCTTCTAAGTCTTTCAAAAATTCGTCAGTATAAAGATTGGACCCCTTAAAATCTTCTACCACGTCTTCAACTGGATCTTGAATCGCTAATTCAAAGATATGCTCGGCGAGTTTTCGATATGCTCGGCCCTGCCGCTGAAGCATCTCATATTTTGCCTTTGGAATGGTAACGTTTGCCATATATTCAGAATAAATCAAATCGTATAGTAAGTCAATTTTATTCGTTGATTTCTTTCGTTTTAGTTTCCAGTAATCCAGCTATCTCTTTGTTTGCTTTATCAATCGCTTCCTGCACCTTCTCCTTTGTTTTGAATCGTTCGTCCTCGTCTTTTAACTCGTTCGCTTTCTTGTTCGATTCATCACGCTGGTGCCGAAGCTTAATTTTGTGCTCTTCGGTAATTTTGTTGGCGAGCTTCGACAACTCTTGTCTTCGTTCGGCTGTCAATGGGGGCAGATTCAAATGAATGGTATTGCCGTCAACTTGGGGAACAAGTCCCAGCTTCGACGCCTCAATTGCTTTTGCCGCAGCGTTCACCACCGACTGATCCCACAGTTGAATCACAATTTCCTTGGGAGGCACCACACCGATGGAACCGAGCTGCTTCATCGGCATTTTAGAGCCGTACGCCTCTACTGCGATATTTTCAACTAAAAGAGTATTAGCCCTTCCTGTTCGTATGCCGGAAAGTTCCTGGCGCAATCCATCAATCACTGCTCTTGCGTCCTGTTCAAATTGTTTGAGAATAAGCTCCATCCTTAAATTCTAAATCCTAAATTCCGGAATCTAACTTCACTGCGGGGCAAATATCGGAAATTTGATTGGAGAAAATCCTTTGAGCAGCGGCCTTGCGTCCGGCTGGGATGTTCCTATAAATACCACCCTTCCTCCATCATATCCCTTTATCAAGCTGATTTTACGTCCTTGTACCGGCGTGAGGATTGCCCAGCTCGATCCGCCGTCTTTGCTCTTATACAGCACATTGTTCTTGGCCGCGTAGATTATTCCGGCGTCGGTTACGAACACGGACGAAATAGAGCTGTTTTGCGGTACCACGGTATTGAGCACGGTCCACGTCTTTCCGTAATTAGTAGTTTTAAACAAGCCGTATGCAGAAGCGGCATACAGCGCTCCTGCAACATGGTCCTGGCTTCCGAAATCATTGATACTTAGCGCACCCGCAAGATTTTTCATGTCCTCCCCGCTAAGCGGTTCCCACGATGCTCCTCCGTTAAGACTCGCAAAAACGCCCTCCGACTTTGTTGCCGCATATAATGCTCCGTTGCTCTTTATCACCAAATCGGTTATGGGATCTCCCAATGCTCCCAGACCTCGATACGTACCTTCGGAAATCTGGTATCTCAATATTTCTCCATTGCTCATGCCGAGATACAGATAATCTCCGCGAAGTTCCGCATCGTAAACGGCAATACCCTCGGAAGATTCGTATATCTTTTCAAGCGTAGAGAGGCCGTCCGGGGAAGAATACAAATACGCGTTTCCATTCTTCAAGAAAGAAAAATATACAACGCCGGGTTTCTGGGGATCGGCTACGAACCGATATACGGTAATCGGCTCCTCCAGGATGCCGTCCGCGTCAAAAGCGCGATACCACCTCTTTCCGCCGTCATCGCTCACGAAGACGCCGCCATCCGTGGCAAGGTATGCCCTATTATCAATCGGGGAAAAATCGACGTCAAAAACATTCGCCTGCGCATCAATATCTCCTGCCTGAAACTGCGCTCCGCCGTCATAAGAAACGTATACGACGCCCGCCTCCAGTGCCTCGCCGCCGGATTCTCCCCGATAACCTTCATCAACCGACGCTTCGATGCCCAATATCGAAGGCAAAAAATAAAGCAGCGTCCCCACGGCGATAATGCAAACAAGAAAAAGAATTGATTTTGACATGGTTTAAGACTTAACGCTCGCGACTGTGTTCGCCAAAGCTTCCATTTGAAGCCTCTTATTCGTATTGAGCGCATTGACCGCCCACATGCGCTTTGACAATTCTTTCATTGCGGCAATATACGACTCCGGCTCTTCCATGGGGCGACGAGCACGAAAGAGCAAAAACGATTCAAAAAACTTTTCCATATCCGCTTCGCCATTCAACGATGAAATTTCCTCATATGCATCCGCGAGGTTCAATCTCCCCAGCGTATCCGCTCGAATCCTTCTCTCTTTAAGCGCAACGGGGTTTTGGACAAGCTCTAACGCTCCGTACGGAGAACCAAGAGAAAGCTCGATCGCCTCGCGCGCGAGCTTGCGGTCGACGCCGAAACGATCCTGCAACCATCGTTCGATTTCATCCGCCGGGGGCCGCCTAAAATAAACCCGCATGAAGCGCGAAAGAACAGTCGGCATCAACATATCGGGGCGAGAGCTTACCAAAATAAACAAACTGCTTGCCAGAGCATCTTCGGTAATTTTCAGCATTGCCTGTTGGGCCTCGACAGTAAGAAAGTCGGCATTGTTTATAATAACCGTGCGGCGCCGCGAAACGATAGGCTTTATCGCAACAAAACGCTTCACAGCCCGTATGTCGTCGATGCCAACGGACGGCTGATCAATAATCGTCGCATCGACAAGGAAGGAAGGCCCCTCAGCCTCAAGCGCTTGATCGAGAGGCCGATTATCTTCGAAGACATGCGAAAGAGAGCGCGCAAAAGCGAATTTTCCAATACCCTTACGGCCGAAAAAAAGATAGCCGTGCGAAAGGCGATCTTCGTCAATTAATTTTTGGAAGTAAGAAATGAGATGGGGATTGCCTACCAACGAGCAATGGAATTTGGAATTTTGAATTCGGAATTTGGAAAAATTATTCTAAATTCTAAGTTCCAGATTCTAGATTCTAGATTCATCTTTTGAATATGAGCGCCCGTTTATACAAATCAAGATGATCCAACATAACTCCGGCTCCTTTCGCGACGCAAAAGAGCGGCTCTTCCGCAATATACGTTGATACTCCAAGGGCGTGTTTAAAATACTCGTCGATCCCTCGGAGCATCGCGCCTCCTCCCGAAACAATAATTCCTTTCTCCATGACATCGGCAGCGAGTTCCGGGGGCGTATTATGAAACACCGATTTGATGGTGCTGACAATCTCTGAAAGATTGTATGCAAGCGCTTCGGCAATCTCATTGGAATTAATAGTGATATTCTTCGGCAGATTGGTAACTAAGTCGCGGCCGCGGAGTTCAAATTCGAGCCTGGATTTCATCGGCAATGCAGAGCCGATCTCCCACTTCACGATTTCCGCCGTTTGCTCGCCAATAGCAAGCGCATATTTCTTTTTGACGTAGTCGATAATCGCCTGATCGAATTTATCTCCTGCGACGCGCAGCGACGCCCACGCCACAATGCCTCCCAATGAAATGACCGCCACCTCGGAGGTTCCTCCTCCGATATTGACAATCATGTTCCCCGAAGGGGTATTAATCGGGATGCCCGCTCCCAGCGCCGCCAAAATGGGTTCTTTAACGACATAGGCATTCTTCACCCTCGCTTCATAGGCGGCATTGAGCACGGCCCGTCTTTCCGTAGAAGTAATGCCAGCCGGCACGGAAATAACAACATCCGGCTTGAACACGCGAAACCTGCCAAGAGCTTTATCGATAAAATACCTCAGCATTGCCGCGGTAATATAATAATCAGCAATCACCCCTTCTTTTAAGGGACGGTGAGCGACAATGTCTTCCGGTGTCCGTCCGATCATTTCTTTGGCGCTTCTTCCTACCGCAACCACGCGATTATCATTTAAATTGATTGCGACAATGGACGGCTCGTTAATAAGCAAGCCACGTTTCGGCACAAATACCAGCGTATTCGCAGTACCAAGATCAATGCCTATTTTTTTGATAAACAACGCTGGAGAAAAGTTAGAAATTAGAACATAGAATTTAGGGAAAATTTAATACTGACCCCCCCCCTAAATCCTAAATCCTAGATTCTAAATTCTAGATTCTTTTAATATCGGCGCCTAGTTTTTGCAGCGCCTCGTCCAATCGCTCGTATCCTCTGTCAATCTGTTCTATGCCTTGAATAACCGATTTCCCGCTGGCAATGAGCGCGGCGATCACAAGCGTAGCGCCCGCGCGAATATCCAAGCTTCGTATTTCTATTCCGGAGAGGGGCGTCTTGCCGGTAATACTGGCACGATGGGAATCTAACACTCGCGCTCGCGCTCCCATCTTTTTCAACTCATCGATATATTGTAACCTATTTTCAAACAACGTGTCAAAAATAAGGCTTTCCCCTTGTGCCTGCGTCGCAAGCACGCCAAACGGGGCCTGAAGATCCGTAGGAAATCCTGGATACGGAAGCGTTTGGATGTTTGCTCCCTTCAGCGTTCTGGCCGCGCCGACAATAAGCTCTCTGCCGCGGCACTCAAATCGGACGCCAAACTCTTTCAGTTTTTGGAGCGTCGCGATAAGATGATCGCACTGCGCGTCGTGGATAATCAGTTTTTTCGCGGCCAAGGCTCCCACTACCAAAAATGTTCCAACCGCCAAGTAATCAGAAATAATACGGTGAACGATAGGGGCCAGAACGCCTTTTCTGCCGACGGCACGCTTTTTACCTTTTATAACAAGACTGTGGGTTCCGAGCCCTGATATTTCGACGCCGATTTTTTTTAGGAACAGACCAAGATCCTGCACGTGCGGCTCGGCAGCCGCCAAATGGATTTTTGTAGCTTGCGGCGTCAAGGAAAAAAACATCACCATATTCTCGGTCGCGGTCACGCTCAATTCCTTGAGTACAATCTCCCGCAACGGCTTTCCCGTTATCTTGAAATGATAACGACCCCTCCTACCGTCATACTCAACAGAAACGCCGGCGTCCCGAAATGCATTGAGGTGCGCATCAAGCGGCCGAGCGCCAATTTTATCTCCACCCGGGAAGCTGACGCTCACTTCATCGCCGCGAGCCAAAAGGGGACCGATCAGCAAGATAGAGGCGCGAATCCGAGACGCCAGCTGACCGTTAAGTTTTACCGGATCAATCTCGTCATTTACGATCTCAATGGTATGTTCATCGAGCCAGCGCTGGCGAGAGCCCATCTGCCTCAAAATTTGGAGCATTACTAAAACATCCCCGATTCGGGGAACATTCTGCAATATACACGAACGGTCTGTCAGGAGGGTCGCCGCGATAATCGGAAGCGCGGCGTTCTTAGAGCCCTGAACCGTAACTTCACCCTCCAGTTTTCTGCCGCCATTAATAATAAACGACTGCAAAACAATTTAGGATTTAGGATTTAGGATTTAGGATTTAGGATTCTTGTTCTTCCTAAGTTCTATATTCTAATTTCTAATCCCTTCATTCATTTATTGTACTATCAAATTAAACTTATCACTTTTTCAGACAAAAAGAAGGGGCATCACTAAACGAAGTCGTGGTCAGCTAAAAAACCGCCTTGCGGACGGCCATGATTTTGCTTCAAGATATACTCTGTATACTCTGCTGTCAAATTTCGTTTCGTGCGTGTGTGTGTTGACTTTTTGCTATTTTCACGCTATAAATGAGCAGGTTACTCGATAACTACATAACACGGAGAACCGGCATGCCTTGCAACATCGGCTACAAAAGCTACGCGACCATCAAGATCCCCGCGCCCGAACCCCAAACGTTTACGAATAATGCCATGGCGCCCGATATCGATGCAGACCTTCTTGAAAAACTCGGCCAGGAAGATACTCAATTCCTGGAGTGGGCACAAGAACTTAACACGAAGCCCCTCCTCGAAGAAGCGCTCAAGCGCGCGCTGGCAAAAGTGAACACCGGAGGCCTCGTCTTTATAGTAAGCTACGCCGGCGAGCTTGAAGCAAAAGGCTCGTTCACGAGCGCTACCGAAAAGAACCGCCTCTCGGCCGCAGCCGCCGAAGTTTCGGCACGCTGGCAATTCGAAATCCTCGGCATCGTCGCCGAACTTCTAAACTACACGGTACGCATCACCCACAAGGGCGGCGAGTTTATCCTTGAAGCCGAAGAAGAAGACAAGACACACCCGTGCGACTACATCAAGGTTAGCAAGAAGGGCGGCGACGCGACCATCGTATTCGAACACTTCAAGTCGCGCGACGCCCTCAAGCTTGAAACGGCCAAAGTGCTCGTGCTTGCGCATAAGCTTGGCATCAAAATAGCGCTCGGGAAGTCCGAGGTGACCGAAGGCGATCCACTTCCCAACGAAAATCGCTTGCGGCATCGCCACGATCACGGACACTCCCCTGACCACAGCCACTAACCCGAAGGCCGGCAAAAAGGAGGCTGCGGTGAAAACGGAAACCGAATACGCTGAAACAGAAAACGTTTTACCAAGCTGGCTGACGGAAGGCATCGTAAGCCGCAAAGAGGCAGGTATTTCTTCCGTGTTCATTCTTCACGGAGACATCACCTGTCTTGTGCCCAACCCTTACGGAGACGCAGAGAAAGAATTTCCATATCTGCCCCTCCATGAACTGTTCGCCCGAACGTGGGACGAACGAGCGATGGTGATTTTTTATAACATCGCCTCCGGCCTGCGCTTTCTCACTCCCGAAATGGAAAAAGTTTTTCGTAAGGTGACAGAACCGGAGAAAGACAGCGACGCGGATTCTAAAGACCCTGTAGCAGCTGCGAAGGCTGGACTGGCCGCAAAACGGGCTTTGCCGCGGGAACCCGAACTATGCCTGCCGCTCATTGAGAAAGTCTTGAAGAACATGAAGGATGTCGCCATCGTTGTAGAATCAGCGCACTTCATCGTTCCGGAATCGACCGGTCCGGCGCTTTCGCCGAACGAACGTACGCACATCCAACGTTTCCGGAACTGGGCGCACGAAAGCGGTATGAAAAGGCGGAACAATATCGTTCTTCTGTTCACCGATCTCGCTGCGAAGATCTCGGGAGAGCTGCGACAGTCTTCAAGTCGCATTTCGATCGTTTTCATTCCAAAACCGTCGCCGGAGGAACGCAAAAAATACCTCCTGCGGCTTACCAAGGGATCGGATGCGCGGTCTGAAATCGTCGAGAAGATCGGCGAGCTGAAAAAAAAGCTCAAACGCGCCAAGGGCGAACCGAAGTCTGATCTTGAAGCCGAAATTTCGGCCCTCGAAAAAAACCTGGATGATTTTCCATCGGTCTTTCCGGTGCCGGACGATTTTGACACCGACGCGTTCGTCAACGCCACGCAAGGCATGAGCTTGCGCCAGATTCTTGAAATTTTCCGGCTCAATAAACAGACGGGGTGCCCGATCGACCTTTCATTCGTGCGGGAAAAAAAGAAGGAAGTCCTCAACAACGAATATGGTTCGGTCATGGAAATCACCGATCCGCAGTGGAGCCTCGAAGAAATCGGTGGGCTCGTTACGCAAAAAGCCCACTTCGAGCGGATACTCGATGCGATCCGGCGGGGAGAGGCCCGTAACATCCCGCAAGGCATTACGATCATGGGTCCGCCGGGAACCGGCAAAACGGCGCTCGTTGAAGCTCTTGCGAAGGGCGCGCGCTTCAATTTCGTCAAAATGAAAAACGCCCGCTCCATGTGGGTAGGCGAATCCGAACAGCGAACGGAGTTGCAGATCCAGGGGCTCTGGGCGCTCGCCCCGGTCATCGTCATGAACGACGAAGCGGACCTCGGCGAGGCGAATCGCGATGCCCCGAAAGGCGATTCAGGAGTTTCCGAACGCATCATGCAAACCTGGATGCGATTCCTCTCTGATCCCCGTATCCGCGGCAGAGTCCTGATGATAAACTGCACCAACCGCCCTGACCGCATGGATGCGGCCATGAAACGATCCGGCAGAAGCGATGATCGCATTGCAATCCTCATGCCCTCGGTCAACGAACTTGAAGCGATTTTCCAAGTGATGTTCAAACGATACAAAATCCCGATGTCGATTTCTAACTTTCGTCCGTTCGCTCAAATGACGCTTGGATTTTCGGGAGCAGACGTCGAGGCCATCACGCTCAAATCGTTTCGATTTGCAGGCGAGCAGGACAAAAAGAAGGTCGATGAGACCGCCCTACACGAAGCCATCGAAGATTTCATTCCTTCGGCGAGCCAGTCGGAAATCGACCTGATGACGCTACTCGCAATCTCCGAATCGTCCTCACGCAGACTCCTACCGGTAAACACGCGCGAGATCGTTCAGGCGATTAAAATCCGCAACCTTGTTCCCGGCGGGCCGGAGCTGATAGCGCAGATAGAAGCCCGCAATATCGTCAAACTCGAAGACCCTCTACCGGTTCCGTCTGTATCTCCGAAAATGCTGAAGTAATTACAGAGCCTTGCCGCCCCCGCGCGACAAGGTTTTTTCTTTTGCAATCACACCGTAGGGTCCAGATACAGTTTTATTATCGAAACTCGAGTTGACAGAAGAATCGTGCCAATGATACCATAGAGCTGGATTGAAACCTTGAAAATAGAATGTCGCGGCCCGAACGATCTTCCGGCAACTCACCAACAACCCACACAAAAGGAGGCTGGTATGGGCGGTGGCGGCGACTATTACGGTCGGGACGTAACCGACAAGAGATACCGTAGCGCGAGCGGCGCTTCGAACATGGCGGAACGGGAGCTGTCTCGAGCTTCAATCGATACATCCTTCCTGCCAAAGAATCGCAGATTGGAGTGCAATGCTCTCAATCCCCTCGTGTATGCATTCGACGAAACTGGTTCAATGGACAAACTGCCGAAGATCATCTACGACAAGTGGCCGGGCATTGTGGGCCAGATCGTGGCGCGCAAGTACTTATCCGATCCGCAGATGAGCCTTGCGGCCATTGGCGACATCACTTCCGACACGGCACCGATCCAGATCGCCCCGTTTTCGGCATTGCGCAACCTCGACCGATATTTCAGAAATATCTATTTCGAGGGTAATGGTGGCGGCCAAAGCCAAGAATCATACGAGATGATGGCGTATTACTACGCTTATCTGTGCGATATCCCGAAAGCGGAAAATCCTATCTTCCTATTTACCGGAGACGAGGGATTCCGAGAAAAGCTTTTTGCGTATGATCTCTTCGAACATTTCGGCGGCGAGCATAAAGAAACGACGGCAAAGAAGGTTTTTGACGACCTGCTCAAAAAGTTCAAAGGTAACGCATTCCTCATCCATCGCTACTACCCCGGTGGAAAAGACCCGTCAATCGTGCGTCAGTGGGAAGGAGCGCTTGGCAAGGAACGTATCATCCGAATGCCCGAAGGCGAGAGCGGTGATCTGGCTATCGGCGATATCACTCTCGGCGTCTACGCCATCGTTTCCGGCGGGCGCACGCTTGAACAGTATCTCGAGGATATGCGCACCCGCCCGCTCGATCTCGGCACAGACATTGAGTACGAGCCGCAGACTCCCGCGCGCATCAGAGATGTGGCCAAGGCGCTTAAACCTCTCGAGAACTTCAGGCCCGTTAAAGCTCCGCGCCGGACCGCGAAGTCGGCCAACGGTAAGACGTCCTCCGAGAAAAAGCCGCCTGCGAAAAAAAAGGGAAAGGGTAACTTCAGATTTTAGTTGATTAGATTTAAGCCGTGAGCAGATCGCTCACGGTCTTTTATTATTGACTATCGTGCATCCGGGTGGTACAATTGTGGTGTTCTTTAACAACAAGTCGTTAAAGCCGCAACGCGGAGAGGAAACGACATGCTCATTTTAACATTGCCGCAGGTGCATCAAAAAGACCTGCTCAAAGACATGATCGCCCACCCGCTTGTCAAAGCGGTGCGATACAACACGGGCACGAATTCAGCGTACAGTCCGCGAGAAACCCTTCGACGAATCTCAACTCTCGCACAGCCTTTCAAAAAACCCGTATATGTTGACCTCAAAGCCAAGCAACTGCGCGTGGTCGAATGGGCAAATCTGCCCGAGGGGCCGATCGTACTCAACCACCGTATTACCGTTACGCTCCCCGCAACAGTCTGCTTTCGGGGTGACGACCGCTCACAATTATGCGAAGTGGTCGACGGCAACCAAATTTATGTTGACCCGCTGCCAAAGTATCCGGTGGGGCGCGGACAGGCCGTTAACATTCTCGCGCCCGATCTCAAGATCGAGGGCGGGTTGCTACCGGCTGACCACGACTACATTGAAGCCGCGCTAGCCGAAGGCATGTCCCGGTTCATGCTTTCATTCGTCGAGAATATGGACGACGTGCGTGAACTGGAAAATGCTATCGGGCGCTATCGCAAATCACGGACAAAGACTCCATGCGAGATCGTGCTGAAAATCGAATCGCGTGCCGGGATCGACTTTGTCGCAAAAACTGAAACCAGCCTCCTGCGTCCGTACCGGCTCATGGCTGCGCGAGACGACCTGATGATCCAGATCGGCATCAACGCTATGCCAGACGCCCTCAAGATAATCATTGAAAAGGACCGGCATGCGATCTGCGCCTCACGCCTGCTCATGGGCCTTGAAACAGGCGCGATATCGATGGCCGACGTATCTGATCTGGAGTACATGAAATCGTTATCGTATGGGATATTCATGCTCTCCGACAGCATCTCGCGTAACCACTTCCGCCCGGCCATGGATTTCTGGCTTTCGTATACAGGCGGTACCCCGTGAGTACTTATGCGGGGCGTTCTCATGGACCGATTCTGTCCTGTGCATACGGGGGGACATAAGGCGTACGCTTGACGCGGCGGCATTGATCATATACAATATCGGTGCAGTAAATTGCGACCCGGGGTTTTTACCTCGGGGTCGGCTTGCTTACAGAACCTTAACAACGGGGGACAAATGAGAGAAAAGGGCGATTGGTCACGGGCGACATACCGAGACACCGAGACAAAGACCAAGAAATTCGGTAGCGCGACGTTTGTCGGCGAAGAACGGGCACGTCAAGGCAAGGGCCTTGATTCCTTGATCGACCCTTCACAGCGCGGAGTCATCCGCGAATCGAATAATCTGCTCGTGCCCGACGGAGATGAATTCATTCTCAAGTTCGGCGTTGCGATGCCGGTCGAGACTGATTTCGATACGACCGGGTCGATGGGTGGCAATGTTGACGTCGCTTTTGCGGTTCTGCCGAAAGTGCAGGGTCTTTTAGTTCAAGGGGCGAACGCTGTCCTACGCCGGTATCACACCCAGATCGCCACCGGCGTTATCCAGGACCGCCTGGATCGATTCCCCTACCAACGATCGCAGTTCGAACCCGACAATGAAGTTGAGCGTCAAATGGGATTACTGGTCCCCGAACGCAGTGGTGGGGACAGTACCGAAGATTACCAGCTGGGACTATTCGCGGCTGCCCACCTCACCAGCACGAGCATTACGCGGTACGGCCTGCGAGGCTATTACTTCGTTGTGGGAGATGAAATCGGGCGCGACTCGCTCGACCCCAAGCTCCTCACTAAAGTTTTCGGTCCCGAGGTCATCGAAAAGGCCTTTGGTTCAAAACCTCCGAAGTCCCTGCCTTCTACCCGCGAGGTCGCGAAGAAGGTACTCGAAAACTGGCATGGCTTTTTCCTGCAAGTAGGCACAAACCGCTACACGAAGGACTGGTGGACAGAAATCTTCGGGAGCGAGCGGGTGATTCAACTGCCGACAACCCAGGATCTCGCCGAGATCCAAGCATGCGTCATCGGCCTTACCGAAGGCGTACTCGACCTCAGGAACGCCATGGATTTCCTCAAAGACATGGAAGTCAGTCCGGCGAAAACCCAGAAGATCGTTGATGCGATTTCCCAAATTCCGGTTGGCTTGCAGACGACGCTTCCAAGCTTCAACCGGATCCCGGCTGCAGGCGCACGATTCGCAAGCCGCGAAGACATCTGGCCGATCGGCACGAAGAAGGACATGGCTGCCAAAACCGAAAAAACCGGCAAGCCTGGCAAAACTGCCAAGCCCGGCAAGAAAAAGGGCGATTTCAAGTTCTAAATTCTGACCTGTTCAAAAAACCAGGGCGGCCCCACTCGGTCGCCCGTTTTTAAAAAGAAAGGAGGCGCGCATGGCAAAGAAGGTTTTCGTGGTAACAGGACTCGGCTACGGCGATGAAGGAAAGGGCACGATCACGCACTGGCTGTGCCATGCGCACAGGGCTCACACGGTGGTACGGACGGGCGGACCGCAAGCGCTCCACCGCGTCGTCACCGCCGCGGGCAAAGAACATGTGTTTTCACAATTCGGTAGCGGCACGCTCTGCGGATCGGCCACTCACCTATCAAAGCACATGGTGATCGATCCATATGCGATCCTGAAAGAGGGCGAAGCGCTCATGTACGAGCATGGGGTCCGCGGCCTCTTCGACATGCTCACGATCCACGAGGACGCCTTAGTTATCACGCCGTTTCAAGCAATCGTCGGTAGACTACGCGAACTTCTGCGTGGCGCCAAGCGGCACGGATCGGTTGGCATCGGGGTAGGAGAAACGGTGCTTGATGACGATGTGTTTGGCGATACCGCAGTCCGCGCAAAAGACCTTAACGCACCTTCCCTGCGGACCAAACTTGAAGCTATTCGGCTCCGCAAGTTGACAGAATTCGAGGAAATTCGCGACCGCGCCCATGTCCTTCCGCCGGAGACGAGAGATCGCATCCAATTGGAACTCCGCGATCTTGAAGATCCGGATACGATCCAATGGGCAGTCGAGCAATTCACGAAGCTCGCATGCAAAACCAGAGTCGTCGGCACGGAGTATGTTGCAAAAAATATTCTGGAGAGCGACGGCACCGTGGTGTTTGAGAGTTCCCAGGGAGTGCTCCTTGATCGCTGGTACGGATTTCATCCATACACCACAAAGGTCAGAACCATCCCAGGAACGGCACTTTCGATCATCCGGGAATGCGCGTATGGCGGCGAGATCAACGCCTATGGCATCCTGCGCGCGTACCACACGCGGCACGGCGCAGGTCCATTCGTAACAGAGTCATCAGAAATAACAGCGCTTCTGCCCGACGCCTCAAATCGGGACCATGCGTGGCAAGGCAATTTCCGAGTCGGCCAGTTCGATCTCGTAGCCGCCAGATATGCTGTCGACGCATGCGGTTCGCATTCCCTTGATGGCATCATACTTACATGCATGGACCGGATCCGCCCTTCGGCCACGGTTCGCTTCGCCGAAAGATACGAATCCGTGCCGGTAGAGCACACGCAGGACTTTTTCCGCAGATCAACCGACACATCGATCGAGCGGATCATTGTCCGCCATGGACAAGGCCCTGCACAGCTACAGCGGCAAGAAAAACTAGGAAAGGCTTTGGAAACATGCTCGCCACGTCTTACGCAATGCACAAAAAATATCTTTCCCGAGATGCTCGCGGACGCGCTCAACGTACCGATCGTGGCCATTTCTACGGGCCAGACCGAAGATAATAAATCGGTAGTTACCCAAATAGAAAAACGGGCGGTTTCATTATGAAACTGCCCTGTTTATTTTTCTTATTTTCCGATCACTCCATCCGCTCAGCGGTCTTTCCGGCCATTAATCACTCTTGCTTACAATCTGGGGAAGAAACACGCGGCTTACAAACAATGTAGTCGCCAACCGTCTGTATCCAGAATCCCAAAAAACGCTCTGCGGATCAATGCCGTGCGCGTTCGGTGCCTTGATGCCGCCCTGCTCCGGGTACAAACGTCGGTAGCCCTTGTGCATCAAACGGTACTGCAAAACCTCGCGCTCAATCCCCTTCAACCATTCTGTTCTCGCGTCATGCGATTCAAACTTCTTGCCATTCGAGTAAAGAAATCCGGGCAAGAGATTTGCATAGAGCTCTTTGATCGCCTCTTGCGACCCGAACCAAACACCGCCGAGTAACACATGTGCCCATGTACTGTCGGCGAGCGAGACGTCCATATCCGCAAGGTCGCGAACGACGAGCTTGTCGCCCTTCGCGCCTTCGGCAGCAAGCCAGAACTCGACGATGCTTCCGCGGATCTTGTTATCCGGAAACACACGGGAGAGGGCTTGTCGTATACGGGGACGGTCCGCGAAAAGAACATCCGCCTTCACAAAAACTGCGATATCGACATCCGCGTTGCGCTTGGCATACCCCTTAAGTCGTGATCCGAAAAAAATGACAATCGGATAAAGGAGCCGCGAGAGCTCATCGTCCATTCGCACGGCCTCTATGACAGGCGCAAGTTTTTCGAGCTCGGCCGCAATCAACCGATTGCCATTTAAATGTAGCTTGTCCAGGCACGGGACTTCGATCCCGAACCACTCCAAGAATGAGCTTTGAAGAATTCCCTGATTCACCCAACGAATAAGGACGCTGGTTATGGCGTCTCTCTCACCGGGCACGCCTTTCACCCATGCATCTCGCAAATCGGCTTGAAAGCTGCCCGCCATCTCGACCGCCCTCGAAGAACCGGCTGTAACCAGTAACTCCACAGCTCTTCCAAGACCGCGAATGATCGCTAAACGGAGAACCTTCCCATCGGCAGACGCGAGAAGGGCCCGAATATCACTAACTCTCTCCGGGTTTCCGGCAAGCAGCATTGCCATTCGATCGGCGTATCTGCTCGCAAGCTTATCTTCTCTATCGAGCCGTTCCCATGCTACCCTGGGCCGAGGCAGGTCACGGGACTCATCGAGGGTCACGCGCATCTCTATTTTTTTCATTTCGAATTCCGCATCGGCTGCAAGACCGGCAAGCCATGCGCGATCCGTCTTCGTCTGCGCGCAAATGCTTGCATTCCTCTTTTCCGCATACGGATAGAAGCCGTGCGCACGGGTGATACGATCGCACTCACCGTAATCAAGATACGACATGCCCGCAAGAACAGGCAGGACATCGACTACGCCCCGCCTCAAGGCTTCAGAAGGATTCGTGTCCAAAAGAGCAACCGCATCCGCCGTAGCAAGAAGTTCTTTTTCGACAAGATATGGAATCAGGTGGGCAGCCTTGCACACAACGGGCTGGCCGCTTGGGCTCAATTCCGTTTCCAATATATCCCCATCTACAAAATTGGCCCGTACATCTTTTTCAACAAGCAGCTCGCGCCAGCATTTCATATACGAGGCGCGGAAATGCTCGGCGGCACCGGCAACCCGAGAGGAACGGGACTGCCAATTTTTCCTCGGCACAAGCTCGAATGGAAAGTAAAGGACAAGTCTTCGGTTATACGAGTCACTGTCCAAAAAGTCTGCCAGCATCGCATACAGCTCTGCGGCGAACTCCGGATCAACGTTTCCCGAATCTATTGCTTCAGTCAATTCCGCGGTCACAAGCGGCAGCTGCTTGAAAAGCGCATCAAGCTTAGCGAACAAATCCAGGCGCTGGCGGGCATCAACCCGTATGAACGGGTTTTCCCGTATTTCAACCGGCCAGAAAGAGCTCTCGCGCGCTATATGAAGAAGAGATTCTATGGCTGGCGGAACATCAATAACTTCAAACAACTGCGCCGCTCCGCTTTCGTTCGAATCAGTCATATCTCCTCCTTTCGGTCGCGATATCCAATTTTAATTGTTAAAGAAACAATACTATTATACGCTCGGCTTTGGCTATTTGTAAAGGAAAGAAGCCCAATGGTTCAACTACGTAACTCGTAGGCTTATTAAAACCGAGTGGGAAGTCAAACCGTACGAAACTACTCCACCGCCCAAATCGTCCCTACGCTGAAAAATCTGTCGCAGTCATAGTTGTACACGCCGGTGCCGGATGCAAAGCTAATCGTTACAGTGGTAGAACCAAGAGGAGGAATGGACGACAACGGATCTTCGGTAAGAAGCGTATGCCCGATTTCGTCTGTGTTGATAATCGTAATGTGTTGGCCGATTTTAGCCCGCACAACAGCCGGTTCGGGAATGCAGTTGGTAATCACAATCGTGTCGGTTGCCACTGCCATTTCTTTTACTATTTTTAGGTACTCATCGATTTGCTCCGGCGTCGGATCCTTCGGCAGCTGCGGATTCTTGCTTTCGGGAAAAACAACATTTTCCTCTTTAAGAGTACTCTGCTTGAATTTCTCTAAGAGCGCTTTTTTCTGCTCTTCCGTAAGATACTGGTCCGTCTGTTCGGGCAAAAGAACCGACGCCGACGACGCCGTACCGCTATCGATTTTCACTCCGACGCGAGGAGTAATTTCACTCAGCGCGCTATAGTAAGATTTATACTTGACAGCAGTAATCAGTGCGCCACCCAGTCCCGCCGTAATGACAATGATGGCAAGCCAAAGCCCGATTCGTTTCATAATTGCGATTATATTTTATGGGACGAAACGTAATGCGTGTTTCTTAACTTCGCTCAAGGCGAAACGCTATTAACGTTTTTGCCACTGCAACGCTATGGTGCGGGGTGAACCTTAGGGGCTTAAAATAAAAAGCTACCAAGGCTAGTTTTGGTAGTGGAACTCTTTTCTTATACCAAGTGCATAGTCGATCATGGCCGAATACAACGCACCATAACCAAGATAAATGGTAAAATATGCCCAAAAAGGAACCAGTGGGGCCATAACCAGGAATATTGGCATTTTCATTGCTAGTGAAAATAAGTAAACGAGTATTCCTCCAAATGCCAGAAGATGACTATACCTTCCAAGTCTTCCAAGTATCTTCATATGTTTGAGCTCCGATTCGCTTATTAATTCTCCCTTATTCTTTCTGCCGATTGTGAACATCAACTTGTTAGCCTCATAAAAATGAATAGCTAATCCTGTCGTGATTATGCAGAAGAGTACGCCGTTAATTATGTTTGATCTTTCTGCAGTACTTGTGACCCAAGCATATACCAAGTAGATTCCAGACGCCGCTGATGCGACAAGTAAAAAGCGTTCAACAAATTTCAGTACTCTATTTATTCCCCGAACCTTCCCGTTTTCATTCCTAAATCCATCAAAGAAATCGTTGTAAGTTTTTTCATACAGCGACTTATCTTTTATCGACTTTACTATATCTCCTCCCAAAAAGAAATATAGATACACAATGCCTACCAGAGGGGATAAAATAAAGGAAATCCACTTCAAATCAGGAATAAGCATAAGAACAAAACTCGCGATGAAACCAACAGAAGCAACAATGGCGAGGACTATTTTCAAAGTTCTCTTCACGGACACCCCCTCATAGCATGCATCTACTAAAGGAATAAAAGCATGCTTTCTGTAAAAAATCAAGAGCCGCGGGGTTCCGCGGCTTTTGTGTATATTTCAATTCTGTGAAGATCCGTATCTGCGGTGCTCGTTTATCCTTTCCGTCAATCAAGCACTCGGGTCAAAATTTCCTCGTATTTACTCATACAGACAGCGTTGTCTACGGGGCTCGTTTATCGCTTGGTTTCGCCCACCCATTCACTCAGCTCAGAGTGGTCAAAAAGATAGCTATCTTTTTGACCACTGCGGCGCCTTCCTCGCCTTCTTCAGGCCGTATTTTTTGCGCTCCACCATGCGCGGATCTCGCGTAAGATATCCTTGGCGGCGCAACCGCTTTCGAAATTCTTTGTTAAACTCGACAAGCGCCCGCGCAATACCCAGCCGCACTGCGCCGGCCTGCGAGGAAACTCCTCCGCCGTTCACCTTAGCTTCCACGGCAAATTTTCCAACGGCCTTCATTACCTTCAAAGGAGATTCTGCCTCATGAACAAAACGGGGAAGCTTAAAGTAAGTTTTGCATTCAACGCCGTTGACGAGAAATTTCTTCTCAAGGCCTTTGGTAAATAACCTCACCTGCGCAACGGCCGTTTTTCTCCGGCCGAGGCCGTAATAATATCTACCATCATATACGCTCAAATCGCCGCCGGCTTTAACCGGAGACGAATCCTGGACAGGCTCAGCTCGCTCCTCTATTTTCGGAGCGATTGTTTTCTTTTTTGGCTCCTTTTTTGCTACAACCCTTCTAGGAGTTTCTTTTGTTTTTTCTTTTGTAGGCATACATTACTGCAATCTATGGCTACTAATTGACAGGCGCAAAAGCCTCACGCGGCGCAACCTATTTTTCGGCAACATATTATAAACGGCGCGGCGCAATACCCCTGCCGGATCTTTCTCAATCGCCTCCTCCAAGCTTTGCTCTTTCAAGTGTCCCATGTAGCCCGTATGTCGCCGGTATATTTTAGTTCGCAACTTAGTGCCGGTAAATTGCGCCTTGTCCACGTTAATAACCCTCACCTCGCCGACCCCCGGAAAACGCGGATGATAACGGGGAGAGTCTTTCCCCTGAAGAATGCGGGCGATTTCCGAAGCCAATCTGCCAATTGATTTATTTGTGGCGTCAATGGTATACCTCATTAGCCTGTAGCTCGCTTGCCCCGAGCGGTTTCGAGGGATAGCTTGTAACCGCTTAAAAAACCGCAAGCTTATTTTACAAATTCAATAACCGCCGCCTCCGCGCTATCCCTCTTTCTCGTTTTACTTGTTTTGACGACCCTCAAATATCCGCCAGCCCTACCATGATAGCGCGGTCCAATGTCGTAGTACAGCTTTAATGCGGCTCGCCTCGGCAGCCGCGACAGAAGAAGCCTGAGCGCATGAAGAGTCTGCGGACGCGCCGTCGTCACCAGCTTTTCCATATACGGCCGCAATTCTCTGGCACGAGAAAGCGTCGTCTGAATCTTTTCGTTTACGATCAAGTTATTCGCCAACCCTTCTAAAAAATGTCGGCGCTGCGAACGCCGGCGGCCAAATTTTCTTCCCTTTTTTAGATGCCTCATGCCAATGTAGCCCAAGAGAGCAAGCAATGAGCGAAGCGAATTGCGTCGCTCGATTGGTTGCTACATTGAGCATTCTGAGCGAAGTCGCGTTTAACGCGACGGAGTTCGAAGAATTACATTAGGAAACCCTTCGACGAGCTCAGGGTAAAGGTTTGCTGGCTAAATTTTGTTCGTCCTTCGGACTCCAAAATTTAGAGCAAGCCCTTTACTTTTTCTTTTTTGCGCTCCTCTTCCCTCTAGCGGCTTTCTTTGTCTTTTTTTCTTCTACGGACTCAGCAACCCCCCCAACCTCTTCTTCCGCTTCGATTCCGACGACAAGATTAAAATGCCCCACCAGGATCTTTGCTGCATTCTGAAGCGCCCGCGAGGGAGAAATGCTTCCATCGGTTTCTATCAAAATACGCAGTCGATTATAATCGGTTCGATCACCCACGCGCATATTCTCCGATTCGAAACTCACTTTTTTAACCGGGGAGAAAAACGCGTCCAGGGACAGCGTGCCGATCGGCAATTTCTTCATCTTTCTCGCCTCCACCGGCTCATAGCCCAATCCCCTCTCTACCGTCACCTCCATCTCCAATTCTGCCTTTTTATCCGTAAGCGTGGCGATGTGTAAATCATTATTAATCACCTCCGCATTCGAGTTTTTGTCAAACAGTTCTGCGGTAACTTTCTGCTCTCCTTTTGCTTTGAGTACAAGCGTCTGAGACTCTTCGGTGTGCAGCTTGACACGAAGCTTCTTGAGATTGAGAAGGATCTCAACCATATCTTCAACGACGTGCGGAAGCGTGGAAAATTCGTGATCGACGTTTTTAATCTTCGCCTGAGTGACCGCGGCCCCCGGCAATGAAGAAAGAAGCGCCCTCCGCAGAGCATTGCCCAGCGTGACACCATATCCGGCATATAAATTCTCTATTTCAAACACGCCCACGTCCTTTCCTCTCTTAATAAATTTTGGCTTGGTAACTATAGAAATGTCCAGCATATAGAAACCTTTAACCCTTGATCCTTAACCCTTGACGTTTTTTTGTCAATGGTCAACGGTCAATGGTCTTGTTATTTTACCTCGAATAAAAATCTACCACAAGGCCCATATCGAACACGCTCTCTGCAAACGGTGGCAGCTTTATCACTTTCCCCGAACATGAATCTTTCGCCACACGAAGCCATTCTGGCGGTTCATACTTTTGAAGCCTCACAGCCAAGTCTTCAAATGGTTTGATGCCCCGAGACTGGGGACGGATCAAAACGACATCGCCCGGTTTTACCTGATACGACGGAATCATAACTTTCTTATCGTTGACTAGTATATGACCGTGGCTTACTAACTGCCTCCCGACACTGCGAGAGATGGCAAAACCAAGGCGATACACGACATTATCCAATCTTAGTTCAAGTTTTTGCATCATCAGCTCCCCGGTCGCGCCATGCGCCCTGGAGGCTTCTTTAAAATAGTTTTTAAACTGCGCCTCTCTCAACCCGTAGCTCCATTTAATCTTTTGTTTTTCAATAAGCTGCTGGCCATACTCCGAAACTCTCCGTCGCCTTTTCTTGCCGTGGACTCCCGGCGGATACGGTTTCTTCACGACCGCGCTCTTCGGAGAAAACGAACGCTCCCCTTTCAAAAAAAGGTTTGTACCAACTGCCCTTGATTTTTTTTCTTTGGGTTCTTGTTTGGGCACTTTCTGGCTTGTAGCTTGTAACTTGTAGCTTGTTAGAAAAATTTACTATTTATTCTACTCTAAAAAGCTAAGAAGCTACCAGCTAGGAAGCTCGATCAAACGCGTCTGGGCTTGGGCGGCCTGGGACCATTATGCGGCATCGGTGTAACGTCTTTGATGGAAACAATATCAAACCCTCGATTCGCCAATGTCTTAATTGCCGAATCACGACCGCTGCCAATACCCTTAACGTACACGCTTACTTTCATCGGACCGGCTTTCCTCAGTTTTTCTACAATGGCTTCCGCAACCTTCGACGCAGCAAATGGCGTCGCCTTTTTGGGACCGGAAATACCGAGCGAACCGGAAGAAGACCACGCCAATACATCCCCATCAACGTCAGTAACGGTAATGAACGTGTTGTTATACGAAGCATTAATATATACCCTTCCAGCCGATACCCTTTTCTCCATCTCCTGCGCTTCTGCTTTCTTCAGTCCCGACTGCAACGCCTCGGTTTCTTTTAGCGCATCTTCGGTTGATTTTTGAAATATTTTCTTCTTGCCCATGCCAATTTTGTCGAAATTTTGGAGCGAAACTTGCTCGCCCGCCTAAATTTTTGCCTTGCAAAAACTTGGGCGGGTGAATGAACAAAATTCCGCTACAAAATTGAGCATTCTGAGCGAAGCCGCGTCAGGCGCGGCGGAGCCGAAGAATTACAGCGTTGAAACCCTTCGACAAGTCATTCGACCCTGAGAGTCTCAGACTCGATGAGCTCAGAGTAAAGGTTTTGTTGCCAAATTTCGTGCGCCTTCGGCTTCGAAATTTGGACAAAATCCTTTACTTCAGTTCCACTTTTCTCTTTCCGCTTCCGACCGTTTTACGCACATTCCCCCTGACGGTCCTCGAGTTTGTTCGTGTCCGCTGTCCCCGAACGGGAAGGCGACGCATATGCCGCAGTCCACGGTATGCTTTAATATCAATTAATCGCCGGATGTTCTGACTGCGTTCCCGCCTCAGCTCTCCTTCGATTTTCAAACTTTTTTCAATCACCCCCTTAATCCTGCTCACCTCATCAGGAGTAAACTGGGACGCACGCTTGTACAAATCAACATTGGCCTGCTGTAATATTTTTACCGCCGCAGAACGGCCGATGCCGTAAATATAAGTAAGCGCGATCTCCGCGCGCTTAGTGTCCGGAATATTTACACCGACAATTCTCATATGCTACCAGCTTATTAGCTTGTAGCTTTTTAGCTTCTTAGGCGTGAAGCCCTACAAGCTACAGCTATACAAGCTCGCAAATTGCTATCATCCTTGTCTCTGTTTATGCTTCGGATTCTTGCATGTAATATAAACCTTCCTCTTTCTTCTGACAACATTGCAATTTTGGCAAATCTTTTTAACCGAAGAACGTACTTTCATCGCTTCACTCCATCAACGAATATCGAATTTCTTACGAATAAACGAACAAACGAATTCGTTTATTCGTAAATTCGCAACGCATTCGTTATTCGTCGACTATAATCTACGAACAATCCTTCCTCTCGCCCGATCGGGGCTCAATTCTACGGACACCCTATCCCCCGGCAGAATACGGATATAATTAAGACGCATCCTGCCCGACAGATACGCCAGAATTAAACGATCATCTTCAAGGCGAACCCGAAAAGTCGTATTCGGCAGCGACTCTTCAACGAATCCCATCACCCTTTGAACACTTGCTTTTTCTCCTTTCAGCATATATACAAATGGGTATATTAAATGATAATCCAATACCTGTCAACGGTCTCCTCTGCAACCCCTGCGTTCGAAAAACGATTATTCCCGCGGGTCGAGCCGTTTTGATCATCAGGCATGCTCTACTGCAAGGTTATTTTTATCCGGCTTGTATCTTTCGGAGCGGATCGCACCCAAAATGGCCACAACGATATTTTCGCCTTCTCAAGCCCCGGAAGCGCAAAAATAATTTCTTTTAACGCAATTTCCTTTTTCCCCACGAGTTTTGTCCTCAACTCATCAATATCAATATAACGGTAAAGGGTAGCTTGATAATTTACGGGAAAAGACGCCTTATTCGCTTTAAAATCTACTCGTGCGACGCCATACGTAAGCGCATCTTCTCTCAGTACGAGCTTGGCGCCGACCCCTTCTTCTGCCAACGCGTGCATCAACTGTTTCACCTCCGATTCTTTAAAAACCGCCGCGCGCAGCACGAACTTTCCCACGGCAGTAAACGTTTCAGCGGCGTCCCCAGCATTGTGGGAAAACGTAAGCGTGTCGAAAGTGCTCTCTTTGGCGCCGTCGATTAATACGAAACCCTCGGGCAGTTTCAATTCAAACTCCTTTTCCGACGACTCTTGAAGCGCCAGTGAGATCTCAGCTTTTGCGCTGTCCAAGTCCTGCTTCGTCACCACGTGCGCCTCTCCAATAAAACCTCCAGCCATCGGCTCCTTGGATTCGGCGTAAAATGACTGGTATTTGGGCGTTCCTTGAAATCCCGGAATTGAAAAACGGCTCACCGGCCCGATGTTATATTCCGGTCCAGTCCGATCAGCGGTTACCGCGGCTGCGATCGACGACGGAATGATTTTGCCGTCTTGAATTTTCGCGCCCGGTATCTGAATCGCCTTGTCCAACCGGAACAACTTCCCATCGGACGTAAGGAATCTGGTCGTTGCCACAAGCGTCTGCGAATCAGAACTAAAACTGTTATAAATAATAATCTGCCCCTTTGCTTTTCGCTGAATCTCCTGCCTGCCGCTTGCCGGAAAATCCCTAGGGTCGCTGCTTTTAGAAAAGCTGAGCGCTTGAAGGCCGATGGCGGGCGGATTTGTCGCAAGTTCCGTGCGGCCGACTTCTGCAGTAATTGCATCTTTGAAATCAAAGCGTATCTCTTTCACGTCAATCTCAATAGCAGCGCGCGGCAAACGAGTAACCGCAAGAAAACCGCCCGCTCCTGCAAAAAGGACGATCGCCGCCGCCGTCAAAACTTTCATTGCGCGGAACCCAAGGTTTGGTTTCGATTCTGGCGGCAATGCCTCGGCAACTACATCTTCTCCCTTCGACGGCTCAATCGCAGCGGCAACTGCACCTTGAGGTGTCTCAATGTTTGGGAAGGACTCTTGCAATCCGCCCCCTTTTTCTCTCTTATATCGGGACAGTTTTTTGCCCGCAACCGGCGGTGTCGCCGTCTCTTCCAAATATTCTTTGGCGGAATCCTTGCCTACGGCGCGCAGCCTTTGATCAATCCCGGTATCCCCCGAAACGCGCGGCGGTAAAATGTCGGAAAAACTCCTCCGAATAACCGAAGAAACGCCCCTGGCGGGAACTATCTGAAAACCCGCCTCC
Organism: Parcubacteria group bacterium RIFCSPLOWO2_01_FULL_48_18; assembly: GCA_001824435.1. Classification (GTDB taxonomy): domain Bacteria; phylum Patescibacteriota; class Minisyncoccia; order UBA6257; family WO2-01-48-18; genus WO2-01-48-18. The sequence continues at coordinate 42,823 of MHXH01000026.1, forward strand.
ACGGCCATCTTCCGAACCGACTCGCTCTCGGATTCAATGACAACCTTCTTATCGCTGCTCTCGCTTTCTCTTTTGAGCAACCGGAAATTCAGAAAGCTGCTGCCGAACTCCGATATTTTCGGTACAACCAAAATAACTTCCTCGGACCCTGCGCCGATTACTCTTTCTACAATCGCCGACAGCTCATCTTTTGATTTTATAATAATGCGGTCTACCAAGGCATATATCTGCCACTGGGACTTAACCAGGGGTCATTAGAGCTTGCTGTAGCTACCTAATACCCTGCTGACCAGCGGCTCATCAAACTTCCAACCATCGTATTCGCTTATTCAGAAGACTGTTTAAATACTTTTCTCCGCGGTTTCCGTATAAAAACTCGGAAAGCAAAGCCGTCAATGAATTCGGCAACGGATGATTTAATTTTAACTGCACGGAAAGAAAATCGGGGCGCAGTACAATAACCTCGGGGGCGGTTTTAAAAATGGTTTTCGGCCACTTATGAGCCTTCATTCGGGAAGCGACAAGCGGCGGCATCGCCTGTTCTTGATTAATGCAAATCGTCTGCGGCAATTGATGCTTCGGCTTCAACGATTCAAGCGCAATTTCAACTCCTTGAAAAAACAGAGACAATTCTGCGGCAAGGCTTTTTTCTATTTTTCTTCTTACGTTCATCGACACGCGGCCGTCTGCGTATCGCTCAAGAATCTTTCTCGCCGTTGAAAGGCGAACGGTAAACAAATGTCCCATCGCATGGATGAGGCTCGAATTCCCCCATGTAAAATGCTGCTGGTAGATAAGATTTTCGCGGTCGACTACCGCTATTGCCGCCTGCGAATGGCTGACGCTTGCCACAACCGCGCTCTCCCGTTTTAAAAACCTCAACATCGCATTCACAAGCGCCGCATTACGCTCAATGACCAATTCTACGGGACGCGCAGGACCGAGCCGCTGACGAAACAAATGAATGAATCTCTTGGATATAAACGTATTGGTGATATCAAATTCAACCAGTCGCGGCCGGAAGCCGGTCGGATTAATCACGCGGTGTCCGTCAAGACGTACCTCTTCGACTTTGGCATCCGCCAGATGAAGGTCCAAATCATGAATACCCATCTTGGCGGAAATTGCCGACCTGCCCTTATCAAAAATGCGCCACTGAGCCTTAAACAGCAAATCCTCAAGTTCGGGCTCTTGAAGCGTGTTCCCCGTATTCATGCGGCTGACGGCCGCCTTCAACCGCGTGGTTACCGCGGCATCGTTATGCAACGCCAGCGCCACCGATAGCCTTTTTTTGGTTTTAAAATAACCGAACGCGCGCAGCAGTTCGTCCATCAAAAGATCGCTCTGCTGCAAAGGAAAATTGAAATGGCGAACGGTTGCGTCAACTATTTTCACCGCGCCGTCCGGTATCGCCGCTTCCGCAATCGCAGCCCTGATTGTGCCGGGAAACGCCTCCGCGAAAAGAATCCGCTGTTTTTTCTTAAACGCGCCCAATAATCCCATAACATTCTTATTATATACTGCGGTGAGGCTCGCTACCAGTCCAAACAATAAACATAGAACCCTATGCAGCACCGCGCCGAAGCGCAAAGTTCGGAGCGCAACTCCGACGTAACATCAGGACGCAATGCCCCGGAGATAAGCAATAAAAAAACCTCCTCAATAAGGAGGCGTTTTTTCGGGAGAATTAATAGAGCGCTATGCTTGCTGCTAAATACAGAAGCGTCACCGATGTACGCCGCGCCTTATTATCATCAACTAGAAGTGGCTTATGCGCCATATAGGTATACTGCAAGCCAAGAGAAATACCAACGCCATCTCTGCTAAAAACGCCGATTGCGCTAGACAATGTTGGATAAATTCCTCCATTGGTAGCTATAGTAGGACCGAGTCCGCCGCCAAACATCAGTACTCTCGGAAAATCACACTGCGTACCATCACAGGCATAGAGCTTCCAACTCTTTCTAAAATCGAACTCGACAGAAAGCAGCCCGGCATTTTTATCACCCTTTAATACGGCTGCGCTTAACCTTGGTCCAATTACAGCTTTTTCGCCTGTGCGGTAAAAAAGACCGGCTCCCACGTAAGGTCTTACTTGGGTTGATATACCGCCATCGAATATCGATACCTGAGCCTTCGCTTCATTTATGGTGAGCAAAACAAAAGTAAGGGCTAATAGATAATTCCTAGCACTTCTCATGGATTCCTTACTCCTTTCGTTGATTCAGTTTTTAATCGGATAGTAGCCCCGTGCTACTACCACCAAAGACAAGAGTAGCACGCAATATCATAGCAGGCCAAGGGTCCAAACAATAAAACATAGAACCCCATGCAGCCACGTGCCGGAGCACAAGGTGCGGGGACCCCCGAGTGTATAACAATTTAACTTTCAACGGGTCCCCCTTTGTATAAGACGGCCTATTTATCTTTCTCGAACTTTGCTGTACGATTGAAAGTAGAAACTTACATCTTGAGGTTCAACGAGGCGCCGAAATGAACCGGCAGAAATGGTTAGGGCCGCTTCTATTCGATTACGCCGATGTCGCCACCAAAGAAAAATGGAAGCTGATAGCACGAGTGATGATGCTCAATGCGATAGCGGTGCCGGTTCTTAGTATAATTTCCTATCTCGTCTTGGACGAAAAGCTTAATCTAATTTCAGCTTACCCACAGTTCTTTTACCCTCTTTCCAGATTCTTCGAATTTTTTGAAAGCAGCGCTTTACAGCCTGCGGTAATGGAAGAGCTTTTTTATCGAACGGCCGTCTGGTTTTTTACGGTCAATACAATCAAGTTTTATTCACGGAACAAGGACCTTACCTCGCTGTTCCTGTGGCTCGCCATTATTATCCCTAGCGCTTATTGGGCCATCGTATCTCATCCGATTGCTCCGCCGGTATTTTTTGCGGGCATCACATGGGGCTGGCTTGTAGCCAAGACCAAATCATGGTGGCCGGCAGTTATCTCTCACGTGCTGAGCAACACTTTCATTTTCTTCATCGCGAAGGTATTAAATTTGATCGCTCCGCAGTTCCTCAAAAATCTATAACCCTTGCTATAAACAGCGGGGTTTTTTGCTGCGGTGGCGTCACCGAATCAAGGCATTCCAGTCTGAAGAAAATCGCTCAATTCCCTTATCGGTCAATTCATGATGAATGCCAAATTCATGCCAGGGTTTTTTAAGATCAGTATCCCGATATTCGATCGGCGCCAAATTGTCCGGTTTATATCTAAAACCTTTATCGGGCATCGGCAACCCTCTTTCGCTCCATTCTTTCAAAATCTTAAACGGCGCAGTTGCTATATCCGAACCGAGTTGTGTGGCATACAGCAAATGATCGAGGCTTCTCACGCTGGCGGTTAACGCCTCAACGTGGCTTGCCCCAAACACAGTCGAGGAGCTTGCCCCGAGCGCGGCCGAGGGGCCGAAGGTCCCGAGCGCAATCGAGGGGCCGTCGTCACCTCTATACATACGCATAATATTTTTAACTAGATAATTCCGACCAGCAAGCTGGTCGGAATTATCTAGTTAAAGGAGGACTAGCCCTTGCGGGTTATAATTTCGTCTTTCGCTTCAAGGTATTAGCCGGCAGTAAATTCTTCAACCATTCCTTGTGTGATCTTAAATCGCCCACAGCACCGCCGTGATAAACTTGAATATAAACCATTCTCCCTTTGTAATAGATTTTTTCTTCGCCCTCCACGAATCCGCGTTTTTCAGAAGACTTATTTCGATAAAGCCAATGGTTCTTTCTATAACCATCCAATCCACGATGGACTGATTTACCCGATCCCGCTCGAAGCGCTTCTTTGAGAAAGTCGAAGATTATATCCGCCTTGGGTCTTCGTACGGTCACGATCCCATAATAATTCAATCCGTAAACTGGTTGCTTTCGATAATAGTAGATGGCCTGCCCGATATTTTGTTCCTGCCCCGTGTATCTATCAATTATTTTGTAGTTCCCTTTCCTGTAATAGATTGCCTTAAATCTCGGTAGAAATGGATCCACATACTTTTCGGGGTTTCCTCCATATCCTTTCGTCTTATCCTGACGTAAAGAAATTTCTCTGATTTTTGCTGTGTGTTTATTCCTCATGGCCCATGACGCTTTTTCGCGTTTAAATAATACCGCGCACGGATTTTTCTTTATCTTAAGCCGTTTTTCCAAGCCATGCACCTATCGAATTGGTTGGACTAAAGAAAATATCATAGGGATTATCGCCTCAATCCCTCAGTTTTAAATCTTTGACATGCAGTCCAGCCCATGCTAACTTTAAACCAAATCACATCGGAAAGGAGATATCGCAATGAAGGACCTCGGGAAAGCGATTGCAACAGTTGCTATTTGGGGTGGAACCGTAGTTCTTTCGTATCTTTCCATCAATTCGGGATCCTAACAGGACCTGGAGCGTTTCTGATGGTTCTTGGAGCCATTCTGCTCACAGCGGCACTCTGGAACCTCAGTTCTTAATCTCATCTCCCTGTATCCGCCCAGCTCACATGAGTATGGGTTTTTTTCTTATCCCTGCGTCATGTGACACTTCTTATATTTCTTCCCGCTGCCGCCCCGCACCGGAGTCCTTCGACCCATTCAATCTTATTCAGGGTCGCCCTGAAGAAATTGAAGGGCGACAAATTCAGGACACGGTGCGAGACTTCGCTTTATCTATACAAGTTATTTTCGAATTACTGCCCATGACAACGTTTGATGTGCGATACGAATAGGAAATACCCCATAATCATTCAAATACAATCACTATAAGGGATCTCTCATGTCCGTAATGCTCTGAATCTTCACTATTCATTTTTCCCGAAAATTTTGCAATTCGATCTTTTAAATCGTCACTTCTTTCTAAAAAGAGCCTTTGGAAATCGTGATTCTTCACATAATGCTCAAAACCATCAGTGAATACAAAGATGCGGTCTCCTCTTTGAAGGTCCAAAACACCACGCCCTAAATGATCGACCATTTCTGATTCACCATTAATAACTGCGTAAGGAGTGCATGCTCCCGTGGACATAAATTTAAGATTCATGTCTTTGTCAAAATGTGCTACAAAAGAATCGCAGATGGATGCCCAGTATGCTTTATTCTCACGAATAATAACAAATGAACCCGTAGCCGAATAAAACCCTGTTTTATTTCCTGATATATCAGTTTTACCTATTTTTTTATTGTAGTCGGCAACAGCATTATTTGCTTCTTTAAAGACATTTATTATTTCTTCCGCATTGAACGTGGTATATTTTACTTTAACGCTTTTTAACACTGCTTCACAAAATATCTTGGCAACTTCTCCTGCGGGCGACGGATCAGGATATTTTTTATTACTTTCAGCTAACTTCAGAAAGTTTAAAGTAACGCCATCAGAAACAACAAAAATAGGAGGCGTATCTGATACAATTAAATAATCTTCTTGGGGATGTCGGTAATTTTCTGTTACATACTCAGTAAGATTCCTTTCCTTGGCAAAGTGCTGAATTACTTCTTTTGTAGCCTGTTCTAAGACTGAAAATGTTTTCATTTACTTTTTGAGAGCCGCCGATGCTCTTCTGTATTAACAAGCCCCCCAACGTTTATATTTCTTTGGACGCCCATCAGGATGTCTCGCTCCGCAAGGACACGACGGATCGTTGCGGCCCGCCTTCGTTCACCCCTGAAAAACTTCGGCGAGCAAGCCGATTTTATCTATAAATGTCTTTGCGGTGGCCGATGCGCAGAACATAAACTATTTTATCTCTGGAATTAACGTCGTATAAAATTCGATGATCCCCAACGCGAGTCCTGAATTGAGCCAATCTTCTATCTTTTAAATGTTTAGTGTTGGGCCTATATGGATTTTGAACCAATGACAAAAGCGCCCGATCTATTCTTGGTAAAATCGAGCGCTCTAATTTTCTTAAATCTTTTTCAGCGGCAGGGCTCAAAAAAATCTAAAAGTTCATTTTAACAAACTCTTTCTTAGCTCTCTATAAGTTTTAGCTTTTTTATAATCTTTTCTTGCTTCTCTAATACTCTCTAAGAGCTGTGGCGAAGAAAGTTCAGAAATAATATCTTCGATTTGCTGCCATTGATTTAAAGATAAAACCACCAAAGGCGAGCGCTCCTTCTTGATTTGAATATTGATATTTTTCAATAAAGTTTGAGTAGTCATAACCCAAGCATAAAATAACAAAATTAATAAGTCAAAATCTATCCCTACGCCCCATGACATCTTTTGATCTTCAATAACTAACCGCGGGAATAATGATTAAAATATTTCTCAAATGTATCGGCTGGTGTTTGTCCAGTCGTATCAATAAAGTTTTCTTTACCGACCGCGTTTTTTATCGCCTCAAGTTCGGCACAAACCGCCGATATACGATTAATTCCCGTTGTCCAGCATTCACGTTCTTTATCTCTTTTAACCATTTCTGCTTTAGTTGGGAATAGAACCTTAATTTCCAACTTATTCCCGAATTCTTTCTTAAACATTTCGAAAAATTCCAGATAATTGCCGAGGATAATGTAATCGAGTACAACATTATTTTCGCTGTTGTTAAATATTTTCTTAACCTCGGTAAGAATCTTTTCTTGCGCTTGTTTCAACTTTTCAGAATTCTCCGGAAACCACTGACCACCGTTAGGAAAGAATTCGGTATCCAAATCATCGCCATCAATCTTAATAAATCCGCATCTTTCAATCAATAAATCGGCAATCGTGGTTTTACCAGAACCTCCGGGACCAGTTAAAATTAACACCTTTTTCTCGCTATTTTTCATAGTTTTTATCGTTCCTATTTCCCATGACATCTTTGGTTTTTACTCTCTATCCCGCATAAATCTTTGATTCCTTTTCAACCATAATTTCCTGAAGAGCGGCATGGTCAGCGTTGAAAGCATAAACGCCACTGCAGGTACCACTGCATTCAGCCACGGTCGCGAAATATCAATCGCCCACATATACACTCCGACTGCCAAATAAGTAAAAAGCGTTAGTAGAATCCGCCGCGTCCAGCTGGTTTCCCATGCTTTATCGGCTTCAACTCGCAGATTTCGTTCTTCAATTTTTTGAACTTTTTGTTCTATACTTTCCATATTTTTCGCTCTTAGTACGAACAGCAGCGCGTGTTACGCGCCGTCTTCCACCAACGCAATTTGATTACCTTCCGAGTCCTTAAAAAAGGCGGCTCTTCCCCACGGAAATTCTATGATGTCTCCCGCAATCTTAAGCGAATTAATCTGGTTTGTATCAATAAAAAATTTCGCGCCGCTTGCCTTAAGCTCTTCTACTGCATTTTCAAGATTCGCTACGCGGAATTCCAATCCGCTCTCGGTGCCACCGTGAAGATACAGGTGAATTTCCGCTCCCGCGGCCTCAAACGACGCCCAGTCCGCTTCTTTACAGATGAGCCGCGATCCCAGCACGTCACGGTAAAAAGCAACCGCGCGATTTAAATCATGTACCCGTATATCAATAATCAACTTCTTCAACTCGGGTTTCATGTATTTTGGCTAATCCCATTCTTGAAGAACGCGCCCATCTCTATCCACCTCAATATAGCTCGGTTCCGGAAGTTCCATTCGATTTTCGGCGATCATTCGGTATACACACGAAGTTCCTTTATCGTTCCGCGAATCATACGCGACGCCACGGTATTCTACTACTTGAGGAAATTGCCGATATTTCCAATCGTAGACAAATTCTTCTATTCGTGAATCACCGGGTTGTTTTTCACGTTTACGCTCCATAAATTTCACCTTATTGCTTACAACGCATCAGGTTTTTGTCACAATTTAAACGATCGTCTTAAGATTTCTGCTGCTTTCCGCGGGTTCCCTCTCCCTATAGGAAAATAGCACGGCGCAACGCGAACGCGCAAACCCGAAATTCTTTCTGCTTCTTCAGTTTGTTTACCGCTCCAGCATTCGGATAACTTTAGCGGCTTTCCCGTTAACGTCTTATACACCAACCCGCCGAATGCGACTATCTTTTTTGGTTTAACTATGTTTATTTCTTCTGCCAACAACTTCATTTGATGATGTATCACCTTTGTATCCGGATACGCGCTATGGCTATAACAGCATTTTACCGCGTTGGTCAAAAACAACTTGCCCCTCATTAACTCCCTTTGCAGCTGTTTTGTATGCCGCAATGTCCAATCCGCTCTCGGCGGCAACCCGTACGCGACTTTCTTACTGACTAATCCTCCATCTGCCAACACTTTCCAAAATTGCCGCACCCCTATAAACGGAAACCGATCTCCGTGATATTCCGGACTGGAACTTAAGTTTCTATAAGTCGGATTTATCAAAACAAGCATCAGTCGGGGGTTCACCACGCCATAGCCATGAATGTGCTGCAGTTTATTTTTTTCCGTTTTGCAAAACTTACATTTGTCTGCCTGCGTATATAACTTTTGCAATTTCGTATTTCTCATGATCCATGACGCTTCTGCTATTAACCAACGCGCACAAACTCATCTTTTCTGATATTTTTCAATCTCTGAACAATGGCTTCGCGCGAAATTTCTTCATAGTCCAAAAGTTCTTCCGGTTTTCCGCTTTTGGGCATTTTTCGAACCGCGAGCGAATGTACAACTATCCTGCTTCCGGCCAAGGCGCTCGTAACCGCCTCGCCAATTCCTCCTTCGGCAAAATGATCTTCAACTGTAATGATTGTTCTTGTTTCACGCGCGGCTTTTTGAAGCGTTTCCACATCAATGGGTTTAACGCTATAAAGATCGATGACGCGCACCATAATTCCCTCTTTCTTCAACTCTTCGTATGCCGCCAATGCTTCATGAAGCGTAATGCCTGCGGCAACCACGGTAGCCGCATCGTTCGGCGATTGATGCAACACCTTTGATCCTCCAATCGGAAATGCTTCGGTCAGCTCATACAAAATCGGGGTGTCTTTTCTGGTGGTACGAATATATACAATTCCTTTATATGCTACCGCTCCTTCGACAAGTTTTTCTGCTGACACTGCATCAGACGGGTACAATACCGCGCTGCCAAGAATCGTTCGAAACATAGCCAAATCCTCAAGTCCCATCTGCGAAGCGCCGTCTTCTCCAATCGACACGCCCGCGTGGGAACCGCAGAATTTGATACCTGCCCCGAGCGCAGTCGAGGGGTTCGCATTCGAGTACTGCGACATCCTAATCTGATCAAATGCTCGCGTAAAAAAAGCCGCAAACGTGGATACAAACGGAATTTTCCCTCTTCGAGAAAAACCCAAAGCCGCTCCCACCATATTCTGTTCGGCAATGTACATTTCAAAAAATCTATCGGGGTATGCCTTTTTGAATGTTTCTGAAAACGTAGAGTTGCTCACTTCGGCATCAAGCACGACCATATTGGGATATTTCGGAAATATACGAACTAAGGCGTTTCCGTATGCTTTTCGCGTCGCGACCGGTTTGCCTTTAGCGTAATCGAAGAGTTTATCTGCCGCAGACGAAACTGTCCCAACCGTTTCAAAGTCTATACCCTCATTCGCGCGAATCGGGGGTAGGATTTCAGGCGGGGGTTTTTTAATTTCGCCGCGAACGCCTTTATCTATTGCCCCCAATTCTCCCAACGCTTTCTGCAATTCTTCTTTACTTAATACTTTACCGTGCCAACCGTCCTGATTTTCAATAAATGATACACCCTTGCCTTTTATGGTTTTCGCGATAATCATGCGCGGAGCATTACTTTCCTCGCCTACCGCCTTTTCATACGCATCAAGTATTTCCAAAAAAGAATGTCCGTCAATAACATACGTCTTCCAGCCGAATGACGAAATACGTTTTTCGTACGCCGCGACATCGTGCCCGTACATCGTTTCTCCCCGCTGACCCAATCGATTTACATCCAGAATGCCAATAAGATTATCCAAGCCGTAGTGTGCCGCAATTTGCATTGCCTCCCAGACTGATCCTTCTGCCATCTCGCTATCGCCCAAAAGCACATACGTACGGTACGGCAGCTTATCAACATATTTGGCATTCAATGCCATGCCCACGCCGATCGAAAGTCCTTGTCCTAAAGAGCCGGTAGCTGCTTCGGTGAACGGAAAAGCAGGCGTCGGATGCCCCTCGAGCGGGCTGCCGAATTTTCTGAAGGTCAGCAACTCTTCCGGACTTACTTTTCCCGCCGCTGCCCAGAGAGAATAAAAAAGGGGCGACGCATGCCCCTTGGAAAAAATCAGCCGGTCATTGTTCGGATAATCAGGATTATCAAGATCATAGCGGAAGAAACCGCCCGCCGCAGACGAGACTCGCTCATCGGAAGATGAGTGGCCGAACAAAAGCGCGCACATCAAATCCGTCGCCGAAAGAGACGATGTCGGATGACCTGACCCGGCTTCAGTTGAAGAAATTAATATATAGTAACGGATGAGCCTGGAAAACTCTTCCAGATTACGTATATTTACCCCACGCAAATTTATTCCACGCGCGCTCATGAACGTAATAAGCGACTGTACTCAATACCTGCCCGAGCGACGTGATACCTAACGACAACAAAAATCTGCCGGTCACAACGTAGGCGCCGATAAAATTCATGAGGATCGCAATCACGCGCCACGAAATCATTTTAACGAACGTTCGCGTTTTCGTTTCTTGAAAAAAACCCATACTATTATTATATCACATGGGCTCAGGCGTAAGACGCGGGACGTTGTTCTGCGTCGCCCTTCGACGGACAGATCGGTTACGAAACAATATTCTGGGAAGAACTCTCTTTCGGCCCACCGAGCTTAATTACAACCGCAGTCATATCATCGTCTTTCGCGCGTGGATGCTTTTTTACTTCGCCCGTTTCTGGATCTATTTCACCGCGCGGATGCTTTTCCTGACTTCGCGCTTTTGCTTTCTGCAATAGAACGTCCACCTCTTCCGCTACGCCCCCAACCTTCATCAATTCATCCAAAATCTCTTTCGAAGTAAGGTTATCGTGAACTCCATCAGAAGTAATAAGAAGTGTATCTCCGCCATGAATGTCGACAACATACATGCGCGGCTCTGCACGAAAGGTGCCAAGCGCCTGCGTTATTACATTTCGAGTCTTAAAAAGAGACCGCGCCGGTTCCGCAAGAGTTGCAGGGTCTTCCACGTCATTTAAGCTTGCCTGTAACTGTCGCGCCTGCTCCTCGTTTCCGGAAACTTCCCGGATCCGGCTATCATCGAGCGTTATCTGTTCCAAACTTTCATTACGGCGCAACACATACACGCGGCTGTCTCCGACGTTTCCTATTACGGCTTTCCGTTGATTATCCGGCCCTTTCCATAATTTTACAACCGAAGCAGTCGTTCCCATACCACGATACTCCGGTTTATCCAAAGAATCATTTAATATCCTGTTACTTGCCTCATTGAGAATACGCTCAATCTCGGTTTTCAACTCTTCTACAGAAACATCTTCGCGCAATGCTCTGACGGCATTCTCTACATACTCCTTCGCCATTCGCGACGCCACCTCTCCAGAGGAGTGCCCGCCCATACCGTCAAATACCGCAAAAAGTCCTTTCGCTTCATCAGAAAACCAGGCATCCTCGTTACTTTCTCCTCGCTCTGGACCTAAGTGCTTCACGCTCTCTCCGGCCGATTCAAAATATCTCTCCGCTCCCTCATGAGATGCTAAGGGTTGTTCATCCTTTCGTTTTAACTCTTCTGATGAAACCATAGTGAAATTTTCTTAATGTGGAATTATATAACTCTGCTCGAACATTTTTTGAACGGAACTGACCGCCTCCGCTTCACTCCGGCGGAACGCTCGGGCGCGGCGGAATTCCCCCCACACCTCTTCGAGTCTAAAGACTCATCAGAGTCTGAACGACCCCCTTCCGCCGCGCCCTCGCTTCTAGCATTTCAGCGAAAAAATCCGGCGGCTATGTCTTATTCTCTAACTTCTCAATTCTGTTTGCAACATCATCAAATCTGTCCTTGTCGTCTAATCTCTCTCGTACTTCCGCAAAGGTTAGCCAATACCCACCTTTACCCTCCAAAACATCAAATTTTTCTTGGTCCGTTGAATACAAAAACATGTATCTGATAATTTTTCGTTCGTTCCAAAGTGTGATTGAAGTGCCTAGATATTTCAATTCTTCAGCGAGAACATCAATTTGCAGCTCTTCTTTTGTCTCGCGGATTATGGCTTGCGTCGGTGTTTCTCCAAATTCAATTTCACCCCCGAAATAACCCCAATCTGGTTTTTTATGTCCGCGCCTGTCTTGAATCAAAATTTGATGTTTTGAATTGATGGGAACGATAAGGGCTTTACGGTTATCGAAGTCAATAATTTTTTCCAGCAATTCGGGAAATTCTTCCGTTCCAATATCGCCAAGTGTGTAATGTCCGTGTCCTTTTAGTTCGATAACCGCACCGCCTAATGCTTGGTGAAAAAATTTCAAACTTTCTTTTCCTTCCCCTTCTTCATCATCGGCAGTAAACATTACAATTTCGATTACTCTCGATTTTATACTTTCATCAATCGAGTAAGTATAAAATTCCTTCCGAAATTCATCGTCTTTGTCAGGAATTTTCCACGGAGCCACGAGAATAAGTTTGAAAATTTTTCTCTTTGTTTCTCCGAGCCAGCGAACCAAAAAAGCGGAGCCGCAACTATGCCCGACTAAAATTGTATTCTCGCTAACTTCGTATTTCTCAAATTCTGCTTTGAATTTTTGATAATTCGGTTCCCACGGGTCGGGCATGAGCGGTGTTTCGGTTTCTATTCCAGCGGCTACGAGATTTCGTTTGAGCCACGGAATCCAATGTTTATCATAAGTCCTTGTTTCGGGATTCATCGCTTTCTCTGCGTCCGAAGGACAACCGTGAATGATTATGCAGTTTGTATTTTTTGTATCCATAGTTTTAGGAAAGCTCTTTTCGTAATCCGTTACGACCCAAATTTAGCCAATACTCCGTTTCTTCGGTGGCGTTGCCTTTGATAAATTTTTCTTGATGACCGCCCATAAATTCC
>MHXH01000027.1 GCA_001824435.1 Parcubacteria group bacterium RIFCSPLOWO2_01_FULL_48_18
CCCAGTCCATCACCGGCACAGGACTCGGCCTCTTTATCGTCAAACAGATTGTCGAGAAGATGAACGGAACGATTTGGGTTACTTCTGAAGAAGGGAAAGGTTCTACCTTTAGTTTTTCTCTCCCAATCGCCGCCTCTGCTTTTTAACCATCCTCAATGCCCGGAGGGTAAACTTCTAAATATCGAACACCTGCCTTTTCGTGTTATGAAGAAACCTACGCTTGCATTTGAAAAAAAATTGTGGGATCGCGGCCATCGGTGCGTCATAGGATTGGATGAAGCGGGCGTGGGGCCGCTGGCTGGTCCGGTGGTGGCCGCAGCAGTTTTTTTGCGCCGTCGGTATCAATCGACTCCGCAAGAACTCACATTAGTTCGAGACTCAAAATCTTTGTCGGAAAAACAGCGCGAAAAGATGTTTGTCGCGCTCACCGCTCACCCCCATGTACGATATAGCGTAAGCCGCGTCTGGCCAGCCGTTGTCGATCGTTACAATATTCGCCGCGCGACCGAATTGGCGATGAGGCGCTGTGTCGGCAAATTAATGCCAGCTTTATCAGGGCAAGTGTTTTTGTTGGCGGACGGACTGGCGACGATTAAGCGCATGCCGTATCCGCAGGCCGCGGTGGTGAGGGGGGATCAAAAAATATTTTCGATCTCCGCGGCGTCGATTATTGCAAAAGTTACTAGAGATCGAATTATGCGCCGTCTTCATAAGAAATATCCGCAGTATGAATTTGCGCGGCACAAAGGATACGGGACAATAGTTCATTACGCGGCAATTAAAAAATTCGGCCCCTCGCCGATACACAGAAAAACCTATCTGGATTAAACATCAAGGCTGTCATCGGCGTCTCAAGGGGTAAATGATAAATCATTGTGCTATACCCTCGGCTGCGTATATAATGTAATCGGTACGTTCTAAATTATATGCACTCGGGGGTGTTGTGAACATCACTATTCCGCCGATCGACCCCGCGGTTCTTGTTAAGACGTTCGACGACGAACGTCAGGTACGCGAGTATCTTCTTTTGAGCGGGGATACAGGGAAGATTCATGTGCCTTCGCGAAAAGGCGAGTTTTACGACGAACACTCCGCATATCTTGAGTGCTTGAAAGAACATCCCGCCGGGCGTTTGTGGATTCCGGGGATTCTTGTTGCTGCGCCCGCGGTGGGGATTTTTAGGCATTGTTTCGGGAAACCGGGGAGCAAATTATTCGAGGGATTTCTGTTGAGCGAGACGATGTTTAAGTGCCCCCATCCGGTATTTTCCGGAGACACCGTACATTATGTTCCGTATGCGCCTGAAGAAGTCCGTCGGACAAAACAGGGGTTTTGGAACTATGTGTTGATAGGATATGGTGCTAAGGCGATGAACCCCCTTGAGGGTTTCGGTGACTTCGGGGATGCCGGCATCAGAGTCATTGAATTTATGCTTACCGGTTTTGTACACGAGTCGTTCCGGTCAGTATAAAATGCCGCAGTTATCAGGCCGTCGGATATCCGATGGCCTGTTTTTCTTGTCAGGCGGCCCATTTGTTTCTATAGTTCAAGATATGAAAATAAAAAGTGATTCGGAAAAGACCACAAGGCGCATAGCGGCTATTCTTGCAGAAGAGATTGTGCGCACTAAAAAGGCGCGTGAGGCATTTGTTGTCGCCCTACAAGGAGACTTGGGGTCGGGAAAATCAACTTTTGCCCGCGGATTTATCCGCGGCTGCGGAATAAAAGCAAGGGTTCCAAGCCCCAGTTTTCTTATCTACAGGCGCTACTCTACAAGAAATCCCAAATTCAATTTTGAGAACATCTACCACCTTGATTTATATAGACTGCAGAAAAACGCGGCAGCAAATGAGTTAAAAAAGCTCGGTTGGGACGAAATCGTCCGCGGCCGTAATATTGTGTTGATCGAGTGGGCAGATAAAACTAGGGGGTTGATTCCTAAAAATTCCATGCGCGTTACCTTCTTCTATGGCAGAGAGGAAAACGAACGAATAATCTCTATTAAAAGCCGCCGCTGAAAATTCTGCTGAAAATTCTTGACATTTTTACCCAATGGTAGTATACTGGCCGTAGATTTGTTAAAAATCTGATTCAGGAGAGGTTTGCGATGAGCGGGAAAGAAGTTGCTTTGCCGCGGCCCTTTCAGGATATTGCGAAGATAAAATTAGAACTCGGGATTCCGGTGGGTGAAATTAGAACTAGAAACTACGAGGCCATAGAGGATTTGAAAATTCTTGAAGATGAGACAGACATAGAATTCATAAGAAGACTTCATGCGATTAAAAAGAAATGCCACTCGTTGAAAAGCGGTTGGTTGATTGCGGCCGTATCCGGTTTTATCGGAACCGCCTTCGGAGTTCTCGCGTTGTTTTATTCTCCATGGTGGTTTGTGGCTACTGCCACAGGTTTCCTCTTCTCTGTTCTTACATACATAGGCGCAGTCCTGCGTAAAAAAATGATTGGGAAGCTTGAAAGGGTGGTTGATCTGGAACTTCTGGATAATTTAAACATCCTGCTTGAAGATCACAATGCCGCGGTGAACGCTTTCCATCATTATGTTTCCGTCGAAATGAATTTTTACGGCAAATGGGAGCATATTCCCAAAGAAATGCAGCGGCTCTTCATTTATAAGCTGCAGGAACTCATGGAACAAAAGAAAAAGATCGCTGCTAAGATAGGCGCCGTAGCTCACTTGATACACATCGATGAGGGCGGCGTAAAAAAGCTTGCGGCGCTCTTTAAGGATACAAAAGAGGTCCAAGAAGCGGCGCAACAAACAATCGAGAGCAAGCGCGAGGCACTACTTGTTCGCATTGGCCTAGAAGAAAGCGCATAGGCATTTATACATATCGGAGAGCGGCGACCGCGGAGTCGCCTTTTTTATTTTTCGCAAGTACTCCTGCCGATGGCCTTGTATTTTTTCTGCAGGACGGATTCCTTAAAAAAGAAAATGGGTTCGCGTTTGCGAACCCGATAAAATTTTTGGGTAGATATGTCATACGGTCCCGATGAGGCTGTTTAACTGATCGATCCAAAGACTTAATTCGATATCCGAGGGCATGCGCCAGTCTCCGCGGGGCGAGAGCGCCACCGAGCCGACCTTAGGTCCATTGGGCATCGCATCGCGCTTAAACTGGTTGTCGCCGAAACGGGTGTAAAAACCGATTAGCCACCGAATAATTTCCTGATGCGTATACGCGTGGGAAAAACCTTCTCCCGGGGAATTCGCATTAGCGCACTCGGCAAGGAAAAGGATTTTGCCGGACGAGAATCCAAACCGCAGCATATAGTAGAGGAAAAAGTCGTGCAGTTCGTACGGCCCGATGATATGTTCGGTTTCTTGCATCCCGGAGGTCGCATCCGACCGCTCTTCGAGTTCAGGCGAGATAGGTGTATCCAAAATGTCGTAAAGTACTGCGCGGAGCGGCTGCGGCACATCATCTCGGTCGGCGGTACGCCGGACCACGAACCGGACGAGTGTTTTGGGAATATCCGCGTTCGGATTGTACATCGCCATATGGTCGCCGTTGTATGTGCACCAGCCGAGCGCGAGTTCCGAGAGATCGCCCGTACCGATGGTAAAAGCGAGATTCATCAAGATCTGCGTGCGTTCGCGCGCCTGGATGTTCTGGCATCGCGCGCATCCGCTTCGATGGAACTCGTGTCCGATATCGCGGCAGTGGCCGAGCACGGCATCCTTGATCGAGATTTCCCGAAGACTCGCTTTGGCTTCTTTTATGAGCGAGGTGGCGTTTCTATACGTCCGATCGGTTGTCCCAAAGCCCGGCATAGTAACCGCGAGAATGTTTTTCCGGTCCCAGCCGAGCCGGTCGAATGCGCGTACAACTACCAAAAGCGCAAGCGCGGAATCGAGTCCGCCGGAGACGCCGATTGATACCGGAAACTGGTCTTTGCCAAGCCGCTGCGCAACGTGCGTGAGGCGCCGTTTGAGGCCGGTCGTTTGGATTGAAAAGATTTCCTCGCATCGTTTGTCGCGTATCGCCGTGTCACGCGGAACAAACGGAAATGGATCCACGCGCCTCAAGATCCTCGAGTTACTCATACTTTGCATCCAGCCAAGGAAGCTGAAACGGCACGTAACGCGCTTGCGGCATAGTAAGCTCCGCGCATTGCCCGAAACTGTTCATGTGCATGCGATCGCGCATGAGCGCTTCGATGTCGATATCTGCTGCAAGCAACTGTGGTTTGTCGGAGAACCGTTCAGATTCGCCGAGGAGCTGGCCGTTCTCTGCAATCGCCGCGTGGCCGCCGAAGACTAAATCCGAGGCGGATTCTCCCGAACCATCAGAGCCGCTTGACGTCGATGATACGTAAACGTATCCGGAAATGTTAAGCGCCGAACGGCTTCGGGCCAGCGTATCCGTGCGGAAGTCGGTTTTCCCGATTGTTTCGTTCGATGCGGAAAGATTGAACGTTATCTTTGATCCGGCGAGCGCGTGAAGCGTGCCGGGAGAAATAGGTACCCAGCCGTCTTCGCAGATTTCAACATCGAATGCCAGATGCGGAGCAGAGGCGCCTGCGTTAAATACGAGATCGTTTCCGATCGGAACCGTTTCTTCGCAAAGAAAAAGTTCTTTTGTGCGCAGGCGGCTTGCCGGCGCAAACCAGCGAAGTTCGTAGAATTCGTTATAGTTCGGGATATAGGTTTTGACGGCAATGCCGAGGATGCGGCCGCGATGACAAACTGCCGCGGCATTAAACAAATTGTCGTCTACCAAGTATGGCAGACCGACGATCGAGATGACGTCAAAACCGTGTGCCGCATTTACGAATTCTATGAGCGCTTGCCGTGCGGCGTAGATCAAATCAAATTGATGGAAAAGATCCTGGCAGGTATATCCGGTGATGCCGAGTTCCGGAAATGCGATGATGTGGGTTTGTTTTTCTGCCGCTTCTCGAACGAACGGGATCATTTCTGCGATGTTGCGGTCAGGACTGGCAGGGTAGACGCGAGGCACTACTGCGGCTACGCGCACAAACCCGTAATCGTTTCTACTTAGCCGCATGGCTTCCATCTCCTTTCTGCGATCTGCGCGATGGGTTGTTTTTTATTGTAAAGGTGCGCGATATTCCTTCAGAGAGCTTCCGAATATCTGATTACTTGGAAGCTCTGGTAAGGAGCGGTGCGCGGGTAAGTGCTCGCGCACCGCAACGCTAATACGTGCATTCCTCATAACGCGATCCGGTATATCCGAAAATCTGTTTAAACCGTTCGACGTGTTCCGGATCTCCGATCGCTTTGGCCAGGTTGTCGGAAAGTTTTACCGTGCCATACCCGCACGACTTCACGAGTTTTACGACCATAGAGGGCGGTGGATATATTGCCGAAAATAGTCCGAAATCATTTGCCGCATTCGTTCCCCAGCCATAGGTGTCCAGCAAGCGGCGGCGCGCTATCTTGTCCTTGATTCCTCCAAAATGCGTGTGGATGTCAATTATTTTTTCCGGATCGAGCCCGTCGCTGAATACGCAGACCTTTTCCGAGCCGTCGATGCCATAGCGGTTGTATGCGGCGATCTGCTTTTCGCCGTAAACGATGGGATTTCCCGAATCCTGACGCGTTCCGCGCCACGCGCGCGCGCGTTCTTCCGTGAAATTGTGCGTGAAGAAATAATCAGAGTGATAGGTATCGGTAAGCGCTATCCACAAATCCGTGCTGTATTCTTGTTCCCAGCATTGGAATACTCTGTCGTGAGAATTGCGAATTTCTTCGTCGCTTGAGTGGAAGATGCCGGAAAAACCCATGGCAAGTTCGTGTGCCATGGTGCCGACGGGTTTAAGTCCGAGTTCCATGGCGAAGAGAACATTCGAGGTGCCGATAAGCTGTTTTCCCAATTCATCCAAGAGTATTTCTACTTCGCGTCGGTGCCACCACGGGCTATCGCTGCGGCGGGTTGCGAAATCAACAATCGTGATTCCCGGATATTGCCGTAAACGCCGACCCTTTTCTCGTATAATCCGTTCGCCCTCTGCGTAAAATTCATCCGGATCATATCCTTCTTTCTGCCGAACTCCTTTGTTGTAAAGCGCGGTTAGGATGCGCAGCTGGATTGTTTCCCATAGCGTCACCTGCGGCCACGGCCCCTCGGTTTCAAGAATAAACGTGTTATTGTATCGTTCCAGATTATACCCTGGAAGACGGTAATTCTTGAAAAACGCAAGGTAATCTTCTTTGAATCGACCCCGCGGAATATGCGTGCTTTCTCGAAGAAACGCGATTTCTTCTTCCTTGGCGCGAAGCGTTTGCGCATGATCGAGCTCGTCGCGTAATTCTTCTATTCGTATAAAGTTCGGAAGCGCGATCCGCTTGGTTCGGTTCGTAAATGCGAATGTTACCGGCACCGACAGAAAGCGATGGAATTGCAGTTGCTGCATATAGAGCTTGTAGATGTCCAGGTCAAGCAGCGAGGCGATGATCGGCATTGATCGTCTCCTTTTTCGGGGTTCCGTGGTTATGCTATCTTCCTTTGAATGCTCCGCGGAGAAACCATTGGATCAATGCGAACGTTTTAAGATCCTGAATTTCAAAAGAGTCGAGCTGATCAAGCGGGATAAAGATTCGCCTGGTTACTTCTCTTTCGTCTGATTTTCCGAATTGTTCTCCGGGAGCGATTTGTTCCGGAGTTATCTCAACGTATGCGAGCGTGATCCGTTCCGTGAGATAACCGGGCGAAGAAGCGAGAGGTATGCCGTCGTTGATAAGCCTAATATCGGCCGGCGCGACCGAAATGCCGAGTTCCTCGTATACTTCTTCGGCGGCCAACTTTCTTATATCGAGATTGCGGTCACATCTCCCGGCAGCGGCTTCCGTAATAACGCCGTCATCCATTCCGGCAATGACCATCGGCACTCTTCGTTGCCGAGTAAGATAGACGCGGCGACCCTCTTTTTCATAGACGAGGACAGCGACGCCGTCAGATACTCGGCCTACTTCAATACCATCTGCCTTGAGTATTTCTGCAAATCCCCTATAGACGACTACGCGGTCCATATTACCCCCTATTTTTCATGGGTTTCGGGTTTGTGGGTATGGACGATTGTCAAAAGAGCAAGGATTCTCGCCTCAATACGAATAATTCCGTATTGAGGAGAGAACATCGAAGCCGATCGAACGATCCGCTGCAATGTTCTAAAGACCTCTTGCACAATAACCCTTTCTGCTGTCCCGCAACTGTCCGCGAGCCGCAAGGCGAGCGGATACAGTTGGCGCGATCCCGTTTATCTCCGAATGAGTGTTGAGACATAGCTTGCTTCGCGGACAGACTGGATCCT
Organism: Parcubacteria group bacterium RIFCSPLOWO2_01_FULL_48_18; assembly: GCA_001824435.1. Classification (GTDB taxonomy): domain Bacteria; phylum Patescibacteriota; class Minisyncoccia; order UBA6257; family WO2-01-48-18; genus WO2-01-48-18. The sequence continues at coordinate 7,294 of MHXH01000027.1, forward strand.
CGAAAATCTTACCTCGAGCTTCGCTCTTCGGAGATTTTCGGGACAATTGCTGGCGTTTGGCTACGACTGCGTCGCTCCTCCTCGGCGTATACTCTGTATACAACCTCGTCGTCCTTCGATTTCACTCAGGACGACCCTGAGAGAAGTCGAACGGGTCGTCACTCTTCGTCTCGCTAAAACGCGAGCAATTTCACGACGAAAAGTTATTATGCAAGAGATCTTAAGAACCAGAAATGATGTCCCAATGTTAGCATAATTACGTTAAGAAATCAATGACTTTCAGGCACAAACAGAATGGAGTATACTAGAAACAATGAACGCGCACAGAACCGATCCCGAGCTTTGGGATTTTATCGATAAAGAGGTCGAGCGGCAGCAAAATACGATTGATCTCATTCCGTCGGAAAATATCTGTCCGCCGGAAATTTTAGCCGTTTTAGGAACGCCGCTCGTCAATAAATACTCTGAAGGGTATCCGGGCAAGCGCTACTATCCGGGAAACGAATACTACGACCGGATCGAAAATCTGGCAATCAACCGCGCCAAGGAATCTTTTGGATTATCCGGCGACCAATGGCACGTCAACGTGCAGCCGTATTCCGGTTCTCCGGCAAACGCGGAGATTTATCTCGCGCTCATGAATCTAGGTGATACCCTTATGGGCATGCGGCTGGATGCGGGTGGACATCTTACCCACGGACACAAAGTAAGCGTTACCGGCATTGCGTATAAAGCGGTTCAGTATGGCGTCAGCCTTCAAACAGAGCTCCTTGATTACGACGAAATCGAACGACTCGCGAAAGAACACAAGCCCAAAGTTATCGTCAGTGGCGTAACCGCCTATCCTCGCAGTATCGATTTTAAACGCTTCCGCGAAATCGCCGATGCAGTCGGCGCCTATCACGTGGCCGACGTTTCCCACGTTGCAGGGCTTATCATCGGCGGCGTCTATCCGTCGCCGTTCGAATACGCAGATGTGGTTATGACGACAACGCACAAAACGCTTCGCGGCCCACGGGGCGCTGTAATATTTTCCAAACGCTCAGTAACCGGCAAAGACGGAAAGAGTATTTCGGACTTGATAGACCGCGCAGTATTTCCCGGCATGCAAGGCGGGCCGCATAACAATCAGACCGCAGGAATTGCGCTCATGTTCCATCTGGCGCAACAGCCCGAATATAGATCGTATCAGGGGCAAGTTGTAAAAAACGCTTCTGCGCTTGCGGCTTCGCTTCAGGAATACGGATTCGATCTTTTTACCGGCGGGACCGACAGCCACATGATGCTGGTTAAACTCAAAACTAAGAATCTTGAAGGCGGAGAAGCCGAGCAGCTGCTCGAAGCAGTCGGCATCATCGCAAACCGTAATTCTGTGCCCGGAGACCCTTCGCCGTTTAAGCCGTCTGGCATCAGAATGGGCATGCCGTCTGTCACGAGCCGCGGCATGAAAGAACCGGAAATGCGACTCGTCGCTGGACTAATCGATAGGGCATTGACAAGACGTGGGCCCTCCGATAAGATTAGGGCGGCAATGTTGGAACTGTGCAACCGATTCCCCATCCAATAGGGAGGCAATGTGGCAAAGTCCAAATCTCCGACGCTTTTCGTCCTTGCTCTTGTTATGCTTGCAGCGACTGGTTGTTCCGCAGAAAGGGAGCCGGAAATTCCTTGTATAGGAAATACCTATATAATCCTAGGCGCGCTTAAGGCACACGAACGATCTTTTGTCGAAATGGAAGAACTGATAGCCCAAGCTAAACAAAAAGACAGCCTCGGAATGCTCACGGAAACAGACATAGGGAAGGTAAAGGGTGCGTTCATCGTAACGGAGGGGCTTAGAAACTTGGTGGATTCTTTGAGAAACGAAATGGACGCTTCCTGCGGAACTACAAACCGGGAAAAATGAGTTTGGCCAAGGTTTGCCCTGACGCGTATCAGGGCTTTTATTTGAAATTTTCCTTGCCGCATGCTATCATTCAATCGGTTCTTGGACACCCCAAAAAAGAAGGTCTCATGGCGTCAAAAGAAATTGAACGGCGGTTTCTCGTGCTGTCGCTACCAGCTGACCATACGAATTTTCCCAAAAAAGAAATACGGCAAGGCTATCTGGTAATCGGTGAAGACGGAAGCGAAGTTCGAATTAGGGATGAGGACGGAACATATTACATTGAAGCAAAAAAGGGGACTGGCTTAGTCCGTGCTGTTCCCGTCACCCCGGTTGTCATTTCTAAAGAACAGTTTGACTTGTTGTGGCCCTTTACAGATGGCGCAAGATTATTCAAAACGCGCTACCTCATTCCGTACCAATCCTACACGATTGAATTGGACGTGTTCGGAGGAAATCTTTTCGGTCATATACACGTAGAAGTGGAATTTGACTTGGAAGAAGAGGCCGCATCGTTTATTGTACCAGATTGGTTTGGCAAAGAAGTGACGGACGACGATTGGTATAACGGAAGAAGTCTGGCCCGTTACGGCATTCCGCAACAACTCCAGACGCATGAACTAGAATCCGGGCTTGACGAACTTGCGCGCCGTAGCCGTGAGGCGCTTGCGCGCGACACGCATGCAGTCGTGCTCATTGCCGGAGGTTCTGCTTCGGGAAAGACCACGGCAGTCGCATCCCGCTTGAAAAAAACATTCGGGGATTCGGCAATCCTCATTTCCATGGATGATTACTATCATGGTAAGGGCTTCATGGACGATCAGAGAGCGCTCGGCGTCGAACTCAACTGGGATCAGCCGGCGGCAGTCAATATTCCTCTGCTTAGCAAACATCTCGCGCGGCTCAAAAATGGTAAGGCGATCGGAAAACCGATATACAGCTTTACTTCGGGGGAGTCCGCTTCTTCAGAAATCGTCCGGTCGGCCTCGCTTATCATCGTTGAAGGATTATTTGCGCTCCACGATACGCTTAAAGACATGGGCGACGTGAAGGTGTTTGTGGATATCGGTTTTCACGGAAGGATTTTGCGCCGTCTGATGCGCGATGCACAAAGAACATCGTGGAAGCCCGCAGATATCCTCAAATATTGCACCGAAGTTGTTGAGCCAATGTATGAACAATACGTAGCAACAACCAGGCGCAATGCAGACCTAGTAATCACAAACGAATACGCGCCCGAGGTTGAGGCTGATAAGACCGGTATGTTTGAGGTACAGGTTAAATTTTCTGCGTCGAGCGGCATCGACGAAGAATACTTCAGGAAGCGAGGCGCTGAGCGAATCGTGGCGGTGGTTCATGAAGACACCTATTACACATCGGGGTTTTGGGATTCTGCCGTTCGAGGCGAGGCGTTGCGCATCAGAAAAGAAAATGACCGAGTTATTTTCGGCTATAAGGGTCCCAAGAAGCCGGACAGTTACCGGAAAAGATCGAAGTTTGAATTTGAGATAGACGCAGAAACGGAGAAAGAATTCTTAGGACGCTACCGCGTAAACGCCAAACTGATTGTCAAAAAAAAGCGGGAGGTATACAGCTTTAACGGCATTGTCATCTGCTGGGACCGCGATGTCCGAAAAACTCAAGACGGCAAGGAAATTCTACTCGGCGATTTTGTGGAAATCCGGCTTGCGGTTTCTAATCCTATCGAAGGAGAGACGATCATAAAAGAAACGGCAGAAGGGCTCGGCTTAAACATACAGGAGGCGATCCTTACTCCTTACAGCGAGATGGGGTAAAGAGCCATGTTGAGGCAAATCGAGATATGCATGACCGTTGCTCTTATCCTTTATTTCTTCGCATTTGGAATTGCGCGCAAATACTGGATCTTGCATGTAATCGCCGCGCTTGTCGGTTTCGGGTTGGATCTGTACGCAACATACCTGATGACCGTCATAGAAATGGGACCATCGTCATGGAAGCTGATAACGCATACAGGGTTTTCCGTCGTCGCAATTGCCTGGTTTTTCGTTCAAGGGGGACTAGGACTTGTGGCGCGAACCGCCTCTTCGATCAGTACAAGAAAGAGGGCGCGACAATTGCATGTCCGCTGCGCCAAATGGTTTTTAGCTATCTGGATAATTGCTTTTTTCTCCGGCGCGCTGCTGTTCGTGCATTAATAACCACACGGGGCACCACCCCGTTTTTATTTTTAAAATGCTTGCGCTACAATAGGAGATGGATTTATATATTCGTGTCGAAACATGATTATTGACGGTAAAAAAATTGCGCGGGGCACATTGGAAGGACTGAGGGCCCAAAAGGGAACATGGCGAGAGAAAATCTTTGCCGCCTTTTTGGTAGGAGAAAACAAAGAATCCGAAAGCTTTCTCAAGCAAAAAGAAAAGTTTGCTAAAGAGCTTGGCATTGAATTTCGGCTATATCGATTATCAGAAGACCCAAGCAACGACGCGCTTAGAAAAAAAATAGGTATAATTATCCGCGGCTCCAGATTCGGCGGAGGTATCATCCAGCTCCCGCTTCCGGAAAAATACAGCGAACAGGTAATCCTCAACGCAATTCCCAAAGAAAAAGACGTTGATTGTTTAACCGAGCAGGCGCTGGGCGGATTTTACGCCGGCAGGTGGCCGGTTATGCCGCCCGCAGTAGCAGCGCTTAAACGGATCCTCGGGGAAATACACTGTACGTTAGACGACAAAAACGTTGTTGTCGTCGGAAGGGGACGTCTAATTGGAAAACCCATATCCCTGTGGCTCCTCGATAAGACAAGGGAGTTCGCCTCGCTCTATCTTGAAAATGAAAGGAGTTTTCAGCGCCTCAAGGACGCAGACCTCATTATCAGCGGCGTCGGAAAGCCGCACATAATCAAGGGGCCGCACATAAAAGACGGCGCGGCCATTGTGGACTTCGGTTATTATTTCGACCAAGAAAAGATTCTCGGCGATGCGGATTTTGAAAGCTGCTCACAGAAAGCATCGTATATCACGCCGACCCCGGGCGGAACCGGACCAATCGTTGTTGCAGAATTGTTTTATAATTTTTATCTCCTTAACCGCCGGTAGTAACTGCTCACCCGCTTCACCCCGTTACAACCCGGTCTTCAGCTGGAGGTCTTCGACTCCGAGGCTCAGACTCGAAGAACTGATCCGCCTCTGGGGGGTACAGTACTGTACTTCCCTTTGATGGAGAAGACCGGGATTTCCGGGTTGTAACGGGGTGAAAATAGTTTATTAGCTTGACGCAAAGCAGTTTCTTTTTCCCGATACGCAAGACGGCTTTTACGGAGCGCGGACTCCATGACATTGAGCGTTTTGTCATACGTTGTCCGGTCAACCGGATACGGCGTGCCGTCTTTGCCGCCGTGCGCGAAGGTGTAGCGAGCAGGGTCTTCATACGAAGGCTTTGCGCCGTAGATAACTTCGGCCACCAAGCTGACCGCGCGAATCGTTTTTCCTCCTATGCCCGGCAGCATGAGCATCTTTTCAAAAGTAGTAGGTTGAGCCGAAAGAACGGCGCGGATATTTTTTTCAAGCCGTGGACCTGTGAAGGTAATCGCTTCGACGGGGTGCGAATGAAATTCATAGTCAGGAAGATCTAGAATTTTCAGTTGCTGCTGGCCACCGCGAAGAGAAATTATTTTTAGGTCGCGGTAGAGCGTTTTGGACTCATGAACCAACCCAATTGAAACGGATCGGTTCTTCTCGCTTTTACGTGACGTGAGATCGAGTGCTTTGGAAAGCATGAGCTGGCTCGCGATGCCGCTGTGTGGTTCGTTGATAAAATTACATTCCGGATCGTCAGCCGCGGTTTTCCCAAGCCAATGATAGCGCCGCGCTTTGAGCAATTGTGTGTTCATGCCCTGTTGAATAACGGCCCACTCTCCCGAAGAAGCGAAAATAAGATTGTGGTGATAGAGCGTAAAACCGTCTTGGATAAGCGCCGAGTCCACTTTTGCCGATGCGCGCGAAGCATAGGTAAGCCGATCGATGACTATCTGCGTAAGGCCGAGCACGTTTCCCCAGTTTTGGATTTCTTCCGGCGTCTTGCGCGAAGTTTTTCCTTTGCCGCCGCAAACAAAGACGCCCAGTTCCTTTTCTATCCCTCCGAGGGCGACCTTCAACGCGCCAAGCGTGGTTGTCGTGAGCCCGGAGGCATTCCAATCGAAGGCGAGCACCGAGCCGAATGATTGAAACCAGACCGGATCGGACAGCCGCCGCAGGAATTCCCGCGGCCCGAATGCTTCGATGATAGCAATGGACATGACCCGCGCAAGCCTGACCATTTTTTCAAACAGCCAGCGCGGGCATTTGCCGTAATCGAGCGTAAAATTTGCAATGCCGGTTTTCATGTTGTGCCTGATTTTTATCCGTCTTCGCAGAAGACCGTGGACGGCCTACTCCGCCGAAGTAGCTTCGGCTACGAAGGCTGGATAAGCCCGCGGCTGAATACAAGCCAATCTTCTGCTTCGGCGGATTTCGCTCCGCCATCAATTCGGAAAGGATACCGTAGGCGTGAGCCCGCGGAGCTTCATATGCAGTGCACTCCCCGGGCGCTTAGTAACGGCTTATTCTTTTGGCGATGTCCGATGACGGATAACCATGTATGTTGTTGCCCACCCAAGGAAAGATATAGTATATGATACCACTATGCAAAAACGGCGGCTCTTCCCGTTCGGCGTCGCTGTATACTGAAGCAGCACCAACGATCTATTACAATGAGAGGCGTCACATGAATAAAAAATTGCTTATTATAATAATAACGGCGGCGGTCCTCGCTATTGGCTATTTTATGTCTGTCGCGGGAAGGCCGATATTTGATTTTTCACCCAGCCATTCATCTGAACAGCCATCGCATCTCTCCGCGTTCGTAAGTCAAGCGCTCGAAGAGAAATTTAATTATTTGAGCAGAAGCGGCAATTCGGCGTGTTCCGCGGCATTTCGCAATTCAATTTCTTCTATGCCCGACACCGAACGTCTCCGCGGCTCCTGTTGCAGCGCCATGAACTTGCATCGCTACGGCGAACAAGTCGATGGTTTAAAGAAATATAGCGATATTCAAGAAATTCCCCCCGATCCTTATGACGTTGAAGTCGGCCTTGCGTGCATAATGCCAGATACATATTGGACTCCATGAAGCCCTAGAGCTATGGAGTTTTTTAATAGAATCCACTGTAA
>MHXH01000028.1:0-20823 GCA_001824435.1 Parcubacteria group bacterium RIFCSPLOWO2_01_FULL_48_18
GGATGAAAGCCGCCGGTATTGTATTGGGTTGTGCATACGGATATATTGTACTCATATCCGTTGCGCTAAATGTCTGACTCCAAGAAAATAAAGCAGCGTTAGACGCTGCATTCAACATTGATTTTGATTTGTTCTCTATGCTTAGCGGGGAGGCTTAGCTGTTCCCAAGAGGTCGTCCAAGTATTTTAGGGCGGCGACTAAATCGGGAACGCCCCAGCCGTATCTATTGTCCGGGTTTTTTGCATTATCGGCCGTAAGTCGTAGGGCGTCTCTTATTTGCATCGGAGTCGCTTCCGGATGATCGCGGAGCAATAAAGCTGCGGCTCCGGCAGCTACTGGACAGGCGAAAGAAGTGCCGTGAGATTCTGTGTATAGGCGTGGGTCGTTCGGGTGCGCCAGATAGACATAAATCCCCATAGCCATAATGTCGGGCTTAATTCTGGGATCTTTTCCGGTAGTCGGTCCGACCGAACTGAAGAACGCCCTTTCTTTTTTTACGAATAAGATCTTTCCGGTACTACCCGTAATGTCTTTTCCAAAGACAGCTCCTACTGCTATTATACTGTCTCCGTCGGCAGGGGCTCCTAGAGTATTGTGAAGGGGATTTTCTCCTCCGTTTCCGGCAGAATTGAAGACTAGAATTCCTTTTGAGGCGGCCATGTCCGCAGCGCGAGTAATTAATGTCGTGTTGCCATCCATGTCTTTCCATGTCCAATCTTCCGGACCATCCACGGTATCTCGGGGGTCGTAATCTAGATACCCCAGAGAAGTGCTTGCAATATCAATTCCGATAGAATCGGCCCACTCGATTGCGCGCACCCAGTTGTCTTCTTCAACCGGTGTTTCGCTGGTTGCCACTTCGGTTCTCGCCAGGACATAACTGGCGCAGTAAGCAGGACCAATGAGTTGGCCAGGTTTGTATCCGGCTGCTGCAGAAAGAGTCATGGTGCCATGGTTACCGGGGGCTATGTCCGATTCATCATCCACGAAATCATAGGTGGCTATAACCGTAAGCGAGTCAAAAACTTCGTGATTGAGAAGACCGACGCCGCTGTCAAACATGCCTATGAGTACGCCTTGTCCGCAATTTCCGCTATCGTGCAGTACAGGGATGTTTAGAAGCTCGAGTTGCTCTAGGGAGGGTCCATAGTTTAAACGGTGCTGGAGAATTTGAGTGTTCTTGTAGGGGTCTGGCGCAAAAAACTGCAACGCATTGTCGGTATAGCTTGTTTCGCCTGCCGGCAGGCGCTTTGTCGGGTTAATTTGGCGTACGAACGGGAATTCTGAGATCCTTTTAATTTGGGTTGGAGTTGCGCGGACGCTTAATGCGTTAAACCAGCGGGAAGGGAATCGAACCTTTACAACATACCTGGCAATCGAGTCTATGTATGCTTGTTTTACCGGAATATCGGTGGTGTCCAAAAGTTGGTTTCCGGGCTTCACTTTTGCGCGGCGGAGCAAGGATCTTTCTGAAACTACATTTTTGTAAGCCTCAAGGGAGTTTATTAATCCTTTGTCGGTCAGGTAAACCCAAACGTTTAGGGTGTCTTCGTTTTCGATCAAGGCTTCGGGTTGTATGGGTTCGGGCAGGGTCTTGGCATGAAAAGTGGTGCATGCATTAAGTCCGATCGCCACCGCGATTGAGGCGGTAAAAAAGGCCAGCCTTTTCATCTTGCATCCTCTTTTTAAATTTTCTGAAAACCATGGTTATTTAAGCATGATCTTTAGGCATTGTAAATCCCGTTAGGTCCCCGCCCCTTGCCCCGTAGAAATCCGGAAAGAAATAATTGCCCCTTCCTAATCATGATTGTTTTTATATAAGCCAATTTTTTTGGTGATGTGCCCGGGGAAATTTCTAACGGGGTGCAGGATCTAGCGGGACGAAAGGCCGATACCGTGTTTAAAAGTATACTCGCTTCAGCCATTGCAGTATGGCCTCTGCGTCTTTCGTGCGATCATTGGATCCAAGAAGAATGATCGCCACCGGACGTTTATTGCCGTCCGCGTATGCGAGATTGAAAACAGAAACCAGGGTTTCGCCGGCAACCTCGGTATAGCCGACCTTGCCGCCGATAAAATCGTCTTGCCGATAAAACGTATTCACGTTCTTCAAATTCTGAAAATATGTTCTCTTGAAGGCGTCAAAGTTTTTCCCCTTTGTAATGTCGAGAATAAACCTTCTGTTGTTAAAGAGGTAGCGCGCAAGTTGGTATAGGTCCTGCGCCGTTGAGATATTGCCATCATCAAGGCCGGACGGATCTTTAAAGATCGTATTATTCATATTGAGGGAGCGCGCTTTTTGGTTCATCAGGTTGATAAAGTATTTAGGACCGAGGAAATAACTGATGGCGTTTGCCGCGTCGTTTGAAGATTCTACGAGCATAGGATGGAGCAAGTCGAAGGCAGAAAACGTCTTTCCGGCCTTCAGTTCGCCGTTGAAGCGGATGCCGGTAATCATGTCATCGGTTATAACAATCGTCCGCTCCAAATATATGTATTCGGCGGCGGTCAAGGCAGTCATCAGTTTTACCAAGGAAGCAGCCGGAAGAGAAACGCGGGAGTCTCGTTCGGCAAATACATAACCATTTTTCAGGTCTGCCGCTAAATATGCTTTTGCAGAAACCTCGGGCGGTTTTACCGAATAGGGAAATTCGTCGTTCCCCGAATCTTTCTCCAGAACTAAAATCGGTACGTCCTTTTTCATCAGATCATAGACTATTTTCGCATCCTCGTTTGCGAGCCGGATGCAGCCGCCGGAATAACTTTGGCTTACGGGGGTTCCGTCAGGATAATACGGCCAGCCGTGGATGAAAAAATTACCCTGGAATTGCACGCTCCACGGCATATACACCTTTCCGATAGAAGAGAAATGTTTTTCTTCTTTCGCCACTACGCCGTATAGGCCGGTGGGCGTTTCCCACCACGATCCCTCGCGTCCCTTGCTTACAATGGGAACGTCGACGAGAAGGGCGCCGTCGCGATAGAATCTCAGCCGCATGAGGGAAAGATCGGCTTCGACAAAATCTTCTCCGCTGTCGATGAGTCGGTTCTTGACGGCGAAAAGAGTTTCCAAATTTATCAGCGAAGCAAGTGATCTCCTCTGCATGGTTATATCATCGCTTATGCCGTTCCCGAATAATTCTTTCAGAATGGCAAGTTGAACCGTGTTGTCCGATTGGTTTGATCTGGTAAGCCGGGAAAGGTTCTGGCTAAGACGATCTGCCGTTTTGTCGAATTCGACTGCGTAATACTGAAGCCAGCTAAAACCCAAGACTAAATAAAAAATCAGCACAAGAAACAAAAGGGGGAGCGGATAATTCTTTTTTAAACACGTCATGGATTAGTGATTGTATCTCTATTTCATAGCAAAATCCTTTGGAAAATGGTAGAGTAGTAGTGCACAAACGCGGCATATCCGAATTTTGAAATATCGAAACGTCAAAACATCGACACGCTGTCATGTTGGCGCATCGATAACAAATCAGCCCGTTGTTCGTTATATATGATAGACAAACCTTCCTTCGACGAAAAAAAGGCCGTACAAAAAGCCAAAAAGGGCAACGCGAGCTCTTTTGGCCTGTTGTATGACCACTATGTATCGAAGATTTACCGTTTTGTATTTGTAAAGGTGATGAGCCGCCAGGACGCGGAAGATATCTGCCAACAGGTTTTTTTAAGCGCGTGGCAGAACATCCGTGCCTATGAAGAGGTTGGTTTTCCTTTCTCGTCGTGGCTGTACCGTATTGCAAGGAATGCCGTCATCGATTTTTACCGGCTTAGGAGGCCGACGGTAAATATAGAAAACATCGAGCCTCTGCTGGCAGATTATAGCGATGCGTCGTTCGCGATCGAACAGGGGTTGGCCGTTGAACGGATACTAAGGGCCGTCGCGCGCCTGACCGACGAACAGAGGGAAGTCGTAGTCATGAAATTCGTGGAAGACCTAGACAATGAAGAGATTGCCCGGGCGCTTGAAAAAAACGAAGGAGCGGTCCGGGTGCTCCAGCATCGCGCGCTCGAAAATTTGAAAAAATTCGTAGCGGATGCCGATCGCATCCGTGAAGCCTAGGCAGCTTTTAAGGTATTTTTGGAACAACCATGAACGAAATCGACTTGTTGCACAATTTAAAACAGCTTAAACGTATTACTCCCCGGGAAGAATTCTCGAGACAATTGCGCCAAACAATCGTCGCGCCGGAACCGACATTTTCTCCATTATTTCGGATATTTTCTTGGCCGGTTGTCGCTCCAGCGCTTATTGCTGTTTTTGCACTTGCCGTAGTTTTTGTCCAACTCTATACTGCGCACCAACAGCAGTCACGCGTTCTTTCTGGGTTGAACAACGAAGACATCTTGAGTGAGTTGGCCAGCTCCGGCGATATCAATATCTATCTTAATGAGATAGCGTACTATGACCGGGCAGATCAAAAAATCAGTACCGCTCTTGCTGAAGCAAGCGGAGATGGCATCGATTGATACATGGTTCGCTCTTCGGATAGCAATTGCGGCTTTTGGCGCCGCTCTCTTTATGTCCGCGGCTATTTCGACGACGCCTGTCGTATATCCGGTTAGCGCCGAGGAGAGGGGGGTTATATCGTTGTGGAGCGTTGGACTTGAGCGTATTTCCGGAGCCATCAACAATTTAAGAAGCATTGCGGGCGGCACCAGATCTTTGTCGCATACGTCGCGGGCGCTTCAAGAATTGGAAGCTCGCCGCTTAGTGCTTCAGTCGGTGATCGACTATTTGCTGCAGGAGGCACAGCAGGCGCATATTCAGCTGAACGCGCTTGTTGATCTTGATCCATTTATAAAACAGCGTCTGGCAAACGAACTGGATGACAATACGTTGTGGTTTAACGGTATGTCCCAGAATATTCGAAGCGGGCGAAGCGCCGATCAGCTGCGCATCATGGCCAATGACATCCAGCAGTACCGCCGCAATCACCACACCATTCTGATCAGGCAAATATCTACGCTATCCCTATTTCAACGGCAGGAAATAATGCTTGCTACTGCCGGTGATCGATTGGAAAAAATTCAGAGCGATCTGACTTCGCTCGAGAAAAATGATATTGATACCGCCGAGTTTCGCGTTCTGTTTCAGAATGCCGCAGCGCACGTACAAGGGGGAAATGCCTCACTGAATCAAGCGCAATTGATTTTGAAACGGATCATTCCGGCGTATGACGAAGCGCGCCACCTTGAGCAAATAAATACGGCACAACAATTGATCCACGAATCGTATGTTTCCGTGCGAGCCGCATATAAATTATTCATCACCATGGCACAGAGGGCAGGGGGCGTATAAGACCTCTTGCATAATAACTTTTCGTCGCGAAATTTATCAATTTCGAGCGAGAAGAGGCGCGACGACGAAATTGTATACAGAGTATACATTGAGGAGGAGCAACGAATTCGCAGCCGAAATTGAGAAATTGCAGCAGAAAGGGTTATTGTGCAAGAGGTCTATGTGAGGATTCGTCCCTTGCCTCTTGCAATACAAAATCCCCCGGGTCGGGGGGATTTTTATGGAGATAATCGATGGATTACTTTACTGCTTCTTTCAAAACCTTTCCGGCGCGGAATTTCGGCCGAACCGAAGCAGGAATTTGAATTCTCTCTCCGGTCCGCGGATTCACGCCGGTCCTCGCGGCCCGTTTTGTTACTCGAAAGCTGCCGAATCCGGAAACCGCCACTTCTTCTCCGCGCGCCAACGTCTTTACGATCGTGTCAAATACCGTTTCCACGGCTTCGTGTCCCTGTTTTTTATTGAGTCCCAAGGCGTTTGAAACTGCCTCGGACAATCCGTCCTTTGTCATATCAATCCGAGAGCTTATAACAAACAGCCAACAACCGGTTGAACGACGAGTTGTTTGTTATAAGTTATCTATTAAAACTTTTTTGTTTATCCGACCTTTAAAGGGTGCCAAAGATTACGTATAGCTCCTAATTGATGTATTATAGCTCATTTTTTGGCCTTGATACACGAGTTATCCCCAAGTCCCGGCGTAGCGCAGTTTTTATAAAACCAATAAAAAGGGGATGCGGGCGGACGGGCCGTGAGTTAAACTCCGGATGCGCCTGGGTGGCGATGAAAAATTTGCGCGAAGGAATTTCAATGCATTCGACCAATCTTCTGTCATGCGCGGCAAAACCGGAAAAGATCATTCCTTTCTTTGACAATGTATCGTGGTAACGCGGATTTAGTTCATACCGATGTCGGTGCCGTTCAAACACTTGTTGCTTACCGTAGAGTGCGGCAGCGCGCGACGCTCCATCGAGGATTATTTCTGACGCGCCCAGCCGCATCGTTCCGCCCAAATCGCTGATTTTTTTCTGCTCGGGAAGAATATCAATTACGGGATGCGGTGTTGCGGGATCGAATTCAGTGCTGTGCGCGCCCTTTAATCCGCACACGTTTCGAGAAAATTCGATGACAGCCGCTTGAAGCCCCAAGCAAAGTCCCAAAAAGGGGATATTCTTTTCTCTGCAAAAACGGATCGCCGTAAGTTTACCGTCGATGCCGCGCCTGCCGAATCCGCCGGGCACAATAACGCCGTCTACGCGCTGCAATCTGCTCTCAATATCCTTTCCCTCGGCGTCGATATGTGTGATTTCCGGCCGCGTTCCGATGTAAGCGGAAGCGTGTTTTACGGCCTCTTCGACAGAAATATACGCGTCAACATGTTCAATATACTTTCCGACGAGGCCTACTATTACTTTGCGCCGGGCGCTTCGGGCCTTTTTTATAAAGCGTCGCCATTCTGTCAGGTCAGGAGCGCGAAGAGGGAAATTAAGTCTTTGCGTCAAACGCTTCCCCAGCCCTTGCGCTTCAAAACGAAGCGGGATTTCATATACATCTTCCGCGTCTGGCGCTTGAACAATACGAGATTCGTCGACGTTGGTAAAAAGAGAAATTTTTTCTATGGCGCTCTGCCCGATGCCGCGTTTGCATCGTACGATGAGGATGTCGGGCTGGATCCCTCGCTGGCGCAGCAGCGCGACCGACTGTTGGATCGGCTTGGTTTTTGCTTCGTCAGAGGGGAAAATATAGTCCATCTTCACCACGTGCATGAATATCACCCGTTCGCTGCCGTATTTGCGCATCGTTTGGCGCGCCGCCTCAAGAAACGGCTCTGCCTCGATGTCTCCAACGGTTCCTCCGATTTCAACCACTGCCGCGTCCGTCTTTTTCGCCCGAGCCGGACGTTCTATTCTTAAGCGTATTTCATCGGTCAAATGAGGAATGATTTGAATGGTTTTGCCCAAGAAATTCCCCTTCCGTTCAAGGCTGATCACCTGCTCATACACGGTGCCGCTGGTAAAATTCGAACTGCGGTCCACCTCGATGTTTAAAAATCGTTCATAGTGACCGAGGTCAAGGTCGGTTTCGGCGCCATCGTGGGTAACGAACACTTCGCCGTGTTGAAATGGATTCATGGTGCCGGCATCTTTGTTTAGATACGGATCGATCTTGATCGGTAAAACAGAAAATCCCCTCGATTTCAAGAGGAGGCCGATAGATGCCGCGCAGATGCCCTTGCCGATTCCGGAAACAATGCCGCCGGTGATAAAAATAAACTTCGGTTTTCGAGCCTTTATTCCTGACATGGATTTACTATACCATACAACGAAGAAACGTTTCGAGCGGGCCCCGTTAGAAATATCCTTTTACCAAAATCCCCTCGGAATTATCCGAGGGGATTTTGTTATAAGGATCTTTTAGTATCCTCTGCGGAATCCACCGCCGCCACCGCTACTGCGATCTCTGTTCTGATACCGTTTTCGGTTGCAGTCTCCGCAATACAAGCGGCCGAATGTGCCGTCATCCCGCTTGGTGGGGTTGAACGGCAACTCATTGATGGCTTGTCCGCAATCTGCGCACGTGATACCGAGCGCGGACACGTCATACTTCTGCCGCGGAGGACGATTTCCAAAATCGTTCATGTGTTCGCTCACCTAAATTGATATTATATCTACCCACTTAGGTGAACGACGGCTGCTTCTCTTAACTAACCAAAACGTTACTTAATGAAAGCTTCACCTAACCAGATAAACTTACTTCATATATTAGCATAGGACTCCCGGTCTTGTCAAACGTAGCCGCAAGTCTACAAACGAATCAGAGGCCCGCTTGCAAAAACGGAGGTATTGACGAAGGACCCCATGTATGCTATAATGCTCTTAGCGTTGGCGGTGGGCGCTGGCGCGTATTCTCCAACAAGGAGGCAGTGTGTTTAGGTGTGTCTTGGGTGATCATCTGACAGAACGCGGAGCGAAGGAGGAGCGGGTTACTACGAAGGTGCGTCGCGTAGCGACGACGCATGGTGTTCCTGACAGGCGTCGTCAGGGCGAGTTCGCCAAGACGTGGGTCGGTGAGGGCCTCGAGATCGTGGAAGAGGTCAGGTGCTGTTTGACCCACAAGCCGTCCGACTCTTTCAACCCGGAAGTCGTGGGCGCCAAGGAGGTCATCCACGTGGTTCGGGGCGTTGGAACAAGACCAAGACCAAGATCAAGACGTTGAAACAAAAAGGGGGTCCTTGAATGTACAAGGGCCCCCGCAGTATTTTTGAAATGAACCCCGGTACAACCCGGCCTTCAGCCGGAGGCCGATATGCCCTTGGGGGGGTACAGCGTTGTACTTCCCTTTGGCGGAGAAGACCAGAGCATGTCCGGAAACCCTTTTTCGTAGCGAAATTTCTTCTCCGTTCGAGCGAGGCAAGGAGCGACGACGAGGTTGTATATGGAGTATACGCCGAGGAGGAGCGACGAAGCCGCAGCCGAACGAAAGAGATTGCAGCAGAAAAGGGGGTTTCCGGACATGCTCTAAGGCTTCCGGGTTGTAACGGGGTAAATCTCGCTTACACCAGTCCGATTTTATACTGTGCGTCGCGCAATTTTTTATTGGTAATTTCGCGGGCCTTTTCTGCTCCGGCTTTCAGTTCAAAAAGAACGTGGTGCGGATCTTTATCGAGCTCGGCTTTTTTCCGGCGGACCGATTCGAAAAACGCCAGAAATGCCTCTGCCAATTTTTCTTTAAATGCCGCGTAGCCGACGTGCGCATATTCATGCTCAATGTTGGATGCGGACTTTCCCGTAACCACGCCCATGAGGGTAATGAGATTAGACAATGCTGGCTTTGTCGCCGGATCATATTTGATGTCGCTGCCCGAGTCGGTAACCGCAGACATGATTTTTTTTCTGACGATATCCGCGGGTTCGAAAATTCCCACATAATGCGCGGAGCCGAGCGATTTGGACATTTTTTTCTTCGGATCCTGAAGGCTCATGATCCGGCTGGCGCCCTTTACCAATTTTGCGCGAGGGAGCTTGAATGTTTCTCCATAGCGGCTGTTGAATCGCCGTGCAAGAGTCCGCGCAAGCTCTACGTGCTGCAGCTGGTCTTCGCCGACCGGCACAACGTCGGTATCATAGAGGAGAATGTCGGCAGCCATGAACACCGGGTAATTGAGCAGGCCCGCACCGACACGAGAATCTCTTGCCGTAAGAAGGGCGTGAAGATTGTCCAGTTCTTCTTTCAAGGAACGGTATCCGTCGATGACTTCTTTATGCTGATCGCGTACAAGGCGATGATGCGCGCCCATGCTGCCTGCCTGTAAAAGGTCGAGCTCTTCTATGGTTTGTTCCAACCGCTGTGTTACCCTGTCACGCGCCTTGAGTATTTCCGCATACCCCGCTTTGTCTTTAAACTGAGTCATGCGCTCAAGCTCTCCGACGCCGGCAAGCGTAGACAACACCCAAGTGAGCTCGCTGTGCGCCGGCACATGCGATTGGATAAATATGGGAAACCGCGCGTCGTGTAAGCCGAATGCAAGATATCCGGCTGCGGTTTCCATAATATCTCGGCGCAGTTGCTCCGGGGACGGATTGTTTGTAAGCGCGTGGAGGTCGACAACACAAAAGAATCCCTCGCTCGCGGGATCTTTTTGAAACGCAAGCCACTGCGATATTGCTCCGGCATAGCTTCCGACGTGAAGCGGTCCGGTAGGTTTTATGCCGCTGAAAATACGCATACCAATTGGTAGCTGGTAACTTTTTAGAAAACGAATTTACACTAACCCTAAAAAGCTAAGAAGCTACAAGCTAAAAAGCTCGTTATACCTCAATCACCACCGGCAGTATCATCGGCCTTCTCTGGGTTTTATTATAGAGGAATTCCCCGATTTGGTCGCGGATGAGGGACTTGAGATAGTCGGCAGCGAGCGGCTGATGGCGGGGAATGCGGTCGATGAGGCCGCGGATGCGTTTACGGATTTCGTCAAGCATGTCTTGATTTTCTCGCAGATAAATGAAGCCGCGCGAGATGATGTCCGGATTTTTCAATAACCTGCCGGTATCGCGATCAAGGGTCGCTATCACCACTACCATGCCTTCTTCGGCAAGCACCCTTCGATCACGGAGCACCACGTCGCCGACATCCCCGATTCCCAATCCATCCACCATTACGTAATAGGCGGGCACGGTCTCGGAGCTCACTCGAATTGAGTTTTCCGTAATTTCAACCACATTGCCGTTGTCCGCCAAGGCGATGTGCTCGGCCGGTATGCCGACCTCTTTAGCAAGCTGGGCATTGGTGTGCCGCATAAAGTAGTAGCCGTGGATGGGAATATAAAACTTCGGTTTGACCATGCGGATCACTTCTTTAATTTCTTCCTGAGGCGCGTGGCCGCTTGAATGGATGTCCACCATTTTGGAATGATAGATTTTCGCTCCTTGGCGGGTGAGGTTGTCTTTGAGAATTTGCACCGATCGTTCGTTGCCCGGAATGATTGAGGAAGAAAATACAATGGCGTCACTGGACTTGACTTTGATTTGCTTATGTTCGCCATTGGCAATGCGCATGAGGCTGGCGTTCGGCTCTCCTTGGGCCCCAGTGCACAAAATGAGCAACTTGTTGTCGCGGTATTTATGGATGGTGTCGAGGGGTATGATAACCCCCTTTTCGATTTTCATATAGCCGAGGTTGCGGCTGATTTCAATGTTGTTGCGCATGGAGTAGCCGCTGAGTGCCACTACCCTGCCAAGTTTTTGGGCGATTTTGATTATTTCGTAAATGCGGTCGAGAAGCGAGGCGAAGGTACCGACAATAATCCGTCCCTCTGATTTTTTGAAAATTTCTTCCAGCGTTTTTTCTACGACGCGTTCTGACATTGAAAACCCCGGTACTTCGGCATTGGTGCTATCTTGGAGCATTACAAGGATGTCTTTCTTGCCGATTTTTTTCCAAATGTCGAGGCCTCTCGGCTTGCCCTCTCTGTCGTAATCGAACTTGTATTCCCCCGGGTGGACAATTTTCCCGGCAGGAGTCTGTAGAATGATACCGATGGTGTCGGGAATATTATGGGTGACCGCGAAAAATCCCGCGCTGAAATGCTCGGAGATCCTTAATCCATCTCCTTCTTTGACTATCTCGAAGTTCGGTTTAGGGGCATTGGGGAAATCCTCTTGCCGTTTCATGATAATTTCTTTGGTAAGGCGAGTGGTGTAAATGAGCGGATTTCCTAACTTCCCGAGAAGATACGGCAACGCTCCAATATGGTCATAATGGGCATGGGTGATAATGATGCCTTTAATGTTGTCCTTTTTGCCCTCCAGATATTCCGTGTTCGGAATGATATAGTCGATGCCCGGGGTTTCTTCTTCCGGAAATTGGAGGCCGACATCGATGATAATAATCTCGTCGTCGTATTCAAAAAACATCATATTGCGGCCAATCTCTTCAAGTCCGCCCAAGGGGACAAACTTCAATACCGGTTCGGTCTTGCGAGCCATTTGCGACTTTCTCCCATAAGTTGTTTTACGAATCGGGGTCATTCGGGTTTTGTTTACCGCCTATTCCAGCGGATGCCAAGCAATGAAATATTTTTGAGAATGTTCATTCTATTATTTTTTGGCAGTTCCTCGGGAGAAAAAACTCCGGCGGCTTTTATCTTCGGCACCTCAAGAGCAAACGCCGCTGCGCAAAGACCAGCCGGATAAGCGATATAGGTTGAATAGATTCGTCGTCGGATAAGCTCCTTTTGCGAAGGAAATCGTACCCAGTAGTTCAACTTTTCATTTTTGCCCTTGCGGCGTGCAGTTGCCTCAATTGCCAGGGCGAAAAATCCATTTTTCATCAGTCCTTTGGAAATCAGTGTTTTGAGCGTCTTCGGGGTCGGCGGCGGAGGCATGATTTTCATAATAAATTCAAGCGGGGTCAAATTCGTGCCGCGAACATGAATCGGTTTTCTATCCAAAAGGCCCAGTCTTACCATTATTCGCGCAGACTCGTTGTCGCTTCCGGCTGAGCGCGTTTCCATGTGTGTAAGATTGAAATGACGGGGAATTGTAAGTATTTCATTATTCATGATTGAGTATGTGGTTTTTTTACCAAAAGGGCGGGGGAATTCAAATCCTTCGGGATCGGAGAATCTGGGAATTACCTTGAATCTTTTTCGGTCATAAATTATCGGCCGCGAATAAATTTCATCGATTGCTGCAGTGGGCGACCAAGTTGAAATAATTACGGAGGAAATTAAATCCTCGATCATTCTAATTTTTACAGCCCCCAACGAGCCTAGTGCATCAGCCGCTTCGGCAACAAGTAGGTTGGTAAGTCCCGGCGCCGCTCCGGTATCGAAAAGCGCTAATCGTCCGGCCCTTTTAAATGCTTTAAAAAACGCAAGGTGTTCAATGGCGTAAGGCATTCCGGATTTTCCATCATCTGTTCCCATAAGCGCTTCGAGATCTTGGTAGTGGGTATGAAGCCTAAGCGCCAACTTTAAAATAGGGATATTGATGAACGGAGACGCGGCATTGACGATGAGGTCGCTTCCTCGCGCAATCCGGTCCGCGGCTTTTGAAACACGGATATCAATGTCAAAAATCTTTAACTTTGGATGTGGTCTAACGAACTGCCTCGTCCTGAACCTATCTTTGGCAATACAGTAAATGCGTTTAACCTCCTTGCGTCTGGCTAATGTATTTATCACCACCGATCCGGTTGCTCCCGCACCGACGACTAAAATGTTCATGATACGAACAACGTCTAACGCTTCATTATTTTAACCAATTTAAGCATCTCAAGTAAAAAATGTTGTCTGTTCTTCAATTATACTCAGGACACTTGTTTTTCCAAGCTCGTATCCCGCTAAGAAAAACTAAGTGCGAGGAGTAGTGGACGACGCCAGAATCTGTTTTTGGGGATAATATTGAGAGGTTCTTTATTCCTGCTTTTCAAAAAAATCCATTATAGCCATGACAACGTTTGGATTTTCATACTGCTTATCCAGCCTGTCTTTTAATGTTCCGCTTTTAAAATCTTGCTCCATTTTTCCCGTGTCTTTCGGCAAAAAGATAAATCGGTGCATAACTTTGCCGATAGGTTCTACCCAGCCCGCAGGCGTATAATTGGCTATAAAATCCTCCAACTTTATCGCCATGATCTCAAGGTTCTTCGCTTGTTCGTTTCTATTTCCTTCTTTCATATTGTTTTTAAGCGAGAGGGTTCTGCAATAAAATAATTTCGTGAGAAAAGTGGGCAGTAGAGATTCGAACTCCCTTGATCTTACGATCGTTGGCTCCTGGGGCCAGCACGCTTGCCCTACATGCTTAAATCATTGTGCTCGGGGGGAGATTCGAACTCCCACAACCTTGCGGTTACTAGCTCCCTCGCCCCGTATATGTGCCGGAGGAGGGACTCGAACCCTCACATCTTTACAGATACTAGCTCCTGAAGCTAGCGCGTCTGCCAATTCCGCCACTCCGGCACATTTTACGGGGTGAACTAGCGCGTCTGCCGGTTCCGCCACCCGAGCCCTTGACACCCCCCCCCGCTATGCTATAATATCATTAGTTATACACTACCAGTCGCGGCGAAAGCCGCGGCTGGGTTTTTTGATCCAGAATTCATAATTTTTGTTCCGCGTTTTTATCGGGCGCTACCTTGACGATATAATCTTTAATATTCTCGAATACTATGATCTCCGAGGCGACGAACTTCAATTCCCATGCCAGCATCTTCTTGGAAGAAAAAATCACGCTGCCCCTGCCAATACTGCGGAGTTTCTTGATAAGATAGACAAAATCAGAATCTCCGGAGAAAAAAATAATTTGTTTTGCGTCTCCGTGATCGAGGAGTACGTCAGCGGCAATTTCAACGTCGAAATTCGATTTATGGATTTCCGGATACTGGTATACCTTGTACAGGGGGTGGCGCTCGTCAATCTTTATGATCTTGAGCGGTTTGGTGATCGGAGCAAAACCGATGTAATGGAGATAACGCAAGAATTTTTGCATCTTTTCATCCCCCTCTTTTACGCCGGTGTAGTAGCGGATTTCCAGCACGTCCCAGCGGTTTTCAAGATACTGCTTAATTTTCTGCCAATCCAAGTTCCAGCCCATTTTCTTTTGGGCATACAGCATATTCGCGCCATCCATATATACTTTTACTCGAATTTTCTGATTCATGTCGAGAAAATTGCTTATGCTTATACCGATACGAAAATCGTTCCTGCGAAATATGCGAAGGGATTGTTTCGCGCTTTTCGCATTTATGTCCGCCAGCTGGCGGATACAGCATCGATTATTTAAACACCCTTGCTTCTTTTATCGACCAGCGGTGAATTTGCGAAAATCGTTCAGCTGGCGATGCAATCATCATGGGTTCGGCGCCGCTCAATTTATTGCTGGCAACATACAGATAGTCCGGAGAAAATAGGAAGATGGCCGGGAGCTCCCGTTGGATAATATTTTGCAGCGACTTGAGGTCAGCAATTCTTTTTTCTTTTTCGAGCGACTGCCGGCTTGACTCGAGAAGCGCGTCGACCTCTTTGTTGTCGAATAGCGAGAGGTTGAGACCGGGATCAAATTTTTGCGATGAATGCCAAAACGCGAAGAGGTCTGAATTGAGATTGACCACGTTGCC
The DNA here is from genome assembly GCA_001824435.1 of Parcubacteria group bacterium RIFCSPLOWO2_01_FULL_48_18. Classification (GTDB taxonomy): domain Bacteria; phylum Patescibacteriota; class Minisyncoccia; order UBA6257; family WO2-01-48-18; genus WO2-01-48-18. The sequence goes on from MHXH01000028.1 coordinate 14,927, forward strand.
GAATAGAAGCATGGGATAATTTCTTCCTTTAATAAAGTTTTCCATAATTTCTCCCACGGAACTTTTTATAATGCTGACGCCTATGCCAATACGCTGCCAGCCCCTCCCCAAGAAGTCGGCCGCCTCAATTAACGGCGGGGTGTCGGGCACGACGAGAGTTAGCTCGAGCTTCGCGTCCTTTTTGGTGCGAATCGTTTCGTTCTCTTCAGTTAACCAGCCAACTTTGTCTAATATTTCAGCGGCCTCCCCCGGATTATATTCGGATTGATCCGCCGCCTCATCGTATCCAAGCATCCCTTTAAGAAGGGGGCCGTTGGCCGGCTGGCCGTATCCGCCGAAGACAAGTTTAATAAGTGATTGCTTATCTGTTGCGAGCTGAAGCGCGCGCCGCACCTCTTTGTCGGCAAGTGCCGGCAGAAGGTGTTGATTCAGAAAGATGGCGTAGTATCGCGGTAAGGTGAGCTGGAGCAGTCGGTGCGGGAGCTTCAATTCGCTTAATTTTTTAGGATTAAGGCTCCCGAATCCATCAACGGCTCTTTTATTGAAGGCATCAAGCAGATCGTCCTCGTTTTCGAAAAAAGCAAATGTCATTTTTTCAATGAAAGAACTTCCGAGATGATACCGCTCGTTCCTTTTTAACAGATACATGGTGATGCGGCCATCTTCTTTTTTGCGTAGGCCCTCGAATTGATACGGCCCGGACCCCACGGGTCGTAACAGATTATAGTCGGACAAACGCAAATTTGCAGCGGGGATAGAACCAAAAATATGCTCGGGGATGATCTTGAGGTCTTTAAGATTTTCCTCGAATGGGGCATAACTATTGCGAAGGTATAACCTTATTTCTAATTGGCTTACTCGTTCGGCGACAACCCCCTGCCAGCTGGTAAAGAGCGGACTTTGGGCATCTGGATTCTGGATGGTCTGGATCGTAAAGAGTACGTCGTCGGCGGTCACTTGTTGGCCGTCATGCCAGAATGCATCATCCCGTAAATAAATAGTCCAGGCGCGGCCGTCGTCGCTTACCGTGTGCCGCCTGGCAAGGTCGGGAGTAAATCCTCCACGGCCGTTGCTCTTGAAAACGCCGTTAAACAGCAGTTCGATGAGGTCGCGGTCCACGTCATTGCGCGATCCGAGCACGGGATTGATCACGGTAGGCTGGCCGACGATTCCTTCTACATACGATCCGCCGGCGACAGGGATGGCGATGGTATTCTGGTAATAGGTTATCACGAGCAGCAGCGCTGTTGAGATAAGGAATGCGCCGAATGCGACAAAGAATATTTTCTTTTCTTCGGGCCGGAATTTCCGAAACGCAAGTTTTAAAAAACCGATGCGCGTGCATCTTTTGCACCATAGCCATGCACGTTTCGTTGCGGCTCCGAATGTAGTATGCACTGTCACAATAAATGGTTATCCACCCCCCCGGACAAAGCCGTATGATTTCTTACAGTTTGTAAATGCTCCGTCAATTAAAGGAGTCGGCACAGCGGTTGGAGATCCATAGGTGAGTACGAAGTTCTATGAAATAAGGTGGTCGGCTATGGCGAGGGCGCCGAAGGCAATACCGGCAACAGCCGTCGCCCAAAAGACGATTTTTTCAAGACCACGGCGCGTCTGGAAAAATTCATTGCCGCCACCGAAAGAACCGCCGATACCGCTTGAACGTTCCTGTAGTAAAATGAGGATGACGATGGCGATCGACACCACAATCTGTGCCACAAAGAGAATTTTTACCATAGGAGAATATCTTATTTCGCTGCGTATCTTGCTGAAGAGGCGATAATGAAATTTACTACACTGACAATGATGGTCGCAATCAAGAGAGTAGTATATCCCGTAATCGTGAGCGAGTCGGTTACAAGATCGGTGAGGTAAAGCGTTATTGCATTAATGATAATCAATAATAGGCCGAATGTCAAGACGACAAAGGGCGCCAGCAATAATTTAAGCAGCGGCCGTATCGTCATCTGCGCGGCTGCAAAAATTGCCCCGAGGATAAAAAGCTCTTGCAGGTCATTCGTGACCGCGAATTGTTTAAGCGCGTATGCCGTCACCAGAAACGCTATGACATTTGAAACGACGTGAATGATGAATCGCGCAATAAGTCCCATGCTTTTTGAGAATACCATGGGGGCCCTTCCAGAGCAATGCACCGCGCGCTATCGCCTTTTTAGAAGCACCTTGAGAAGGTCCTGGCCCGTCATTTCTTCCGGTTTCTGAAGCCCCATGAGATCCAATATTGTCGGCGCAACATCGGAAAGGATTCCAATAATCTCCCGTTCACTATGATCGGCTTCTTTCATGCCAACCGCTTTTTCATACTCGTTTGCAATGACATATACCGGCACGGGGTTGGGGTTGTGTTTCGTTTCCGGTTCTCCGGTGAACGGATTCATCATTTGTTCGATGTTTCCATGATCTGCGCTGATCACGAGGATAGCGTTGGACTCTTTAATAACCGTAAGAATTTTCCCCATTTCGTCATCGATCACGCGAATCGCTTTTTGCGCGGCCTCATAGTTTCCGGTATGCGCAATTATGTCGCTGTTAGCAAAGTTGACCAGTACAAAATCATATACGCCCTCGCGAAGAGCCTCGATTAGCCTATTCGCGACTTCAGGCGTTTGCATTTCGGGATGCTCGTCATGATGAGGCACGTTTTTTGAAGGAACCAGCACCCGGAATTCATTTCTGTACGGCGAGTCTTTGAGGCCATTGAAGAAATATGTGACGTGGGCGTATTTTTCGGTTTCGGCGATGCGCAGCTGGATTTTACCGTTGTCCGCAAGCACTTTGCCGAGCGGATTGTCCACCGCTTCCGGAGGAAATGCCACCGGAACGGTGAATGAATCTTTATAGCGCGTCATGGTGGTGACTAAAAGGTTTTGGAACGGCTGAATCGGGAATTGATTAAACTGCGGGTTGATAAAGCTTTCCGTGATTTGCCGTACAGAATCTTCGCGGAAGTCGAAAAAGAAAAGCGAATCGCCGTCTTTAATACACAGGTCGGGATAAAAGGTGGTCGGCTCGACGAATTCGTCCGAGTGCACCCGTTCATATGCGGATTTGAATATGGCGTCAATGTTCGTTTCAACCTTCGCTTTTCCTGTCATGGCACGATATGCACGGCCGGTTCTATCCCAATGTTCGTCTCTGTCCATGGCGTAAAATCTTCCGGAAATGCTGGCTATTTTTCCTATGCCGATTTTTTTGATCTGATCCGAGAATTTTTTAATCAGATCGATGCCGAGCTTTGGCGGGCCGTCCTTGCCATCGGTAAAAAGATGGAGGCTGACATTGGCATATTCATTCTTTTTGGCGAGCTGCATCAGGGCGATGATATGGTCGTATGAGGAATGCACGTTGCCCTTGCCGAAGAGGCCTGCCAAGTGGAGCGTACTGTTATTCTTTTTTGCGTGCGCGATTGCATCCAGAAGCGCGGGGTTGTTAAAAAATGACCCGTTTTTAATCGCGATGGTGATGCGCGGATAGTGCTGATAGAGTATCTTACCCGCGCCAAGCGTGAGATGTCCCACTTCGCTGTTGCCTTCTTCTCCCCATGGCAGGCCGACGGCTATGCCCGCGGACTGGAGCGATCCGCACGGATAATGCGTTCTAATGTAGTCGATGTTAGGCATGGACGTATTGAAGGTCGGATTTGCCGTATTTTTCGGTCCAATGCCCCAGCCATCAAGGATAAGGAGAACCACCGTGCGCTTTATCATTGATTTTATTATACCGCCGGCCCTGTTGCGGGGAAAGTTGATTAGGAGTCATTTTGTGCTACGATATATACGTGAGAGGTTATGTTTATTATTATGCATTACGTTTGTATTGGCACATGCGGAGGGGTTTCGGAGAAGGCGGGAGACTGTCGAGCGGCTTCATGCCCTATGCACGATAAGCCGTTGGTGGAATGCGGATGTGAAGACGGCCGGCATGAGGAGGTTTTCGATGAGGCCGCGCTTGAAGCAGAGCTAGAAGCAGGAGAGGACGAAGAATAATCACCAGCCATGAAGAACCACGCCAAGGTAGGAAATCGGCCGGGGAAACCCGCATACCGCACTTCGGCGACGTTTCGTTACCGTAAGCTTCGGGCAGTAAAAAACGCGCGGGCGTACTCGCAACGCGTGGGGAAATCCCTTTTTCGCAATGGGCCATAACCTAGTCTTCTACCACAATCTTAAGCCCCGCGCCTTTAGCTCCCTCCCTCGCTCTCTTATGCTTGAGCTTCGGCCTTCGCCGACCGTAGTCGGCTACGGCCGACGAAGGTCGGACGGGCAAGCAGTGGCGTATCGCCGTTTCTCGCTCCTCGAAGCTTTGGCGATAAACCAAAGCAAAGTAGAGCGCCCATAGCTCAGTGGTAGAGCGTCACATTGACATTGTGAAGGTCCAAGGTTCGATCCCTTGTGCGCGCACAAAGAAGGGTCTCTAATAAAGATATGACTCAAAAAATCAAGATCGCGGTCTCAATAGTACTTATCGCGGGTCTAGCGGCCATTTTGGTTTTTAGTTTGACTCAAACACCCGAACCAAACAACCATGAAAATGGCACTGATACCGACAAGCCCAAGCCCCCGCCAGACAAAGATGATGACGAAGTTATCACCGTTGACGAAACAATTCCCGCCGATGCAACTATCACCATAGACGCAACCAAAAGCGGCGGACAAAAACCGCTCACTGGTTTTCTGCTTGGCTACAGAAAGGAAGTTGGCTTGCCGGGCCAGGACCTGGTTGCCGCGCTCAAACCAAGTTTCTGGCGCGCCGATTGGGATTATGGCATTGTCAAAACAGCAAAAAGCGTGGGCGCCAAGACCACTTGGGTTGTCGGTGATAACAGTAGAAAAGGAGACACCGCAGGATATACTGACTGCAGTATCGGCCCTTGGTCTGATAATTTTGTAAAGTACAAAAGTTTTGTCAAAACTCAAATTAAAGCGGCAGTTGTAAACAACGAAGCACCTGATTATTGGGACTTCTGGGCTGAACCGGATGATTATGCTTGGTTTGGCACGCAGGCGCAAATGTTTGCAACATTTAAAGCTTTTTCAGAAGCAGTTCGGGAAGTGGAGCAAGAAACGGGCAAACCGCAAAAAATCGTAGCCCCCAGTATCGCCAACATTGAAGGGTCAGCCGGAGCTTCTAAATGCGGCCTCTCACTTCCTCGTGATGGACGGACATTCAAAATAGAAGATTTTATTTCTTTTGTTGCAAAAAATAATCTGAAACTCGATGCCATTTCTTGGCACATCATGAACACTGACCCGGCCGGACAAGTGCAACCGCAAGTCTCCAAAATAAGAAAACTCCTGCAAGATGCCGGTTTGTGCAAAACCAAATGTCCGGAAATTCATATAAACGAGTACCAGGCATCGCAGGCAATGATCTTGCCGGGAAACAACTTGGCCTTTTGGTATTATCTTGAAAAAGCAAATGTAGACTGGGCGAGCAAGGCCTGCTGGGTCATAGGCGCGCACGGCAGTCCCCCTCTGGATGGTTGCTGGGAAAGCATGAATGGAGTTTTTATGGGAGATAATAAAACACCGCAAGCATTGTACTGGCTCTTTAAAGCGTACGCCGAGTTGAACGAAAAATCTCGCCTGCAGGTGGTCACCACCGACAGCCGAACTATCGCTTTGGCAAGTAAAAACGATGCCAAAAAAGAAGTAAAAATTATCGTCGGCCGGTATTGCCATCTGAAAGAAAACGGCAAACTTGTTGAACAATGTTTTGGTTCTACGTACGGCGCCGACGCGAGGGTTCGGATCAAAATTATGGGCTATGAATATGCAAACACTGCAATAGTAGTAAAACTCTATCGCATTCCACAGAGCGGCAATATTCCAAAAGCAATGCCCAACCCGCCCACACAAGTCTCCTCACAGAACATA
>MHXH01000028.1:20832-21516 GCA_001824435.1 Parcubacteria group bacterium RIFCSPLOWO2_01_FULL_48_18
AGACGCTTACTCTCTGGTAATTACTACAAAATGAAAAAGGGCACGACGCAACCAAAAATAGCGGTTTCGTTTCGGGGCGGAGTTGCCAAAGGTCTGGGCGGAATCGGCTTGGTTAAATTTTTTCAAGAAAAAAACATAAAACCCTCAATGGTCGGCGGTTCCAGCATGGGCTCTATCATCGCGGCACTTTTTAGCTTGGGTTTTAGCTGGGAAAAAATAACAAAACTCCTCACCCACATACATTTGAGAGAATACTTTTCTATCAAAGCTCTGTGGTCAAAAGGAACGTTTCTTTCAAAACAAAAATTCAGAGAAACGGTCTTAAAATATACCGGCAACATAAACATTGAAGATATGCCGATAAAAACCGTGATTTTTGCCACAGATCCGTTTCTGGGCAAACGGGTTTTTCTCACAAAAGGGCGGTTGGCAGATGCAATTTTGGCATCTTCTGCGTATCCGGTACTCATGAGCAGTGTCAAAATCAACGGAAAAGATCTCGTGGACGGGGACTTTTTTCCTTCGTACTCCGCAGACTACTTTCGGCGCGCGGGAATGAAAACAATTTTTGGAGTTGGTTCAGAATTTGAATCTCATCTGACCAGTCTTGATACAAACATCATTGATCAAATCAGAGACACCTATAGCACGCTGATGAAAAATTACGAATACAATCTCGACAAA
>MHXH01000028.1:21529-24121 GCA_001824435.1 Parcubacteria group bacterium RIFCSPLOWO2_01_FULL_48_18
ATTTTTTGGTTACCTACAAATCAAACGATGTGTCGAGATTTAATTTTGAAAAAGCGCTGGTGCTGGTAGACCGAGTCTACAACAAAATGAAGCGCGACAAAAAAATAGATAAATTTTTATCACAGAATCACCGTTAGCCCGATTTGTTCACCAATCGTATTGCATTATCCCGAGGACTATTATAGTACCCCGTCCGATAACTCTCCTGTGGTTCTGATGCGCGGCCATTTTTAATAATGTTCTCCGCATAATACATGGGCTTGCCAAGGGCTTTAAAAATTTGCTGTGAATTTTCGTAAACCAAAGCCTGTTCAAGAAAGCGATTATTGTCAACGTCATTGAGGAGAAATAATGTAAGAAAGGTGACGATAAACAATATGCTCGTAACAAGAGAAGAGAAAAAACTGCCGTCTCGGATTGAAAGAACCAAAAGGTCTATCAGTACCGCCAGTGAACCAAGAACAAACCAGTGTGATTTGGTAACTATTCTTCGCGCCACAAGAGCAACATTTTGTCTTGTCTGATACAAACTGTTCTTCTTTTCGTAGAGCAACGATATCAACTCCGCGCCTCTTGGGTCATTGAAATTCACCTCCTCAACGGTCTTGCTTAGATTTTCAAATTCTTCCCGTGTTTTGCCAACATAGTCCGTAAGTTCAAAACTAAGAGCCGCAATTGCATAGGTATCTATGGCCTCAATCATTTTTGAAGCCATTTGCGGTGCGATAGTACAGCAGTATTTATACACCGCGATAAGACCAGCGTCTTCTTGTGCTATTAAAGATTGTAGTGCTAAGTAATTTGATGTGGCCGTTGCGATAAAAAATCCAACCAAAATAGCGAACAAAAGAGAGATTACGGTCAGGATGCTGGCAACATCAAAATTAAGTTTAAATAGAGGAGCATTGAAGGCGATCAACAGCAGTATGAGGCACATTAAAAATTTAAACGTTTTTCTTTGCATATATGTATTATGCTAGTGTTGTTGATTCATAAAATAAATTTAATCATCCAGACGCCCAAGCCGACCAGGAGCAATCCGATGGCCAAGCGCATATGCCCGCGATACTTTTCGCGCCATTTTTCAAACTTTTCCGCCTGGCTTCCGCGATGCGTGAGAAAAAGAATAACAATCAGCGGAAAGACGAAAAGGAAATTGTATAGTATCAAAAGAAAAACGTTGTTTGCGGTAAGTCCGGCAATGGATACCAGCGCAAGCACGCCAAGATATACCGCCCCTGTGCACGGCAACTCAACGAGCGCCACAAAAACGCCGAGAAAAAACGAGGTGTAAAACTTCCCTGTGATGTGGCGGACAAGCACTTCAATGCGCCTGCCGGCAGACGGCAAAATTCCCAAAGACGGCCCCCTGCCGTAGAAAAAGAAATCTTTTATTTCCAGTAAGCCGAAAATAATCAGTATAATCCCTATCACCACATACGCACCCGTGCTGATCCTGCCTAGTTGGCTTATGACTGGAACGAGCAATAGCCCGGCAACGAGGTAGGTGACGAAAACACCGCTTATATATATAAGCCCATGCAAAAGCACCGACCGGCGAGTGTGAAAAGCTTTGAAAAGATAGGCGAGCAAAAAGATAAGCACCCCGAATGCGCACGGATTGATGCTGTCAATGACAGCCGCTCCCACCAAGATTGGAATAGTTAAACTGGTTATTTCCATGCGACGACGCCTCAACTAGCAAAAACGGCAGACGTTGACCGGCTCATCCTTCTTCTGTCCCGCTACCTCCTTTTTGTGCTCGTCACAGCAGGTCTGACAGCAGAAACTTTTTCCGTCTTCTTCGACGCATTGCGCACAGTCATTTTTACTGCACCGCGCGCACGTTTTTTTGTTTGTATCGTTATCCATAGTGTAAGTATACCTTATTTTTAATAAACCGCCAACCACTTGATCAACCCTCCCCGACAAAAGGAAATGTAAGGGGATTTTGGCGAAGCTCCTTTTTTATCTCTTCTGCAGTCCGCTCGTCAAAGACAAAAAGAACAATATCGCGATCCCGCCATTCGTAATTCCGCCAATCGGAAGTCGGACTTCCGTTTACAAAAACTTTCCATGTAGCCGGTACGCCGCCACACGTGTCCCCGTCTTTTTTACCCAACAAACTTTCTTCCGTAATCGGAAGTTCGAGGGTTTTGAAAATCAGGTTGAGCGCAAACGGGCTTGGCTCGGAAAATTCTTTTTTCTCCGCGTCAAAAGCGATTTTATCGTGCCAATGAATAATATTTTCGTCCCCATGCGTGTGGTCGTCCGCTAAAGGCCCTTTGAATTTAGACAGAGCATATTTCTCGCCGCAAATTTGTATCGGGATATCCAAATGAATATGCGCGCTCCAAAAACATTGTCCATTTGCGCAGGTGACTACTCCCTGTTCGGCGATCCCGCTTTTCTTGTATTGAACGAGCGAATACGCCAAAAAACCTACGAAAGCAAGGAGGAATGTGACGGTCAATATTTTTTTTGTTTGAATCATGTGTATGTTTAATTTAGGCGCCGAGCAGATTTTTTGCAACAAGACTGATAACTAAAATACCTAAAGAATTAAAAACGAACGAAACGGGAATAAAAAGA
>MHXH01000028.1:24136-26106 GCA_001824435.1 Parcubacteria group bacterium RIFCSPLOWO2_01_FULL_48_18
GAAAAACCCATCATGGCAAGCCCCAACTCGTCGGGCAACGGTGAGGCAATCACCAGCGCGCCCAAAAAAAACGTGAGCCACTTAAAAAATTTCAGCCGGATAATATGCCGAAGCCTGCCATTTCCGGAATGTTTGACCACCCGCATGATATCTTCTCCCAATCTGTCTCGCATGAACCGGAAAATAATCAAATCTCCGCACAAAGCGCCGAGCCCTCCAAAAATAACGGAGAGAAACAACGACGGGGATGATTGGGCAATCTCGCCGAGCGCCACCACCGCAGGAGCGGTGGTAAAAATGGAAGTAAAAAACATGCCAGCGATAAAGCTGTTCAAAAACCACATTCGCTGTGTTCGTTTCAAAACTTCTTCAGTTGCCCCTGTCTGTATCAAAAGAATCGCGACAAAAATACTCAAAACAATGATACCGAAATCTCTTGTTACGTTGTTTTTGCGGGTTTCCACAAGATGTATGTAATCAAATATTCGTTTCACTTATAGTAGCATTTACTGGCAATTGGTACGACCCTTCCGGTTCGTGGTAGGTTGCCATCATTCCCGATCCGACAAGAACAGCAATAATCCAAATTACGAAAAACCATTTCTGTTCTTCAAAAAAGAGAATATCAAGAATTCTGAATGTTGCGCCAATCACGAGCATCGCACCAAAGAACATATGCCAGTTCATTGACTCTGCAACCGATGACACAATTCCAAGTTGCTGATGAAAGAAGAATACCGTACCGATAAGAAATATCGCCGCCGGCACCACAAAGGAAAGTATCTGTTTATTTCTGCGCGTGCGAATCCATTCGGAAATACCGGCAGTGAAAAGCAAAACTCCGATCAAGAAATGCTGGCCGAACTGCGAGATGTGTGTAAGCAAGTACCAAACCGCGCTAGAGTCGCTATAAATTGCATGGTAAATAACGTCTACAATAGACATACTTAAACCTAGAGTAATGAGAACAAGCGGTGAAATATATTTTACAAAAACAGTACCCCACCGTACTTTAAATCGTTCAAGAATGCTCGTGAGAAAAACAAAGGCAATAAATCCCCCAACTATCCAATGTCCGAGCGCAGAATATTGCACCCATTCGGCAGTTGTATGAATTTTTAAAGTTTGCATTAGAGTGGTTGTGTTGTCTGCGTAAGCAAGCGGAAGCCCCAAAGTCATAACTGTCATAAAAAATGCTTCCAGCGCCATAAGCATATCTTCGATAAGCGTTACCCACGTCATCGGTATTTTAAAAACCATACCGAGACAGGCACATGGGATCACTTCTTTTTCTCGAATCTTTTGAATAACACCTACCGTGCTCACAACCATCAAAATAAAAGTGAAAATATCTCGATATAAACCGCCGGTATTTGTGAGATACAGAGTCGCGATCAAAAGTTCAAGAAATGGATATGTGAACGCGTACGCACGAGAGCGTTTTGCCAGAATATCGTACGTGCTATACGCATCGGCAAACGCTTTGAGATTAAAGACTTTGAATAATCCAAAGACTGCGAAAAATGACCCCATCATCATTCGCATTGAAAATGTGATATCAAACGAACCGTGGAAAATACTTGTGAGAAACGTAAAAAGTAAAATCGAAGAAAAAATAACAATCAAAGGTAGAAACTTTTTTAAGTTTGATTCAGGTTTTGGGGCTTCACCAATTCTAGTTGCTCCTTCTGGTGTGTGATGGTCGCAATAATAATGAACAAGGCCGTCTTTGTCAGTTTTTAAAAAAGTTGCGTTCATCGAACATTTTTCGCACATATTTTTCATAGTATTATTTTCGCTTCAAGCGATATACTTTCAGTATCTCGCTTGTTGCTTTATTGGTTTGACCTTTTTTAATTTGATTGACCACACAGTGGCCAAGATGACTTTCAAGCAACATGTCCTCAATATTTGAAAGACCCTGTTTAACAGCCGAGGTTTGCGTAATGATATCAATACAATAGTTGTCG
>MHXH01000029.1 GCA_001824435.1 Parcubacteria group bacterium RIFCSPLOWO2_01_FULL_48_18
TACGAAGGCGAGGTACATATTGGTTTGTTGTGTATGGCATACCCATAGCATAGTGCCTCTGGGTGATGCAAAGCTATTGAACCACAACGCACAGTTATTCAGCTCAAGCTGTCAGGCGTAGGCTATGGCGGGCAGGCCGAAACCTTGTAGCGGTTAGCTGGAGCCGCGAGAATGAGCCAAAAGCTCTTTGCTTTCTGGCAAACAGCATTTTATGTGTTTCTTATTCGATCATTCATCAAGCCCCCGATCAACTTTCTTTCTCCATTCTTTCCGGCGGCTACGCGCGTCTTTCTCCTGATGCCTTTTTTCTTTCGCCGACTTCGGTTCTTGTACGCTTTGAATCCGTTCTTTCTGTACCAGAAGCGCTTCGGCGATCATCCTGTTTAATTTTGCAAGGGCATCTTCCTCGTTTTGTTTCTGGCTGCGCTCGGTTTGAGACGAAACAGTAATAAATCGGCCATCGGCGAGATACGATGGGTGTATTTGCTGCTTGAGCCGTTCTTTTTGCGCATCCGACAGCTTGGCCGATCTATCAATATCAAAACGAAGGCGCACTTTTGTTTCCACCTTGTTCACGTTCTGGCCTCCTTTGCCGGATGAACGCATGGTTTCCCGTTTGACGTCCGAGATTTCTATGACGGGAATGTCCTCATTTGTTTCCGAGGCATTGTCCATATTAGCGGTATCCCACCGTTCCATTATTTCTATAGTAATCGAAAGCGTAGTTTCTGTGAACCCTCCGCATCGCGCTATTGATTTTTGATTTGCATATGCTATAATAGTTTTGGTTCTGACGATGGCATGGTGCTATCGTTCCAGCGCGCCACAACCAAAAGGAGACGCTCAATGGGCATTCGCTGCGATCAGTTCATGGGGCTCAATAAGTGGGCCTTGAACTTCGTCAAGGGTGAGCCAGTGCTCGTCTGCACGGAAGAGGTGACGCGCGTCTATCCCGATGGTCGGCGAGAAACGCTCGAGCCCCGTCCGGTCCACGAGTCCTCGATCAAGAAGGAGGAAAGCGGCGAGTCCTACTTTGGAATGTTCGGGGACAGCTACCTTCTCCACGAGCACACTTTCCCCGACGGGCGAGTGTACTTCGAGAAGGTGCAGGCGGAACCGTGGTCGTCCGGTCCGGTCTTCTTTCTCGCCCTTCAGGACGAGAACGGGGACTGGGTTCCAGAGTCGCTCTGGGCAGAAAAAGTCATCAAGGCTATCTAAACAGAGCATCGCAACATCAAGCGCGTAGGAGACCGATAAGGTCGTTTACACTACGCGCTTTTATAATTCAAGTTAGCTTTCTAAAACTTACCTCTTTCTTTCCAATCTGGGGGCTGGGGCTTCTGGGTTGTAACGGGGTGAACCCTCCGCACCGCGCACGCTTTTATACCGCCCATACCGTTACTCTATGACACAAAAAATGCTATAGCATTTTTTGTCATAAAACAAATAAGGATTTCCAAGCCTTCGTTACATATTTGTATATTCCTTCGTCAATTTCGCCTTTTCGTTGCAGAAGAAACTATCCCTCGTCGTTGCTACTCCTCGGGACACTATTGTTTGTAAATCAAAAATCGAAGCTAAGAGCTCCGATTCTTGAACAAACAATGTGGTTGCGGAAGTGGGACGCAGTTTATACCAGATTGCCTAAAACTTAAAAGTATTTGGTCGTTATCCCTATCATCTGTAAATATTCTTTCGGTGACCGACCCTTAAAATAACGATGGCGTCTTTGTGAAAATCAAAAATGAGACGATAATCACCGATACGGAGGCGGTACTCCCCCAACGAATAGTCTTTCAGCCGCTCGGCGAATTTTAAAATCTCTCCGCTATTGAGATAAAAATCAAGCTTCCTGCGAAGCTTGCGTTGAACCGATTCCTCAAGGTTTTCCCAATCTCTTTTCGCTCTTTCGGTAAAAACTATTCTCATTGCAAGTGCTATCTTATTTTGCTAAAAACTCCTGTCTTTGAATTGAACTTGTATACTTTGCCCGGTTTAACCTGCTTTCGAGAATCCTTGATAGATTGCCGATAATTATGAGAACGGCTCATCTGATATTCTTCAAGGAGCGACTCAACTCTATGCCAATCATCGAGCGGCAAAACCACTACGGGTGATTTCCCTATTTTCCGTGGTCTGGTTTTATTCAATTTTTCTAACAACTGTTGGGCGGTCATTGTTTTGATTTTATACCCATACTGTACTAAACAAAAAGGATGCTGTCAATCGTTCGTTCGTTTCGCCCGGAAAAATTACCTTTCTGAAGTGCCTCTAACGAAGGGAGGTTTTCGTTACGGGCTGGGGTCGACCTCCTCCGCCAAGGCTGCAGATGGCCGAAGAGACCCCTCGTCAACATGTTGCAGAAGTCGGACGCGGTTTACATCAGATCATAGAAAGCTTGAAAAAGGTTTATGTAGTGTTAATAAAACTATGCTTAAAAAAATCTTATTCATATTAATCCTGGTAGTAATTGGCCTCGGCACCATCGGTTATATATCTCAAAAAATTGATTCCGAAAATGAATTTTCTGGCTGGAAAACTTATCGCAATAAAGAATTTGGATTCAAATTTAAATACCCTCCTTATTTTGGCGTGCCACCCCTTAGTAAGGGCGATGAATATCACAGCATTGAGCATGTTCTCGATCCTGCCAATGATGTAAATCCAAATAATGATTATGCTCACTTTAAGCTTTTTTTATTCCCCGCGCCTCTAAATCTTTTTACCCATTCTATGCGTCTCCTGATGCTTGGTCCGAGTATCTCAAAAATAGCAATAGCGCTCAAAACTTTAATCAAATTTCTGTGATTTTAGGCAAAAATAACTTTATCACTTTTCCCGTAGAGAAAAGTGAGGCGGAAGCAGGGGGCACAACAAGTTTATACTTTATCAAGAGACCGGGGGACAATGATTGGGTTATATTCGAACATACTGCTTCTAACGTTTCAAAAAATGTATCTGGATATATGAACTACGATCAACAAAAGGAAATCGTTGAAAAAATTCTTAGTACGTTTGAATTTTTATAGAACAATACAACCTCATGACAAAATACAAAAACACCATTATAACGGTGTTTTTGTATTTTTCGTAGTTGTAGAAGTGGGACGGAGTTTACACAGATTCTCAAAGAACTATGGCTACTTTATCTGCCTTCGCAGAAAACCCAGCCTTCGCTAAAGCTATGGCTGGCAAGCGTGGGCGTGAGCCCGCGGACGCCGTCGGCCAAAGCCCATGGTGTCGGACGACGAACGCGAGACGGACCCGCAGAAGCCTTGGTGGAGGCGGGTGTAATGCTTTGGTGGATTTCGCTCCGCGGTTTCAGAATAAAAGATACCGCTAATGTAAACCCGCGGAGCTTCATATGACTCACCACTAAAACCGACTCAAAGGGTCATTAAGAGAGAGACGTGAGATGTAGAAGAGAACAATAGTGTTATAATAGGATAAACATGACAAACGGATCCGTATTTGCGAATTTGGCGCTTGAGTTTGTCCGGGTCACCGAATCTGCTGCGGTTGCGTCGGCTCGGTGGATTGGGAAAGGCGATGGCAAGGCTGCGGACAAAGCCGCGGTTGACGAAATGCGCGAACGGTTTAATCAGATTGAGTTTTGCGGCGAGGTGGTGATTGGCGAAGGCGAAAAGGACGAGGCGCCGGAGCTTTACGTCGGCGAACATCTTGGCTGCGGCGAAGGAGGAGCTGTATTCGACATTGCAGTGGATCCGCTTGAATGTACCGACAGCGTTGCATACGGCAGACCCAACGCGATGGCTGTTATTGCCACCGGACCCAAAGGAACGCTCTACCGCGCAATCGATTCATACATGGAAAAAATTTCGGTGGGGAAAGGAGCGTGGGGCGCGATTGATCTGGATGCGCCGACGGCGGATAATATAAAAAAGACTGCGGCCGCGCTGGGAAAGGATGTTTCAGAAATTACCGTGGCAGTCTTGGATCGGCCGCGCCACGAACAATTGATTAAAGAAATCCGTTTGTCAGGCGCTCGCGTGCAGCTTTTTACAGATGGAGACGTGGCAATGGCGGTCGCGACATGTCTTGAAGACTCTCCGGTGGATATGCTCATGGGCATTGGCGGCAGCACCGAGGCGGTGCTTGCTGCAGCTGCGCTGAAATGTTTGGGTGGAGAAATGCTGTGCCGCTGGAAACCCAAAGACGAAAAACACCTCGCGCGACTCAGCGCTGCCGGCATCACCGACTTGAAAAAGATTTTTACCGTGCAAGATTTAGCAAGAGGCGATCATATTACGTTTACTGCCACCGGAGTCATCAGCGGTCCGTTGCTTCAAGGGGTAGTATTTGCTCCGCGGACAATTATTACGCATTCGGTGATTATGTCTTCTCAGCCCAAAGAGGTGAGGTTTTTAGAAACAAGACACGCACATGAATAAAGAGACACTCGTTGAAATAGCACAAGCAATGGTCGCCCCCGGAAAGGGTATTATTGCCGCAGATGAATCAAGTGGAACATGCCAAAAACGCTTTGATGCGGTTGGGGTGCCGTGCACCGAGGAAAATCGCCGAGCGTATCGGGAAGTGCTATTCGGAACAAGAGGACTTGAGGAATATATTAGTGGCGTCATCCTCTTTGACGAAACAATTAAACAAAAAACGGCTGATGGGATACCGTTTCCCAAGCTTCTTGCAGATAAAGGAATTATGCCCGGCATTAAGGTTGATGCCGGAGCAAAGAAACTTGCCTTTCATTCTGAAGAAAAAGTCACCGAAGGACTTGACGGCCTTCGCGAGCGGCTGGCAGACTATGCCGTTCTCGGCGCTCGATTCGCTAAGTGGCGAGCGGTAATTACTATCGGCCCCGGCATTCCATCTCGGGCATGCATTCATGCAAATGCTCATGCGCTTGCCCGTTATGCAGCGCTTTGCCAGGAAGCCGGTATCGTTCCCATTGTGGAACCGGAGGTTTTAATCGACGGCGATCATACAATTGAGCAGTCGTATGAGGCCACCTCTGCGACGCTCAAAAAAGTTTTTGAAGAGATTGCGGAACAGGGCGCCTTTTTTGAAGGGATAATCCTCAAAGCCAGCATGGTTATCGCCGGAAAAGGCGCGGTACACCAATCGACCGCTTCAGAAGTTGCCGAGGCGACAATCCGGTGCCTTCTCGAAACAGCACCGAGAAATCTTGCCGGCGTCGTGTTTTTGTCCGGCGGCCAGAGCGACGAACAGGCAACGGCGCATTTGAATGCGATGAATCAAAGGGGCGGATCTTCATGGCCCCTCAGTTTTTCCTACTCCCGTGCCATCCAGAATCCGGTGCTGAAAATCTGGGCTCAAGACCACGCTGCACATGTAGACTGCGCCCGCGACGCGCTTCTCTTCCGTGCACGAATGAATTCGTTAGCGTCTCAAGGGAAATATTCGGAGGATTTGGAAAAAAATCGGCCTTATTAGGCCGCTTTTTAAATCTTGAATGTAAGTGACTCCGCCACACGCGACAAGCTGTTCGACTGAACTCACGGCCCAAACCCCAATGCTTGGTACTACGGGTTTCTTGACCCGTTCGATTAAACCACGTAAGTTGAAAGAGGCGGTTTAATAACACCAAGATTATAGGAGACAAGATGAGTCCGTACGGGCGTCTAAAGAGATGGTGGCACGATGCATGGTGCGGCGGATACTAGTGTTTGATTTCGGCAGAAATGAGGTCACCCGTGGATTCTGCGGGAAGACACTTCCTTTGTGATTACGTTATCATGAATGGGTACGAAATAACCGCGCTCGCTTCCGAGCCGCGGTTTTAAATTTTTAAAAAGTTTTCCACAAAAAGCGGAATATTTTCATTTCAAAAGACGAATTTTATGGTACGATGAAAAAATAATATGCCAAACGGAACCAAAACCTGCCTTCTGCTGTACAATATTCTTATTGGGGACGGCAAAGAGGACGAAGAGCTCAATGCTGTTGATCAGGTGCGTACTGAAATTGCGGCCGTGCGAAATGCGCTCAAGGATTGCGGCTATACGGTGCGCACGATGGGCCTGCGCTATTTAAGCGCCAAAGTGATTACGGAGATTGACGAAGTCAATCCGGATTTTATTTTTAATCTTGTTGAGTCGGTGTACGCCCAAAGCCGGACGGAAATGTATATCGCAGGCCTTTTTGAACTGCTTAAAATTCCCTACACCGGTTCGCCCCCGCTTGCGTTGGGGTTGGCGTTGAATAAGTTGAAGACGAAGCAGATATTACGTGCTGCTAGTATTCCGGTGCCCCCGTCAGTTATCGCGATTCCAGGCGAAAGCCCGAATTTTGAAGATTTAACCCCGCCTTACATTATCAAGCCGATTCGCGAAGATGGAAGCAGTGGCATCAGCCCGGCTTCTGTTACGGACGACCTGAAAGAAGTGAAAGAGAAAATAACATATATTCATGAAACATTCCATCAGCCCGCCCTGATTGAAGAGTTTATCGATGGAAGAGAATTTAACGTTTCTGTGATCGGCAACAATCCCCCGCGCATGCTGGCTGTGGCAGAAATCGATTTTTCCAAAATGCCCAAAAAAGAACCGCGCATAGTTTCGTATGAGGCAAAGTGGCGCCCGCAAAGCCCTCAATATATCGGCACTGAAGTGATTTGTCCGGCCGAAATTGATTCTTACCTCCGCGCGCGGATCGAAAAAATAGCGCTTAAATCATATAAAGAGCTTGGCTGTCGTGATTATGCGCGGATTGATATTCGATTGGGAGAGGGGAGGCGCCTGTACGTGATTGAAGTGAATACGAATCCGGATATAGCGCCAGAGTCCGGATTTGAAAAGGCGGCGCAATCAGCCGGAATGTCGTATAAGGATTTCGTCGGGGAAATTGCTGACTATGCGATCGGCCGCAGCAACCGTAAGGCAGCTGCGGAATCATCAGCCAGCGCGGTAATTTGAACCGCCGGTTATTATATTCGTTTTGATCGACTAATTCCTCGGGGGTTTTGTCCCTAGGCAGTTCATTTAACGAGTAATATTTAATGGCTGGTCCCGGAAATAAGAATAGAGGTAGGGGTAAGAATAGCAGAGGACGGGTCATTTACTTGGATTATGCGTCCACCACGCCGGTGGATGCCGATTTTATTTCGCTTCAGGCAAAGCTCACGAAAGAGTATTGGGGAAATCCTTCGTCGGCGCACCGTATCGGCCAGCGAGCAAAAAAACTGTTGGATGAGGCGCGAGAAATTTCTGCGAAGGCGCTCGGAGCTCGGTTTGACGAAATAATTTTTACTTCGTCCGCCACCGAATCGAACAACCTTGCGTTGAAGGGCGCGGTGAATTATGCGGTTCGAAATATTGAACGATTCCGGAACAGGATCGTCAAGCCGAAATTGATTGTTTCGTGCGTCGAGCACAGTGCGCTTTTGAAGCCAGCAGAATGCCTGCGGGATGACGGACTAGTCGACCTTGTCGTGCTTCCCGTTGATTCATCCGGTCGCGTCGACCCCAAAACCGTGCATAACTCGCTCGACGAGAATACCATCCTAGTTTCCATTATATGGGCGAATAACGAAATTGGAGTTGTTGAACCAATCGAGGAAATCGGTAAGGTAATCGCAGAATTCGGAAAAAATAAAATTTCTAAACCCCGTACCCCAAACCCTATACCCTACCCGTTATTCCACACTGATGCCGTACAAGCGTTTCAGTATGTGCCGGTAGACGTGCGTGGAGACGGGGTTGATATGCTTACCCTTGGCGCCCACAAATTATATGCGCCGAGAGGCACGGGAATCCTCTATGTGAGATCCGGCGCGCCTGTTATTGGCAACCTTGATGGCGGCGGACAAGAATATGGTTTTCGGTCGAGCACCGAATGCGTCGTAGGAGCATATTGTATGGCAAAAGCGCTTGAGCGAGCCGTTCTGAATCGGAAGAAAGAAGCGAAGCGGATTTCTGCTTTAGGCATAAAACTTATGAAGGGTATTGGAAAAATAGAGGGAGTGAGGCACGTCGGTGATCCGAGCCCTGCCGGGCGCGCCCCGCATATCTACCCGTTCCTTTTTAAAGGAGTAAGCGCTGAAGAGCTTTTGTATCTTTTGGATGAGTATGGAATTGCGGCTTCGGCCGGTTCAGCCTGCACAACCGGCAAGCTTGAAGCCTCTCATGTTTTGAAGGCGATTCAGATTTCTGCGGAGGAGGCGCGGAACGTCATTCGACTTTCGCTGGGAAAATATACGACGCGGGAAGAAATTGATTATACGGTTTCTGCGCTGGTCAAAATAATCAAACGGATCCGCGGATAGGATCGTACAGTTTAAAAACACCCCGCACGGGGTGTATGTGTATGTCGTTTTAATCATGGGTCTTTGCCATTTCTTCATTCATTGTTTTTTGAAGCATTTTCTTTTTGATCTTGCCGATGGTGGTGACCGGTACATCAGCTAATTGTTTGAACAGGATTACTTTCGGTATTGCCGTACGTTCCAGCTTTCCGCTGTGATCGAGAAATTCCCTTAACTTTTTTTCGGTTTCTTCATTGGCGCTTTGAACATGGTCTTTCAAAATGACAACCGCAACGAGCACTTCTCCTTTTCTCGGATACTCAACGCCGAAGACCGCAGCGTCTTCAACCGCTTCATATTCTTTGATGACCGCCTCAACTGCCGCATTGGAAACATTGATGCCGCCAATAATAGAAATGTCTTTCTTGCGGCCGACGATCCTGTGTGTTCCATTTCCCGGCGAGACAACGCAGAGGTCTCCTGTTTTGAACCAGCCGTCCTCGGTGAACGCCCGCCTGGTTGCTTCGGCGTTGCCGTAATAGCCGGAGAAGATGTTGTCTCCTTTGAGCAACAACTCTCCTTCGTTTCCGGGCGCGAGTTCTTTTCCGTCTTCGTCGGCTATTTTTGTTTTCTGGCCCGGAAGTGGCAACCCCACGGTTCCCGGCATATTCGTCAGCGGATGGTTGCACAACGCCGCTGCGCATACTTCGGTAAGGCCGTACCCTTCGTAAATATCGGCGCCGGTGATCTCTTTCCATTCTTGAAATGTTTGTTCGCGGAGCTTTTCAGAGCCGCTAATGAACAGTTTGACGAATCCGAAGTTGCGGCGCCTTCCCGGACCACGTCCTTGTTTTTTCAAATACGCGAGGACGAGGTCGTAATGCTTGGGCGAGAGAGGAATAATCGTGGGTCGGCGCTCTGTGATGAGCTTTGCCAAGAGCTTGGCGTCAAACCTGCTGTCTGCCGTACGCGGATTGGGGACGAAATCAACATTGAACCCGAAGGCCCCTGCAGCCGCCACGCAGACTATTGCGCCGAAAGAGTGTGAAAGTGGAATAACGGCCAAAATGCGTTCTCTTCCTTTGCGGAATACGCGCGGATCGCCCCTAGGATTGAAGAAGTAAGCCTCTGTCATGCAGATTTCTGCGGTAAGGTTTTTGTGCGTCCACTCGATGAGTTTCAAATCTTGATCGTCGATGCTCGTGGTGCCGCTCCCATAGATAAGCACGGCAAGCGCGTTTTCGCCCGCGCGGTTTCCGATATCTGTGTAGTCGTTGTTGAGCGTATCGGTCCATGCGCGTACCAGGTGAGGCGCGCGATGCTGTGATTCGTCGAGGTCGCACCATCGGTTTTTTTCTTGCAGTTTGCGGGTGACCAGCCAACGAACCCAAAATGGATAATAATCGCTTAGGTGAACGGCGATAAGCCTGGGCTCGTTCTTGAGTTTTTGAACTACCTTCAGATAGGACGGCAGAAGAAAGTCGGAAATAACGATTGCTTTTAAGTCGGCCTTGTTCAATTGTTGAATAAGATATTTTTCGTCCGTCCACGTAGGATCAATGGGAACCATAGCCAGTCCGGCTCGCCATACTGCAAACGTTGCTACAAACGCATACGGACTCGAGGGCAGATGAATGCCTACATGATCGCCATCGTTAAGTCTGAAAAACGGATCGCGGCGGAGCGCGGCGGAAAGCTTACGTACGTCAGCCGCTACGCTGCGGTAATTTATAGAGGCGCTCAATTGGCCTCGAAGACTGATTTGATTATCCGGCCAGAGCTTCGCGCTTTGCTCGAAATAGTCGACAACCGTCCGAGTACCTTTTGCTGTTAACAGAGGAACGCCGAGCCTACGGTATTGTTCGGTTAGCGTCGCATCAACCGGTGATGCCATAAGACCCTCCCGCATATATCGGTTTTCGAAATTCTAGATATACGATAAGGCCGATTGTTTCTCGTTGTCAATATGATGTGAACGAGCGTTGCCGCTTCTTTGCTTGCAAAACGACTTGTTAACTGGACAGAAAAACCGTCGGGGTATACGATGACGATAACGATGACCATCGGAGCTGACCAGCAAAAGCTGCAGGAAAAATTGAAAGAAGTGCGTAGGCAAGCGGAAGAACGGCTTGCACAGAAAGAGGCGTCTGACCTCGGATTTCCGTACATTGATTTGAATCCGGTGCCGATCCAAGTCGACGCCCTCGCGCTTGTTTCCGAAGAACAGGCGAAGGCGGCGCAACTTGCAACGGTATTGTTGCGGCAAAACGACGTGGTGCTTGCTGCGCTTAATCCGAAGAGCGCCCCTGTTCAGAAAGTCGTTGAAAGCCTGAAAAAAGACGGACATAATGCACTTCTGTTTGTATGTTCGTTTAGCAGCTTGCAATTGGCATGGAATTCATATCAGTACGTTGTTAAGGAAAAAACGGAGATTACCGGACGAGTGTCCATTGAGGTGGGGGAGATAGAAAGTGCGCGCAGCGCATTTTCCCGCCTTGCCGACGTTCAAGGCGCAATCGCCGCATTCAATAATCCCGCGACATCGAAAATCTTTGAAGTGGTTCTGGCTGGCGCGCTAGCGATTAAAGCATCCGACATCCACCTGGAGCCGTCGGAAACCGCTTCGCGTCTTCGGTACCGCATTGATGGAGAGTTGAACGATGTCGCAACCGTGAATCTTAAGATATATCATTCGCTTACTTCGCGCATTAAGCTGCTTTCCGGGCTCAAGTTGAATGTCAAGAACGAGCCGCAGGACGGCCGTTTTACCATTAAAGCCGGACCAAAGGATATTGAAATACGTACCTCGACCATTCCATCCGAATACGGGGAAACAATTGTTTTGAGAGTGCTCGATCCGGATGCGATACAGGTAGGCCTTGAAGAACTGGGATTGAGAAAAGAAGATCTCGAAATTGTACGATTCGGTTTGCGAAAACCAAACGGAATGATTCTAAATACCGGACCAACCGGTTCCGGGAAAACCACGACGTTGTACGCGTTTATCCGGTACATATATGACCCGGGCATTAAAATCATCACCATCGAAGATCCGATCGAGTATCACATTGAGGGTATTTCCCAAACGCAAGTAGACCCGTCCGCCGGATATACGTTTGCCAACGGCCTGCGGTCGATTCTGCGGCAAGACCCGGACGTGATTCTGGTGGGAGAAATCCGCGATCTTGATACTGCGGAAATCGCCATGCATGCGGCGCTTACGGGACACGTCGTATTCTCCACGCTCCATACGAATGAGGCAGCGGGAACCATACCTCGTTTGGTAGACATGGGCGCGAAACCGCCCATCATTGCGCCGGCGCTCAATTTAGTAATTGCGCAGCGGTTGGTACGAAAGCTTTGTGTCGGCTGTCGGCTGCCGCACGAATTAACGTTGGCTTTGAAGAAAGACCTGGAAAAGTTTCTGTCCGCGCTACCCGAACGAGTCGAAAAGCCGGACATCAGTGCGATTCAGATTTTTGAGGCAGGAACAGGCTGTGACAAGTGCCACGGGGGATATAAAAGAAGAGTGGGCGTATTTGAGATATTCGTGATGAATCCTCAGTTTGAAGAACTGATGCATAAAGGAGCTACCGAAGCGGCAGTAAAAAAATTAGCCGTTGAAAACGGCATGGTTACAATGCAGCAGGATGGCGTATTGAAAGTGATGGCCGGCATTACAACATTCGATGAGATAGAAAAAGCAACCGGGCCGATATCGTTCGATAAAGTTATATGAAGCTCTGCGGGCTCACGTCCGCGTATCCTTTCCGGATTGGGGGCGGAGCGAAATCCGCCGAAGCAGAAGATTGGCTCGCGTCCAGCCGCGGGCTTACGCCCACGGTCTTCTGCGAAGGCGGATAAAACCAAAACCCGACTACTCTGTGGGCAACGTCCTGCGAGCAAGCGCAGGTATAAGAACCTATTCGAGGAGCGCACCAGCCGGAGCCAACGCGTCCGTAATGCTAAAACAGGCCCCTAAAGATCCCGGTAAAAGTAATCTTTGCCCACAGGGTAGTCGGGTCGCGAGCAAAAATATTATAAAGATATAAAATAAAGAAAGGAAAGGGGGGAGAAATCCTATCTTGACTTCCCATTGTAGCAAAAAAATGGGACATTGTCAACCCCTCCGTTTCTTCCATGAAAAAATCGACGGACCAAGAAGATAAAAACGTTGATCTGGCCCTACGGCCTGCCACATGGCAAGAATATGTGGGCCAGGATGCGGTGAAGAAAAACTTAAGAATTCTGATTGATGCCGCCAAGCAGCGCAAAGAATCATGCGACCATATATTGTTTTACGGCCAAGCCGGGCTGGGAAAAACCACGCTCGCGCATCTTGTGGCTAAAGAAATGGGGGCCGATATCAAGATTACGTCAGGGCCGACGATCGAAAAAACCGGAGACTTGGCATCCATCTTGAGCGGCCTCAACCGAGGAGATATATTATTCATTGACGAGGCGCACCGGATTAACCGCATGATCGAAGAAGTGCTGTATCCGGCCATGGAAACACGCAAACTGCATATTATTATCGGCAAGGGGCCGGCTGCGCGAACGCTCACACTGGACCTCCCGCCGTTTACCATGGTGGCTGCGACTACCAGAATAGGTTTGTTGTCCAATCCCCTTCGAAGCCGCTTCGGCGCGATTTTCCGCCTCGATTATTATCAGCAAAAAGATATTGAGACTATACTGAAAAGATCGGGCCAGCTGTTAGGCGTCGAGGTCGGTCAGGACGCGATTAAGGTTTTGGCCCGAGCCTCGCGCGCAACGCCACGCGTTGCAAACAGATTGCTGAAACGCGCTCGCGATTATGCGCAGGTGCATAGCGCAGGTGCCGTGACCGAAGAAGTTGCCCGCCAGACATTAAAGCTTCTTGATATCGACGATGTCGGACTTGACATGCAAGATCGCCGCCTTCTTGAATCGATCATCAAAAAATACGCCGGCGGACCGGTGGGGCTCCGTTCATTAGCGGCCAGTCTTTCTGAAGAGGTTGATACTATCGAAGACGTCTACGAGCCGTATCTTATGAATCTTGGATTTTTGGAACGCACGAGCAAGGGAAGAGTCGCAACATCGTTGGCATACAGACATCTTGGGTTAAAAGAACGAGGGCAATTGTTTTAAAGGGCTTTGTCCAAATTTCGAAGCCGAAGGCGCACGAAATTTGGCAACAAACCCTTTACTCCGAGCTCGTCGAGGGGTTTCAATACTGTAATTCTTCGACTCCGCCGCACCTGACGCGGCTTCGCTCAGAATGCTCAATTTTGTAGCGAAATTGACCGAGTCGAACTCGGTCATCCTGAGCAGAAGGCGAAGGATCCCGTGAAGTTACGAAATTCCTCGCTCCGCTCGGGATGACCCTCGAGAGAGTCAGTTTCTCTACAAAATTTCGACAAAATTGGCATGTCTGGTCACTCCAAATGGGCTCAAATAAAACATAAGAAGGGAACCGAGGACGAGAAAAGGGGAAAGCTTTTTTCCAAATTGAGCATGACGATTAGCATTGCTGCGCGTGACGGCTCGGATCCAAACGCGAATCCAAAGCTGCGCGCTGCCGTTGAAAAAGCGAAGGCGAGTCAGATGCCGAACGAAAATATTGAACGGGCAATCAAACGCGTCGCCGAGGCAAAAGAAAACCTGGAAGAGATAATGCTTGAGGCGTACGGTCCTGAGGGCGTGGCAATATTCATAGAAGCGTTCACCGATAACCGAAATCGTCTTGTGGCAGAAGTCAAAAGCGCATTGAATGAGTACGGCGCCAAGCTCGGAGAACCCGGAAGCGTCCGCTGGGCCTTTGAAAAGGAAGGAGATGGCATGAAAGCGAAATACACTCAAGGCTTATCCGAAGAATCTAAAAGTAAACTCAACGAACTCGTGGAAGTGCTAGAGGATCGAGACGACGTAAGACGGGTTTGGACAAACGCGATTTAACCGCATACTCCTTTAATAATGGAGCGGGCAGTATGATTATAATGACGAGCATAGTTACTAAAGGTTTAAGTTTATGCCGAAAATACCCAAGGAAAAATACGGAGAATACGGGCTAGAGTCGGAGTCTGAAGAATATAATCCCAGCATGTCCGAAGTTCGGAAAGAAACGGAAATTGCAGATATCGTGAGAGGCCAACTTTCAGACATCGATTACGAACTTCGTCACCCTCAAGAAGATCCTTATACTGGAGAAAAGGATGAATTCGGGGCTCATGACCCGGAGGATCTGTGGACCCGTTTAGCGTATCTCAAGGCTGATTACGTCCACGACATCAAGGATCTTGAATTAAAAAGAGAGCTCGAGAACAAAATTTCACAAGTGGAGAAAATAGTTTATAAGCAGTTTATTCCTTTTATTGATTCGGCGGTCAATTTGTTCGGTTGGCAGCATTCGCCCCCAGAGAAACATAGATCTAGAAACAAAATGGATGCAAGAGAAGTATTTTCTTATTTGGACCAAGCTCGTTCAGCGTTGGAGCACGCTCAAACATCAGAAGATGAAAAAAGAGAGTTTTTGGATGAGATTGTTCGACTCCAAGAAAAGTTCATGCGTTACCAAGATGAGCCGACCTTGTTTACGTTCGAAAAAATTGAGGAAGAATTACAAAGAGAAGTTTATAATGACGAATTTATATACTATGGGAACAGAAAGATACAAGATCCATCGAGAATGCTTGATCACGAGGAATCGCGAGCGGGAGACCCGCAGAGACTTAACCTTTTATTAGAAAAAGCGCGTTCGTTGCGAAAAATTGCCCGCGAGATGCTAAATGCCAAAATAAAAGCCGATTGTGAGCTGAGAGCCGAATCCTTATACAAGTACGTAGAACATCTGAAAGCGGAGGCGGAATTGCCTCGTGAATTTTTACTGATTGAAGTTAAACTAAAAAGCCTATTGCGAAGAACAAAAAACAGAGAGCGAGTAGATGTTAGTGAATTGGAAGAAGTGGAATCCGCATTAAAAGAGCTTGAAAAGAAAAGCAGGGGAGGTAACCATGAAGAAGCTTTAAGTAAATTAGCAAGGATTCTTAAAAAAACACGGAAGGCACTTTTGGGCGAAGTCGCCGACGACGAAAAAGAACAGTTTGAATACAAAGGCATAGATTGGGCTTGGGAGTTTTTGGGGATTTCGAGAAATTCTTCAATTGAAGATGTAAAAAAAGCATATAGAAGGGCGTCGTTGAAATATCATCCCGATATTAGTCGGGTAGTCGGCTCTTCAGAAAAGATGCAGAGAATAAACGAAGCATATGGATTTGTGAGAAGAATGAAGGGTTTTAAATGAGCGGATTGCGGCATTGACGTTTCTGCTCTTGTTACATGTTCATTCTTGGTATTGATCCCGGCAGCCATCAGATAGGATATGGACTGATAAAAACTGGTAGAAAAACCGAACTGCTTCGTAGCGGCCTGTTGAAGTTTCAAAAAAGAGGCGCCGAAAATCTAAAAGATATTTATGACTGCGTATACGCGCTTATGGAATCCACAAAACCAGGCGTAGTTGCCATCGAGCGCATTTTTTTCTTTAAAAATCAAAAAACTGTCATCGAGGTTGCGCAGTCTCGGGGTGTCATTCTCCTTGCGGCCATGAAGCACAAACTAAAGATTATTGAAATAGCCCCCCTGCAAGTTAAATTATCCATTGCAGGATCCGGCCGAGCTGACAAAAAGGCAATTGCCAAGATGACGGCTCGCATTCTGGGGGTGTCGAAGATAGAAGGCGCCGACGATGTCACTGATGCAATAGCGCTCGCGCTTACGGCAGCGCAGCTGTTGCGTTATCCACAGTAGGGCATTGACAAGGGACGCCCTTGCTCATTACTATGTCCATAAATTGCGTTTTTTTGTAAGCATTCTATAAATTTTTAATCAAAGGTCGTTTGATGTATGCGTGGGCCTGGTTTTGCTGTAGCGCCGGCCCAAAAAACTTATGATGATTACGGAAATGGTGCAGCCGGTTCGAATGGCCGAAGAATTTTTAGATGAAGAACTGGAGTCTGATGACACGGAACTTGAGAAAGGCCTTGACGACGAACCCGATGACGAGGAGAAGGACGAAAGTTACTGACCCTCCCGTTATGCCGTCACCTTAACACAAAAAACACCCGGCTTTTGAGCCGGTTGTTTTTTTACCCCGTTAGATACTGGTAGTGCTAACCCGGAAGCCAGAGACAAAAGGATTACTTCTCAAAGATTGAGCAAAAACGTTGACCCTCAAAGCGGGTATCTAACGGGGTTTATCGCCGTAGGCCCGCAAAGATCGGTGATGCCCGCAGGCATGTTCTAAAGACCTCTTGCATAATAATCTTTCTGTTGCAATTTTGATATTTTGGCTGCAAACCGCTCGTCGCTCCTCAAAATAGCTATTGCTATTCTTCGTCGCGCTTCGCGGTTTTCGCCTTAAAATCTCAAAATTTCGCTACGAAATTTATTATGCAAAAGGTCTTAAGGTACGATTACTTTGATAAATCTTCTTTTTCCGATTTTCAGTACCGTTGTTCTGCGCGGCGTAAAACTCGGGTCGGCAATCTTTGTATTTTTTTCATCGCGAACCGCTCCCCCTCGAATAAGCCGACGCCATTCAGCCTTGGAGGAAATGACGCCGCCCTTAACTAATTTTTCTACCAGCGTGTCGCCCTTTTTCAATTTGATGTCCGGCACATCTTCCGGCACGATGCCCTCGCGAAATGTTCTTTCGAATACTCTCTCGGCTCGCCGTGCCCCTTCCTCTCCATAAAACTTTTTTACAATTTCGAGGGCTACACGAGCTTTTGCGTTCCTCGGACCGAGGGCCATAATGCTGTCTTTTTCTTCGAGAGGTATTCTTGTACAATTGACAAATAACACCTCAATCATTTCATCCGGCTGGGCCATGATGGCGCCAAACATCTCATTCGGGGGAGCAGACAAAAACACGCCTGTTCCCTTGCTCTTTGACATCAATTCGCCGGTTTTGGGGTTTGCCATGAGATTGAGGGCTACAACAAACTTTTCTTTATTTTTTAGTCGCCGCAACAGCGTGCGCCCGGCGAGGGCATTGAATGTCTGGTCGGTGCCACACAACTCTACGTCAACATCCATTGCTACGCTATCGTAGCCCTGCATGACGGGATATAAAAACTCATGCAGATAGATCGGGATATTGCCCTTCCATCTTTTTTCAAACATGTCCCGCTCGAGCATTTGCTGGACGGTAAATTGGTGCGCAAGCGCAATAGCGTTTTTCAAGGACAACTTCGCGAGCCATGTGCTGTTGTAGAGAATGCGCGGCGGATTTTTCTTGTCGTCAAAATCCATCAGGGGCTTTATTTGGGAAATCCATCCCGCAACATTCTCTTTTATCTGTTTTTCAGTAAGCTCTGGCCTCGCTTCGTTTCGGTTTGTCGGATCACCGATTTGAGCCGTAAAATCGCCGAAAAGAATGATGGTCTCATGCCCGAGTTGGCGCAATTCTTCAAGAAACATATAATTTTTTGCATGGCTGAGATGGAGTGCATTTGAAGTCGGATCAGCGCCAATGTAAATTCTCAACCGTTCCCCGGAAAGGAGGCGTTTAAAGAATTCTTCTTTTGAAGGAAGAACTTCAACTACAATCCCCCGATTGAAGATTGTGTCTATTCTTTGTTTATCGGTGACGACCTTCATACATTTGGTTATTTCCCCACTTTCTTATTTTACTCTGCATGTGTGCGAATGACTAGAACGTACGCTTGTGGGGCCCCTCTTTGATCTATTATAATGATTAGGATCATAAAAGGGAGCACCTGAAACTATCCCATCGCTATGAGGTTTTTTTTCAAACTATTTCTTTTTTTCTGTTGTATTGCTGTTGGTGCGGTCGCACTCGGGCTTGGGGCCTTTTCGTATTATGCAAAAGATCTTCCTGACCCGGCTCGATTTAAATCCCGTGAAGTGACGCAGTCAACAAAAATATATGATCGTGCCGGCGAGATACTCTTGTATGAAATTCACGGCGAGGAACGCAGAACGGTTATTCCGTTCGAGCAGATTCCGGACTATCTCAAAAAAGCTACTATCGCCATTGAAGACGATAATTTTTACGGGCACCCGGCATTCGATTGGCGCGCGATCGTGAGGGCGATAGCGGTAGATATTCTTCGAGGGGGCCTGGCGCAAGGGGGATCAACGATCACGCAGCAACTGGTTAAGAAGGCGTTTCTCACCGATGAAAAAACGCTGGCAAGAAAAATAAAAGAACTTGCGCTTGCGCTCAAGATGGAGCGCGAATACAGCAAGGACGAGATATTGAATTTGTATTTAAATCAGGTTCCGTACGGTTCAAATGCATACGGCGTCGAGGCGGCAAGCCAAACGTTTTTTGCAAAGAACGTTGCCGACCTGACGCTTGCAGAGTCCGCTCTGTTGGCGGCATTGCCGCGCCGGCCGAGTTATTATTCTCCGTATGGTTCCCACGTCAACGAACTCAAGGCCCGCCAGGAATTTATCCTAGAGAAAATGCGTCGGTTGGACCTTATCGATGAGGAAGAATTGGAACGCGCCAAAGCCGCTGAATTGAAATTTGCGCCCCCCACGAACGAAATACGAGCGCCGCACTTCGTCATGTACGTGCGTGATTATTTGAACAATACATACGGGGAGGATTTTATTGAACGAGCCGGGCTTCGGGTGATTACGACGCTTGATTGGAATTTGCAACAAGTCGCCGAGAAAGCCGTCAAAGAAGGAGCTGAGCGGAATAAAAAGCTGTATAACGGCAATAATGCGGCGTTGGTTGCGCAGGACCCGAAAACCGGCCAGATTCTTGCCATGGTCGGATCGGTTGACTATTTCGACCGGGAACACGATGGAAATTTCAACGTCGCAACGCAGGGGCTTCGCCAGCCGGGTTCCGCGTTTAAGCCCTTTGCGTATTTCACGGCATTTGAGAAGGGATATACGCCGGAAACGATCGTTTTTGATCTGCCCACGAAGTTTGACACGACCGGCGGGCCGGAAAAAAGCTATGCGCCCGAAAATTATGATAAAAAATTCCGCGGACCGATAACGCTACGAAATGCCCTTGCGCAGTCGGTCAACATTCCTTCCGTAAAGGCGCTCTATGTCGCCGGCATTGAGGATACGATCCGCACCGCGGAAAAAACGGGTGTTACGACCTTGGCCGATAGAAGCAGGTTCGGTCTTTCTCTGGTGCTCGGCGGGGGCGAGGTGCGGCTTGTCGAAATGGTGAACGCCTTTTCAGTTTTCGCGCAGGAGGGAGTTAAGCATGAACAAAGTATCGTATTGAGCGTAGAAGAGGCGTCTGGAAAAATATTGGAGGAATATCGCGACAGCGCTCAAGCGGTGCTCGGTCCTCAATACGTGAGGCTTCTCAACGATGTGTTGTCGGACGAACAGGCGCGCCGACCGCTCTTCGGCCCGAACAGCCTTTTGACCATTCCCGGTCATGATATTGCCGCTAAGACCGGGACGACCAATGATTTCAGAGATGCGTGGACCATTGGTTATACACCGGGACTCTTGGCCGGTGTGTGGGCGGGAAACAACGACAATACGCCGATGAATATCGGGGGCGTGAGTATATTGGCTGCCGTACCGATTTGGAATGCGTTTATGATCGAAGCGCTTGGAGACAGGCCGCGTGAGCTTTTCACCAGGCCCGATGCGATCCAAACCGCAAAACCGATATTGAACGGCGAGTATGTCGTGAATTTTTCAGTAGGCAATAAAACCTATCCTCATGTCCACGACCTTCTATTTTATGTAGACAAAGACGATCCGCAAGGGCCTATTCCTCAAAACCCGGCCCTCGACCCGCAGTACGCGAATTGGGAAAAACCGGTTATCGAATGGGCGCGTGAGCATATTCCGAATTTTCATGAATATAATCAACCGCTTCCGCCCGAGTACGAGATTATCCAGTCCGGCCAGTATCAACCGATCGTTCATTTAATTTCTCCCGTGAATGGAGCCTTCGTGGGAAACGCCTTGAACATACAAGCAGAGTTTACGGCGCCGCTCGGCATCAGCCGGATCCGGCTGCTATTAAATGGCGCAGCGCTGGATAGCGTTGTCTTTGATGACGCGTCAGAGGCGCCGACAACGCGCTACGTCTATGCGCTGGAGAAAAGAATTGACGACATCGCGCCTCAAAATCAATTGCGTCTTGAGGTCACGGACATATTTAACAACACGGCGTTCGCGGATGCGATCGTATACAGGTGAGTTCTATAACTCTGCGGTCACGGCATCCCGTAATTCAAGTTTCGGCTTATCCGATACAACGAGAGTTGACGTTTCGGCAACCGGAGCCTATGATAACGGTATCGATTTTTCGTACGTATAGCGTATCGGGATCATGAAACACGAAGATATTCAAAAATTCAAAGCGCGCTTGGAAAAGGAAAAGGCGGAAATAGTTTCCATCCTCGAGAAGGTGGGCGAGCGCGTGGATCACTCGGATAAATTCACGGCTCGCGTGCCCAATTTCGGGGATGACCTTACGGAATACGAAGACGAAGAGGCGGACGAGGCCGAAGAATTTGGAACGCGCATCGGAATCAATCAGGTGTTGTCGGAAAAACTGCAAAGCATCGATGCGGCGCTGGAGCGGATGAATAAGAAAACGTACGGCGTATGTACCGCGTGCGGCAACGAAATCGGCCATGACGTGCTTGACGCGAATCCGGCTTCGGAGTTGTGCAAAGCGTGCAAAAAACCGTCAGTTTAATTCCAAATTCCCAATTCCCAATGCCCGGTTTTTTGACTCTTAAACGGATGCACGTTCCTTAATGGCGTACCCGGTTCAAAGTTGGTAAATTGGATATTGGAAATTTATCAATGAGATCTCCTGCTAAAGTATTCTCCGCCGCAGTGATCGGCATAAAAGCTAAATTGATTGAGGTTGAGGTCGACACAGCTGTCGGCCTTAGTTCTTTTTCGATTGTCGGGCTTGCAGATAAAGCCGTGAAGGAATCGAAAGAAAGGATATCGAGCGCCATTAAAAATTTCGGCGCTTCACCCCCCAATAAGCAGAATCGGCGAGTGACGGTTAATCTGGCGCCCGCCGATATCCCGAAGGCCGGTTCTGCCTATGATCTTGCGATTGCGATAGGTTATTTAATCGCCAGCGAGCAGATGAGCCCTTTTTCTTTTAGCGATAACGTGTTGGCAGGAGAGTTGGCGCTTGACGGAAGCGTGCGTTCTATAAGCGGCGCTCTGCCGATTGTAAAGGAAGCTGCCCGGCATCGGCGCAAAGAAGTTCTGCTGCCGCGCGAGAACGCGAAAGAGGCGGCCCTCGTTGGCGCAATTCGCATTATCCCCGTGGATCGGCTGCAAGACGCGGTGGAATATCTGGAGCAAAAGAAAACGATATTGCCACAGCCCAAAACTAAACTGGAAGATTTTTTGTCTGACGTGCATTACCCTTTCAGCATAGTAGATGTACACGGCCAAGAAAATGCCAAACGCGCGCTGGAAATAGCCGCTGCGGGCGGTCATAATCTTCTGATGCTCGGCTCTCCGGGCGTCGGAAAGACAATGCTTGCAAAATCAATGCCCTCGATTTTGCCGCCCATGAACGAGGAAGAAGTGATTGAGGTCACCGAAATTTACAGTTCATGCGGATTGAACGCGGATGAGCCAATAGTGGTACATCGGCCGATGCGCGCGCCGCACCATACCGCTTCTCCTTCGGCGATTATCGGAGGGGGCACGAATCCGAGGGCTGGAGAAATCAGCCTTGCGCATCGCGGAGTACTGTTTATGGATGAACTTCCGGAATTTAGAACAGACGTGCTCGAGGCCCTAAGGCAGCCGCTTGAAGACGGCATAATTACAATTGCGAGGGCAAAGCAGTCGCTTACCCTTCCGGCAAGCTTTATTTTTCTCGCTTCGATGAATCCGTGCCCGTGCGGTTTTTACGGCGACCAAGAAAAAGAGTGCCGCTGCAACTCCGGAGAAATACTGCGCTATCAAAAACGGATTTCCGGTCCCCTGCTCGACCGCATTGACATGCAGATCGATGTGCCGCGGATAGGCGCGGAGAAAATAATCCATCATACGCAGAAAAACGAGGGGGAACTGTTTGAGATTCGCGAGCGAGTGGTCCGCGCCAGGAAAACGCAGGAGGAACGGCTGCGGCCCTTTGGCAAGCGTACCAATGCGGAGATGAGCTCAAAAGAAGCGCGTTCTTTGGTGAAGATGGAGGAAGACGCAATGGATGCGCTCAAGAAGAGCATTACGAAAGAGATGCTTTCGGTGCGCGGCTATTACAAGATACTTAAAATCGCGCAGACGATTGCCGATTTGGAGCAGAGCGGCGTGGTAACGCTGGGACATGTTGCAGAGGCGCTCCAGTATCGAATGCGCAGTAAAGAATCATAAAACCCTTTGCACAACACGAAAAGTTATTATCATCCGAGCGCAACGAGCATATTTACAAACTGAATGACAAAGTAATATAATTCGTAAATTATTATATTGAATATGTCAAAAGATTCTGAAAAATATCCTGCGAAAGAATCGCCGGAATCAAATCGAGAGCGAATTAAATCCCAATTGAAACATCCCGATAAAATTGAATTATACGAAGGGGGCACGATGGACGTTGTTGATGTTAAACCCGAGAGGCCAAAAACAG
The DNA here is from genome assembly GCA_001824435.1 of Parcubacteria group bacterium RIFCSPLOWO2_01_FULL_48_18. Lineage (GTDB taxonomy): Bacteria > Patescibacteriota > Minisyncoccia > UBA6257 > WO2-01-48-18 > WO2-01-48-18. The sequence goes on from MHXH01000029.1 coordinate 22,863, forward strand.
AAATTCCGACTTTTTGGCTTCGTGGATGGGGGACAACCGTAGAAGTCCACGAGGATAATATTGTTAATTTGGCTGAACGCGGGAGAAGAACTTTAGCGGTTGATGCTCCACACGGAATTGAAAGCGCGAATATACAAGAGTTAACAACAGAACGCGAACAAGAAATACACGATATCGAACTAAGAAAAGTAGCTGCCCTACTAAAGTCTCTTGACGAAAAAGGTATAGAGCAAACGGATATCGTAGCTCATTCCGAAGGAGCAATTTATGGGGTGTTAGCAGCGCTTCTTAGACCAGAAAAGTTCAGAAACATGGTATTGGTTGATCCGGCCGGCATGGTCGGAGAAGATACAAAAGGAAGACTCGTTAAAGGCGTAGCTTTAGACATTGGTCTTCAGATTGCCAGAATTTATAAAAAATTATTGACAAAAGAAGGATTTGAAGCGTTTAAGCAATCAAGCACGGCAGCCAAAGCTTTAGTAGAAGTTTTTGCATCAAATCCGCGGCATACCGTCGAGTCAATCGGAGTTATAGCAGAAACGCAAATTCACGAAATTCTACAAACTTTAAAAGAATTAGGAATAAAAATATCTATAGTTCATGGCGTAGACGATAAATTTTTTCCCATGGAGAGAGTCCAGCAACAAACCACCATGGAAATGATTGACGGATTTTATTCCGTTAAAGGGACTCATAACCAACTTTATCTTCATCCCGAGCAATATGCTTTTCTAGTCGATAATGCCCTAGATGTGCTGGAGGCGTTGCGGAAAAAAAGAGGATCATCTGAAGAAAAAGAACAGTAGTTTAGGTTTAAATGAGGTTTTTGGCACTCTTTTGGACTTTTGCGTTTAAATAAAATGGCTATCGGGTTAACGCAGAAAATATTTCAGAAACACGCAAGCTTTGCCTCCATTACGGAGAAAATGCCTCCACGAAGATAAGCATTTCAGCGTTAAGTAGATAGTCGTCTTAAATAATCGTCGCGTTCGAATGATATAGGGGCTTATGGCGATATGAAGGTATTGACGGCCCATGCGGAAAAATTGGAAGCGGCGCTGTGGTGGTTATTGGTTGTTTGGATTCCGTTCGGGACGAGGAAATTCATTCTGTCGTTTGCGCCGCAGTTCAGTGAATACGAAAGCGTCTTCGTATACGCAAGCGATTTTTTGATTGCCGGGTTGGCAGTTTTATTGTTGTGGAGGCTGGGAAAGAAATTTTTTTCTCGCGTTCCGAAACTGTTGTGGATTTTTCTTGCGGTAGCAGCAGCTTCTGTAGTATTGGCATTCCACGTTCCTCTTGCACTCTATTCATTCGGAAGGCTTGTGCTCGCAGCGCTGTTTTTTGTTATTACGGCGTACGTTCTCGAAGCGCCGAAAAAATTTGACGCCGTACTGAAAATTGTCGCGGCGTCGAGCGTATTCCAAGCCCTTGTTGGCATTGCCCAGTTTTTTACGCAGCAAAGTATTGGTTTACGGCTTTTGGGAGAATCGCAGATCGGCATTCATATCGTCGGAGCGGCAAAAGTATATACCGAGTATGGATATTTTTTGCGGGCGTACGGCACGCTGCCGCACGCAAACATCTATGCCGCTTTTCTTGTATTAGGGCTCATTTCTTTATGTTATTTTTGGGTACGGAGGAAGGGAGAGTTTCGTATATATACATCGCCGACTTGGCTCGCGCAAGATGTTTTACTTGGCATTTCCATATTTTTGGTGCTGATGGGGCTTGTAGTTTCTTTTTCGCGCTCGGGGTGGATAAGCGCGATGGCTGGAATTGTCTGTTTTTTCGCGCTCTCGTCTATTCGGAGGGGGTATCGGCTTGAGGTTGCGCGGCTCGTCGTGGTGCTGTTTGTTTCAGTTGTCCTTTTGTATCAATTGTTTCAATTCGCGATCAGTCCGCGCATTGAGGCAACTTACCGAGGAGACTATTCAATATCGTCGCGGCTCATGTATAACAAGCTCGGCGTTGATCTTATAAAAGAGAGGCCGTGGGGGGTGGGCATTGGCAACCAGATGCCCCATGCCGTAACGCATCGGTTGTATCAGAATTTGGGGATGACGCAGCGCTGGGAATGGCAGCCAATACATAATTTATATATACTGATGGCAGCGGAAATCGGGATAGCGGGACTCGCGGCATTTTTTGTTCTTTTAATTTTCGTGCTTCGCGGCTCGGGTTTTAAAAACCAAATTGTGCAGCTAAACCCGCAGAAACTTGTTTCGGTATCCCTATTGTTCGCGCTGTTGATTTTCGGTTTATTCGATCATTTTCTTTGGGATTTACAGCCCGGGCGGCTGATGTTATGGTTGGTTTTGGGATCGGTGGCGGCGAGGCGAAATTATAACTCTTCTCACTAAACGCTTCGTTTTTGAACAAACACTACTCGCTCCGACCGGGAGGGCCCACTCCGGTCCGACCGCGGTCGGACCTTCGTCATCCTTTCCGGCTCTCCGCTTCGTGTGTTTGTTATCAAAAACTGCGCTATATCGTTCGAAGAATTATAATTTCTTTAAGAAAGACTGCGAAGAGAAGAAAGAAAATATTTCGACTCACGCCCTCGTAGTTCAACGGACCCCAACACTAAAAATACGCGCCCGTAGTTCAACGGATAGGACGCATCCCTCCGAAGGATGAGATCGAGGTTCAATTCCTCGCGGGCGCACTTAAATCCAAAAGGTGTTGTTTGGGGGATCAAAATTAAGATACCCCCGAGCGCGATTGCGCTACGGGGGTTGTTCTTCTCGTCTATCCGCCATCTCGGCACATCTGAAACTATGAGTTGCATGGCGAGGGGAGGATTCGAACCTCCGGTGTTTACCGCGTGGGTGCCTGATCTACAGTCAGGTGCCATCGCCGCTAGGCGACCTCGCCGGCCCATTGGTCTGCGGAATCTTCCTGCATCAGGTGGTCGGGAATCGAACCCGAATGCCCGGGGCCACAACCCGGTCCTTTGGCCAGTTAAGGTACTCACCTGAACAACATACCCTCGACAGGATTTGAACCTGTAACCCCCGGATTAGAAGTCCGGCGCTCTATCCAGTTGAGCTACGAGGGCCTTCTTTTTACGGCAAGCTTGCGTTCGCCCATGGGCCCTCTGGGATTTGAACCCAGGACCGACGGATTATGAGTCCGTTGCTCTAACCGCCTGAGCTAAGGGCCCCGTATTCATGGTTGGTTTAAGCGAAGAAACGGGTCGCCTGTATAAGCGCGACCCGTCCAGGTCTTACCGCAACCACTGGGTGTCATGCCACTCGATGCGTGGGTTGCCCCACGTATCTTCGTAGACCGTTACCAGTAGTTTCCTGCCCTCCCATCGCGAGACGACTTCATCGATGTAGGTGAACTCGCGACGGTTTCCGTTTTCGTCCACAACCTCGATGGTGAGGCGCGCTACCGGGTCTTCGTGAGCCAGCTCTTGGCTTACCAACAGTCCGGCAGCTGCACCGAGCGCGCCGCTTTCGAGTTCCCGATCCTTGGGTGCTGCGAGTGCGCCGATGACTGTGCCGATGACGGCGCCGATCGCAGCTGCCCGAGGCCGGAAATCCTTGCTTCGGAACTTCACGACCGTAGTCGTTCCGGCCGGCTGCAGATCGGTCCCTTGAATCAGGGATTCGGTACTGAGCCTTTTGAAACCGAGGTCGACGCAGCCTACGCGAAGTTGATTGTCCACCATGATGACTACATCTCCGCGCGTATTCCTGATCTTCCCGGTTCCTGGCATCATCCTCCTTGCACAGACGTTGTAGTCGCGAGTGTCAGGAACAGCCTCCACGTGCGACACACTTACCTGCGCCGCCGCGCTAGAGGAGCCGACTACTGTCGCGACAGCGATCGCGAGAATGCCAATCATCCTTTTCATGCTTCCTCCTTATCTGTAAGTACGGACATATGCGACATTGTCATAGGAGGGTTCGAAAAAGAAACTCTCCATTTACCGTTTCTATTATAGCATAAAGTATACCTTCGGTCAAGGGGGGGGTCGCTCACGTAACCCCTCACACCTCCAAACACCGATTTGGCTTTGTTAAACCATATTTTGATATCACCCATAAAAACGGAGCGGTTTACGACCGTTCAATAGAGCCATATTTTATGGGGTGTGAGGGGTTACTTACTCACAAGTCCGAGGTGCTTGCCGAAAGGCAAAGAATTTTGGCTCATTCTCGCCGGGCTTTCAATTTTATGCGTAAATTGAGTGCTTGGGCCATGCCAAAACAGCCTCAAAATCCGTCAAAACTCTTTGCCTTTCGGCATGATGATGTGGAGCCCCACGGTTAAAGCCTTGCCTGTCGGCAGGTAGGGCTGTCTGCCGATAGGCAGATGTGGTTCCTTGGCGTGTGGACAGAGGGACACTTCAGAGCTGTGAGGAGATACGCGCTTAGAGTTTTCCGGCTACGCGGGTAAAAAATTCTCTCATGCGTGTATCGATGTCGCCTGCGCCCATGAAGATAATGCAGCGTCGGTTTAAGTTTTTTTTGTTTTGAAGCCGTTGTATTACCGAGGCGAATGACGGGAAATATTTGGCGCGATCTATTTTTTCCGCAAGCTCTTTGCTCGTTTTCATTCTGCCCCGGTATTCCCGGCCGGCAACTTGATATGTCGGGAGAAGCCATAGTTCGTCGGCGAGATCAAACGCGTGGACGAAATCATTAAATAATTTTGTCAGCCGATCGATTTGGTGCGGCTGATAGATAACCAGTAGTTTTTTGTTCGGATGTTTTTCGCGAAAGGCCGCAAGCGTTGCTTTAATTTCGGTCGGATGATGAGCATAATCGGAATAGATTAAAGCTGAAGGGTTAAGGTTGGAAGTTTTTGGACCGCCATTGATCTTAAATCTCAAATTTTTAATCTTTAGTTGTTCCATTCTGCGCCATGCGCCGCGGTAGCGCGAGAGTGCTTCCCGCGCGATTGATTTTTTGACGCCAAGCAGCTTGGCTGCCTGCCATGCGGCTTCGGCATTGATCTGGTTGTGGATACCGGGAATCTGAAGCGGCCATCGTCGCCCCCCTCTTTTTATACGAGCTTGACTACTCGCATATTCGCGCGAATAAGTGAATGGTTTTGAATCCGTTTTTATGCCGAAATAAACTACGCATGATTGTGTCTTTTGCGTCAAGAATCGCGAGTTATTATCATGTTTATTGAGAATCAGATAGCCTTCTTTTGGTAGGCGGGCCGCATATTGAGCAAAAGCTCGTTTTACGCCGGATAGATTTTTATACGTATCCAGATGTTCGCGATCAATGTTGGTAACGATCGCTATTGTGGGAAAGTAGTGTAAAAAGGCCCGCGCCCATTCGTCCGCTTCAAGAATGAGGTAGCTGCTTTTTCCCGGCCGGAAATTGCTGTTACCGAATTCTTTAAGCTTAGTGCCAAGGATAACCGTCGGATCAAAGCCGGCCCGTGCTGTGATGAGGGCAAGCATTGCGGCGGTGGTGCTCTTTCCGTGGCTGCCGGAGACGGTGATGGCGAAGTAGCGTTTGGTTATCTCGCCGAGGGCTTCGGGATAGCTTTGGGTTTTTATGCCGAGACGGCGAGCTTCGATAAGCTGCGGATTGTCGGGCCTGACAGCGAGGGAATAGATTATCAAGTCGCATGATGTTGCGGCGGCAGGACGCGCGTGGTTGCCGATATACACTTGTATGCCGGTTCTTTTAAGGTCATCGGTAATTTCTGAAGCGGTTGAATCTGATCCGCTCACGCGCCATCCCCAATGCAAAAAAGCGCGAGCCAACGCGCTCACGCCGATGCCGCCGATCCCGATAAAATGCACATGCTTCAAAGATTAAATCCGAAGCGCGAAATCCGAAACCCGAAACAGTGTCGGGGAACGATATTCGAATCTCGAACTCACTTACTGAAGTATCTATCAAATTCCTTCATTGATTCTATAAATTCTTGGTTGAGAGCGTTGATGTTCCGAATTTCTCTGTTGATCTCGTCTACACGGGTTTGAATTTCTATGCCCGGGGAAGCCACGCCATTAAGATGTGCTTTCAGTTTAAGTCGCAATTCTTCAAGAAGCTGAGACAAGAGCTGGCTGTAAGAGATGAGTTTATTGATCAGTTGTACCTCGGCTAAGATTGCTCCCTGCGCTTTTGTCTGTGCTTCGGGAGGATATACCTGTTCTAGATTTCTGAGCATTACTTCCAGCTGTTTGGAAAGACTAACCGCACTGTCGGCAACCGCCTTGTTTTCTTCTAGGGCCCGCGCGGACAAATCCAGCGCCGCTCGATAGTCGCCGCCGACATCATACGTGGATATTAAATACAGGCGGTCGTTTGATTCGCTGACGACATCAACGATTTCCTGCGCGATCAATGCTCCTTGAAGCCGCGCCGCGTTGAATTCGTTCGGCACATGAGGACGCGGGCCGGCAAAAAACGTCCACGCGCCATACAGTAAAAAGCCGGCGACAATTGCAGTCGCGACAGAACGGAGATGTCTTTTTCGAATGCGGAAAGAGAGTACGCCGTCCATGATCATAGGAATTTGCATTTTTTATCATCATACACGGTGTCCAAAAAAAATCAACCCAGAAGAAAGAAATGGTGGAGCACGCAAAATCAAAAATTGTTCGGAAAGTCTTATCTTGGAGCGGGATACCAGAATCGAACTGGCGTCTACTCCTTGGAAGGGAGTCGTACTGCCACTGTACTAATCCCGCAAATGTCGTCGAAGTTGATATACGGGGCTTGGAGGGCAGTCATAATGGCCACTATACGACGGCCCGCAAAATGATGTTTTCGCAGATGCATAAGCTGTACGTGATGGATTATACCAGGGGGCAACCAGCGGTTGCAATTTAAGCCGAAAACGACAAATAATTACACAACCAGTTTTTCGATTTCTTCATCTGACAGCTGCAAAAAGTTTTGTGCAAGTAAGACTTTAACGATCTTATGTTTTTCTTCAAGGGTTAAAAACTGCTCTGGACCGCCCGAGGGCTTTCCTGCCGCAAGCCATTTCTTAAAACAATCGCCATAACTTTCGAGCGGAATTCTAATCAAAACAATATCATCAACCGGCCGCTTCACATACCGCAAGTATTTGGATTCGGCAATGTGCTTGCGCGCCTCCCCAATCTGTCTTTCCTTATCAAACAATATCGAATTGAGTTTTGTGATTGTAAACTGTATGCCGACCCTTCTTTTATTCTCAACGTATGCTTCTCGCATCATATCCTCACTTTCAACTGCAACGCCGCGGCGCTTTTGGGGTATCACCAATTTAAAATCATATTTTAACTCGGTGTCTTCCAGCGCATTTGAGTTTTCTATTCTAAAGCCGTATTTTGGATGAGCATATTCAAGACGAGTTAAAAATGTTTTCATCATCCGTTCGGCTATGATGCCGGCACTGACTTTGATATTTTGTTCGATGGCTTCAACCGGAACATGGTCAATGCCGAACGAAGTTCCTTCTCGTTCAGCCAACTCTTCGTCAAAAGATCTTTCGATACGGTGGCGGGCTTCCGTGATATCGGAAAGTTTTCGTAGGCGCCGCCATAGATGATCAGGAACGGATACGTCCGGCCGATACATGATGCCCCATACGTAATCTGCAACAACATCGCCCTCGCCCACAACTTTTTGATTTCCGTCTTTCATCACAAGCAATGTGCCGCTGGATTCATCGTATGAAAGAGTCCGCCTTCCCCCTCGTTCACTGCTTGTATAATCTTCTTTCCTGTCAATTGCCCGAAGACGCCCCTTCAGTTTTTGCATCTCGCCTTGCTTTTTTCTCTCAAATCCTAAAAGCACGTTACGTTTATGCACATACGAATCAAATTCTGACTGTTCATTGGACGAAAGCCGAATTCCTTGGTTCGTTTTTACTACTATAGCCTGGACGCGCTCCGGCAGAACATCATATTCGATAAGCAATTGCCCGATTAAGTATTTGCGCTTTTTGCTTCTGGAGTTAACCTTAGAACCTTTTATATTCCGCATTCGCTCGGGCGAAGAAACCTGTTCGGCCACAAGCATTTGAGAATTCACCGAATCAACCAGAAGCAGCGCCTCTCCAAAACATACCTCTTCTTGCATGACGTCAGAATCCGATTCCCCTCTCCCATTCCGCAACGACATGCTATATTTCTCGCCCAAAAGTCCTTGCCGTTCGGCCCTGTGTTTATAGGGGAAATCGTATTTTTTTTGCCACCATTCCTGAATAACAAGATCCCGCCTGCGCTGTTCTTCCGGCGCAACACGTTCTCCCTGTAAGTATCTTTCGATAAGCGGTCGATCTTCTTCAGCAAATAACGCTAAATCGGCATTCAATTCCATAGAAGTTGCTTCGCGCATGGACCGTGGCGGTACCGCTTTTTGCGACTCAGAACCTCTTTCGAGCATCATTATGCAATTATACTATCCTATATTTAGAAATCCGTCACGTTATGCGAAGTTTCATTTCTACAGTACATCGGCGGTCCTCTGGCCAAAAGCCCAAAAGGACTTCCTTGGGAGCAGCTTGGATGTGATCCGACTGATTGATCCCCTCAATGGATCATCAGGGTAATCAAAAAACCCCCTTGGGGGAATTCGTCGGTCGGTTTTTTATCCGCGCCATTCAAAGAGAAATTGATCACGCAGGGGTTTTTACCTTCAGTTTTTTCGTTTTCTGTTTTTTGATTTTCGGGAGCCGTACGGTCAGGATGCCGTTTTTAAGTTCTGCGGTTGCTTGTTCGCTGTCGACGTCTTGCGGCAGAATCACGGACCGTGAAAACCTTCCCCAGTATAATTCTTGATAGAGGTAGTCTCTTGTTTCCACCGATTCTGATTTTTCTCTCCTGCCGCGGATCGTCACCATCTCATCGGTAACGCTTACTTCTAGATCTTCCGGAGCAACGCCGGCAATGGTCGATTGAATAATGATCTCATTCGGCTTTTGGTACACGTCGATGGTAAGCTGTCCTTCGTCTCCGCGCAACTCGTCGTCTCCGAAAACGCCCTCCTTTTCCTCGTCCTCATTATTTTCGTCGTCGTCCGTTCCTTGCATGACTGCAGCTGATGCTGAACCGTGGTCTGTTTTTACGGACACCAAATCGGCGTGCGGCGCAGGGTCGGTGCTTAAGTCCTCGAAAAATTTTTTAATTTCTTCATCCATTGGGTTCCGGTTTCTCAATTATACGCTCGGGTTCTGCGACGGATGGAAATGTTTCGCCTGCCGTGGGTACCCCTTAATTTTCTCAAAATCATGCAGCACTACTGCTGCTACGATCACCAGTAACAGAGTAGAATAGTATATCTGACCGGGTCCATATGTAATAATAAGGTAATTAAAGAAGGCATGCAAGAGGGTGGCACATAAGAGGCCTAGGGCAATAAAATGCTTTTCCCGCCTTTGCGCAATCCCCAACGCCCAATAATATCCTACAATTGCCGAAGCGAGCGTGTGCAGCAATGTGGCGCCCACGAATCTAAGCGAGATGGTTTCGAACACCCCGCCGATGAGGCTGCTCTCCATAATGCCGGCGGTTAATCCCTCTTGGATGTCGCCGACCGCAAACAGGATATTTTCAGCAGTGGCAAATCCAAGGCTTGCCACCACCATATAAATCATGGCATCGACCGCTTCGTCGAAATATCTGCTTCTGTGAATACTTGCGTAGGTGGCGGCAAATTTAAGCACCTCTTCGATGATCGCAAGCCCCGTCAATAATGCAATGGGCGTCTGCCAGCCGAGCAGCTTGAGCGCATTGAGATAGCCGATTTCTAAACCAACGGCAAGAAAGGTAACAATTCCGCCGACGAGAAATACGTATACAATAAGCCGTCTCGGTTCAGGGTGTGGATCTTCCTGCAAATAGAAAATCAGCCACGCAAATCCGGGAAGAATGCCGAAAATAATCGCAAGAACGAGAAGCAATGAGAGCTTTTTAGCTTTTTAGCTTTGCTACAAGCTACAAGCCAATCTTTAATTTATTTGTTCTACCATCAGCAAGTTTTTGTCCGTGATCGGGATGAAAGAGTAAATATATTCTGTTGCAAATGGCATAAATGGGTGCAGTATTTTGAGCTGTTCCACAAGAAGGGCAAGTAAAAATAATTTTGCGTCGATTCCTTCTTTATCCTTGAACTCTTCAATCGCCCGGTCGCAAAATCGATGCCAGAAAAAATCATATAACCGGTGCAACGCGTGGCCGAGGCGATATGCAGCAATATCCTTCTCCATTGATTGTACCATTCTTTTATATTCTCTATATATTGTTGATGCGTTTTTGTCGCGTGCGGGAAATTTCAAGAGCGTGCTGCCGAGTTCTTTTTTTGTTGCTTTTTTCCCATCCAGGCGCATCAGCACAAAACGGCTCGCATTCCATAATTTGTTGGCGAATTTTTTACCCGCGATCAACGCTTCCTCGCTCCAGCGGATATCTTGCTGTCCCATTGACTGCCAGATAACGGCGAAGCGGAGCGCGTCTGTGCCGTATTGTTCGATGAGCATGAGCGGATCCACTCCGGTGCCAAGGCTTTTGGACATACGCTTGCCTTCTTTGGTAAGAACAGTGCCGTGAATTAAAACAGTGTGAAATGGCGGTTGTTGTTTAAATTCTGTTCCTGAAAAAATCATCCGTGCCACCCACAGGTTTAAAATGTCGCGCGCCGTTACCAGCACATCGGTCGGATAGTATTGTTCCAGGTCGCGTTTGCTACGCGCGGCAAACGGCCATAGCGCGGACGAAAACCATGTGTCTAGCACGTCCGGGGTTTGAGTAAGATTTGTTCCGCCGCACGCGGGGCACTTTTTGGGTTTTTCAGAAGATACAAGAATATTTCCGCATCCCTCGCGCGAATGTTTCTCAGTTATCGGCGTGAATGAGTATGTATACGTTATTACGATCGTGTCTAAAGTTACTTTTCTGTCAGGATTATAGCGCTTAAATGCGGTGATAATGTCTTTGGTTGTTTTATACAGCGTGCCGTGCGATGGGTCCGTCATTGGAACAAGGTCCGCGACCCTTGTTTGTTCAATCTCCGTAATAATACCGTATCCAAACAACGCTTTCGTTTGGCTATTTTCAAAAGCGACTTTGTCGCCGACATTGAGGCGATGGTCGCGGACCCGATGCGTTTTTGTTTTTTTTCCGCCGAGCACCTGCGGCACGATACGTTCGTTAAAACCCATAACGGGCAGACGCGCTTCGGCCAATCCACAATACCACGCCGGTATTCGGTGTCCCCACCAAATTTGTCGCGAGACGCACCAATCTTTTATATCTTTCAGCCACGCAAAATAAGGTTTCTCGTAGTTTTTAGGAAGGATTTTCACCTTTCCCGATTGTACTGCTTTATATGCCATTTCGCGAAGCGACATCTGCGTTTTTTGACCCCGAGGACGTTCCCGCATCCTAACAAACCACTGATTACTCCTCTGCGGTTCAAGCGCTCCGCCGCACCGGTAGCAAATGGCGAGATTGTGCGAGTACTCCTCTTCTTTTTCTATAAGATTCTTTTCGCGCAACATCCCAGTAACTCTTTCCCGGCACTCGTCCGTTTTCAAATCTTCGAATAGTTCGCCTGCATGCGCAGTCATCCGGCCGCGTTCATTTATGATATCGAGAAACGGGAGGGTGTGGCGCTCCGCAATTTCGGCATCGAGCATATCATGCGAAGGAGTGACCTTCACGGCGCCGGTTCCGAAATCCTGCTCGACACCCTTATCCGTAATAATCGGGATCAAACGGTCGTGAATCGGCAAAAGAACATTTTTACCTACATACCCCGTATAGCGCGCATCTTTAGAGTGTACCGCAACCGCGCAATCTCCGAGCATGGTTTCCGGACGCGTTGTCGCAACAACGATATAATTTCCCGATTCGTTCTCAATCGGATAACGAATGTAATACAGCCGCGCCTTTTCTTCTTTATATTCGATCTCAAGTTCGGAAAGGCTCGTGCCGCAACGAGTACACCAGTTTACAACGCGCTTTCCCCGATAGATCAATCCTTTATTGTAATAGTGGGTGAAGGCGTTTTTTACCGCCTCTGCATACGCCGGATCCATGGTAAATCTATTACGCGACCAATCGCATGAATTCCCCAGGAGGCGCTCCTGGTTTTCAATAACTGCGCCGTACTTTTGCTTCCACTCCCAAGTTTTTTCAATGAATTTTTCTCTACCGAGACCGAACCGCGAAACGCCTTGTTTACGGAGCTCTTTTTCAACGACATTTTGCGTCGCGATTCCCGCATGGTCAGTGCCGGGAAGCCAGAGCGCACGGAATCCTCGCATCCGATGCCAGCGCGTAAGAAGGTCTTGAATTGTTTGATCGAGTACGTGGCCGATGTGAAGCGAGCCAGTCACGTTCGGAAGCGGCATCAAAATAACGTATGGTTTATTTCTCCGTTTCCCCGTTTCTCTGTTTCCCCGCTTTGGTAGCTTATCTGGATTGAAATAGCCGGATTTTTCCCACCGGGCATAAATTTCTCGCTCCACGTTTTTCGGATCATATGCCTTATCAAGCATTGTTTATAGTATAGCGAGAACTGCTTAAAATTCCAGGCAGAAACTCAATCTTCACAAAGGCCTTGCATGGAAGACAAGAATTTCGTATTATCCCATTAGCTGCTCAACAAAATCTCAAAAATGGAGGATATACGCAATGGATATTATTGTCGCGGCCATCATTGTAGTTGGACTGTTTGTTGATGCCATTTTTGGACTAAGGGCAGCGATCGGAGTTGTTGCTTTCCTTATTGTATGCGTCGCGCTTCTTCTTTTTTTCAACTCCCCGTTCTATGAAGATATCAAATGGAGGCGATGGAAAAAAGGGGCAACCCGCGCGATCGACAGTGGCAGGGTAACGCTGTGCGCAATCTGCAATGATCATGTTTTCCCGAACGATTTCGTTGCCGAAGCATTCGTGGGAGACGACCCGACCCCAAAACTCATACATGCCGGATTCCACTATTCCATGAAAGAACGCAGTGCATTTTGTGCGATGGGCGCAATCGGTACCGGCTTCTGGGACGGGGAAAAATTCGTCAAGACCATGACCGAATCCACGGCTCAAGCGGCAATACGCACCGGAGAGGCGCAAGTCGGACCGCAAGAATAAACCTCCGCACGCAGGGGGGTTTTTTATTTAAGACTCAAATTCGCCTTTCGGTGGGCTCAGCGAACTTATAAGTTTAAATTCGCCCTTCGGTAAGCTCAGGACGAATTTATAAGTTTAAATTCGCCTGCGCTTTGAGTGGGCGTCTTTTATTTTGAAGCCAGTTTATATAACTTGCAGCCGCGATCATTGCGGCATTGTCGGTATTGAATTTTTTTGCGCAACTCTTCATTTATAAAAAGACGCAACAGGTTTTTTTAGTTAAAGGACTCTGGATCGCATGATCCAGAGTCCGAACAAGTCCCCGATTCTCAACCTCTTTCGAATAATCCCCTGAGGCCGTTCCGTAGTTTGATTATGAAGCGCGTACCGCAGTGGGGACAGAGGACCGGAATTTCTCAGTGCGGCTCCACCGGCTTTTCTCCCCACGTTCGAACGTAGAAACCATACTGGTTTTCATCCTCGGCCCACTCAAAGAAAGGGTGGCAGCCCCCGCCGTTGCATGTTCTGAGCCGTAACCGGAGCTTCAGAACACCTTTTAACACAACCTTTCCTTGTGAATGGACTACTTTTCTGGGTTAATGTGCCACTCTGGAGTAGCGCCGTCGCTGAAACCGTCCCAGATCGCTTTTCTGCGGCTTGCGGCCGTGTCAAGCTTTTCCCAGATCGAGTCGGGAACCCCTACCATGTTATATTTCCCGCATAGCGGACATTGAGCGGCAAGATAATAATGCGGGAAAAATGAGCCGTACCAGCACATCATCACAAGGTCTTTTGCGGCAATCTCTAATTTGGCCCGACAACCAGTCGTATCGTACTTGTCTTTCTTGGCGCAGACAACCTTAATTCTCCACTGTTTAACGCTTACCTTCACGATCTTCACTTTCCCAGCTTTAACGACCCTCATGGTGTTTCCTTGTTAAGGTACGTTGTTGAACCGCTTCAACAGTATAATTATATTCTGAAACAAGCACTTTGTCAATAGTAAATAGTACACTGTCGACTTTTCTCAACAATATGTTATACTTAAAGAAAGAGGAATATCCATGATAACTATTTTAAGAAAAGTATTTAGCGATCTCGGCCTAAGCGATAAAGAGATCCAGGCAATGTTTGTTCTGCTACAAGAGGGAAGTCTTAGGGTTCCTGCGGTTGCGAAAAAAGCCCGCCTGAACCGGACCACAACGTACGGTATTTTGAAGTCGCTCACGGAGCGGGGGCTTGTATCGTCCGCCGATCGCGGAGGGATTATCGAATATCAATCCATTCCGCCCAGCCACATCATTCCGTTCATTGAGCGCAAGCGGGACGAGCTGCAAGACCGAAAAGATGAAATTAAAGAAATATTGCCCGAACTAAAAAAAGTACGGGAAAAAAGAGATATTTTGCCGCGAATCAGATTTTTTGAAGGGATTGAGGGAATTAAACAGGCATACGAGGACACGTTAGAAAATAACAAAGAAAAAAAACTTCTTGATTTTACCGGAACCGATGCGATTTTTAAAAAAATGGACAAGGGATGGATTGAATATTATGTGAAAAAGCGGACTCGGCTTAGCATCAAATGTATTGCTATTGCTCCTGATACGCAATGGTCGCGGGTTAGCCAAAAAAGGGACGGCGAACTGCTTCGCACCACAAAACTATTGCCCGAAAAATATACGTTCGACACCGAAATCGATATTTATGATAACAACGTAGGAATATTTTCGTTCTCCGAGGATCAGCCGATAGCTATCCTTATCGAAGATGAGAAAATCGCGCATACACTAAAAACCCTATTTTATTATACTGAAAGTACTCTCGACCAAGATCAAGATTAAGACTTGCTGCGGCGGCTTTTGCCCGGCTCTAAATCCCCACTTGCTAAAGTTACGGCGGGTAGGCGTACGAATGGTAGAATAGTCACAAATTCAAATTCCCCTGTGCTCTGATTGCGCGGGTTTTATTTTTTAGGTACTGCATATACCCCGCAACACCGATCATCGCGGCGTTATCGGTGTTAAATTTGAACGGAGGAACGAAAAAATTAGCGCGTAGCTTGCGGCTTGCAGCTTGCAGCGCCCTCCGTAAAGCCCTATTTGCCGCGACCCCGCCGGAAAGCATAATTGATTTCGCGCCATACTCCCGTGCCGCGCGGACTGTCTTTGTAACGAGGACGTCGATTACTGCAGCCTGAAATGAAGCCGCAATATCGTTTTTGAGCGTAGAGTGTTTAACGTTGAACACTGAGGGCGATAGTTCTTTCATATAGTAAAGAACGGAGGTTTTGAGGCCGGAAAAGCTGAAATCATAGTCTTTCGCGTGAATCATGGGTCGGGGAAATGATATCGTATCGGCCCTGCCCTTGCGGGCGAGTTTTTCAAGCTCTGCGCCGCCGGGATACGACAGATGAAGCATGCGCGCAACTTTATCAAACGCCTCGCCCGCGGCATCATCGCGCGTTTCTCCAAGCTTGTACCATTTGGCAAGCGACTCCATCAAAACCAGAATTGTATGCCCACCGCTCACCAGCAATGCTATTGCTGGAAATTCGAAATTCGAAATTCGAAATTCGAAACCATCCAATCTTCTTTTCGCACTTCGTGCTTTATGCGTCGTGCCCGCAGCTTTCTTTGATAAAAGAAAACTGTAGAGGTGACCCTCAAGGTGATTGACGCCGACTGCCGGTACGTCCAATTCTCTTTTTAATTTTTTTGCGAATTCGATGCCGGTCCAGAGCGCCGGCTCAAGGCCGGGACCAACGGTTACGGCCAATAGATCAAATTTACCCCTCGGTCCTGTCCTCGACCCTGAGGCTCGAACTCGAAAAAGGCTCGGGGTCGAAGGAGAATTTTGGAAAACCCTTTTCAAAACTATCGGGAGGTTCTTGATATGTTCGCGCTTCGCAAGATTAGGAACGACACCGCCGAACGGCGCGTGAATTTTTACCTGCGATGAAACGACGCTTGATACAATCCTGAATTTCGGCGCGCGCAGCCCGCCGGATGCTTCCACAAGGGCAATCGCAGTTTCGTCGCACGATGTTTCAATGGCTAAGATATTCATAAGATTCATCCTTCTTCTCCTGTACTATCATATACGATCTATAAAAACAATTCCCTCTTTTTCCAGAGGGATTTTTTATGACTACAGAACGGAGTCAAGGCAATGAAAGCGATTATACAAGACCGAGAAATTTCTTAAACTCCGGTTCGGTCATAAAGCCGGACCTTTTTTCTTCTTTTCCATTGCGGAATAATATAGCCGTCGGAATGCCACGCACGTCGTATTTGTCCATCGTCGCCCCGTTTTCATCCGTGTTCAATTTGGCAAAAACGATCGTGTCACTATGCGCTGCCGCAACTTTTTCGAACACCGGTCCGAATATTCGACACGGGCCGCACCAGTCAGCCCAAAAATCAACCACCACCGGCAATGCAGATTTCGATACAAGTTCCTCAAAGTTTGCGTCGGTTGCTTCGTGCGTGTGCGTGCTCATAGTTTTCCTGTAGGAAAAGTAAAAAACCTTACTTATACTACCAACGGTTTTGGCTTTAGGCAAGATTATGACCCCTCGATAAACCCATGGTCGTCTTGAGTAGAACCGAAGGATGAATTGAAACGCAAATAACCTTCGGTTATACTGATTTTGAGAATGCGCTTCTGTCATCCATGGGGCAGGGGTGTCGGTTTTTTCTCACTTCCCTTTGTTTTGGCGCCATCGTCTAGTCTGGTCTAGGACATCGGCTTTTCAAGCCGGTAACCCGGGTTCGAATCCCGGTGGCGCTACTGATAGAAACCTCGTCTGCTCCGCGCCTCTCGCGCTGGGCGATGGAACTGTGCTTGCGGCTCGCGGGCAAAACCTCCTTCCGTTCATCTCCGTTTTTGCCCGCTCGGCGGATCTACCCCGCGCCAGAAAGCCCCAGACTCTTTGTCTGGGGATGAAAGTGCCAAGCCCGAAGGGCTTTCGGTGCGGGGTTTCGCTCCGCACCGAATCGAAAGAAGCTGCCGACTCCTGTCGGCTGAGCTTCACTTCAGGACACTTCTGTGTTGTAGCAATCTTCGCAAAGCAACTTCGGGTATTTTTCAACTTCTCTAGGGGACAAAAGCGTAGCTCCGCACTTTCCACAGCGCCGATCGTAGAATTTGAGGCGCACTGCATAAGGTTTCCGAAAACGGAAAATTCGTACAATTGGATGTTCTCGCGGCAACGCAAGGCCATTCCTTCGGTAAAAATCCAACTCATAGGGCATGATTCGAAAATAGCGATTATTCGCAGTATCGTGCACTACCCTTGTGAGAATATCGTCGTCTACCGCGCGAATATCAAGCGGCAAATCATCTCCGTGAATGACGGCGGCTCCGTTGTCGGACGGCCGTTCTGCGGAATTTTTAACATCGCTCACGTCGTAACCAAACTTTACAGCGCGAGCATAGTCGTCGAAACCGGTGTAAGAAGTTGCAAACGATATTTTATATGGAATAGGCATGAGGGCCGGCGGAAAAAACTCTCCGTACTCACCGGTGGTTAACATCGATGTTTTAATATGATCAACAAGTTTCCAGTATTCTTCCTCCGTATACTGTCTATTCAGGATACAAAAAGATTTATTCTCAAGCCCGATACAGCCAAAGCAATAGCTGCAATTTCGGCATAAGTCGCAGTACTCGACCTCGCGACAGTTGTCGATTTGAGATGAAAGTTTTACGCCATAATTCCCGCTCGTACTGACAGTCATAAGTTCATAACAGAGTTCTCCTCCGCCACCGCCGACAATGTCGCAGGAGTCTCGGTAATCGGTGAGCCCCAAAGAGTAGTTCACCCCCACCGATTTCATTACATACAAGGAAAAGTAACAGTTTTTTGAATCCCGATTGTAATCTCCAAGGCAGTTGACGGTACGAATATTATTGTCAACTTTATAAAGTGCGCCTCGTTTGATTTTGGCGAACTCGGCAACATATTTTTGAACCTCGTTGTAATTCCCAAGATACACTCCCCGCATATGCTGCTCATATTCTTCTTTCGAAAGTTGTTTATTTCGAAAACAGTATTTCTTGTTCCTTAGATTTGTAGACATAAAACAGCGATCACAGTTCCGACAATCGAAAAGGAACGCACTCTCAAGGCAATTCGAACACTCTTCACAGAAAAAGCAATGATATGAGTTTGTGATGTCGCGGCAACTGTAGCAGTTCGTTGAGTTCGTGAACGAGTTCCCGTCAACACAGTCCATGCTTCGATCGTGGCCATCAACATAGTACAAATTCTCCCCGCTCAGCGTGTTGAAAACCAAATAGCAATTTTTGAGATTCGACGACGTGTTTGTATAATCACTTCCAATGTTCGTGGGGTATGTAATGAGGTTTGGCCGCGGAACTAATTTTTGAAGTTCGGAAAATTGGTTGAAAAAACCTTTACTTGCAATCCATTGATGCCCAAATGAGATCGGGTCCCACTTGTCAGAGCGCCACACCTGATGTTCGTAAATTTTGTACGGCGTCTCCGGAGGATAAGCGGCAATGATCGGCTTCTTGCTCCACGCAGACGTTATCCGAAATATGTTGTATGAGTTTTCGTAGGCCGATAAGCGTCGCCATCGCTCGTTCGGATGAAGCGTCGGCAAAGGAACCCCAATCCGTTTATAAAATGCGATATCTTCGGGCCGGATGTAAAATTTCTCGCCGGAGAACCGGCATTCGCGCCACACTCCATCCTGCTTTTCGAGCCTGAGATTCGTGAAATACTGAGCAAGCGTCCTATTGAATTTTGGTGTTTCTTTTGCCATGCGTTCTTGCCCTTCCATTGTATAATCGTTCCGCCCTGAAGTAAATCCGCCAAGCGGGCAAAAATGGAGGTAGTGGGTTCGCGTAAGGGATACGATGACCCTAGTTTTAACTTCGGCTCCGAGGAAATCTCGGCTATTCTTATAAAAAATCCGCCCGTTAAGCGAGGCGGACGTTGGAATACTAACCAGCGGTTACTTTTGAAATAAGGCTTGCCAATTTGAGCTTGAGTCCGTCGACGTCGCTTGGTTCCAGCTTTACGATCGCATCTCCTCCGGAAAGTATATTTGAGATGAGGATCGCTTTTTGGACGTCGAATGTCTTCCGTAGAAGGTTTAGCACTAACGCAACCCCGAACATAAGAACCGCGGTACCGATGAGCATTTCCATAGAGCCATCTCCTCCTATTGATTCTTCACAAGGACGTGATTGTTATGCTACGCATAGTATATCGCGGCAGAAAGTTTTATGTCAAATTCGGCCATCTCAAATCCGGAATGTAAATATACTCAATTTTGATGTCCTCCACGATGTCCCATGTAGCGTTCTCTAATCAATAGCTTTGCATCACTTCGGTCGGGGTTTTAAAG